>DATKUP010000078.1:0-1913 GCA_035530575.1 Thiobacillus sp. | reverse complement strand
TACCTCGTCATCCAGCAGCCGCAGTACACGCTGGCGGCGACCCCGACGACGTGGACGGGGTACGACTGGTCGTGTCGCATCGACGGCGCACCGACAGATGACCCAGAAGCAAGCCTGACGGTAGACGGCGGCAGCGCCGGTGTGGACCTGCTGGATGGGCAGACGGTGCTCATTGGCTCGTCCTACGGCGCGTGGGACAGTGCCGTATGCTACGTGCGCGGCGACCAGACGGTCGGCCCGGCCACGGTCACGCTGAACATCTCCACCAGTTCGGACGTGCGCGGGCACGTAGCAAACGACGACTTTCTGGTCGTGCTAGACGAGTTCCGCTTCCGGCAGCGATATGGGCGCATCGAGGTCAGCGGCGGCGATGTCGTGTGGTACAAGGATTACGACATCGAATGGGATGACCTGGGTGCCGCCGATGCCGACCGCCGATTGGCGATGATGCCGCCCGTCCCGGTGATGGGGCCGCACGCCGTCAAGTTCGTCGAGGTTGGCACAGACTCGGCACAGTTCTACTTTGACTGGGCCGACAGCTATGCCACCGCACCCGCCGAGGCCATCACGACCTGGACGAGCGAGGGCGAAACCGACCACGCCGGCGGGGCGTGGAACAGCGCGGCGGAGACGCCCGGCTGGCAGACCGTAGACGCCATCTCTGGGCTGCGCGGGTATCGCGTCAAGCTCGAGGTGGACGACGGCAACGGCAACGCCACAACGCTGCCCTATAGGCGTGGTATTCGCTATGTGTTCACCCTGCGCCGACCCGGGCAAACACAGGTAGGCGACCCAGAGAACGCCGAACCCATCACCGACTTTGAGATGGCCGGGCCTGTCGCCGCGACCTTTGACCAGGGCTACTGGCGCACGTCCATCACGGTGTTCGCCAGCGAGGCAAGCCACTACAACATCATGCCCGAGGCGCTGGTGGTGCTGTTCACGGAAGACACCTACATGAGCGGGTGCGACGTGGAGGACGACAGCCTGGGGCCAATTGTCGACCGCGAGAATATCCTGTTGGTCGGGCGCATCATCAACGACACAATCCGCACCGACCCAGAAACGGGCGACGTGACCTTTGACGTGGCATCGCCGGGCGCCGAGGCTGCGATGTACCACAACTACCCCATCGTCATCCAGAACGACGACGCGGGAACAACGTGGATCGACACGCCTGACCTGACGGTGGACCGGGCGGTTCACTACTACACCACCTGGCACACGACGCTGAACCTGATTGCCGACCTGTACCAGACGGACAGCACCATCGAAGTCTACGCCCAGGACTTTCTCGAGGGCGATATGTACTCGACGCTCAACGGCTTCCTTTACGACCGGCTGTTCGCGCGCCTGCTGTGCGACAAGTACGGGCGGTTCCACTGCGAGATAGACGCGCAGGAACAGGCGTTCGGCACGGTGGACACGCTGTGGACGATGCAGCAAGAAGACTGGCTCGACCAGGCCACGGTGCGCCAGTTCAACCAGTCGCGCGTCAACGCCGTGGAGTGTGGGGGGCTGATCTATGCCGCAGGGGCCGTGACGCCCAAGCTGTCACGGGCGCCCGGCCTGTTCGACCGCTACCGTGGCACGCGGCAGGAATCAACGTCCCTTGCCATCACCAGCCAGGCCGCGCTGAACATAACCTGTGGGCGCCACCTCAACGCGCTCAACCCCGAGTTCGAGATTGACTTTGCGCTGGCGGGCAACTGGCGGTACTGCGACATCGCGCCACAGCGCGTGGTGAACATCGGCACGCTTGCCACAGACCGTGAAAACCTGACGGGCAACTATATCCTGCGCGGCGTGAGCAACGCCTACCTGCCCGGAGAAGGCGTCATCTTTACCGACATCCAGCTCGAGCAGGAGATGGACGACGGCGTGCCGGGGGTGACCATCCCCATCCCCAGCGA
>DATKUP010000077.1:0-10598 GCA_035530575.1 Thiobacillus sp. | reverse complement strand
TCCTTGCACAACGGCACCGGGAATGGCGATGGCGCGGACGGACAGGAGATCCTGGACGGAGAAATGGAGCCCCACGCCGAACAGCAGCAGGATGACGCCGACCTCGGCCAGCTGGTTGGCGATGTTCTGATCCGCGCCGACGCCCGGGGCGATGCCTATGGCAACGCCGGCAATCAGATAGCCCACCAGCGGCGGCAGCTTGAGGCGGTGGGCGACCAGCCCGAGGGCGAAGGCGAGCACGAGGCCAATCGTGAGGGTGGAAACGAGTGGCGGCACATGCAGCATTCTATGGAGGCCTTCGGTTCGCGCTCGCCGGCCCAATCGCCGGTCCCCTAGCGTGACAACGAATTGTGGCGCGGACAATCCCTCTGGGCGCCAATCGGCGGTTAATAAGGTCGCAAGTTAACGCCAATCGTCACAAGGCGCCGTTTACGCCGTCCGGCATCTCTTCTTGACAGTTCGGCGCCCCGTCTCCATGTTGCAGCCACACTGATTGCTCGCGATCGCGCGTAGCTGCCGCACCCGTGCGGCGCCTCATCCCGAGACAATTTCCCGATTTTCGTCTGCCCCCAGACAGCGCGTGGGGTGAGGCAAGCGTCCTCACGGTTCCGCATGCGTATGCGGCGTGCCGGGCGTCCAAGGAACATTACTTGACACCTACTTTTGATACGCTCGGCCTAGCCGAGCCGCTGCGGCTTGCACTTAAGGCCGAAAAATACCTGACGCCCACACCCATCCAGGTGCAGGCGATTCCAATTCTGACCCAGGGCACGGATCTGCTCGGCGTGGCCGAGACCGGCACGGGCAAGACCGCGGCCTTCGCGTTGCCGCTGCTGAACAATCTTTTCCTCGACGCCTCGCCACGGATACCGGGCGCGCCGCGGGCGCTGATTCTTGCGCCGACGCGCGAGCTGGCCGGCCAGATCGCCGAGCGGGTCAACGCCTATGGCCGTCAGCTAAAGCTGCGCGCGGCCGTCATCTTCGGCGGCGTCGGCCAGGGCCAACAGGTCAAGGCGCTGCGGGCCGGCGTCGACATTCTGATCGCCACGCCGGGACGGCTGCTCGATCTCTGCAATCAGCGCCATGTGCGGCTCGACAAAGTTTCGATCCTCGTCCTCGACGAGGCCGACCGCATGCTCGACATGGGCTTCATGCCCGACCTGAAGCGCATCGTTGCGCTGCTGCCGGCGCAGCGGGTGAACATGATGTTCTCGGCCACCTTCCCGGAAGAAATCCGCAAGCTCGCCGACAGCATTCTCAACCACCCGACCTTCATCGAGGTGGCGCGCAATGAAACCGCGATGAACGTCACCCAGGTGGTGCACCCGGTGCACCACGAACGCAAGCGGCAGCTGCTCGCGCATCTGATCAAGAGCCGCGACCTGCGGCAGGTGCTGGTATTTACCGGCACCAAGCTGGGCTGCAACCGGCTTGCCAACGAACTCAACAAGCTGGGGATCCACGCCGATGCCATCCACGGCGACAAGACCCAGCAGGAACGCATCAAGGCGCTCGAAGCCTTCAAGGCCGGCACCATGCGCGTGCTGGTCGCTACCGACGTCGCCGCGCGCGGCATCGACATCGAGGCGCTGCCCTTCGTCGTCAATTACGACCTGCCGCACAATGCCGAGGATTACGTGCACCGCATCGGCCGCACCGGCCGTGCAGGCGCCAGTGGCGAGGCCATTTCGCTGGTGAGCGAATCGGAAACGCGCTACCTCAAGGACATCGAGAAACTGATTGGCAATCCCATCGAGGTGGTGATCCTTCCCGGTTTCGAACCGGGCGCAGCCGATGTGCCCGCGTACCAGCCGCGCCCGCCGCGGGCTGAGCGCCCTGTTGAGCGCTCGGTCGAGCGTCGGGCGCCGCGCGCCAAACCGGCGGCATCGCGCGATACGTTGTTCGATGCGCCGTATGAGGCGAGCGTAGCGACGCGTGCCGAAGAGCCGCCGGCACTGGTGCGGCCACGACCCCAAAGGCAGGTGGCGGCACTATTCCGCAGCCCGGTCAAATCCGATTCCGCCGACCAGTGAGCTGGGAAATCCTGCTGCTGGGGCTGTTCGGTGCAGTCGGCTGGTACTGGTACGCCGGCATGCAGGTGCGTGAGCAGGCCGTTGCAGTCGGTCGCCGTACGTGTGCCGACGCCGGCTTGCAGTTCCTGGACGAGAGCGTGGCCTTGAGCCGGACCCGTTTTGCGCGCAACGGCAGCGGCCAGTTGCAGTTCCTGCGCGATTACCGCTTCGAGTTTTCCGACACCGGCGACAACCGCCGCCCCGGCGTCATACGCATGATGGGCAACCGCGTCGAATGGGTCAGCCTCGACGGGGAATGGCGGCCGGGGCGGGCGGCCAGCGTTACTCGTCTGGGGGACTGAGGCGGTTCACAGCGGCTGCGTTCCGCAGTCGCCGCGAACGCTGGATAGCGCTACCACCACTTCTCGAAAATGATGCGGCTCATCGGCACGCCCAGGTCGTGCAGCAGAACGCTCATGTCCTCGACCATGCCCTTGGGGCCGCACAGGTAATACAGCGTGTCGTCCGGCACGTCGAGCGCATGCAGCTTGACTGGATCGATGCGGCCGGTGAGGCCGTGCCAGTGGATGTCGGGCTGGGTGACGGTAATGCTCACGTGCAGGTTGTCGTGAGTGCGGGCGGCGGCATCGAGTTCGTCACGGAACAGAATTTCGTGGCTGTCCGACGCGCTGTACACCAGATGGACACGGGTCGATAACCGGGTGTCGCGCACGTGACGGAAGATGGACAGCAGCGGCGTGACGCCGACCCCGCCGCCGATCAGCACCACGTTGTCGCTCATCTCGGGCAGGTAAACAAACGGCCCCTGGCCCTGCGATACGCGAATGGCGTCGCCTACCCGTGCCTGCTCGTGCATCCAGCGCGCTACCGGATGATGCCCGCTCGACTTGATCGCCAGCTCGATCTCGCCCCGATGGACGGGCGAGGTGGTGATGGAATAGCCGGCGGTGTGCGTCGCACCGCCGGCCTCGATGCTGAGGTCCACCCATTGTCCCGGCAGGAACCGAAAGCCGGCATCGGGTATGGTGAGGCGCAAGGCATGGATGCTGGGCGTGGCGGGAGTAATCGCCGAGATCTGCGCGTCAAAGATGTGCAAGATTCAGTCCTGTTTCTTCCAGAAAGTCAGCGCAGCCGAGTTGATACAGTAGCGCATTCCGGAAGGGGCAGGGCCGTCGGGGAAGACGTGGCCCAGATGAGAGCCACAACGGCGGCACAGCGCCTCGATGCGCACCAAGCCGTGACGGCTGTCGGTTTCCTCCGCCACCGCATTGCTATCCAGCGCCTGATAAAAGCTTGGCCAGCCGGAGCCGGAATCAAATTTTGTAGTGGACAAAAATAGCGGTGTGCCACAGGCCGCACAGCAGTATTCGCCAGCTTCGTGATGGTCCCAGTATTGTCCGGTAAACGCCTGCTCAGTGCCGTGCTCGCGTAGGATACGGTACTGCTCGGGGGACAGTTCTGCGCGCCATTCGGCATCGGTTCTGGTTTTGTCAAAACGCATAAGGCCCTATCGATTCTGAATCGTGTTCAAGGTTGACATCGTCACTACAAGTAGTTTAACCTTCATATAGATATTAGACTAAGTCTAAATATTTTATTTCATCCCCAAGCATGCCTGCTATAAACAAATGGCTGGGCGAGCAGGAGAGGGATGGATTGTCAACGCCGCAAGGCATGTCTATGTAAATCATAGGTAAATCAAGGAGATCAGGTTATGCAACTCAAGGGCTCGAAAACCGAAGAACATCTGAAAGCCGCATTCGCTGGCGAATCGCAGGCCAACCGCCGTTACCTCTACTTCGCAGCAAAGGCCGATGTGGAAGGTTACAACGACGTTGCCGCAGTATTCCGTTCCACCGCCGAAGGTGAAACCGGCCATGCGCACGGTCACCTGGAATATCTGGAAAAATGCGGTGACCCCGCTACCGGCATGCCTTTCGGTCCCACCGCCGACAACCTGAAGACCGCGGTTGCGGGTGAAACCCACGAGTACACCGATATGTATCCCGGCATGGCCAAGGATGCACGTGCCGAAGGCTTCGACGAAATCGCCGACTGGTTCGAGACCCTGGCCAAGGCTGAGCGTTCGCACGCCAACAAGTTCCAGAAGACCCTGGACACTCTGGGTGCGTAATCCGGCCCAGATAAATAGCGGGCCGATTCGGCCCGCTATATTTCTGTTGTAAGACCCCGCATCACAGAGGTACAGAGGCACAGAGAAAATCGATTAAAAGTGGATTATTCGCTTGCCTGTGGTTTATCCACCGGACAGTACACATATATCGAAGTGCCCATTTTGGTTTTTCTCTGTGCCTCTGTGCCTCTGTGGTGAAGATTTTAATAACCAGTGATCACACCCACCCATGGAGTTCGTATGAGCACACGCGAAGGCAGCCTCGAAGCCCCCACTCGCCACCCGCTCGACTGGAAAAACCCCGATTTCTACAGCGAAGACAAGCTCAACCACGAACTGGAGCGTGTTTTCGACATCTGCCACGGCTGTCGCCGCTGCCTGTCGCTGTGCACCGCGTTTCCCACCCTGTTCGACCTGGTGGACGAATCGCCGACGATGGAGGTGGATGGCGTCGCCAAGGCCGACTACCGGAAGGTGGTCGACGAGTGCTACCTGTGCGATCTCTGCTACATGACCAAATGCCCCTACGTGCCGCCGCATCCGTGGAACCTCGACTTCCCGCACACCATGCTGCGTGCCAAGGCGGTCAAGTTCAAGCAGGGCGGCACCAGCGTGCGCGACAAACTGCTGTCCAGCACCGATGCGATGGGCAAGCTCGCCTCGATTCCGGTGGTGGTGCAGGCGGTCAACGCCAGCCTGAAAAGCAAGCCGGTGCGCAAGATGGTCGACAGCGTGCTGCACATTCACCCCGACCGCAAGCTGCCCGAATACGATAGCGCCAAGTTCCGTTCCACCGCGAGGCCGCGCAGCGATTTTGCGGTGAAGGCCGGCGGGAAAACCCCCGGCAAGGTGGCGATCTACGCCACCTGCTACGTCAACTACAACGAGCCCGGCATCGGCCACGATCTCCTGAAGCTCTTGGCGCACAACGAAATCCCCGCCGCGCTGGTGGAGAAGGAGGCCTGCTGCGGCATGCCGAAACTCGAATTGGGCGACCTCGATGCCGTGGCCAAACTCAAGGAAACCAACATTCCGCATCTGGCGAAGCTGGCGCACGAAGGCTACGCGATCCTCACGCCGGTACCTTCATGCACCCTGATGTACAAGCAGGAGCTGCCGCTGATGTTCCCCCACGACGCCGACGTGCAGGCGGTGAAGGACGCGATGTGGGACCCGTTCGAATACCTCATGGCGCGCAATGCCGACGGCTTGCTGAAGACCGATTTCAACAGCCCGCTCGGCAAGGTGGCCTACCACGTGCCCTGCCACCAGCGGGTGCAGAACATCGGCAACAAGACGCGCGACGCGTTGCAGCTCGCCGGCGCCGACGTGACGATGGTCGAGCGCTGTTCCGGCCACGACGGCACCTGGGGCGTGAAAAGCGAATTCTTCGACAAGTCGATGAAGATCGGCAAGCCGGTGTTCCGCCAGATGGCCGAGCCACGAGCGGACTACGTGAGTTCCGACTGCGCGATTGCCGCGCGTCACATCTTGCAGGGCATGGGCGAATCCACCGCGCAGAAGCAGCATCCGATCACGCTGCTGCGCATCGCCTATGGCTTGGAATGAAACATGTTGAACCACAGAGAAAAAGAACAAAATATGCGGCAGGCAGCGAGTGCGATGTCTGTTGGATTTCTCTGTGCCTCTGTGGTGAAGGGTTCTAAATCAACTGACATTATGCAAGGAGAACAACATGCCGCAGATTACCCGTGACAGCCTGTTGACACTGGAGGGCTACGCCAAGGTCCGCCCCGAGATGCGTGCCGAAGTCATGGCGCACAAGAAGAACCGTATGGTCGAACTGGGCGACCACGTCACGCTGATTTTCGAAGACGAAAAAACCATGCGTTACCAGATTCAGGAAATGCTGCGCGCCGAGCGCACCTTCGAGGAATCCGGTATCCAGGACGAACTCGATGCCTACAACCCGCTGGTTCCGGACGGCAGCAACTGGAAAGCCACCATGATGATCCAGTATTCCGACCCCGACGAGCGCAAGCTTGCGCTGGCGAAGCTGAAGGGAATCGAGGAACGCGTGTGGGTTCAGGTGGCCGATCAAGCGAAAGCTTTTGCGATTGCCGACGAAGATATGGAACGCGAGAACGAGGAAAAGACCTCGGCAGTGCATTTCCTGCGCTTCGAGCTCGATGCAAGCTCAATTGCGGCCGCCAGCGCAGGCAGTCCGATCCGTATGGGAATCGATCACGAAGCCTACAGGGTTGAACCGATAACGCTGGCGGAAAATATCCGCGTCGCGCTCGTCCTCGATTTGTCCTAAAGTTAAAATCAGGCGGCAAAAAAGTAACACAACCGCGCACCGCCTGCTTGAGAGGGGGCGATGATGCTGGATCAACTGTTGGTTCGTCAGGTACGGCGACGCGTGGAGGCCTCCGGGCTGCCGTTCGTCGTCGAATTGTGGAATGGCGAGTTGGTGGGCAACGCAGCCGATGCCGCTGTGCGGGTACGGCTGCATCAGGCGAGTAGTCTCAAGGCCATGGCCGATCCCAGTCTGGGTGCGCTGGCGCGGGCCTATGTCGAAGGGAATCTCGATCTCGTAGGCAACGTCCGCGACATTCTGTCGCTGGGCGATCGCCTGTGCAACGCGGGTGATTACTCACCGAAAACCGGATCGGATGGCTGGAAATGGTGGCGCCATACCCGCACCAAGGACCGCAGGAACATTCAGTACCACTACGACGTTTCAAACGATTTTTACGGCCTATGGCTGGATGCGAGGCGGGTCTATTCCTGCGCCTATTTCAAGACCCCGGACATGAGCCTGGATGCCGCGCAGGAAGCCAAGCTCGACCATATTTGCCGCAAGCTCGATCTCAAGCCGGAGGATCGGTTTCTCGATATCGGCTGCGGTTGGGGCGGACTGATCCTGCATGCGGCGCAACGCTACGGCGTGCATGCGGTCGGCATCACCCTGTCGGATGACCAGTACACGTATGTCAGCCAGCAAATCGAGGCGCGCGGATTAACCGGTCAGGTCGATGTGCGCAGGATGGATTACCGCGACGTGCCCGAGCACGGCGGCTACGACAAGATCGCCAGTGTCGGCATGTTCGAACACGTCGGCCGTCCCCATCTTCGTATCTATTTCGACAAGATTGCTGCACTATTGAAGCCTGGCGGGCTGGTGCTCAACCACGGCATCACCACGGCCGAACCCGACGCCAGCGGCCTCGGCAGCGGCATCGCCGAATTTATCGAGGACTACGTGTTCCCCGGTGGCGAACTGGTGCACGCCTCCGACGTGCTGCGCGCCGCCGCGGGCAGCGGACTCGAATGCCTGGACGCCGAAAACCTGCGCCCGCACTACGGCAAGACCCTGTGGCACTGGGTCACCCGGCTGGAGGCGCATGCCGACGAGGCGCGCCGCCTGATCGGCGAGCAGAAATACCGCATCTGGCGCATCTACATGGCGGGCTCCGCCCATGCCTTCGACCATGGCTGGATGGAACTGTGGCAGGTGCTGGCGGGCAAGGCCGTCGACGGCAGCCAGCCAAACTATCCATTCAAACGGGATTTCATTTATCGCGGCGAGTGAGTTGCGCGGCGCCTGGGGAGGCATAATCCGGCCAGGTCAACCGTTTGCGGATCATCGCGCCCGGCCATGAGGTGGGCCAGTTTCAAGGTATTTCCATCGCCTTGCCACGGCACCGCAACACTAGATAGTGCTGAACGCGGGTGAATTTTATGGCGGATGAACAAGCCGCAATCATTGCAGTGCTGGTGGCAACGGTGGCCATGTTCGTGTGGGGCCGCTGGCGCCACGATATGGTGGCGGTGGGCGCGCTGCTGGTCTGCGTACTGGCCGGCCTGGTGGCTCCGGCAGACGCATTCGCCGGATTCGGTCATCCGGCGGTGATCACGGTCGCCTGCGTGCTGGTGCTGAGCCGGGGTTTGCAGACGTCCGGCGCGGTCGATGTGCTCACCCACCATACCCTGCCGAAGAATGCCGGCCCGACGCTGAGTCTGGCTGCACTGGTCGGACTGGGTGCGGTGCTGTCCGGCTTCATGAACAATGTGGGCGCGATGGCACTCTTGATGCCGGTGGCTATCCAGTTTGCCGCACGTCTCAACTTGCCGCCCGGGCGGGTGCTGATGCCGCTTGCCTTCGGCACCATCCTCGGCGGCATGACGACCATGGTCGGCACGCCGCCCAACCTGATCGTGTCGGGCTTTCGCGCCCAGAACGGCGCCAGCGGCTTCGCCATGTTCGACTTCACGCCAGTCGGTCTGACCGTGGCTGTGGCCGGGGTGGCCTTTGTGGTCCTGCTTGGCTGGCGACTGGTGCCGGCACGCAAGCAGGCCGGCACCGAGGGCTTCGAGACCGGGGCGTATACCACCGAAGTTCGCGTGACCGATGACAGCAAAGCCGCCGGCATGACCCTGCGCGAGATCGAGCGCGCACTCGACGAGGCCGACGCTCAGGTCGTGGGTCTGGTGCGCAATGAGGTGCGCATGAACGCACCGCAAGCCGGACGCAAGGTGCTCGCCGGCGACATCCTGATCATCGAGGCCGAGGTCGAGGCCCTGGCAAGCGTGCTGTCCAGTCTTGGCCTGACGCTGGAAGAAGCCGGTTCGCCGGATGCTCAAAGTGAAACCAGTGAGGACGAGACCCACGAAATCCTGCGGCGCGACAACAGCAAGGCCATTGAACCCGAGCCCGGCGCCGGGGAAGCCGACGCGGCAAAAAAGGCCCCGCCCTCCGACGAGATTGTGCTGATGGAACTGGTGGTTCGGCCTGGGGCATCGATTGCCGGCCGCTCGGCCAGCGACATGCTGCTGCGCTCCCGTTATGGGATCAACCTGCTGGCTGTGTCACGCGAAGGCACGCGCTCGAAGACGCGGCTGCGGACCCTGAAGATCCAACCCGGCGATCTGCTGCTGATGCAGGGTCCCCCCGATGTGCTGGCCCAGTTTGCGGCCGATTCCGGCAGCGTGCCGCTGGCCGAGCGCGAGTTACGTATTCCGAACAAGCGCAAGGCGCTGACAGCCGGCGGCATCATGGCTGTCGCGGTCGGCGGGGCGGCCTTCGGCCTGCTGCCGGCGGCGATCTCGTTTGCCCTCGGCGTGCTGGCCTCGATGGCGCTGCGCACCATCCCGCCACGCGCGGTCTATGACGCGATCGACTGGCCGGTGGTCGTTCTGCTCGGCGCGCTCATTCCGGTGGCCGGGGCGATGGCGTCCACCGGCACCGCCGACCTGATCGCGCGCGTTCTGCTCGATAGCGTTGCGCAGGGGCATGCCGTCGTGGCGCTTGCGCTCATTCTGGTGGTCACGATGTTCCTGTCCGACTTGATAAATAACGCCGCCACCGCGGCCGTGATGTGCCCGATTGCCATCGGCACCGCCGGGGTGCTGGACGTGAATGTCGACTCGTTCCTGATGGCGGTGGCCATCGGCGCTTCCTGCGCCTTCCTGACCCCGATCGGACACCAGAACAACACGCTGATCCTCGGCCCCGGCGGATTTCGCTTTGGCGATTACTGGCGCCTCGGGCTGCCGCTTGAAGTGCTGGTGATCGCTGTCAGCATTCCGATGCTGCTTTGGGTGTGGCCGCTCTGATGCCGCGAGGCGGCCATGTAAAGAACCGTGGGACTCAATCCCTGACGAGTCAATCGGCCGGCCGATCCAGCGCCTGATCCGCCAGCGAGACGGGATCTTCCTTCGGTTCCAGATGGGTGGTGATGTGGGCGTAGACCACGGCCTGGCGGATGTCGGTCTCGATGCGTTCCGACCAGTCGTGCCCCAACTTTACGGTCCATTTCCCGGGCACCAGCACGTGCAGGGAAATGAAGGCACGGGTACCGGCCTGCCGCGTACGCAAGGCATGGAAATCGAGACCCTGCCGGCGATAGCTGTCCAGCACGCTTTCGATTGCCATGAGGTCCTCCTCCGGGATGGACACATCCATCAGGCCTGCGGCGGAACGCTGCAGTAGCTGCCAGCCGGTCCACACAATATTCATTGCCACCAGCAGGGCGACCACCGGGTCGAGCCAGAGCCAGCCGGTCAGCCACACCAGGCCGACGCCGACAATGACGCCGGCGGAAGTCCAGACATCGGTGAGCAGATGATGGGCGTCGGCTTCCAGGGTGATGGATTTGTGTTTTTTCCCCACCGCCATGAGGACGCGCGAGGTGGCCAGGTTGATGACCGAGGCGACCACCGACACGGCCAGCCCGATGCCCACTGCCTCGAGCGGCTGCGGGTTGAGCAGGCGATCGATCGCAGCGTAGCTGATGGCGACGGCGGCGATGATAATGAGGAAGCCTTCGAATGCGCTGGAGAAATATTCCGCCTTGCCGTGGCCGTGTGCGTGGTTGTCATCCGCCGGCATCGCCGCCAGCGTCAGCATGGCCAGCGCCATGATCGCCCCCGCCAGGTTGACGAAGGATTCGAGCGCGTCGGAGAGC
>DATKUP010000076.1:0-2581 GCA_035530575.1 Thiobacillus sp. | reverse complement strand
TACCGATACGTTGGTAAGATCCCCGGTCGCGGCGGTTGTGCCGTCAGCCTTCGACAGCCTGCCCAGCGTCAGTCGGCCACCCATATCAATTAAAATTAAGGCATCCAAGTTCCCGCTCCAGTTCACCCCGGGGAAAGCCCGTGAGGGCCGTCTCCGCGGAGCAGTTAATCACCCGCTCGCCGGTGAATTTGCTAAGGCTATCCAGTATTACCCGCACGCCGTCCATCGAGTCGATCTTCGGCGGCGCATCGTCCTGATACCAATGGCGGTCACCTTGCGAGTCGTAGCCGACCAGCAGTATCGGATCGGCACCCAGCGCCCAAGCAACGCTGATTCCCAGGCCCCCGCCGCAGCGGTTGGTATAGAGACCATCCGAAAAACTGTCGCTTACGCCGAGGTCGGGTTCACCGCCGGGTATGCGGTCTTTAACGCGCATCTTCAGGGGCACGAGGTTGTAATGCCATCGTGCCCCTGCGCCCAGACGATAATCGGGGACGAACATAATCCCCGGAAAACGCCAGAGGTAACTCGGATGATCACGGAACCAGTCGTAGTCGAAAATCGCGCCAAATTGGCAACGGAATTTGAACGGGGAGAAGTTTACCGCGACCGCCGGGATGCCGCGCGCGAGCGCGTGCTGGATCGTTTCGATTTGACCCTTGAGGGAGGGGCCTCCTCCGATGCAGAGACAACCTCTGCCGTGGAGGAGGCCGGTGTAGGGTCGTCGACGATCTCCCAGCCGAGGGCCAGATATTTCGAGAGAACCTTTTCGTTAACCCGCTCGATCTGGCCTCCGGGCCGTTTCATGTGTACGATGTCCGTGCGCATTATCCGAGCACCACGAATGAGAGATCCTGCTGACCCACTGCCCAGCCGTAAAGCACCTGAGTCCTGTGGATCATTGCATTCGCCCTCTTGTCCTCCCAGATGTCGTAGGTGATCCTACCGACACCGGGGATGTCGATGTACGCCACGGCCTGACTGGGGGCCGGATCGACGGCAACCGGCGTGCTCGCGTAGTAGAGACCGGCCGGATGTGTGAACAGGTTGGCGACATATTTGCCGGTCGTGCTTGTCTGGAGAACTGTCACCGCGGCGCCGTCGCCGGGATCAGCAACCAGGGCCGGCATGATGGTCAACGCAGCCGCACCAAGGCTGGTGCTGGCAACAGTAGCCGTCACGGTGTAAACCGTGGTGTCGCCGTAGAGCGTGAAGCGATCGCCAGCCTTGACCTCGGCGGCCGCAGAGGTCGCCAGGCCGTCAATGATGATCGTGGTATCGCCGATCGCCAGCACGTTGCCGGTGTCCTCGACAACGGGCGTGCTCGCGTCGTACCAGCCACCGCAGGTATGCCACCCGCCGTTGGCGTTCTTGAGGTAGAGGGACTTCTGGGGGAAGAAGCCGAACACCTCCGGCAGCTTGCCCTGGCGGATAACGTCAGGCGATCCGTACTTCAGGGCCGTCATTACCTCGTCGACTTTCAGCATATCGCCATAGGCAACGGGCTCGCAGAAGTAGAAGCGCTCACCCTCGGGAATGAACTGGAGGTCGGCCTTGAGTTGCAGTGCCTGAAGATCGTCATCAGAATCCGGGGGGTCGCCGCAGGTGCCGTAGACGTTCTCCATTTTCTCGTGAAGCGCGAACCCGGCGCGCTCGACTTTTCTGATCAGCGCTCTCCAGCGCGGGATGATTTTCAGCGTGAAGAATGCCTCGGGGTTGAGGTACATCCACTGTATCTCGTCGCGATAGACGGGATAGTCATCGCAGATGTGAACTGTCAGTTCGACATCCTTGAACGCGGTCTCGGCGCGGGTCTGCTTCGAGACATCGGAACCGCGAGAAAATGTTCCGAGATCATCCGGCATTTCGGGAATGGGAACCTTGATTACCTTGCCCTTTGCGCCGGGCACCGTATCCATTTTGTTCGCGATGCGCGGCGACAAAACGGCAGTGCCCTGTAATAGCGGATCAGCCTGTTGCTTGACGATATCAAGGAACAGGTTGTTCAGGGCGGTTGTGGTAGACATCTTTTGCTCCAATAAAAAAGCCCGGCAAAAGCCGGGCCGCGCTGGGAGATCGCTTGTTCAGCGGTTAGAACTGCGTGCCGAACAGCTTTTTGGCCTCGGAGGCCAAATCATCCCAGCCTCCGGTTTCCTTCTTTCCGCCGCCGATCCCGCCTCCAGCTCCACTGCCGGAGGTGTCCGGGGCGGCATAGTGCTCGGGATGCTTGTTGAGCCAGTCCTTCGCGTGATCTTCGAGCGTCACGGGTTGACCGTCCGCACCAAATACGGGCACGCCCGACTTGGTGTAAACGCCCGGCTGATTTTTTTCATCCAGCCGCACCTCGAACTGATCGAAGTAATCGAGTTGTGCCAGGCGGGGTTTTGCCGCCTTGGCGAAAACGGGCTCAACCGCGCTCTTGAGGCGGG
This sequence comes from Thiobacillus sp., assembly GCA_035530575.1. Classification (GTDB taxonomy): domain Bacteria; phylum Pseudomonadota; class Gammaproteobacteria; order Burkholderiales; family Thiobacillaceae; genus Thiobacillus. Next base: position 152 of record DATKUP010000076.1, on the reverse strand, counting down.
CCGCGTTTATGGCCGCGTCTCGTTCCTTCAGGGCCGCTTCTGCGCTTACCTTCTCGGAAGTGATCTTCTTCAGTTGCTCTTGCACGGCCTCAAGCGTGTCAGCCTGTTTCTGTTGCTTTTCCTTCGCGCCGTCGGCCTCGCGTCCCTGAGCA
>DATKUP010000075.1:0-1469 GCA_035530575.1 Thiobacillus sp. | reverse complement strand
CAGTCTGCAATCACTGCTGCAGTGGCGGCTGGATGCACGCACAGCAACCCAATGGACGTGTGGGTGCTTGATGGAACGTACACCGAGAACATCGCAATAGCGCCAGGCATTCGGCTCACGGCAGTTACGCTGTTGGAGGCTGTACGCGGCGGAGCGCCCGATAATCGGGTCACGATCATTGGAAAGATCACGTTTGCTCACGATGATGCGGGTTCGACCTATCATGCCGTCACCCTGTATGGGTTGAAGATCGTACCCGCCGCTGGTAGCGCAATTGAGCTGACCGGGACATCGAATAAGTCTGTTAACATACGAAACTGCAACGTGCAGTCAGTTAGCTCTGATCTCATTGTCCTCGGGCCGCGCCTGGCCATTGTTCAAGTGTATGCGTCGAGACTGGCTGCGGCTACTTCAGCGTTACAGAAGATTGTCGCTATTGGCGCAGGTCAGTGGGTGGTTGTACATCGCACCGGGGTATTTGGTCCTTCGGGCGGCGATGCAGTGACGCTTGACGGGGCGGACACATCATTCATTTTCGTAGGCACGAATGGGATAGACAACGACGGCATTAATGGGCGTGTGAATGTTCTCGCGACGGCAACCTCCGCGAGGCTCAACTTGTCGGCCGGTACACTGTATACTACCGCGACTCCGAACGTGCTAATCGATGGGACGCTTCACGCGAGTGCAGGTTTCTATCAGATGTACCGATCACCCTCCGGAACGCGTGTGCCGATCGTCGTGGGCGGGACGAACGCCTCAACCTTCAAGGAGGAGCCGCAGACCGACGCGGGCGGCCTGTTGATTTACAATGGCACTCAGTGGATCAGTGTCAGAAACAATTACTCCGCGACCGCAGCTCCGGCGGTCGGCAACGACAGTTCGCAAGGCTACGCTGTCGGGTCTGTCTGGATCAACGTCACGACTGATCAGAGTTACACGTGCGTCGATGCGACCGTCGGAGCTGCAATTTGGTCGCTTGGCGGGGGCGGCGGGGGCGGAGAGACCGGCGCGACGGGTGCAGTTGGTGCGACGGGCGCAGTTGGTGCGACGGGCGTTGGCGCAACAGGTATTACTGGTAGTACTGGCATTGGAGTAACAGGAACGACGGGTGCCATTGGTCCTACGGGTGCCGGTGCTACGGGCGCAACAGGTGCAACCGGACCTACTGGGGTCGGTGCTACCGGGGCTACTGGCATCACTGGAATAACCGGACCTACGGGCGTGGGGGTAACTGGAGCAACGGGCGCAACTGGCCCCACGGGCGTCGGTGCCACAGGAGTTACCGGTGCGACCGGATCTACGGGTGCTGGCGTAACCGGATCTACCGGAGTGACGGGCGCGACCGGTCCTACCGGTGCTGGTGCGACTGGATCTACCGGCTCGACCGGGGTGACCGGACCTACTGGCGCGGGAGCCACTGGACCTACTGGCGTTGACGGCTCAACCGGCGTTACTGGTCCGACAGG
>DATKUP010000074.1:0-16458 GCA_035530575.1 Thiobacillus sp. | reverse complement strand
ATCACGCCATGAGCATTGTGTCGATGCGGGTTTCCTGGTGGCCTGTGGGTAGGCGCGTTATCGATCGATCAAATCCGGCAGCCAGCCCCCATACGTCGGAACATTATCCAACAAAAGTACCAGATTGAAATTGCCAGGATAAAACCCAAGTTCCGCGATTGAATTCACCCAGAACCCGTAAGCACCCCGCCGCGCCTTGATCTTCGATAGAGTGCCGTTATTGATACGCTCACCTATTTGGAGAGAAAGGGAGGCAGAGCGATGGGGGCTTTGGCATGCGGATACAGGCGCTCATTGTCGTAAAAACGGCAATTGCCGATTATGCGACAACAAACAGCATCGTCAGGGCCGGCCAGCCCGCTTGCCTCGAACCTTCGCGGGCAAGCCCGTTCCTACGGGGGTTGTTGGAGCCAGCTTGCTGGCGATGGGGCGGTAGCGCGCGACGGCACGTTTCGCGAGTAAGCCCGCTACAGGGCGCACGAAGGCTTCACTTTGGCGCAACGCTCGGCTGAGCTTTGTGGCCAATCATCGAAAGCGTCCCGTCCATACTCAAAACGCCTTCGCAAATTCACCATAATGGCAGTTCGGCTCAGCCTGCAGACGCGGGATGAGTATGCCGGTTCATCTTCCTGGAAGGGATTCAAGCCAGCTGTCAACCCTAAGCCCGGGTACCCGGAAAAACTCACTCGTATTTGCCGTCACCAAAGTGGATTCAGTGGCCAGGGCGTGCGCGACAATCAGCATATCGTTCGGCCCAATCGTCCAATGGCGGCATTCCCTTGTCGATATCGGGAAAGTCCTCATCCAGGACACACAGCGTAGCCAGCAACCCCTTTTTCCGGATCGGCTCGATCACCAGACGATCGTCTTCCCGGCGAATGATCGCCTCTTCCGCATCCAGCTCGAACTCGCGCGGAATGCGGATCGCCCGATTCCGCCCATTGCGAAAAAAACGGACAAGTCTCTCTGCATTCATGGATGGCCCCTTTAAGGTTGGCATATACCATATGCCTATGCCATGCGCGTCGCATGCGTCAATCTTGTCACGCGCAACAGCAACGATGTGCTGGGCTTCACTTCATTCAGCCCAACCCACGAACGCTATCTATCTAGACCTGACCCCGGAGTTCGCGGAGTTCGTGTATCTAGACCTGACCCCGGAGTTCGTGACCCCGGAGTTCGTGACCCCGGAGTTCTGACCCCGGAGTTCGGAGTTTCTGGACCACAGCGTTACGCCCAACCCAGCAACAGCTTCTCGTAATCCCCCAACACCTTCTCCCAGGTGAACTCCACCGCATGGCGCGCCCAGCTGGCGGCCTGGAGCTGCGCCAGTTGGGCGGCATCGCCCAGCAGCGTTTCAATCTGCTGCGCACAGCCATCCTCATCACGGAAATACACCCCACCATCCCCCGCCACCCAGCGGTTGTAGGGATTATCGTGCGCCAACACTGCGTTCCCTGCACCCAGCGCCTCCACCAGTGAAGGGTTCGTCCCGCCCACCTGATGCCCATGTACATAAAACCGGGCATGAAACCGCAGCGCCTGCACCATCGCCTTATCGTAAATCGCACCAGGAAAAACCACTTCGTCGGACGCAGCTTCTTTAACCGCGCGCTGATAGGCATGATCCGGCTCGTATTTCCCCAGCACCACCAACTTGCAGCCGCGCGGCTTGCGCGACCACGCCCGCACCACTTCCAGAATCGAATTCTCCGGCTCGGCCCGCGCAATCAAAATGGCGTAAGCCCCCGACTCCAGTCCGTAAGGTTCGATCAACCCGGCATCTGCGTCATCCACCCGGTCCGAACCATAGGGAATCATGGTGATCTTGCTTTGTGACACCCGCGTCGCCAGATGCTTCTTGATCTCCGGATGGTCGGCAACCAGATGATTGCCCAACAAGCAGCCCCCCCAGTCATTCAACCAAAGCCAGGTCTTTGCCACCTTGCCCCATTTCTGCCGCCGCCACTCCACGCCATCCATATTGATGATGTTTTTCAGCCCACGCAGGCGATACAGCGCGCAGAATATCGCCGTGTTGTAACCCAGCGTCAGTACCAATCCCTTTTCACTCGCCGCATGCAGCGTCGATTTCCAGTCGAACACAATGGTGCCGGCCGCCCCGCCGGTGGCCACCGGCATGCACACTCGCCGCACCCCGCGCCATTCATCCTCGAACACCGGGCCGGTGCCGTCTTCCTGGCAATACACCGTCACCTGCCAACCGCGTTCTGCCAGATAAGGTGCCAGGTATTCGGCAAAAGTCTCGAAGCCGCCATGCGCGGCGGGCACCCCGCGGGTGCCGAGGATGCGGATATGTCTTGTCGTCACGGCGTGTCGTACCCAAGTCTTGCCATCGTGTCGCGGAACAGCGCATCCACTGCCGGATGCAGTTCCGGCCAGCCCTTCGCCGGGTTGTCGTAAAGCCGCTTCCGCGCGTAATCCGTCACTCGTTGGTCCGGTTCCAGTCCACACTGCTGTTGCAAGCGCACCAATTCTGCCGGGTCTGCGAGCAGTGCCTCGTAAGCTACCCGGATCACCACATCTGGATAACGCTGTTCCTGCGCCAGTCCCTCGCGCATGGCCACTATCCATTCCAGTGCCGCACGGTTGGCATGGTCAAGATCAGCCGTCGCCAGCGACCACACCGATTCGTATTCCGGGTTTCCGAGAACCAGCTGCTCCCGCAGGTAATGCCACTTGATGTCGTTTCGACCCCACCAGTCGTCGGTATGCTCGCCGGATTTCACGCCCAGCCGCTCAGACCACTTCACCACCGATGGCACCGCATCCGCCCCGCTGCGGGTAATAAAAACGAACTTCGCATCAGGGAACAAGGCACGGACATAGCTCACCCTGAAAATCAGTTCGGGATACTTATCCACCACACGGGATGAACCGGTCAGCGTCAGGTAGCGCGAAAACAACCGCCGCGCCCGCAGGCTCATGTCTGAAGTGGCATCCGCAGCATCCATTCGAAATCGCCCACCCGAATCCGAATAATTGCCGTTGATGTCCTGACGTGGGTCGATCACATGCCACAGCGCTTTCGGCTCGTTCAGATAACCCACCTGCCGATGCAGTGAAAGCAGGATGCCGAGGATGGTAGTGCCCGAGCGCCCCAGGCCGGTGATGAACACCGGGCGATCCACCGCCGGCTTGCCGGGTAATGCCGCCAGCGTATTCAGCCAGGCGAACACCAGCGGGTTGATGTAGCGCCCCTTGGTCGTCAAAGGCCGGCCTTCGTACAGCAGGTGGCTGGCGAGCCGGCGGGCCGTCAGCCCCACGCCCGACGCAAGATAATCCCGGTCCATCTGGGCAATCATGCGGTCCCTCCCCTGTTTTCATATTGTTTTGAATGCTGCGTCCCGCCCACCGCCACGCCCAGTTCAGCATACAGCGCGAGCATTTCATTCAGATAGCGCTGGTGGGTGAATGTCGTGGAAACGTACTGCCGCGCGGCGCGACCCATCCCCGCAACCGCATCATCCGGCATGACCGCCAGGCGGTGCATGGAGTCCGCCAGTTCATCCGTCTTGCCGCTGCCGAAAAGCAAACCCGTCTCGTCGGCCCTCACCATTTCGGGGATGCCGCCGATTTGTGCACCGATCACCGGTTTGCCGCACGCATAGGCTTCCAATACGCTCATGGGCGCATTCTCGTACCACTCGGAAGGCAGCACGATGGCGCGCGCCTCGCACACCCACTTCCACAATGGCTCGTCGCTCACAAAGCCAAGAAACTCGACGTCGCCACCCGCCTCGGCCGCCAGAGCTTTCAAGGCATCGCCTTCCGGCCCGGTGCCGGCAATGCGCAGCTTCACCTTCGCCTGAGCCGCAGCGCGGATCAGCGTGGCCACGCCCTTTTCCATCGCCAGACGGCCGAAATAGAAAAAATAATCGCCCGGCTCGTAACGGGGCGTATAGGCCGCGGCATCCACATAGTTCGGGATGTAGGCCAATTGTCGCTCCGGCCAGCCCCACTCCATCAGCTTCTGCTTGTAGAACAGACTGGGGGCCACCACCCGGTCCAGGTTGCGCCGATACAGCCCAAGCGACTTGTGTACCGCTGACTCCAGCATGATTAGCGCGCTCACTGGCAACGAATCGCGTATGCAGCGGTTGGCGACCACATGCAGCAGATTGCCCGAACGGCATTTCTCGCACACGCCGCCGCGATTCAGCATTTTGTAGGCCGGGCAGGCCAGCTTCAGATCATGGGCTGTCATCACAGTCGGAATCCCACGCCGACTCAGTTCCACCAACACCGAGGGCGACAGATGATGATAGATGCAATGGGCATGGGCCACGTCGGCCGGAAACCCATCTAGCAGTGCAGAAATCTTGCGCTTGGCCTCGCCGGAATAAATAACCTTACCCGCCATTGCCAGCTTGTCCATCACCCCGTACTCATGGCCGAACTCGATCTCGTCAACAAAGAACCGGCTCCACGGCGAAGGTTCGTTCTTCGGATGATGCATGGCCATCACCGCCGTATCCCAGCCCTGGGCACGGAACATGGCGTCGTGTTCAAGGAACACCACATCCGAGCCGCCGCGACGGTAATTGTAGGAATTGAGAGAGAGCAGTTTAGGCATTTGAAGAATCCGCCCCAATGTGATCCCGCATTGGCACAGCCGTCTCGCCAGTTATGGCAGGTCGTTTCAATTGGCGCAACTTGTGCCAATCCTCCCGACGTATCGCCCCTGTCACCCCCAGCAACACCACGTATGCGATCGAAACCATGATCAGACCGAATATCCAGCCCAACCGGTCCTGCAAGGCGTATCCCACCAGCGCGGCCAGGGCCATGGATAGAAGGACACGTCCGAAATCCACATATCCGAATGGATAGGAAAAACCCTCTCCGGCAAGGCGATGCGTAATCCAGGTATTGCTGATGACAAGACCCAGGGCTGCAGCCACGGGAATCGCCAACGGGCCAAATGTGGGCATGAGCAGAATTGCCGGCACAAGCGAAGCGGCCAATACGAGATTGCCGGTAACCAGAAGTCCGTTACGTTCTACAGCTTGTATGGCCAGATCGATCAGAAAACGGCGTGACTCCAGAACGAGAACCCCGACCAATGCGAGCAGCAACCAGGACGCTTCGGCGCCGTACTTGCCACCCGACACCCCGGCGACGATAGCCGGCCCATGTGCCAGAAGAACTGCGGCGACAGCACCTAGCGATACGGTATTGATGCGGAAAACGAGGGCAAGCATTCCCGTAACCGCATCAAAATCCCGGTTCATGGAAAATCTTGCGACCAGCACGGGACGGATGAGGCCTCCCAAGAGTTGGGCAGGCAGGTAACGCCGCAGCATATCCGCGAAGGATTGGGCGAAGCCGAATGCGGCCAGCGAAACCACTTCCAGAAAACGGCCAGCGACCAGCCGGCTGGGCGCACTGCCGTAGGGCAATATCGCCAGGTGCTGGAGATAGCCCGCAAAACCATAACGTGTCACACGCCGGGCATGAACTGCCCACCAACCCATCAAGCCCAGCATGCCTTGCCCGATTGGGGCCGCGCGCAAAACACGCAATACGCCTAACAGAAGAACACCAAGGCCAAGAACTTCTGCAGCAGCCTCCACCCAGATCACACGTTCGATATCGATGGAGCCTTCATAAACCAGCCAGCCGATCCCCCCGAGCTTTGTCAGTGTCGTTAGCACAAAGGCCGTCTGGCCCAGCCCCTGGTGCAGGGTGGATTCCAATATCTGGAAAAGAAAATTCCCATTGACCCGCAACCACACCACCAGCAGATAGGCCTGAAAGACCCCCACCCATGCATCAAGACCAAAAAGGCCAGCGAGCCCAGCGCCCATCAGATAGGCCAGCAGGGTTGCCAATGTCAGCACTACCAGGCGCAGTCCGAAGGCCGCGACCACAAAACCGCGGAAAACTCGGTTTTCATGCTGGGCATACAGTTCCGGGATGTAGCGCAATGCGGCATGGGTAAGCCCGAATCCGGTCAGCGCCGTGAACACTTCCACGAAAGCTTGCAGCACGCTGTAGGTGGCGAACTCGGCCACGGACAGATACCGCACCAGCAGGACCAGAACGGCAAAGCCGGCAATAGAAGACAGCCCTTTTCCCAGCAGAAAGTGAACGCCCCCTCTGCGGATACGCTCACGACCATAGCGGGCAGAAGCGCTCACGCTTCCCTGCCCAGCAAGGCCAGATAACGCGCATGAACCTGCTCCGCCAGCTTGTCATAGGTACGGTTGGCCGCCACCCAGGCAGGGCCGCGCGCCCCCAGGGCGCGCGCCTTCTCCGGATGATCCAGCAGTTCCAGGATGGCCTCGGCGAACGATTCAATCCCCCACGGCACACACAGGCCCGCGCCACTTTCGGCGAGAATGACAGCCTGCTCCGGATGATCGTTCGCCACCACCGTGGCGACCCAGAGCCATGTATTCCACCAATTTGGTTGGAGATGTAGATCGCAGCACAAACGTTGGGTAAAACGGCGACAAGCAGACTTCCGCGCTGGCCGCATGGCGCCAAGCCTCTTCCATCGGCACGAAGCCGGTGAAAGTCACGGCCTCCGCCAACCCCAGCCGCTGCGTCTGTGCTTCCAGCTCGGCGCGCTCAGCCGGGCTATCGCCCGCTCCCACCATGAAGAGATGGGCGTGGGCATTGCGCTGCCGCACCAGGCGAAAGGCCTCGATGATCTGATCCATGCGCCGCACCCGGGCAAATGTACCCACATACACCACCTTGCCGGCCTGCACGCCCTCGCCTGCATGGGTTGCGACCCAGTCGAGCAGGTGCGGCGGCACCCCCATGGGCACCGGGGTCATTTTCGATACGGGCACGCCGTAACGGGCCACGTCGCGCAGCATCTGTTCACTCTGCACAAACACATGATCAGCCACTACCATGATGAAGCGGTAGACGTAGAACCATGAAAGGTGGCCACGAAACAAAAGCGCGATGCGTTGTGCCCAATGCTTGCCTGTGGCCATCTCGACCAGATGCTCCGGAAAGGGGTAGGACGACCAGAAAACAAACTTTGCTCCGCGTAAGCGGGCGACAAGCCAGCCCAGAAAAGCAAACAGATAGCGCCGGTCGCGCACCTGGATGATGTCGAAACGTTTGCCGAACAGCAGGCAAAAAAACAGCGCGACCTCACACAGATATTGCGTGATCTTGTTGATGACCTTACCCGCCACGCCCGCGACGGATAGGCGCAAAGGTAGATAAACCACCTGTCCGCCATGCTCTGTCTGCAAACAGGGGCCAGCCCGATCACGGCGCATGCTCCATGTGACTTTGATCCCACGCGCCTGCATCTGCCGGACAAACAGTTCCTCTACATCAAGCCGCCAAGGGGGGTAAAAATCGGGAACCGCAAAAAACAAACGGGGCATGCTTGCAGGTTCCTAGTTATTGATCGAGATGGCAGGTATCGAGAGGGTTGATATCGAGTTACCCGGCAAATTCACCAGGGTTTCACCCGATGTATCGAAGTGCAGTATGACAGGCACCGCGCTGGGCAGCAGGCGCTGGCCATCCAGAACATTGTTCGCATTCGGGTTAGCATCCGCCAGCGACACATGGCGGGCGCTGAGCGTTTTTCCGGCAAGCCTGGGGATCGTCAACCTGACCTTGGCGGCCTTGGCGGAACGGTTCACCGCCCATAATGCGAATTGGTCATGCGCAGGATTGCTCATCAAGCTGGTGCGGATGTCATAGCCGCCGGCATACGCACTATCGTTGCGGCTGGCAGTGCGTGTTTCCAGAACCTGGTCGAGCATACCCTCGCGCAAGATACGCAGCGCCCAATAGACCGCGCTGGGCTTGAGGCCCGCAGCAGTGCGATGAAACAAGGGCCAAGGGCTGTCGGCGCCTGCCAGGCTGTGCAGGAATTGGCCTTCCACGCCCGGCGTCTGACTGAATGCGATTACCATGTCTGCGACCGACAGGGCGCCTTCCAGATTACTGGTCGAACCCCAGTTTTTCTTCCAGTCCGGATCGCTGACGCGCCCGGCCGGCCAGCGCGCATGCTCGGTGACCCAGATCGTGGCCGGGCGTCCGCTGCCTGCCTGCACCGCGCCGGTACTCGCACACAAGTGCTTCAGTCGATGAGGTACGGGCGGCCCGCCGGGTGGGCCATCGTAATAAAGGTGCAGGGCCTGGTCCGGCAACAGGCTGGCCAGTGAATCGCTGGTTTGCGTGTTATAGCTCTTGGCCGATGTCCATCGCTGGGCATCGTAGTCTTCCAGCAAAGTGACAAAGCGGGCCGCCGGGTCGCCCGCCTTGATGGCGCGCGCAATTTCCAATGCGCGTGCCGAGTATTTTTTCGCTGGCCAGCGATAAAGGCTGCGGTCGAGTTCATTTCCCAATTCCCAGCGCACCACTCTGGCATTGGCCTGGCGGGCCGCGGCGGCCCACTGGGTGGCGCTGCTGGATAGCGGCCCTACTTCTGTCTCGCCTTCGAAATCGCCATACAGATTGGCGACAAGCCAGGCCTGTCCACCCACCGCCGCCAGAAAATCCAGGTACTCGTTGAATCCGAATTGGGTTGCCAAAGGGCCTTTCCAGTCCACGGCACGGCGCAGCGGGCGGGATTTCTGGGGGCCAACGCTCGCTCGCCAGTCAAAGTGATTTGCCACGGTGCCGCCGGGGTAGCGATAGACCGCCCCCGGAAAGGCTTGCAGGGCCGATATCACAGCGGGGTTCACCTTCTGCGCCTGGTTATCCCACAGGTCTTGCTGAAAGCCGACCCACTCCAGGTTGAAACCAAAGAAATGCGGCTTCAGGGAATTGACCACTCGATCGGCTACTGTCACACGATACTCGGCCGCTGGCTTAACCAGGACAGCGGACAAACAGTCCGCTTCCCCAATGCCAATGAAAGCGTACGCGGTCGTAGTCAGGCTTGCCAAAAACAACGCGACCAAGATGCGTCCGCTATTCAAGCATTGCCTCTGTCGAGTGCTGCGGGTGGGTAAACAAAACCTGCATACCGACAAAAGCAATCGAAAAACCTGCAGTTGGAAGGGCGAACAGCGCACAGATTGGCTATGTCTATGCAGGCAGCAAATCATTTCGTGCCGCATCTACGGTTGAGCCAGGCCAGATAACCCAACACTGAAATAAACACGATCTGGAAACCCAAAATGTCCAGGACAGATGAACGATAGAACAAATAAAAAATGAAGATTGCAATGGCTGCTTGTATGGCCGCGAGGTCTGCTCGCACCAGGGGATCGTCCACCCGTTGTCGCAAGCGCCCTGCATTACGCCAGGCCAGCGCCAGCATCAGCAGAAACAACCCAAAGCCGACCCCCCCCATCTCCCATAGCAAAGCCGAAGCCGTGGTCAGCCCGATCCCATAGGTGGGAAACCGCATTGCGATATGACCCGAGCCCAATGTGGCACTCCCCACCCCATTGCCAAACACCATGGAAACAGGATCGTGTGCGCCTTGCTGCTCGGCCCAAAAAGTGAGCACTGTGGTGCGGTTGAGTCGCAGGTTGCCATAGCCGCGCTCGTAGATGTTGTAGCTCAGTATGTCTGTAACCTGCTGATCTATGCTTTTTTTCGAGAGTCCCAGATAGACATACCCTGCTGCCAATGTGAGAGCCAGCCCCATGGTGAGCGCGAGCAGGGCGTAATGCGGGCGGGCAATCAACTCACGCCGGTAAAGCACCAGAAACATGAGGGGCATTAGAACAACCACAACCTTGGTCTCACCCAGAAACAGCGGCGCCATGACCAATGGCACGAGCAGAAACAGACGAGCGGATGACAATTGTTTCTCTTTCCTGCGCGCCAACAAAAAAGCCAGAACAATAATCAAGAAGGTGGCCATTTCGGCATTGGCCCCACCCTGATAAAGGTAAGACCCGAAAGTGCCCGCAACCACATCGATGGGGACCAGGCCGGGGATAGAGCCTACATACCCCTCACGCAAAGGAACCAGATCGATCAGTTCATAAATGGCAAAGGGCAACTGCACCAGCGCGACCAATAGAATGAAAACATGCCAGCGACGAATATCCGATTCTTCGATGCGCAACCAACACAAGGCAAACAGCAGCCCCCACATTTGGAAATAACGCTTGAAGCCGCTCAGAAATTCGTTAACTGAGTGCCACTGGGCGAAACTGTTAATCAGCACATAAAAAAAGAATGCCAGCGCAACCCAGACAAAAACGGGCGTATCGCGAGTCGTGCCAGGAATAGCCAACGAACTGAACAACGCACTCGCCATCAGCACAAAACTGAGGATAGATATCCCCCACACTGCTTTGGTGGCAAAGAAGTCCAGCCAGATCGGCAACACGCCCGCCACAAGCAAGCCTAGCGACAGAATTAACCAGATATTCCACACAGGTTTGGCAAGCAGCAGGACACTAACAATCAGCCCCACTGAAAGCGCCATTAGAATCACGTTCGCCGTGACGGCAATCAAGCCAAAAAAAACGGCTAATGCAATGGTTACGCCAACAATCCCCAGGATTAACGGCAGACCTGGCGCACCTGAGCTAAACGAGCGATTCGAGATGGCTAGAGTTCTGGCCATTTAAAGCTCCGTTCTATGGGATGGATCAATTGGTTTGAGTTGGGGGGAGGCGACCGATGATACGCGCCTTGCCCTCGGGGGTGAGCGCGCCCAGCAAGGCTCTCGAGAAATCGTCCTGCGCCCGGTAGGCCGCGCTTTCGTCCGCCTGGATGCTGGAAATGCGGAACAGCAGGCCGTCAGGAATGCTCCCAGTCAGGCCGTATTTCATTTGCTGGAGCTTCCATTTGATACCACTGACTGCCACAGCGTCGCCCACAGTCGTCCAGTAAGTGATCGGTTCGATACGTTGCCCCTGCGTGGCGACCAGGCGCTTGACCGGGATGTCGCCTTCCCCGGTGGAAAAGGTACCGGCCTTGTTTTTCAGTATCTGGAAACCCTGTGCCGGATAGCAGACTTCGGGTTTATGCACGGCCATCGAATCGCTCTGGTCACCGCCGTAGGCGATCGACAGCATGATGCGTTCGTTGTGTGAATTGACGTAGGTACGGGCCAGGGTTTGGTTGTAGATCTTGTCGAGCTTGGCCTGGAGTTCAGGATTTGCGATCAGTGGCACGATAGTCGTGTCGATTTTCCAGTCGCCGAATGCTTTGGGGATCAGCACTTCCAGATCGACCGCGGGGCCGGCGTCGGCGATCTTGGTTGTGGGCTTGAGCGCCAGCGCCATGCCGGCCGCAGCAAACATGCAGGCGCCGATGACGAGGTGTTTGAAGCTGATGAGTTTCATGGCTTGCCTCCGGTCGCACGGGCACGCGCACGGTCGGGGAAGATGAAGCCGAGCACCCAGTCGAGCAGGAACAGGAACAACAGGCCGACGACGAACAGCATGATGCCGGCAAAGCCGTGCAGGAAGCCCTGCCCGGCTTCGTCGCCCATGTGGTAGGTGACGAGGATCAGGACCATGACGCGGACGATGTTGGCGGCAAAGGCGATGGGCAGGATGGCGGCCATGATGAGGAGGTTGCGCGCGGTGCTGGTGTGCTGCATCAGGTACAGGTAGAGCAGGCCCATGGCGGACAGGCTGAACATGGAGTGCAGGCCGGAGCAGGCGTCGGCCACCAGCAGCTGGTATTGCCCGACGGTGAGCGTGACGCCGCTGCGCGCGATAGGGTAGCCGGCGGCATACAGCACCTGTTCGGCGATGACCGAGATGTATTGTTTGAGGGGGCCGGTGGCGGCGTCGACGATGAAGCCGGGCAGGGGGACGATGAAGATGAGGAAGAACAGGGCGAACCACAGGGCGCGCGCGGCGCGCATGCCCAGGGTGATGAGCAGCATGCCGAGGATGACGGGAATCTGCGAGCCGACTTCGAACAGCAGGATGTCCTGCGAGCGGCCCAGTGCGTAGGCCAGCAGGCCGACGACGAGCAGGGTCCAGCCGACTGAGGTTTCGACGCCCGAGGGCTTGGCGGCGTCGGCCATGAACACGGCGCGCTGCTGCCAGATGAGGAACAGGGTGACCACCAGCACGATGGGGCCGTGGGCCTGCTCCTCGGAGTTCCAGATTCCATGCGCCAGCATCCAGTAGGTGGGCACGTACAGCACCAGCAGACCGATGATGATCGGCCACCAGGTTTTGAGGGGGGCCAGGGCGTCGAGCACAGAAGCACGGGGGGCAAGCGTGTTCATTATCGATGAGCCCGGAAAACAGGATGCATTCTTGCTGTCATTGCGAGGCATAGCCGAAGCAATCCAGCCTGAGTGGGATCGCACGACTGGATTGCTTCGCTTCGCTCGCAATGACAACCCGGTGCGGTGGAAGACTTGATAGGCGAAAATATCATGGTCGCAGAAAACCTCAATCGCTCAATCCAGGACGACGGCACCCACGACCTGCGCACCGGTGAAGGTGATTTTTTCTTTCAGCTCGACCAGCGGAGCCAGGCGGCTGACGTTGCGGCGGGTGGCGAGCAGCATGCCACCGGCGCGCGCTGCAACCGGCTGGAAGTCCGAGCTGAGCTGCGACGGCGCGGTGTCCAGCAGGATGAAGTCGTAGCTGGCTTCCAGGCCGGAAAGCAGCGCGCCGAACGACGGGCGCGCCAGCAGTTCGGCCGGGTTGGGCGGCGGCGATCCGGCTGTCAGCACGGTCAAGGTGGGAAACGACTTGACGGTGCGTACCTGCAGCGAGGGCACGCGCTCGGCCAGGATGTCGGACAGCCCCATGCCGCTGCCCAGATTGAAGATGTCCTGCTGGCGCGGCTGCCGCATGTTGGCGTCGATCAGCAGTACCTTGCGGCCCATTTGTGCAAACAGCACGGCCAGGTTGGCGGCCAGGTAGCTTGCGCCTTCGTCGGCGCGCGCGCTGCCGACCGCCAGGCTTTTACGGCCATCGTGGAACCAGCGCATCAGCAGTTCGGAACGCACCGAACGCAGCGCTTCGGCTTCCTTGCTGTAGGGGTCGGTGGCGGCGGTGAGCTCGGGGTTGAGGCTGGCTTCCGAGGCGGGAATGTAGGGGTATTCGAACTGGTGCGACAGCGCCTGCTGGATGTCGGCCTCGGTCACCAGGCCAAGCTTGAGCGCGGCCTCGCCAAAGCGCAGGTTCTGTTCCTGCTGCAGCTTGAGCACACGCTCCATGTCTTGCAGTTTGAGCTTGCCGGCATCCTGCAGCAACTTGCCGATGTTGGAGTCGACACGGATGCTGGAGGTCGTTTCGGCGAGGCTGCTGGGCTCGTGGGTGCTTGAGAATGAATTCATGTGAACCTCGGCTTATGCGGAGTGGGGTGCGGGTGTTCAATTTGCGGCGAGGGCGCCGCGCCTGTCGTTATCCTGATGGTGCGCATAGCGCACCCTACGATTTTCATGCGTTGTGCCATATCCATTCAAATGAACCCGGATTATCCATTCGCCGATTTGTGGCCCGTAGGGTGCGCCGTGCGCACCGATCCATGCGTCTGCAAAGCCCAACAAAATACGGTGTGGCCTGTTGCGGCGAGGGCGCCGCGCCTGTCGTTATCCTGATGGTGCGCATAGCGCACCCTACGGTTTTCATGCGTTGTGCCATATCCATTTCAAATGAACCCAGATTGTCCATTCGCCGATTTGTGGCGCACTAGGGTGCGCCGTGCGCACCGATCCATGCGCCATGGTGCGCACGGCGCACCCTACGAACCACCTCGCCCCCGGTCGCACCATCATCGTGTACCTAATGGACAATCCGGAATGGAATCAAGTGACATCAGGCGACCGCCGGGCGGTTGCGGCGGAACAGGCGGCGCAGGGCTTCGAGGCGGCGGCCTTTTCTGCCGACTTCGGCCAGCACGGGAATTTCCAGCCAGGTGGCGATGTCCTGGCCGGAGCGCACGCGGCGATCCAGCAGTTCGACCAGGAAGCCAATGCCGACGCCGAGCAGGCTGCCGAGGAACACCGACAGCAGGATGTTGAGGAAGACGCGCGGCTTGGAATGCTCGGCCGGGGGAACGGCCGGATTCAGCACGGTGGCGTCGGTCTGGGTGGACTGCGCTTCCATGCGGCTCTGGCCGTAGCGCTGCAGGGCGGAGTCGTAGACGCGCTGGGCGTTTTCCAGGTCGCGTGCCAGCAGGGTGCCTTCTTCACGCTGTTCCTTCAGTTCCAGGACTTTGGTCTTTTGCCGTTCGAACGCGGCGGAAAGTTCGTTGAAGCGCTGGCGGGCGGCGCCGGCGGTGGCGCCGATACCGCGCGTGGCGATGTTGAGTTCGTTGGCGAGCTTGGCCTTGTAGGTGTTCACTTCGGCCTGCAGGCGGATGAAGTCGGGATGGTTGGCGCCGACGCGATTGGCCAGCTCGGCCAGACTGCCTTCGCCTTGCGCCACTTGCGCCTTGAGGTTCTGCACCACCGGGTTGTTGATGACTTCGGGCAGGCTTGCGCTGTCGCGGGTGCGCGAGCTGGCATCGTACGAGGCCGATTGCGCCGCCACCATCTGCCCGGCCAGGTCGGCCATGCGGCGGGTTTCGACGTCGAACCGCTCTTCGGATTCGACGATGCCCTTTTCGCGTTGATAGGCGTTGAGGCCCTGCTGCTTCTGGTCGAGTTTCTCGCGCAGCAGGACGATCTGCTGGTCGAACCAGGCGGCGGTTTGTTTCAGGGGCGCAAGTCGAAGCTCCAGGCTGGTTTCGATGTAGGTTTTGGCGAAGGCGTTGGCCATCGCCGCAGCAAAACGCGGGTCGGTTGCCGTAAATGCGATGTTGATCACGCTGGACTCGCGCGAAGGCTCGACGTCCAGTTTCTGCAGCAGCAAATCGCTCAGCCATTGGTTGATATCGCCTTCGCCTTCAGTCGCCTCGACGAACTGCTCGCGGGTGCCGGGACTGTCCGCCAGCTTGAGGTCACGCACCACTTTCTGCGCGACATTCGGGCTCTGGATGACCTCGACCTGGGTGGCCATGTAGCCGGGGAACATCTGCGACGGCAGCAACTGGCCGGTAAACGGGTCCTTGCTTTTGGAATCGATGATCAACGAGGTGGTGGCGGTGTATTCCTTGGGCAACAGCAGGCTCACCACTGTGGTGACGGCAACGGTGAGCAGCAGCACGCCGAGGATGATCCCCTTGCGCGCATTCAGAATCAGCAGAAATTGGGGGAAATTCATGGTGGGCGTCCCTTAGAACAGGCTTTCCTTGACGTAGATCACGTCGTCTTTTTTGACCGGGTCGGCCAGGCTGACATCCAGCTGCTGCAGTTCTCCGCTGGCGTCGCGGCGCATGATCTTGAGGCCTTTCTGGGTGCCGCGCGGGGTGACGCCGCCGCCCATCGAGAGGGCCTGCACCACGCTCATATTCCGTTCCAGGCGGAAGGCGCCGGGGCGCTGGACTTCGCCGTAGATGTAGAACATGGGCTGGCGCGCAACGTTGACAATGTCGCCGTCCTGTACCATTTCGTTGCTGGCTTCGCCGCCCGGCTGGAACAGGGCGATCATGTCGATGTCGTGGTATTCGGGCTTGCCGTCGCGGGTGCGTACCAGGGTGACGGTGTCGGCGCCGTCGCTCGCAATGCCGCCCGCCAGCGCCAGCACGTCGGTCACGCGGCTGACTTTTTCCAGCGTGTGCCGGCCCGGCCGGTTGACGCGCCCCAGCACCGAAATCTGCTGGCCGCGATACTGCACCACGTTGAGGGTGACGAAGGGTTCGTTGATGAAGCCACCCTTGCTCAAGAGCTGCGCGATCTCGGTTTCGCCCTGGGCGGGGGTCACGCCGGCCATTTTGACGTCGCCGATCAGCGGAAAGGAGATGTTTCCGCTATCGCCCACGCGCGCCTCGGTGGCGAGGTCGGGCTGCCCGTACACAGTGATGCGCAACACATCGCCGGTGCCCATGCGGTAGTCGTTATCCGCGCTCCACGCGGGAGCCGCCAGCAGCAGCGCGCACATCATCAAAACACCATGCCACAACTTCGTCATTGTTCTCTCTCCAATCGGCGCCCGCTACAAAGGCGGGCCGCGCTTTATTACAAGGTTCAAGATTCAAGGATGAAGTTGCAACTTGCATCCACCTTGCCATTGCCTGCGTTACCTCACCGCCCCAACTTGCGACTTGCGACTTGCGACTTGCGACTTGCGACTTGCGACTTGCGACTTGCGACTTGCGACTTGCGACTTGCGACTTGCGACTTGCGACTTGCGACTTGCGACTTGCGACTTGCGACTTGAATTTTGAATCCTGTTTTCACCCGCATGGACGACCGACATTCTATCCCTGTCCATAGTCAAAATCGCTCATTCGGCATCAAGCCAACTCCGTTCGCAAAAGCCGTGCCCGGCCAGAACCTGCGGTTAGCGGGCAGCTGTCGGCAAGGTAGCTGGCTTACGGTTGTCATCCTATGCTTGCGCCAACTCGTTTTGAATAGGATATTCGAGACGAGCCAGGAGAAGGGTCTGAAGCCGAAGTTGTCATGAGTCGTTCGAGGCTGTTCGCAATGGTGGTTGCCCTTCTCCGCCCTTACTGATTCCG
>DATKUP010000073.1:0-12955 GCA_035530575.1 Thiobacillus sp. | reverse complement strand
CGCCATGGGCGACCTGCTGGTTCTCGCCCAAGACATGGCGCACACCGCCGCCGCCTCGGCGCTCCTGTCCAACGTCGAGCACGCGAACATCGAGGAACTGCAGCTCAAGCTGGAAGTGTACAAGGTGTTCATGGGCCAATCCCAGATCCGCCCGGAGGATCTGCCCGACGAGACCCAGTGCCGCCTCGGCCAGTGGTACTACAGCGACGAGGCCAAGGCGAACCTGTCGCGGCTGCCCGGCTACCGCGAGATCGAGGATCCCCATCGCGCCGTCCATACCCAAGCCCGCCTCGCCGTGGCGCTCTACCACGAAGGCAGACTGGACGAGGCCCTCGCGGCGCTGCGCGCGATGGAGGCGGCCAACCTGACGGTCATGAACGGCGTCGCGCGCATCCTCGCGGGAACGCGCGCCCAGGCGCGCGCGGAATGATGACGTCAGAAAGGGGTATGCGCGGCCTTTTGTGAGACTGGGTGCGGGTTGCCGAATTCGGCTATCCGATCAGGAGCGTCGGGCGATCAACCGCCATGAAATGCGGCGTCTCGCCGCCTTCTATCGGCATCGGGAGCCGCCGATGCCGTTCCAGTCGGCTTAGCGCCAGAATACCTACCAAGGGCCGGGCGCGAATTGCACGAAGCGGCACACTCATGACAAGTGCCGACGACGTTGCGAGGATAGCCCTACCCAGGATTCAGCAAAATGGATATCCGCTCCTCAGAACCCAAGATCAAGCTGTTTGACATGGTGCTTTGTTTTTCGCGGGCACTCGATCTCCTACATCCGGAAATCGCCGACCACCACCTTCGAGTCGCATATATCGCGTGTTGTATTGCCGCGGAGATGGGCTTCGCATCGGACGAGATTCAGAATGTACTGATTGCCGGTGCGCTGCACGATGCCGGCGCTGCTTCATCGACGACCAGATTGCGGCTACTCGACTATGCCTTGGGCAACTACCGGCTGGATGAAGCCAAAATTCCGGAAGACATCCACGAGCACGCTTTCAAGGGTTCTGAACTCATAAAAGATTTCCCGCCGTTTGCACGAGCGGCATCCGCCATCCGCTTTCACCACGTGGAATGGGACTTTGGCCGAGGAAAAGAATTTTCCGGAGTACCGGTACCCCTAATGGCCTCCATTCTGTATCTCGCTGATCGTGTCGCGGTAATGCCAATAAAGGACGGCAATATACTGGAGCAAGCTGCCGAAATACGCGGAGCGGTCGCTGCCGATACAGGAAGATGGTTTATGCCGGAAGTCGCCGCCGCCTTCCGGGAAGCTTCCGCACCGGAATCATTCTGGCTCGATGTAACGTGCCCGCACAAAGAAGCGATTATCGTGGATCGCTTTGGAGCACACGAAATCGAACTTGACCTAGATACGCTGCACGAGTTGGCCAAGATGTTCCGCAAGGTCATCGACTATCGCAGCCCATTCACCGCCACGCACTCCAGCGGGGTGGCTGCGGTCGCCGAAGTGTTGGGGCAGCATCTCGGTTTTTCCTCTGCAGGCAGTAAACTGCTCAGAATCGCTGGCTATTTGCATGACATCGGTAAACTCGCGGTGCCAACCGAGATTCTAGACAAGCCGGGACGGCTGAGCAAAGCTGAAATGCTCGTCGTAAAACGGCATCCATACTATACGTTTCGGATTCTCTCGACGGTTCCTGGCCTGGAAACGATAAATACCCTGGCATCGCTCCACCACGAGCGTCTCGATCGCCAGGGATATCCGTTTCGCTCGCGTGAAATCCCGCTTGGATCGCGCATCATAGCCGTTGCCGACATTTTTACCGCGATCACCGAGGATCGACCATACCGGCTGGGAATGGATCGCGTGCGTTCATTCGAAGTGATGGACCGGATGGTTCTCGATAGAGCAATCGACGGAGACATCGTTGCCGTGCTGCAGAAGAATTACGACGGCTTCGAACGCATTCGCAATCTGTCACAAGAGCAGTAAGCTGAAGTGATGGCCCTCGAGAAACGTTGGACTGATTTTCGACCCATGTTCGCTGAAGCGAGGAAAAGCTAGCTGAGCGGGACGTTCCCCTATGTCGTGAAGATGCCGAGCTTCTCATTGACCGTACCCGCCAAAGCGCACATTTTATCCATGATGTCGGTAATTTCATTCGCGTGTTGCGAATTTGCGCGGACCAAGTTCTCGATTGTCTGCACGTACTCCGTAATGTCGAACGTATCTGCTTTCACCTGCGTCGACACTTGCGCCGTCCGGCGGCTCACATCTACGGATGAGTTGATCAATCCAGCACTGGATGCAATCCCGTCTTTTACGCTATTTGCAACCATCTGTACCTGATCGAACGCGGTTGTGGCTACGCTTATCTTCCCACGGACCCCGTCAATCGCATTTGTAATGCGTGTCGTCGTGGCGTCGATCTCGGCAAGGTTTTTGTCCGTCCGATCGGCAAGAGCCCGGACTTCGTCGGCGACTACCGCGAAGCCACGCCCGTGTTCTCCGGCGCGGGCGGCCTCTATGGCGGCGTTGAGAGCCAATAAATTGGTCTGTTTGGCGATGGTTCCGACGACGGCGAGAATATTGCGGATCTCGTCTGCTTCGCAAGCGAGTTTGCCCATGTCGGTGAGCACTTCGGATTCCAGCGCAACGCTTTGCTCGATGTGTGCGGCGAGCATTACCATGTTGTCGGCTGCGCCGGCCAACAAAGTTTGCACGGTAAAAATTTCACCTTGTGCCTTCGTTGCTTCTGTCGCCAGATCCTCGGTGAGCATCTGGATGTGCGTCGCGTCTTCTTTTGTTTTTCCGACCGTTTCTACCACGGTCGAAATTTGGTCGCTGATCACTTGCGATCGTTGGCGAACTGTTGCCGCCACCTGCTCGGTTTCCACTGATGCCATTTTAACGTCGTGTAGTGCGCCGCGAATGGATTCCCGGAACTTATCGACCGTATCGAGCACCAGTTCCATTTCGGAATTGTAACGGACGTTAACGGTGCACTTTCTGGTAAGTTCCCGCCGTGCAAGCCATGCTAGGTAGGCGTTAATCTGTCGGAGCGACTCCACCCCCCACTTTTTTTCATCGACATCATGGATGAAAACCACCAGCGCGATAGCATATTGAACGGCGGCACCTAGAGTATTGCCGGTAAAGAGCGCCGCATTGATGCACAAAAGTACGATCCCGAGCCAATGAACGAAGCGCATCCGGAAGAATAGTGATCTCATCTGAACCTCTTGCAAAAATCAGTGATTGGAATTGCTCGGCCAAGCAAATCGCCCATTCGAAACGATTTACGTCGTGAGCTGGTGGCCGCAGAAAAGGTGCGGCCACCAGGCCATCCTCCTGAACTCGGATCGTGGCGTGCCTTGTATTGGAGGACCCGTCAGGACAGGCGGATTGTCTCGGCCGGCACTGCGTGCGATTCCGATTTCTGGTCAACTTGGCGGGTTTTGTTGCTGTAATGCAGCAGCAGGCCGGCCAGAACGCCCCCGCCGATGATGTTGCCCAGAGTGACGGGGATCTGGTTCCACAGCAGCCATTGCGGCACGCTGATATCCGCTCCCAGAATGATGGCGGTGGGGATGACGAACATATTTACTACCGAGTGTTCTAGGGCGAGACCGAAGAACGTGGATACCGGCAGCCAGATCGCCGCAATCTTGCCGGTGGTCGAAGTGGAACTGAATCCAAGAATGGTGCCGAGCGCCACCATCCAGTTGCACAGGATGCCCTTGACGAACGCGGTCAGCCACCCGTTGATCCCGGCCCGCTCGTAGACCAGAGTCTTCGACTGGGCCACCGCGATAATTTTCGCCCCGAGCGCCCCGGAGCCCTGGATAAAGCCCTCGGTGAGCATCAGCGCGAGCAGGAAACCGACGAACACGCAGCCGATGAAGTTGCCCAGATAGACCCATTTCCAGTTGCGCAGCATTTCCGCGTAGCTTGTCTTGCCGCGCGCGATGCCCACCGGCAGCACGGCGAAGTTGCCGGTGGCGAGTTCCAGCCCGAGCAGCACGATCATAGCGAAGCCCACCGGAAAAACGGCTCCCGCCACCAGCGCGGCGGTGCCGTCGGGAAGTCCGTCGGAGGCCTTGAAGGCAAATGCGGTGGCATAGGCGAGCAACGCGCCGGAAAGGAAACCCTTGAGCAGCATGGCCTGGATGCTCAGGCCGGCCTTCTTATCGCTCGCGGCCTCGATTTCTTCCATGAGCCTTTGTGGCGGAACGTAGTCCATTTGCATCTCCTGTTGTTGTCCATCGGGAACCGGCCCTGCCTCAGACCGCTGGTATTTGCGCCTTTTCCTCATCGCCTTCCGCGCCGCCGCGCCCGGAGGTCGCCGAATCGCCGCCGATGAACAGCGCGCCCAGCCATCCGGCGAAGAGCAGCAGGGCAAGCTTGACCATCAACCACCCGGCGGCCGCCTGCTGATCTATCAAGTAGTTGTTGCAGACGCGCACCGGTGCGGCGATATAGAGCCAGCCGATCACGGCCAACATGCTGCTGAAGTTGGTCATCACCAAGCCCCGGGCGATCGCCGAGAGCCGATTCCAGGCTAAGGCCAGGGGCAGGCCAACCAGAACGGGAAGGCTGAGGAACTTCGCCGCTTCGGCCAGCGGGTTCGCCAGCGCCGCGTCCAGCGCGCGCGGCAGCATCCAGTAGCTCGAGGCAAATAGCGCCAGCAATGTGCAGGGGATCCTGCCGCCCGCGGCGGCGAGCAGCGACTCCCGCCGACATGCCGGCAGCAGCCGGCACGCGATGATGCCGATGGCCGCGAGCAACGGGATCTGCACCAGCATGTGGGCGGTCATCGTCGCCTCCAGGGCCTTCCGTGCCGCTGGCAAGATCAAAAGCAGATACAGCGCGCCGAGTCCGAAGCGAGCGTTGCGCTGCGGCGAGCTGTTCACAGCCCTCCCGCTATCTTTCTTGCGAACAGCGCTGGTTGGTCGAGATCGCTGATCTGCGCCAACCGGCCGTCACGGCCGATCAGGTGGATGGCGGCGTTATGTTCGAATCCGCCCAGGCCGTCCGGAATCACGACGACGCCGAAGGCATCGAGCAGGAGCTTGAGATCCGCCGCGCGGCGCACCCGCGCGATGCGCCAGTACGTGCCGTCAGCACCGTAGGTTTGGCCATATGCCTTCAGGCTGGTCAGATCGTCCCGGTCCGGGTCGAAGCTGATGCTGATCAGGGCGAACTCGCTTCCTAACGCTTGCCGCGGGACGCCATCGCGGATCTGCTTGAAGACCATGCCTTGGCTGCGGCAAAGCGTGGCGCAGTGCGTATAGATGAACTCCACCGCCAAGAGACGGCCCCGGTAATCCTGCAGGTGAAAGGCGCGCCCGTCCTGGTCTTCGAGCACAACCGCGGGCAGCCGTCGCGGCGAGCGCAGGATGTCGATACGGCGGGCTGTTTCGGCGGTGAAGGCAGAGAGACCGTCGGTACCCCACCACAAGGCGCCACTCCCGAGAAGCATTACCAGCACCGTGGCGACGACGCTGTGTTGGCAGCGTTTCAAGCGGCGACGCTGCGCGCTGGGGTGGCGCGCGGATAGTCGCGGCTGGACGAACCCAGGCGCGTCAGAAAGCGAACGATGAACACCAGCACAGAGGCGATCACCAGCACCGCGAAGACCGTGGCGATGCGGTCGTACGGAACCCACTCGGGCAAATGGACGGCGTAGCGACGTGGTACGCTTTCCTTTCCGGAGTAGAGGAAGCTCAAGGTGAAGCCGAGGGTGCCGGCGGTAAATCCCCAGAATGCGGCAAGATCGAGGAAGCTATCTTGGGTGTCCTGGTGGGGCTTTCCAAGGTAGTACATGAAGCCGAAGACCATCGCGACCATGCCCAGCAGCAGGTAAGTGTGGAAGTGCCCCGGCACCCACAGCGTGTTGTGCATCACGTAATTGACTGTGATCGTACCGTCGATGAACGCCGGCATGACGCCAACCGACCAACCGAACAGCGATAGGAACAGCAGCCTGGAACCCATGTCCCAGCGGATGCCGGAACGGTACACGATCATCAGCGCGCCGTAACCCGTGACCACCAGGATCGGAAAGGTGTTGAGGTAGCCGATTATCTGGCCCATGATCAACATCCATTTCGGGAAGGCGAAATCCATCAGCAGATGGTGCGGGAAGATGAATAAGACCATGAGCGTGGAGGCCGTCCACGAGGCGAGGAACACCTTGTTCGACTTCCACGGGCGCTGCGTGTAGCGCGGCAGGATCTCATAGACCGCGATCACCGCCATGTAGATGGTGGCGTTGATGAACACGTGGCCGAATAGGTAGATCATGCCCTTGGCCAAGAGGGGATCGATGGCGAAGCTCGGGACATAGAGATTTACCAGCATCATCGTCAGGATGCTGGCACCGACGACCAGACCGACAACATTGACGATGGTCACCATGGTGCTGGCGACCACCGTCGGCGGCGGGGCCTCGCCGTCGTCGTGACCGAACAGTTGCGGCCAGCCGAGCGCGCGGGCAAAGTTGCCGTAGCGGGCGATGACGGCGCGGGCGATGTCGAGGTGCAACAGCAGGAAGCCGACGCCGATCACCACCAGACCGCCCATGAACAGGGCCGCCGCGTCCCGGCTCCACATGCCCATCGATTTCGCCGGCAGCGGGTAGAGGAAGGTCCAGGCGCCTTGGAAGTGCCCGAAGAGAACGCCGGTCAGGATCATGGCGACGCCGACGAGGAATAGCGCCAGGTTGGCGGCGAATATGCCCTGGGAGAGATCCACGTATTGGCGCAGGAAGTGCCACATGATGGCCGCTCCGGCGATGGCGGCGATGCCCACCATGCCGGCGCCGTGCAGCGTCATGAGTTCGTAGAACCAAGTCGGTCCCATGGAAATGAACTGCGCCTGTTCCATGCGCATGAGCAGGCCGAAAACCATCATCAGCAACAATATGGAAGCCGCGGTGACCAGGTAGGCCAGAACGCCGGCCTTTGCCCCCTGATCGGGCGTGGGTGTATAGGTATAACTCGCCATGTTCCTTCTCCTTTACAGGGCGCCGACTTTGAATTCGGCCATCATGTTGTGGTGTGCCACGCCGCAGTACTCCAGGCACAGGATCCTGTAGGTCCCTTCCTTGCTGAAGGTGTACCTGACAACGTTGGTATAGCCAGGCATCGCCTGGGTCTGTGCGACCAGGTGCATGTCGGGGCCGTAGATGCCGAAGCCGTGGTTGACGTCCGCGCTGGTCACGCGGAATTCCACCGGCTGGTCCTTTGCCACGTGGTCACGGCTCAATTCCCAGCGCCATTGATAGCCCGTTGCCTCGACGACCTGCACCGCGCCGGCCTCGCTTCCGGCGCGGCCGGCGTCGTAGGGCAGATCCACCAGCGTGTAGATCATCACCGGCCCGAACACCAACACCAGCGCCCAGAACAGCCTGGTACGCAGACGGTAAGCGCGCTTTTGTAGCGGCGCGTAGTCTTCCTCGCGCGTGCCGGAGTTGATGGCGACGAAGGCAAACCCAAATGCCACGAGCGTCATCAATACCAACGAGACCCGCCAAGCGATTTGTTGCGACGACATATATGTGCTCCCTTTCTATTGGTGCTTGCGACACATCGGCGATTCGACTGGAACCGTGTTGTATAGAGCTTCACTCAGACTCGGAAGGAAGATGCCCCCGGCCCGCAGCGCTTCGACGAGTGGGGACATAGGAGATCGGTTCCGGTGCCTTGCGGTATCGCCGGCTACCTGGCCGGTTTGAACCTCGGCTCCAGCCCCCTTTCCCTAATTTCTTATTCAGAACAAATTGGATCGTTCCTAGCTTGGCAATAGCCAGATTCATGCCGGATTGATTAGCGGCTTGATACGCATCATTTAACTTGTTTAAATTTAATGTAGAAATATGTTCTGTTGTAACGCTGGACGTTCAATCGGAACGTCCAGTCTGAACGGGAGCGTGGATTCGATGCCGAGCTTGGGTACCTTGAAGGCGTTTCTCGATTGCCTGGAAGAAGGAGTGATGTTTCTCGATACCGGTCGCAGAGTACTGGACATCAACAGTGCGGCTGCGCGCATGGTCGGTCGGGATGCCGCCACGATAATCGATGGCCTCTGTCCGACGCTGTTTGCCGGAACCGCCTGCGCACAAGACTGCGAGCTCCGGGGCCGTTGTTCGCTCGTTCCGAGAACGGGCGAGGACAACAAGGTCCAAGACATCGTCTTAAAAGGATCTGACGGTAGGGACATCCCGCTGCGCATGTGGGCCATGCTGCTGCCGCCGAACCGTACTGGCATCTATTGCGCAATAATTCTTCGTGATCGTTCGCGCGAGCTGGAACTTGAGGCAGAACTGCGCGACCGCTGGCGGCTCGGCGGCTTGATCGGGCGCAGCCCCGCCATGCAGGATCTCTACCAGAGGATACTGCGTGCCGCCGCGAGCGGCGCCAACGTGCTCATCACCGGCGAGAGCGGTGTCGGCAAGGAGTTGGTGGCGCGGGCGCTGCACGACAATTCCGCGCGTAGCGAAGGGCCGTATGTTGCCGTGCATTGCGCGGCGCTGCCGGAGAACCTGTTGGAGTCCGAGTTGTTCGGCCACACCAAAGGCGCTTTTTCGGGCGCCAGTACAGCTCGTATCGGTCGCTTCGAGGCCGCCAACGGTGGCACGATGTTGCTGGATGAGATTGGCGAGATATCGCCAGCGACCCAGATCAAACTGCTGCGCGTGATCCAGGAGCGTGAAATTGTGCGGGTGGGCGAGAACCATTCGCGGAAGGTGGATGTGCGGATAGTTGCCGCGACCCACCGCGATCTGGCGACAATGGTGGAGCGCGGCGAATTTCGCGAGGATCTCTTCTACCGACTGCGAGTCCTGCCGCTGCACGTACCCGCTCTACGCGAGCATAGAGAAGACATCCCCCTATTGGCGAGCAAGATACTGAGCGATCTGGCTGAGCGTTATCGGCGGACCGAATTGAGACTCTCGCCCGATGCCATGCTGGCGCTGGAATCCTGCGACTGGCCGGGCAACGTCAGGCAGTTGTTCAACGCTCTTGAGTGCGCTGCGGTGCAGTCCGTCGGTGCAATCATCCAGCCGCAACATCTGCTGGACGAAACGGCCGCCAGGGGTCGGGCGGCGAGTGCGCAAAACGCCGCTACGGATTTCCCGGCAAGAGGCCTTCGGCAAGTGACGCGCTATTACCGCACACCGCAGACAGCCGAGGAAGAGTGGGCGCTGATCATCAAGGTTCTGGAAGAAGCGGGCGGCAACAAGGCCAAGGCCGCTAGGCTCCTGGGCATGTCCCGCACCACGCTGTGGAAGCGGCTCAATCGGAATTCCCCGCGCTGAGGTTCTGTATCACAGCAAACAAGCCGGCGCTTCTTCCGCCGTCTGGCTCCGCTCTGCCATTGATGTCGGCGTATCGCGTCGGCGTTGTGCGCGCGTACTCGACTTGACGGCGCTAGGCTGCGGCGCGCTCCGATAAATACCGAGAAAACTCGTCAGCGAGCATGGGCCCCGCGAAATGGAACCCCTGCGCCTCGTCGCAGCGAAAGACGCGCAGTTGCTCCAGCATGCCGGCGTTCTCGACGCCCTCGGCGATGGTTCCGAGATTCAGGCTGTGCGCCATCTGGATGATGGCGTGGATAATGGCGGCATCGTCGGGATCGGTGGCCAGGTCGCGGATGAAGGATTGGTCGATCTTCAGCTTGTCCACCGCGAAGCGCTTGAGGTAGGAAAGACTCGAATAGCCGGTACCGAAGTCATCGATCGACAGTTTCACACCCAAAGCCTTCAGTCGCTTGACGGTGGCGAGAACACTCTCGGTATCGTGGAGCAGGATAGACTCGGTGAGTTCCAGTTCCAGGGAGGAAGGATTGAAGCCCGATTCCTCCAAGGCGCTGATGACCGTCTGTTCCAGATTGCCGCGCTTGAACTGCACAGCAGAGAGATTCACGGCCATGGTCAGTCCGGGCAGGCCCGCCTGCCGCCACGCCATCGCCTGACGGCAGGCTTCGCGCACCACCCATTCGCCGATCGGCACGATCAGCCCGCTCTCCTCGGCGACGGGGATGAAGCGCGCCGGCGGGATCATTCCGAGTTCCGGATGCTGCCAGCGGATCAGCGCCTCGGCGCCCACCACCGTGCCGCTGGCGAGGTTGATCTGGGGTTGATAATGGAGCACGAATTCACTGCGCGCCAATGCCTTTCTCAGGCCATTCCGCATGGAGAGATGCTCGACCGCTTCGGCGTTCATTTGCTCGTCGAAGAAACAGTAGGTGTTCCGGCCCAAGTCCTTGGCCCGGTACATGGCCATATCGGCCTTCTTCAGCAGGGTGTCGAAGTCGCCGCCGTCGTCCGGGTAGAGGGCGACGCCGACGGAGACCGAGGTGGTCAACTCGTTGCCCTCGATACGACACGGGTCCTGCATCCGCTCCCTGATCTTGACCAGCACCGGTGCAATGTCGTCGGCATCGCGCAGGTCCGGCACCACGATCAGAAACTCGTCGCCGCCCTGCCGGCTGATGGTGTCGGTGTCGCGCACGCAGCCGCCCAGGCGGATCGTGATCTCCTTCAGCAGGGCATCGCCAACCGCGTGGCCCAATGAGTCATTGATGGTCTTGAAGTTGTCGAGATCGAGGAACAACAGCGCCAACCGGGTCCCGGTGCGGTCGGCATGGGCCATGGCTTGCTCGAAGCGATCAAGAACCAGCAGGCGGTTGGGCAGTCCGGTCAGGGGATCGCGGTAAGCGAGGAACTCGATCTGCCGTTCGGCGAGCTTGCGTTCGGTGATGTCCTTGCCTACGCCCCGATAGCCCTTGAACATGCCCTGGCAGTCAAAAATCGGCATCCCGCTCGACTTGTACCAGCGAACGACTCCGTCCTTGCCCCTAAACTGGAATTCCAGATCGAATGGTTGATGGGCTTCCAGCAATGCCTTGTGTGCCGCCCAGTCCGCGTCGTTCATGAGGATGGACGGGAGCTCCCACCGGGTCTTGCCGATCAATTCATTCGACTCCCGATCATAATTTCTGTCGGTGCAGAGGATGTATCGAAGCTTCTCATCCTGCTCCCAAATCCAGTCGGACGACAGCTCCGTCAGGTTGCGGAAGCGCTCCTCGCTCACTTGCAGTGCTTTGGAGGTCGAGCAGGTCGCGCAGGTCCTGCGGCTGCGGAAGCGCCCCTCGCTTATTTGCCACCCTTGCTGCAGCTTCCGGTGTTGCGTCACGTCTTCCTTGACCGCGACGAAGTGGCTTATCTGGCCATTTCCGGCGACAACGGCCGAAATGCTCAGCGCTTCCCAAAACAATTCGCCATTCTTCTTCTTGTTGAGCAGCTCCCCACGCCAGACTCTGCCGGCGGTAACGGTTGCCCACAGGTCTTGATAGGTGTCCGCTGGCGTCCTGCCCGACTGCCACAGCCGAAAATCCTTCCCGATCACCTCCTCGGGAGCATAGCCGGAAATCTCGGTGAGCCCGGGACTGACGTACTCGATGACGCCCTTCGCATCGCTGATCACGATGCTTACGGAACTGTGGCCGGCGGCCCCGCTGGGCTCGCAGCCCTCCTCTTCACCACAGCCATGGCTGTTCGTAGCCATGTTGTTGGGTGCTCCAAGTTTTTCGGATCCCCCAGCCATGTGTTCGATGGCGATCGCCGATCGACCGGCGTCATCTCGGAAGAGATGGTCAGAGCACCCTCCGCGCCGGCTGGAGCCCCGCTTCCCGCCGCCGCCGGCAAGCTTGATCAACGACAGCGCCATCCGGGCGCGAGCCAGCATGAAGAGCGCGATCAGGAAGAGAAAATCCCCGGCCGCGAGCAATGAGAGCGTTCTGCGCGCCGTTTTCTGCAGGCCGTCGAATCTCGTCGTCAAGTGCTCGATCAGGGCATTGGTGCGTGAGACGACATGGTCGCCGCTGGTGTAAAGGCGACGCAGTCCGGCGTTGGTGTCGTTTCGCGATTCGACTTTTGCGGCCATTGTTCCGACCGCCGCCAGGTGATCCGACCAGGCCTTGCGCAGAGGCGCAACATCGGCACCAAATCCCACGCCGCTGGCGCCGAAGAAATTTCTGTGGCGCTCCAGCGCCTTGAGCGTGTCGTCGATTTGATTGCGATCGCTTGCCAACGCACTTCTTGCTCCGGCGCTTCCCCTGGCGACTTGGAGGACATGAATCTCGGTGTTCCGCGCCAGCATTCGCAAATTCCCAGCTGCATTTATGATGTCCGCGGCATCGCCAATTTTTCCAAATTCGGAAAAGACGATCAGCCAATTCAAGATGCCCACGCAAGCCAATGCGACAAACAGAAGCGCCACTTTTTTGCCGGACAGCGGCGATGAAAACCTACCTATAGCTTCTCTGTCTGCATGCCCGATAGGGGTTGTCGTTCCGTAAATTGACATTTCTCGTTCCTGACAATCTTGAGCTCGCTAGTGCGCGCAAACGTGACCGCCGGATGCGATCGTCAGCAGGCCGAAGCCCAGCGCGAACCAGGCCAGGGCGGGTTGAAGGACGCGGCTTCGATTCATGGCTTGCTCCTCGGTTGGTTCCCGGCAATCCCGTGCGCAGCGCTGGCGGCCGGGGAGACCGCTTTAAGCTACATAAAATATATTGCTTTAAGTGCCGCACGGTGATAATCTTAAGCTGCATCGATAATACATCTTTTACCCGGCCATGGCCAATTGCGAATCGGAAACGTATTTCAGCTTTCTTTCGAATGAGCGCGCAGGCCAGGCTTATCCCCACCCAACAGGAGAACGGCCATGAGCAATGCTGAAACCACCAAGACCACCGTCGACGTCCGCGAGATCGCCCCGCGCGAGCGCCACCCGCTGATTTTCGGCGCCTTCGGCCAGTTGTCGCCCGGCGAAGCGCTGATGCTGATCAACGACCACGATCCCAAACCCCTCTACTACCAGTTCCAGGCCGAGTCCAATGGCCAGTTCACCTGGGACTACCTGGAGAACGGCCCGGAAGTCTGGCGCGTCCGCATCGGCCGGGCGTAGCAGGCCGCCG
>DATKUP010000072.1:0-2210 GCA_035530575.1 Thiobacillus sp. | reverse complement strand
CGCCAGCCTCATCCTGTTGCTGATCTGGCCGTTGCTGCTGGTGCTGGCCGCCGGCGTCAAACTGTCGTCCCCCGGCCCTGCCATTTTCAAACAGCGCCGCTACGGCCTCGACGGTAACGAAATCCTCGTCTACAAATTCCGTTCCATGAGCGTCTGCGAAGACGGTGCCACTGTCAAACAGGCCGGCCGCCACGACCCCCGCATTACCCGCTTCGGCACCTTCATCCGCCGCACCTCGCTTGACGAACTGCCCCAGCTCATCAATGTCCTGCAGGGCCGCATGAGCATCGTTGGCCCGCGCCCCCACGCCGTTGCCCACAACGAGCAATACCGCAAGCTCATCAACGGCTACATGCTGCGCTATAAGGTCAAGCCCGGCATCACCGGCTGGGCGCAGGTCAACGGCCTGCGCGGCGAAACCGAAACCCTCGACAAAATGCGCGCCCGCGTCCAGTACGACATCGACTACATGCGCAACTGGTCGCTCGCCTTCGACCTCATGATCATCGCCAAAACCCTGGTCGTCGTCTGGCGCGGCCAGAACACCTATTAAATAAGCCGCACCCCCTTGCCGACGCGGGGACGCGTCGGCAGCCAAGTCCAGCCCTCCCCGTAACTTTATTCCCCACGGCTTGCCCACGCTTTCACGCGACGTTCCCCGTAGGAACGGGCTTGCCCGCGAAACCGCCCGTGGCGGACGCCCGTCCCATCCCTAGCAAGCTGGCTCTTAACCTATCCCCTGTGAGAGATTTCCTCCATCCTGTGTGAGTATCCGCAGGGAGTAGGCTATGGTTTGTCCCCGCAAGGGGGAGGCCGTGGTTGTCCCCGCAAGGGGGAGGCCGTGGTTGTCCCCGCAAGGGGGAGGCCGTGGTTGTAAAGCCGATGAATCGGCAACAACCACGCACTAAAGCCGATGAATCGGCAACAACCATGCACGATCGCCCCCGGCCCGAATGCGTGCGATTGCGCGGTGCCGGCATTCGCGGGCAAGCCCGCTCCCACAACTTCATTCCCTTGTGACCTGTCTACGGTTTCACGCTGCAACCCCGAACTCCGGGGTCAGGTCTACGAACTCCGGGGTCAGGTCTAGATAGCGAGGAACTCCGGGTGTGTGTGTCCGTGGCTCAAGGCAGATAGGTGTTTGTTAGCGGCGCGATTGAAGTGTGTTTTAATAACGATAGCATCACATAAACATAAGGGGGGCGGGGGGACAATGAGGATTAACAAGAAAGCCGCGCTAGCGGTGGCGGGTTTGTCTGCCGTGTTGCTGAGCGGCTATGCGCTTGCCGCGGTGCAGACACTCACGGGCACAAATGTCACCTATGTATATGACGATGAATCGATGGGGCTTTATAGCCAGCCGATTCTATCCGGTGACAGCCTGATTTTCACCCCGACTACATTCAAGGCCCAATCCAGCAATGTACAAGGGATCGTGCAGACCAGCAGTACCATCAATGTCCAGGTGTATGCCAATGCAAACTACAACCTCTCGGCCTTCAACCTCACGGAACTGGGCAATTACTACCTGATCGGAAGCGACGCGCAAGTGGCTGTGGGTGGCCAGATTAGTCTGTTTGACCTGGCCAACCCCCCGCCCGCTGCGAATCAACTCACCGATCCGATTACAGCAACCGCTCCGTTAACCGCCACGACCACGCTAGCCAATTACCAGATCACCAGCTGGCAAGCGAACGCCGCCATCGCCGTTCCTGCAAACTGGAGTAATGGGGTCAACCTGACGATTGAGAATATTCTGCTCGCGAGCACCATCCAGCTTGGCAGCGCAGCCTTTATCGAGGAAAAATTCGCCGGCAGCTCGGTCATCCTCACCCCCGTCCCTGAAGCCCAGACCTACGCCATGATGCTCGCCGGCCTTGGCCTCGTCGGTTTCATGGCACGGCGCGCCCGCATGATCGTCTGACCGCCACCGCCGAACACCGTTCGGCAACACGGCTTCCGATTGGAAGCCGTTTCTTTTTGGCGGATCTTGCGCGGTGGATTCATTTCCCGCTGGTGCGGCAGGCAGGGAAGGGCGCCTCAAGTGCCGCCTGCACGTGCCGCTGTTATATCCTGGCAATTTCAATCTGGTACTTTTGTTGGATAATGTTCCGACGTATGGGGGCTGGCTGCCGGATTTGATCGATCGATAACGCGCCTACCCACAGGCCACCAGGAAACCCGCATCGACACAATGCTCATGGCGTGAT
>DATKUP010000071.1:0-1494 GCA_035530575.1 Thiobacillus sp. | reverse complement strand
GACGGCGTTCAACTTTGGGTTTACCGATGCGACTGGTGAGGCGGCGGATTTACTTCCGGTGATGTATTCGGCCGCTACGCTCACCAGCACGGCGAGCGACTGTGCGCTTTGGTTCAACGATTCTGCCGCGACGACCAGTTTGTTTAGGTGCGTGGCGGTGAAAGATGACGCTGACGGCACGGTGACGGCGGTCCCGGCGGCCACGGCGGCGCCGGTGCTCGGGACGTTCCACACCTATCGCGTCGAGCTGAACGGAGCCGGCGATTGTTCGTTTTATTTCGACGGCAAGTTTGTTTACAAAGAAGCCGCCGGAATCACCACGACTGACGATCTTTGCGTGTATGTTGGACTCATCAACCACGGTGAGGCTGCGGCTAACACGTTGGACGTGGATTACATCAAGGCATGGCAACTGCGCTAAGCCAACGTGGATTGTGGCGGTGGCCGTTGCGCCGGTCGCCGCCACAAAAACTTTAAGGAGAGGAAAGAGAAAGATGTCAAAGCAAGTGCGATTGTTGGATGTCGATGGTTATGCGCCGGGAACGATTGCCGTAACCAACGATGAGGCCGCTGATGCGTGGGTCGCCGCCGGGAAGGCGGAGTATACGAACCAGGCGGACGCGCCCAAGAAAAGCGTGCGAAAAGAGCCGGAAGAGCCGGAAGAGCCGGAAGTGGCCGTCGCGGAAATCCCGGAGAGCGAAGTGGCTGCGTTTGAGCCGGCTGAGACTGCGGTGCGAGAGCCGGCGGCCGCGAAGAAACGTGGACCGGGGCGTCCACGCAAAACGGCGATTAATGACGACGAATACGGCGACTAGGAGACTGAGCGATGGCCGGAACGGTTGTATGCACAGAGCACAAAAAGCAGGCGCCGCTGCGTAGCGTGGCGAAAGTCATGTGGGATTGGACAAGCTCGGCAGGCGGCGCGGCGGATAGCACCACCACCGAGTCTTTCGACGGGCAGATTTTGGCGCTGGCGACGATTCCAAACCCGGACGGCACAATCAATTGCTGGCCGACGGACAACTACGACATTGTGATTCGGGACGCGGATGGTCTGGACGTAGCGCACGCCGCCGGTGAAAACCGGGACATTTCCGGCGAAGAGGCGGACGATGAGGCGGCGTTGGGCGCAGTATCGTATTCGACATTGACGTTAGCGGTCACGAACGCCGGCGCTGCGAAAAAGGGCAGAATCGCGATTTGGATTCGATAGGGGTGGGCGGTGAATCTTTACGGCGCATTGGCTGAATTGAAAACGCGGCTGGGTATTACCGGCACGACGGACGATACCCAGCTCATGTATTACTTGCTGGACGCCAGCCGTGCGGTTGACGAGCTGACACATCGCTATTTCTATACAAAAACCGCAACTATTTATGCGGATACGGTAGGGGCCAACTTCCTGCTGTTGCCGGAAGATTTCATCAGCATCACCACGCTAACAACCGACTCGGAGGGCGATGACACCTACGACGGCGAGACGTGGACCGAGAA
>DATKUP010000070.1:0-12168 GCA_035530575.1 Thiobacillus sp. | reverse complement strand
GTGCATCCGTTGCGCATCCGCTTTGATGATGCTGGCGTCGGTTGCAAACCCTTCGCCACGAACTAACCCTTCTGACATACAACGGTGCAGCACGCTTTCAAACAAATGACGGAAAGCACCGCTCTGGCGAAAGCGACCATGCCGGTTCTTGGAGAATGTAGAGTGATCCGGCACTGCATCTTCCAGTCCCAACTTGCAGAACCAGCGATAGGCCAGATTCAAATGTACCTCTTCGCACAATCTGCGCTCGGAGCGAATACCGAAACTGTAGCCAATGATCAGCATGCGGATCATCAATTCCGGATCAATGGAGGGGCGTCCGGTGTGGCTGTAAAACTCTGAAAGGTGTTGGCGGAGATCGTCTAGGTCGAGATACTGGTCGATGCCGCGAAGAAGATGGTTCTTGGGAACGTGATCTTCAAGGTTGAAAGAATAGAAGAGTCGTTCTTGGCTGTCCGTCTGAAACCCCATCATAGCAAGGCTCCCAGCTTGTTTTGATGGGCATTATTTTACTCCTCGCAACATCAAAAATCGAGAGAGTTTTTCAACACAATAGGCCGACTAAAGCCGGTCATTCACCCTTATTTTTCATCGTTTCGATGACCGTTTTTAGGTGTGGAGCGGCCATCGAAAACCATCGAATTATTGCTGCCACAATATGATTTACACATTGCGGTCCGGCGAAAGCCAGGGAATTACACGGTCAGCACAGTCGACCCGGTGGTCTTGCGCGCTTCGAGGTCGCGGTGCGCCTGTGCCGCTTCCTGCAACGGATAGGTCTGGTTGACGTGGATCTTGACCTCGCCCGAGCCGACCACGGAAAACAGGTCTGCCGAATTTTCCTCAAGCAGCGGGCGGGTTGCGACGAAGGTGGCGAGCGTCGGACGGGTGATCATCAATGAACCTTTCTGCGACAGCAGCGACAGATCGAACGGCGGAACCGGGCCCGACGATGAACCGAACAGCACCATCAGGCCGCGCGGCCGCAGGCAGTCCAGCGATTTCATGAAGGTGTCCTTGCCGACTGAATCGTAGACCACGGAAAGTTTTTCGCCGCCGGTGATACCTAGCAGCCGCTCCTGGAAATCATCGCGGGTATAGACGATCGGATAGTGGCAACCGTTGGCCCTGGCCAGCGCGGCCTTCTCATCGGTAGATACCGTGCCGATCACGGTCGCACCCAACGCTGCGGCCCACTGGCAGACGATCAGGCCGACCCCGCCGGCCGCGGCGTGTATCAGGATGGTGTCGCCCCGCCCGACCTTGTAGATGTCGCGGATCAGATAGCGCGCGGTCATGCCCTGCAGCATCATGGCCGCCGCCGTTTTGTTGTCGATGGAATCGGGCAGCTTGACCACTCTGTCCGCCGCGATAACCCTCGATTCGGCATAGGCGCCGATCACCGATGAGTAGGCGACCCGGTCTCCCGGTTTCAGATGGGTGACGCCTTTGCCTACCGACTCGACGGTTCCCGCTGCTTCCATGCCTGGCACGAAAGGCAGCGGCAGTGGATACAGGCCGATGCGGTGATAGACATCGATGTAGTTCAGTCCGACCGCGGTTTGCTTCAGCCTGACCTCGCCGGGGCCGGGCGAGCCGACATCGACCTCGTCCCATTGCAACACCTCTGGACCGCCGGTCCGATGAACTATGATTGCATGTGGCATGAACGTACCCTCCTAAAAAAAACACGGCAAATAAAATGCATTTAAGCATAACTTCAAACTGCTGTCTTCGGCGCCGCACCGGTTCGCCCTCGACAGCGTGCCGGTTGTTGACAAGATACGGGCCATAGCCGCATTGATGGCGTCGCCATGATTAAAACGTGGTTGTAACCTTGAAAATGAGCCAAAATCAGCATAACCCAATTCTTATCTACTGTTGCGGACCGCACAATTATGAATACTCCTATCCCATCCGATGCAAAGCTGCTGATGCGCTCCATTATTCAGCGCATCGCCACCGGCCCCGAACTATCCAAGGACATCAGCCGCGAAGAAGCCCGTCTCGGCACCCGGGCCATCCTTGAAAACCGGATCGACCCGGTGCAGGCGGCGATCTTCTTTATCGCGCTGCGCATGAAACGCGAAACGCTGGACGAAAACAAGGGCGTGATGGATGCGGTGCTGGAGACAACCAAACGCGTCGTGGCGGATGTCGATGAGGTTGTCGACATCGGCGATCCGTACGATGGCTACACTCGCTGCCTGCCGACCGCGCCCTTCCTTGGCCCGTTGCTGGCCGAACTTGGCGTGCACGTGGTCAGCCACGGACTGGATCGGGTGGGGCCCAAGTACGGAGTGTGCGCACGCCACATCCTGCAGGCAGCAGGCGTTCCGGTAGACCTGAGCCCGACTCAGGCCGCCGCCCGCCTGTCCGATCCGGCACTGGGCTGGACCTATCTCGACCAGGCGCAATCGAATCCCGGCTTGCACAACCTGGTTGGATTGCGTACGCAGATCATCAAGCGCCCGGTACTGACCACCGTCGAAGTGCTGTCCAAACCGGTCGCCGGTCGCAACAAGACCCACTTCATCACCGGCTTTGTGCACAAACCCTATCCGCCCATTTATGCCGAGCTGGCGCGCGTTGCCGGCTTCGACAGTGCATGTATCATTCGCGGCGTGGAAGGTGGTGTAGTGCCGTCGCTGCGCCAGGCCGGCCGATATTTTTACTATCACGACATGGGCCCTGAAAGCGAAGTGGCGATTGATCCGACTACACTCGGCATCCAGCAGGAAGTGCGCGCCGTGCCGCTGCCGGGTTCCGTGACCGGCGCGGAAGGCGAAGATGAAATCGTTGCCGCGATCGACATCCATGCCACCGCACGCGCGGCTGCCGAAGCGGGGATGCTGGCTCTGGGCGGAGCGAAGGGCGCGTTCTACGACGCGTTGGTGCTCGGTGGCGCCATCGTGCTGCACCATGTCGGGAAAGCCGCCAGTCTTGCCGATGCCGCCGCGAAAATTCGTGCCGTGCTCGATTCGGGCCGCGCCGCCAAAAGGGTGGCGTGATGGATGGCTACGTTGCAGTCGCCGCGGCGGATGAACTGAAACCGGCACAGATGAAACGCATCGCCGTCGGCGGGAAACGTCTGCTGCTGTGCAACTCGGCAGGCACCATGCATTGCGTGGATGAGATGTGCAGTCACGAAGATTATTCGCTGTATCTCGGCTGTATCAAGGATGGGAAAATAAAATGTTCGCTGCACGGCAGCTATTTCGATCTCGATACCGGCCAGCCTAGCTGCGAACCGGCGGATCAGCCGATACGCACCTACCCGGTGAGGATAGACGCGGGTCAGGTGTGGGTCAAAGCATGAAGATCACCGTGCTCCGCGTTGCGCAACACAGTAATGTTGCTAATATTGCGGCTCTGCTCAACCATTGCGCGAGGGGCTGTCGATGAACAACAAATTAGTGGTACTGGTTACCCGCAAATTGCCGCAAGCCGTGGAAGACAGATTGCTCCGGGATTACCGGCCACGGTTCAACCGTGACGATAGTTTGTACAGTACCGATAAACTGATCGAACTGGCTCAGGGCGCCGACATCATCCTTCCCTGCCATACCGAGAAGCTCTCCGCCGATGTGATCGCGCGCCTGCCGGCATCCGTCAAAGCCATCGTCTGCTTTTCGGTCGGCGTTGACTACGTTGACCTTGCCGCGGCCAGGGCGCGCAACATCATCGTCACCAACACCCCCGACGTGCTGACCGACGCCACCGCCGAGATCGCCATGTTGCTGATGCTCGGCGCGGCAAGGCGCGCCAGCGAGGGCGAACGCCTGATTCGCGCCGAAAAATGGAAATCGTGGAGCCCCACCTTCATGCTCGGAACACAGGTCACCGGAAAACGGCTC
Source organism: Thiobacillus sp. (assembly GCA_035530575.1). GTDB lineage: Bacteria > Pseudomonadota > Gammaproteobacteria > Burkholderiales > Thiobacillaceae > Thiobacillus. Next base: position 8,311 of record DATKUP010000070.1, on the reverse strand, counting down.
GGCATCGTCGGCATGGGACGTGTCGGGCAGGCCACGGCACAGCGCGGCCGCGGCTTCAACATGACCATTCTGTATTACAACCGCAGCCGCCTGGCACTCGAACTGGAAAAAGGTGCGACCTATTTTGGTAGCGTCGAGGCGATGCTGCCGCACTGCGATTTTCTGGCCCTGCATTGCCCGGCCACGCCCGAGACGCACCACCTGCTCAATGCCGAACGCATCGCGCTGCTTTCCGACGGCGCGATCGTGGTGAACACCGCGCGCGGCAGCGTGGTCGATGATGATGCGCTGGTCGCCGCGCTGCGTTCCGGCAAAATCGCCGCGGCCGGGCTCGATGTGTTCAACGGGGAACCGGGCAACATCCATCCCGGCTACCGCGAGCTGGAGAATACCTTCCTGCTGCCGCATATCGGCAGCGCGACGGTCGAGACCCGCGATGCGATGGGCTTCCGCGCGCTGGACAATCTCGACGCGATTGCCGCCGGGTACGAGCCGCACGATCGCGTCGCCTGAACGGTTTGCCGATACGGATTCCGGCAACGCCGGAAAATGGCTGAAGGACAAAGGCGGAATATAATCACCGCACTTTGCTGTGCTTTATCTGAAGGGATCAAAGTCATGTATCAACGCATATTGGCAGCGGTGGACGACAGTCCCACTTCGGGTCTTGCGCTGCTTGAAGCCATCGGCCTGGCAAAGGATCAGCACGCCAAACTGCGAATTGTCTGTGTGGTCGACAAGATCGCCATCTACAACAGTACCCAGCTATCGCCCGAAATCGAGAAAACATGGATAGACATCGGGCGCGGGATATTGGACAAGGCGCAGCGATCGGCTCGCGCCGGCGGAATTGATGCCGAAATAAAATTGCTTGAAACCGAAGTCCCCGGCGCGAGGATGGCCGAAGCCATCGTGGCGGAAGCCGGTACCTGGCCGGCAGACCTTGTCGTGGCGGGCACCCACGGCAGGACGGGCCTGGATCATCTGCTGATGGGCAGTGTGGCGGAAGGCATCGTGCGCGGTTGCGCGGTGCCGATCCTGCTGGTCCGTAACCGGCAGCTGAAAACCGCCCCCCCGGGACTTCTGCCGGCCAACCCCGATCAAAAGTGAGCGATGCCCGAAGCTATCCCACTGCAAGGACTCACCAGCACTGAAGCCCGGCAACGGCTGATAAAGTACGGCCCCAACATGGTGGCGGAAGATCACCCGCACCCCTGGCTGCTGTTCCTGAAAAAATTCTGGGCACCGGTTCCCTGGATGCTGGAAGCCACCATCGCATTGCAGTTCGCCATAGGCAAGGTCGACGAAGCGGCGATCATTGCCGTCCTGCTGGTATTCAATGCCGTGCTGGGTTTTGCCCAGGAGCATCGCGCCAACAATGCGCTGGCACTGCTCAAAAGCCGTCTGGCGATCCAGGTGCGCGTCCTGCGCGACAAAGTCTGGCAACAGATGGCCGCGCAGGAATTGGTGCCGGGAGATGTGGTGCATCTGCGCATGGGCGATCTTGCTCCTGCCGACATACGCCTGCTGGACGGACAGACATTGCTCGATCAATCCGCGCTCACCGGCGAATCCCTGCCGGTTGAGGCGGGGGCGGGGGCAACGGTGCACGCCGGCACCATCGTGAAACGCGGCGAGGCATCGGGTGAAGTCATTGCGACCGGCTCAAGTACCTATTTCGGCAAGACTGCCGAACTGGTGCGCAGCGCCAGGACGAAAAGCCACCTTGAGATACTTATCATGACCATCGTCAGGTATCTGGTTGCGCTTGACGGGATACTGGTTGCCGCATTGCTGATTTATAGCTGGATGTGCGGCATTGCGATAACCGAGGTGCTGCCTTTCGCGCTGATCCTGCTGGTGGCTTCGGTGCCCATTGCGCTTCCGGCAACCTTTACCGTTGCAACCGCGCTCGGCGCGGTTGAGTTGGCCCGGAACGGTGTGCTGGTGACGCGGCTATCGGCCATTGAGGAAGCCGCTGCGATGGATGTGCTGGCCAGCGACAAGACCGGAACCATCACCCAAAACCGGCTGGCACTCAGCGCGCTTCATTCCTGCTCGCCCTATACCGACAACGACCTGCTGTATTGGGCCGCGCTTGCCTGCGACCAGGCAACGCAAGACCCGATAGATATGGCCATTCTGGATGCGGCGCGATCGCGCGGACTGCTTTCCGGATTGCCGCAACGCTTGAGCTTTATTCCCTTCGATCCGGAGACCAAGCGCTCGGAAGCGGAATACCAAAGCAACGGCGAAAAGTTGCGCGTGCTCAAGGGAGCGCCAAGCGTAATCGTCGCGCTGGTCGGGGGTGAATCCGGCATCGGCGCGGATGTGGGGCGGCTGGGCGCGGATGGCTCACGCGTGCTGGCGATCGCCACCGATACCGGCAGCAACGGCTTGCAACTCGCCGGGTTGGTGGCGCTGCAAGACCCGCCGCGGGAGGATTCGCAGGCACTGATCCGCGACCTGCAAGACCTGGGCGTGCGGGTGCTGATGGTCTCCGGCGACGGCCCCGCGACGGCCCGGGCGGTGGCCGAACAGGTGGGCATCGGCACCCGGGTATGTGCGCCGGAAAATCTGCAGCAGGCGATACAGCAAGGCGTGCTGGACTATGACGTGTTTGCGCGGGTATTGCCGGAAGACAAGTTTCGTCTGGTCCAGGCATTGCAGCAAGGCGGGCATGTGGTTGGCATGAGCGGCGATGGCGTGAACGATGCCCCGGCGCTCAAGCAGGCGGAGGTCGGCATCGCCGTGGCCAGTGCTACCGATGTCGCCAAGGCCGCCGCAAGCCTGGTGCTGACCAACCCCGGATTGGCGGACGTCAAGGCGGCGGTGGAGACCAGCAGGCGCATCAACCAGCGCATGCTCACCTATACCATGAACAAGATCATCAAGACCATGGAGATCGCCGTGTTCCTCAGCGTCGGCGTGATGCTGACGGGCGTGTTCGTGATCACGCCGCTGCTGGTCGTGCTGCTGCTGTTCACCAATGATTTCGTCACGATGTCGATTGCCACGGATCACGTTTCCTTTGCACGCAAACCCGAGCGCTGGAATATTCCCAGCCTGATGCGGACTTCGGGCATCCTGGCGGGGTTGGTGCTGGTCCTTTCATTTTCGGTATTTTTTGCCGGGCGCGATTGGCTGCATTTGCCGCTGGGCCAGTTACAGACGCTGATCTTCGTGATGCTGGTTTTTACCGGCCAGGGCAATGTCTACCTGGTGCGCGAGCGCAGCCACTTCTGGAAGTCGACCCCCAGCCGGTGGTTGTTGCTGGCTTCCCTGCTGGATATTATTGCGGTGGTTGTTCTTTCCACGCAGGGGATACTGATGACTGCCATTCCGCTGTGGCTGGTCTCGGGGTTGATGATCCTGGTGCTGGCTTATCTGGTCGTGTTGGATTTCATCAAGATCCGTGTATTCAGGCAATTCGGTTTCTAGGTAAGCGTGGCAGCTTTCAATGCATGGACGATGGTGCGATGCCGGGGTTCTGATTCAACTTTTTATCCAGCGCATTGCTTCTTCCCGTTTGCTTGCGGGGAAGTTTTTTATCTCGCCGCTTATTACCACAGCACCGATCTTCAAACACCACTCTACCCATTTGGGGCCGCCGATCACGCCCATTTTTTCAAAGTCATTCATGTGGGCCAGCCCGAAGCGCGCGTCATCCCACGCTGCCGCAGCTTCCCAGCCATGGAACTCGTCTCCCATGTCCAGCAGCAGGCGCGCCTTGCCGTGTGCCTGAATGATCATTTCGAGGCGGGGGATGAGCACTTCCTTGTAGTCCTTGTCGGTCAACTTTCCGGTGACGCCGATGACAAGAATGTTTTCCCTGCTTTGCGGCGATATGGTGATCACGGGATGCTCCTTTCAGATTAAATTCGAACCATGCTGCCCAGCGCAAATTGCGCGCGCTGGTTTGGCTTGCGGAACAATCATGGCCTTGACCATCTTCACAGCTTGATCGCCCGGATCAACAGGTACTCGTGGCGGACCACATTGTCCTGAAGGTATTCGCCCAGCATTTCGTCCATCTCGTTGCGCCAGGATTCGAGTTTGGCCGGGTCGTGCTGCAGCGCTTTCACGGTCTGCATGAACGGCCCGGTCTTGGCTTCCAGGAGGAACAGGCGCAAATGTTTCGGGGTGAGCGCCGGGATGCCCATGATGCCACGTTCGGCATGCAGGCGTGTCACGCTATCGCCCAGACGTTGCCGCACGATGGAGACATCGCCCCACTGCACCGGCGAAACAATGCCCGGGGGTGGCGGGACATACTTTGCATTCAGGCCGAACATGCGGCCGATCAACTGCTCGCCGGGCCAGGTCGCGAACGCAATCGTGCCGCCGGGTTTAAGCACGCGCAACATCTCGCTGACCACCACATCGTGGCGTGGCGCGAACATGTGGCCGAACTGGCTCAGCACGACACCGAATGAAGCGTCCGGAAACGGCAGCGCCTCGGCATCGCCTTCATGCCATTCAATATCGTTATGCCCCGCGACTACGGCGCTTTCCCTCGCCTGCGCGAGCAACGCGGGCGTCAGGTCCAGCCCGGTCACCTTGGCGCCCAGATTGCGCGCCGTGATCGCAACCACGCCGGTCCCGGTTCCGACATCCAGCACCGCCTGTCCGCTCTTCACCCCGGCAAAGCGCACCAGATGGCCGGCCACCGGCGTGGTGAATACCGCCATCTCGCCGAAGTTGCCCAGTGTCCATGTTTCGCGTTGTTTGTTTTTGAATTGCTCGAACGGATCAGTGTTCATGGTTGTCTCCCAGGGAAAACAAATCAAAAGCCGGACTCAGGTCACGTTTGCCCCGCCGTGACCACTACCCGGATTGCCGGCGCTCGAATACGGTTTGCGCCTGGCGGTTCTTCGCCACCGGAAAAAATTGTAATCTATCTGCGCAGGCAGTGCTTATCCTGCCGGCTTTCATTTCCGGCGTCATTGTTCTGCCTTGCTTGCCGTCGACAAATGTATCCACCATTGAGCGCCCCAGCGGTGCAGGCACAATCCCAACAGAATAAATGCGGTTCCGAGCCACACATTCGGCAACACGGTTTCGTTGTTCAAGCCATGCCCCAGCAGCAGCGCCAGCACCGGCGTGATCAGCGTGATCAGTGCGATACGCCCCGTGTCCATATGCTTGATCATGTAGTAATACAACATGAAACCCAGCACCGAACCGAACACGCCGAGATAAATGATTGCTGCCGTTGCGCGATCCGGCAACACGGCAGGCCAGTGTCCGTCGGCCAGCCACCAAGCCGCAAAGAATAACGGCAAGGCGACGGATAACGACCCGAATGTGGTTGCCAGGGGCGGGCTGTCATCGGCCACTTTTTTGATCCACACCAGCCCCAGCGACTGGCATGTCACTGCCACAAATAGTGCGACCACGCCCAATCCCGCACCATCGCCCAGGTTGAGTCCGCCACGAAACACCAGAACCAGTCCCAGCAGCCCCAACAACATGCCGGCCAACTTGTTTGCCGTGAGCGATTCCTCCCTGAGCCAGATCATCGCACCCAGGCTGGTGATCAGCGGCGACAAACCGAACAGCACAGAGATCATGCCCGAGCTGACATATTGCGACGACCAATAGGCCAGCACCATGGTTCCCCACATGCTGGTACCACTCGCCACGTAACTATGCAATGCCCTGCGGTGCAGCGGCAGGCGGATGCGCAACACGACCAGCAACGCCGCGCACAACACAACACTAACCGCCATGCGCGCGAAAACCGCGAAACTGAATCCGGCACCCATTGCACTCCACTTGATTGCAAGCGGCGTGGTTGACCAGATCAGAATGACTGAAACAAATGCAGCCGGAAGCGACATACCTGTTCTCCAAAATAACAAACTGCCGCCGTTCTCGCCGCTTCAAACAGGACGAACGGCACAAACAAAAAGGCCACAGATAATTTCCGTGGCCTTTGGGGAACTGCTTGAGCAAATAATGCTAGAGCGCTAACTTTCCGGACCACTTCGCGTGCAAATCCACGCCATGCGCGGTTTTGCGCACAGGCAGGCTCGGACGTGACGAATGGGGGAAGAAGTAAACATGGACGGATTATCGTGTCAGGGTGACGGCAGTGTCAATCGACATTTGATGTGCGGGTAAATTAACCGCGGGAGGGGCGGGGACTGTCCATCACAACCCCTGCAGGGAATCCGCCTGGACACCGGTGTGCCCCAGGGTTGATCAGGTTTTGCGGAATAAATCGTCGAGCGGATTATTGCCCGCGGGAGCGCTGCCGGAAACGCGCTTCGCGGTGAATTCTTCCTCGATGTTGTCGCGGTAAAAGCTCCAGGCCGCACCCGAGCTGTTGAAGCGGCGCCAGCTGTCCTCGCCGACACCGCTGTATTGCAGCGTGCTGCCATCGTCGAGTTGCACCTGCAGAATCCGGCTGCGGCCATCGTAGCCGATCGCGCGCAACCTTCCCGAATTGATCTTCTTCATTTCCATCGCGCGATCACGGCAGATTGAATAGTGAACCCTGACCCGTCTTGCCCTGTTGCGCAAAATCCGCGGCACGCTTGAACGCCTGCTCGGCGCCTGCCCGGTCGCCCTGCGCGACGCGCGCCTGGCCGATTACCTGCCAGTTTGCGGCCTGCACATCGTTCTGGCTTCCGGCGAAGCTGTTCGACTTGCCGGCCAGCGTGATCGCCTGTGCATACTGTCCCTGGTCCAGACGCAATTGCGCAAGCTGATGCCACAGCCACGGGTTGCGCGGTTCGATATTCAGCGCGCGTTCCAGCGCTGCGTCCGCCGCTTCGCGATGCCCGGCCCCAATGTCGGTCTGCGCCTGGTCGAGCAGCGCAATGACCGCCCTGTTGCCCGACATGGCCGTTTGCGGTACCGGCGCAATAATGATTCCACCGCCCGGTGCCTGAACCTCTGGCGTTGCCCCGGTTGCGGTTGGCGGCGCTGCGGATGGCTGCGTTGCCACGCTTGCGCATCCGGCGAGCAGCCATGCCGAAACGAAAAGTAGAACGTATATGTTTTTCAATCGAATAACCTCTGGAACCAGTTTTTCTTGCCGCTATCCTGCTGAACCCCGGTTGCCGCTTCAGCCTTGGCGGCCGAGACATCCGCGGACGAAGCGTCGCAGGGCGAAATTGCCGTCGGGGCAGAACCCTTGATGAAGGGCAGCAACATCCCCGACTTGCATCCCGTATCATAACGCAGGCCGCTGACCGGGCCGACATTAACCATTTCGACGTCATCCGGCATTGCCGGTTGCAGCGGTTCGGGCTGGATGTTCTTCATCAGCTCCCCCCAGACGGTCATCGCGCCCGAGGAGCCGGTCAGTCCGGTGGACTGGTTGTCGTCGCGGCCGACCCACACCACCGCCACGCGGTCGCCGGTGTAACCGGCAAACCAGCTGTCGCGCAGATCGTCGGTGGTGCCGGTCTTGCCCGCCACATTGATATCGGCGGGCACCCAGTTGCCCAGCGATTGCGCCGTTCCATCGCGCACCACGCCCTGCAACGCCGCAGTCAGCAAATATACCGGACCCGGCGGGGCGACCGGCGCGACATTCAGCGGAAAGCGCTGCAGCGCCTTGCCGTCGGCCGTTACGATGGTGCGGATTGCGCGCAGCGGCGTGCGGAAGCCGCCGTCGGCAAAGGTCTGGTAAAGCTGCGAGACCTCGACCGGCGACAAGCCGAACGCGCCGAGCAGCGACGAGGCAAACGGCGGCGGCTGTTGTTCGATGCCGAACAGCGGCAGCTTGTCGAGGATACGCTGGACACCCAGCCCGATGCCCAGGCGCGCGGTCGCGACGTTATAGGATTGGGCCAGCGCGGTGCGCAACTGCACCTGGCCGTGGAACTTGCGATCGTAGTTGTTCGGTTTCCAGTCGGGGGTGCCCGGCTGGCTCCACACCAGCGGGCTGTCGTCCAGCGGCGTGATCAGCGTGTAGTGCTGCGGGTCTTCCAGCGCGGTCAGATAGATGATGGGCTTGATCAGCGAGCCGATCTGGCGCTGTGCATCGATCGCCCGGTTGAATCCGGCGTAACGCGCATCACGGCCGCCGACCATTGCCTGTATCTCGCCGGTCTGCGTGCTGCTGACCACCACCGCCCCCTCCAGGGTATCGGCGGGCAGCCGGTGCGACTTCTCGAGTGCGGTGAGGCGCGATGCCAAAGCCTGCTCGGCCTGATGCTGCACAAACGGATCCAGGGTGGTGAAGATGCGCAAACCCTCGCTGCGCAGATCCTGCTCGCGATAGTCGCGCTCCAGCTGGAGATAGACAAACTGCATGAAGGCCGGATACGGCGACGTGCCGGCGGGTGCGCGCTTC
>DATKUP010000069.1:0-1711 GCA_035530575.1 Thiobacillus sp. | reverse complement strand
TCCCATGCCGCGAGGTCTGCCAGATACTGCGGGTCGTCGTCGATGCGCATGGTGACTTCTTTCCCCGTTGCCAGGGTTTCTTTCACCACGGGTGCCTGCGGGCGTGGGTACTGTTTCTCCACAGCCGCCACGATGCGCCGGGTGGGCGCACGATACACGCGCACCGTGCGCCCACCACTCAGCTCTACGTCCTTATACGTCGCCATCTAGCTGTCCTTTCTACTGGCGGCCTGGCTAGGTCGGCCAGAACCGCTGAATCTCACCGAACCCATCGACAACCTCACCGCAGGCCCAGGCGTGGTTGATGTCCACCACGCTCAGTCCGTTCAGGCCGTTGTTCGTCACGAGGTCTTGCCGTTCAAACGAGCCGCCGCCGTCCAGCGTTCGGAACATGCGGAAGCTGGTCCCCGGCCCCCACCGGCGCGTGGAGCCGTTGTTCGCGCCGTGGATGAACACCTTGTGCGATCGTGGCGCGCGCGGGCACTGCCGGAAGCGCCGAACCTCACCGTCAGCAGTCGTGCTGCCAGTAAAGGTCAGGGCCGTCCAGGTCGTGCCGCCATCCTCAGACACCCACAGGCACTCCTCGCTGGCGTCCATCTGCCCGCCAACGTACACGCGGTAGGCGCTATCCACGTCAACCGCATACAGCGACTCGGTGCCGTCTGCCGGACCCGTGACCGCCTCCCATGACGAGCCGCTGTCCGCCGACGTGATGACGACGTTGCTGGACCCGACAACAAAGATGGTCGCGCTGTCATCGGGCGGGATGTGGATGTCCCACAGCTCGACCGCCGTACCCGTGGTCGTTCCCGTGATGACCGTCCAGGTGCTGCCACGGTCTTCCGAGTAGTAGATGTACCCGCCGTTCCCCACCGCGTAGATCAGGCCAACCGCGAACGCGAACGCGCCGTTGATGTAGGAGCCGTTGGTGTTGCCCCCCAGGTCAACCTCGGTCCACGTTGCGCCCCAGTCATCGCTGATGCTGGCGCGCGCACCATAGCTGGCGTAGACGTTGCCGCGGAACACGATGAACCGTGGCGCGACCGTTCCAGGCAGGATAACGCACGAGCTGATGTCCGCGTCGTTCGCGGCAAACGGGTCGGTTGCCGCCAGGTTCCACGTCGCGCCTGTGTCGTCCGTGTACCAGACGTTCGCTGTCGCTGACCCGTAGTTGCTGTCAGCCACAGCCACGCCCCACTCGCCGTCCCCGATCTCGCGCCCACAGTCGCCCTCGCATCGGCCCTCTGCCAAGAACGCGATGTCGTTGAACGCCTGCGTCTCGGTGACACCCTGGCGCTGTTCCTCAGAGTCCACGACTACGATGGTCACGACATCCTCGCAGCTCCACGAGGTCTGTGTCTGCACGCCAGCGGTGTCCGCCTCTCCCAAGAAGTCCAGGTCGGTTTCGCCCTGTTGCTGCAAGGTGGAGCGGTACATATGCCTGATCTTCGAGTAGCCCGTCAGGTCGCTGGGCGAGTTGCACCGGCCCATCACCTCCTGAAAGTCGACAGGGCAGTCGATGTCGATCAGCCAGTCGAGGTCCGTTGGTGTGAAAGCGTTGACCGTGAACGTGGGGTCTTCCCACTGTCCAAGCGCCGTCGCCTTGACGCTGTACTTGCCATAGGCCACCGCGCTTTTGACCTTGACGCGAATCGTGTCTGTACGGCTCCGCGACCACTCCGGCATCGCCTGACAGTCGTACAGGTTGAAA
>DATKUP010000068.1:0-2304 GCA_035530575.1 Thiobacillus sp. | reverse complement strand
GGTGTTTCTGATCGGCGACGCGGCGGCCTGCGCGAAATCCGGACAAAAGCTGCCCCAGGGCTACTACAACATCGGCGTCATGCTGGGCGCGGTGATCCGGCGCAATGGAGAGGTCGGCGTGTGCGGCACCTGCATGGATGCGCGCGGCATCGCGGACGAGGATCTGGTGGAGGGATGCCATCGCAGCAGCATGGAGCAGCTGACCGAGTGGACGATCTGGGCCGACAAGGTGATGGTGTTTTGAACGGCCGGGCCGCGGCAACGACGGACAATCGGGCGGTGATCTGAACAGATGTGCGAACTCTTCGGAATCAGTGCCAGTCAGATGTGCGAACTCTTCGGAATCAGCGCCAGCGCCCCGTTCACGCCGGCAGACGCGATGCGGACGTTTCGCCTGCGCGGGGGACGGAGCGCGGACAATCCCGATGGCTGGGGCATCGCCTATCGGGAGGGGGCATCGTTCCGCCTGTTCAAGGCGCCGGAGCCGGCTGCCGGCAGCGCTCTCTTCGAGGAGCTGTGTTCGACGGTGCGCTCGAACCTGATTCTGGCCCACGTCCGCAAGGCCAACTATCCGCCCGTCAATACGCTCACCAACACCCACCCCTTCCTGAGCGAGTGCTGCGGCAAGGAGTGGGCTTTCGCGCACAACGGCCTGGTTCCCGAGGTGGTCGCGCTGGAGTTGGCACGCGAGCATCCGGTCTGCCGACCCGGCGGGCAGACCGATTCCGAATACGCATTCTGCCATCTGCTGGGCTATATCGCGCAGCGCTTCGATGGCGCCGAGTTGCCCGGCTCGGCTGCCTGGCTGCAGACCTTCGCCACGATCAGCGAACTCGTCGCGGCGCACGGAAAGTTCAATTTCCTGATGTCGGACGGCGAGCACCTGATCGCCTACGGCCATGACGGGCTTCATTATCTGGAACGGCACGGCGGGGACCAACCGAAAATTGATTGGCCGGAGGATAGCGCGCTGGTGGCGACGCAGCCGCTCGACGATGACGCGGGGTGGGCAGCCTTCGATCGGGGCGAGCTGCGCCTGTATCGGCTCGGTATCCTGCTAGGACGCATCCTGACCGCCCCTCGCTCTGCCGCAAATCGGGATCCGGCCGCGGTCTCGGCATTGCCATGAACCCGACTGCCGGCGAGCAGCGCAACGTGCTGTTGCTCGCCGGCACGCAGGCGTTGTTTCAAACCGCATCGGTCATGGTGATCACCCTCTCCGGCCTGGTGGGCTTGAAGCTCGCCGCCGACAAGCGCCTCGCCACGCTTCCGATTGCCATGATGATGGTGGCCGCGGCTGCCACCATGATTCCCGCCTCGATGCTGATGCGGCGCTTCGGCCGCAAGGCCGGATTCATGCTGGGAACCGTCCTCGGCTGCATGGGCGGGCTGAGCGCGGCGGGGGCTATCGGGCTCGGTAGCTTCTGGCTATTCGTCTTCGCCAACATGCTGATCGGGGGCTACCAGGCCTTCGCGCAGTACTACCGATTTGCCGCTGCCGATGCGGCGAGCCTCGACTTCAAGAGCCGGGCCATCTCGTGGGTGATCGCGGGCGGCGTGGTGGCGGCGCTGGCCGGACCCAACCTCGCCCGAGCGACGCAAGGGATCGGCCCCACGCCGTTCATGGCGTCCTACCTGGCCTTGTTCGGCCTGACCGTGGTGGCCCTGGTTCTGCTGGCGCGCCTTGCGCTGCCTCCCGTCGTGGTCGAACAGAGCCGCGATCCGGCCCGGCCGCTGCCGGAAATCATGAGGCAGCCGGTGTTCCTCACCGCCCTGACTGGCTCGGCGGTCGGCTACGCCGTGATGATCATGGTGATGACCGCGACGCCGCTGGCGATGCAGATTTGCGGTCAGCCCTTGGGAGCCTCCGCCACGGTGATCCAGTGGCACGTCCTGGGGATGTTCGCGCCGTCCTTCTTCACCGGCAACCTGATCCGCCGCTTCGGCGTGCTGCCCATCATGGCCGTCGGCATCATGCTGCTGGGCGGACATGTCGCCATCGCACTGGCCGGGATCGAATTCCTGCACTTCCTTTCCGGCTTGATCCTGTTGGGTGTCGGCTGGAATTTCCTGTTCATCGGCGGCACGACCTTGCTGACCGAAGCCTACCGCCCCAGCGAGCGGGCCAAGGCGCAGGCGGCGCACGACTTCCTGGTGTTCGGAGCGGTGAGTCTCGCCTCGTTCTCCGCCGGCGGCTTGCTCAACGCCTGGGGCTGGCGTTCGGTCAATCTGACCGCGTTGCCCTTCCTCGCCCTGGCGCTGATGGCTGTTCTGGCTCTCGGCGCACTGCGTCGGCGGCATCGG
>DATKUP010000067.1:0-44432 GCA_035530575.1 Thiobacillus sp. | reverse complement strand
GTGAATGCGTGTTCCCGACCCCTATGCACAGTTTTTTACTATGTGCAGTCAATTTGGGATTGTCTGCGCCGGCCTAAACCAGGGCCGGCGCTGACAATCCCAAATTGACTGCACATAGTTTCAAACTGTGCATAGGGGTCGGGAACACGCATTCACCGAAGTTGGAAGCAGCCGTTCGGCGTAAATTCCTGACCAGTGGCTGCCCTTGGCCGCATAGCGGCAACCCCGCGTCGAAATCGATGGTTTCTATAAGGAGTAGCAGCATGGCTGAAAAACTTGAACTGGACTTATCCCTGGTCCTGCCGGAAATCCCCGACGAGCGCGACGCTTGCGTAGGGCGGCTGACGGAACTGCTGCAGGCCGAAGGCCTGGAAAAAGTGCACCTGGTGCGCGAGGACGGCAGCGCCCGCCTGTGCCTGCACTACGATCCGCAGCAATTTAGCGTGAGCCGGGTGCGCGAACTGGCGCAGGCGGCCGGCGCGAAGATCGGAGACCGGTTTCGTCACGAGAGCCTGCGCATCGACGGCATGGATTGCCTCACCTGCGCCACGGTGATCGAACATGCCCTGCAACGCATGGATGGCGTGCTGGAAGCCTCCGTGAGTTACGCCGCGGAACGCCTGCGCCTGGAATTCGACAGCGAGAAAATCGGGCGTCCTGCAATCATCAAGCGCATCCAGGCGCTCGGCTATGCCGTGCTTGAGGAAGGCCATGAGGCCGGATGGTTCGCCGAGCATCGCGAGCTTATTTTCAGCGGCGTGTCGGGCTTGCTGTTGCTGGCCGGCTGGCTGACCGGCCTCGCCGACGCGCCGCGCGCCCTCTCGCTCGGCCTGCTGCTGGGTGCCTATGCGGCGGGCGGTTTCTATACCCTGCGCGACGCCTGGCAGAGTGTGAAGAGCCGCAGCTTCGACATCGACATCCTGATGATCGTCGCAGCGGCCGGGGCCGCAGCGCTAGGCGCCTGGGAAGAAGGCGCGCTGCTGCTATTCCTGTTCAGCCTCGGTCATGCGCTGGAACACATGGCGATGGACCGGGCGCGCAAGGCGATCGAGGCGCTGGCGGAACTGGCGCCCAGGACCGCCATCGTGCAGCGCGATGGTGCCGAGATCGAGGTGCGGGTCGAAGCCTTGCAGCGCGGCGACCGGGTGGTGGTCAAACCCGGCCAGCGCATCCCCGCCGACGGCCAGGTGGCATCAGGCATCTCGGCGGTGGACCAGGCGCCCATCACCGGCGAATCCATGCCGGTGGACAAGCAGCCGGGCGACAAGGTGTTCGCCGGCACGGTCAACGGCGAAGGCATGCTGACGATCGAGGTCACCAAGCTGGCGCAGGAAAGCACGCTGGCGCGCATGGTTACGATGGTGGCCGAGGCGCAGACGCAAAAATCGCCCACCCAGCGCTTCACCGACCGCTTCGAGCGCATCTTCGTACCCGTCGTGCTGGTGGGCGCCGTACTGCTCATCGTGCTGCCGCCACTGTTCGGCTTTCCTTTTGCGGAATCCTTTTACCGCGCGATGGCCGTGCTGGTGGCGGCCTCCCCCTGCGCACTCGCCATCGCCACGCCTTCAGCGGTGCTGTCCGGCATCGCACGCGCCGCGCGCGGCGGCGTGCTGATCAAGGGCGGCGCGCATCTGGAAAGTCTGGGCGTGCTCACCGCCATCGCCTTCGACAAGACCGGCACCCTGACCATCGGCAAGCCCAAGGTGACCGACGTCATCGCCATCAGCGGCGACGAAGCGCGTCTGCTGAGCGTGGCCGCCGCCGTGGAAAGCCGCAGCGCCCATCCCCTGGCGCAGGCGGTGGTGACGGAGGCGAAGGGGCGCGGTTTAAGTTGGGATGAAGCCGGGGAGGTCGAAGCCGTGACCGGAAAAGGCGTGCGTGCTGAATTTGGCGGGCAAAAAATAGCCATTGGTAACGTCAGGCTGTTTGACGGCGAAGCCATCCCCGAAGTGGTCCAGCAGCACGCAGAGCGCCTGCAGACGGAAGGCAAAACCATCATGCTGATCCGGATGGACGAACAGTTTCTGGGCGTGGTGGCCCTGGCCGACACGCCGCGCGAGGGCGTGAAGCAGGTGCTGGAACGTCTGCATCAGACCGGCATCCGCAAGACCATCATGCTTACCGGCGACAACGAGCGCGTGGGCCGCGCCATCGCCGACGCGGTGGGTCTCGACGAAGTGAAAGCGGGTCTGTTGCCAGAAGACAAGGTCAAGGCCATGGAGGAACTCGCGCAGCGCTACGGCCAGGTGGCGATGGTCGGCGATGGCGTCAACGATGCGCCGGCCATGGCACGCGCCACTGTCGGCATCGCCATGGGCGGCGCCGGCACCGACGTGGCGCTGGAAGCCGCCGATGTCGCGCTGATGGGCGACGACCTTTCCAGACTGCCGTTCGCCGTGGCCTTGAGCCGCGCATCGAAGCGCATTATTCGGCAGAATCTGTGGGTGTCCCTGGGCGTGGTGGCCTTGCTGGTTCCCGCCACCCTGTTCGGCTGGGCGGGGATCGGGGTGGCAGTACTCATCCATGAGGGCTCGACCGTAGTGGTGGTGGTGAACGCTTTGCGTTTGCTGGCCTATCGTGGATGAAATGAGCAATGCACGTGGGGCCATCTGGTCTGCCTTCGCCGCTGCCGCGCTGTTCGGCGCCAGCACGCCGCTGGTCAAGCTGCTGGTCGGCGAGTTGTCGCCGCTGCTGCTCGCAGGCCTGCTCTATCTGGGCAGCGGCCTCGGCCTGGCCATCATCACCATGGGCATTGCGCTCCCCGTCTACGAAATCCGTGAAAGTCAGCTTAGGTTATCGTCGACAGGTCTGGAGTGGGATTTTGAATAGGCCGCTTTCGGTGGCATCAACGGATATTCCGATAACACCACCTCAACCATACAAGCGGCCGTTCAGCAGCTCTTCTAGCCAATGGCCGGTGTGCAGCCAATTGCAGACGTATTTGCAGTGCTGGGCAAATGACCGCTTCGGCCGAGGACCGGACAAATCCGGCGGTTAGCCCGACAGGCAGCTTAGGGTCGCTATGTACACCTCTGCATAGCGACCCCTATGCACAGTTTGAAACTATGTGCAGTCAATTTGGGATTGTCAGCGCCGGCCCTGGTTTAGGCCGGCGCAGGTGCACATAGTTACAGCGTCTGAAGAAATCGCATCAGAGAATCTGGTGCCTTGAATCGGCGCAACGTGGTGTCGGGTGGATCCAAACGGGCGAGCGCTGTTTCTTTCATCGAGAGATCGGCTTCGACATAGCGGTGCGTGGTGGTAGCACTTTCGTGCCCGAGCCATAGCGCAATCACGTTGAACGGCACGCCCGATTGCAGGAGATGCATTGCCGTTGTGTGACGCAACGTATGTGGTGACACCCGCTTCTGGAGGATACTGGGTAGCTGAATGGCCGCGCGCGCCACGGCTAGCTCCAAGCGCTGAACGACATTCGATCGCGACATTGCTTGCTGGTCTCGGTTCGGTAGCAAAGCTGCCTCGCCACGCAAAGATGGGTTCAATCGAAGCCAACTACGAATCTCTGAGATCGTGGTGTGCCAAAGCGGAATCGATCGCTGCTTGCGGCCTTTCCCGTGCAGATGGACACAGGCGCCACCGTCGAGAATGACGTCTGCAACACGTACGCCGATGATCTCCGAGACCCGAGCACCAGTGTTGTAGAGCATTGCCAAGAGCAAGTGATCGCGCTGTGAGGTCCAAGTCTCGCCGGGCTGCCCCAAGACCGCAACCATTTCCTCGCGTGTGAGAAATCCCAGCATTGGGCGCTCGAAGCGCTTCATTGGCACAGCCAGTGCGCGCTCGACCACGTGCAGTGAAGCGACATCGCGTCGGCCGGCGAATTTCAGAAACGCTCTCAGCGCGGTGAGTCGAAGGTTGCGGCTACGCACCGCGTTATGTCGCTGGCACTCCAGATGATCCAGAAACGCTAGGATGAGCTCAGGCTGCATGTCATTGAGCTTCAGACTGGTCGGTGCCTTCTTCAATTTCGTACTGGCGAAATCCAGGAACAACATCAGCGCATCGCGATAGCAGGCAACCGTGCGCGGACTGACGGCGCGTTGCTCCACCAAATACTCGGAGAAGAACTGTTGGATCAGAGAGGCGAAGGATGGTGGCTTCGGCGCGATAGTTTTAGCCATTGGGCATCTCCACCTGATCTATGTAAGACTCGAAGCGCTGCCCAGCCAGCGCCATCAATTCCGGCACTGCCGTGAGATACCAGTACGTATTGGTTACCATCGCATGGCCGACGTACGTCGATAGCGACAGCATTGCCTGATCGATATCGATCCCTTGAGCCTGCCATAGCATGATGCGGTGCACGACGAATGTGTGCCTCAAATCGTGGATGCGAGGGGCATGATGGGCGCCACGGTTACACCAACCCAACTGCGTACGCAACGCGATAAAGACACGATGCACCTGACAGCTATCCATGGGTAGGCCAAGTCGTCGTCCGCGAGTCCCAATGAAGAGAGGTGCTTCATCTTGTGCAAAATCGCCGGCGAGATTGCGAATCCAGAGATACCGGCTCAATGCTGCTACCGTGCTGGGATGCAGTGGCACCTGGCGCGACTTGCCGAACTTGGTTTGGTGAATGGTGAGCAGACCGTATTTGAGATTCACGTCTTCGTTACGCAGCGACAGCGCTTCGGAGATTCGCATTCCGGTGCTGGCGATCAGGCCGAAGAGCGTTTCATAAACGTGGGCTCGCAATCCATTGACAGGACCAAGCCGCCGAGCGGCGGCCAGCAAATCGATGATCTCTTGCTCACTGTAAATATGCGGTGCCAGCCGCTCCGGCATACAGCCAAAGATGGAATCGTCTGGAACCTCAGTGCGCGGCTCAAATTGCTGCAACCATCGCAGGAAAGTGCGCAGCTTCTTCAGTCGGCGTGCCCAGGTGAGCGGATCGTTACTGCCGTGACTGTCGCACTTTGCCCACTGCGCCATGACTTCAACCGTCAACGGTCCGCGATGACCAACGGATCGAACATGTTTGGCGAAGCCGCGCAGCTCATATACCTCGGAACGACCTGAGAATCCGAGACGCCGCCGCTCGTCCGAATATTGCGCAATTCGCGTTTGTAGCGAAACCGGCCTCATGACGGACTCCCGGGCCACGGCAGGGCAACCTCGATGAGTTTCCGACTATCCAGCTTGGCGTAGATCATGGTGGTGTTCAGCGAGCGGTGGCGCAGAACATCAGCCACTTCTTTTAGGGAAGATCCCCCGGCCAGGAGTCGATTGGCCATCGTATGACGCAGGAGGTGCGAACGTGTGTAGGGCAGCCCGGCGCGCGCGTAGGCTTGGCGGATCGCTTTCCGCACCAGATCGGGGCCGACGGGCCATCCACGCGGCGCGTTGTGCCGCACGAAGACGGCGCGACTGTCCGTCTTGGGCCGTTCATGCTTCAGGTAAGCGACGATGGCTTTGCCAGTCACTGCCGGCAGTGGCAGTACATCTTCGCGCCGGCCCTTGGTGTGACGCAGCGTAATGGTGCCAGCACGCCAGTCGATGTCATCGAGGCCGATTTGAGCAACCTCGCAGCTTCGTAGCCCGAGATCGAGCGCACAACGCACAATGGCGTCGGCGCGCCGCATGGAGCGACCGGGTTGGCCGAGCGCTCCGACAAGTTGTTCCACTTCTTCGGCCGTCAGGGACTTGGGTAGCGATGACAGTTGCCAATTGGCAGGGTAGGCCAGAACACCAACCAACCCATGTACCGCATCGCCACGCGACGCGCGGTAGCGGAAGTACCCGCGCAATGCCGCAACGACTGTTCCGGCATTGGCCGGCTTGCTGTAAAGCTTGGCCTGGCCTGCGAAGAAGCCGCGTACATGGTCGGGTTTGATCGCAGCGATCTTGACGGGGCCATCGCCGAACTGCGAAGACAACAGCCGACCGACAATCCGCACGGCCATGCTTCGAGTCTTCGGTGCCAGGCCGCGTACGTGATCCATGTACTCGTCGTAGCGACTCAGTTCCTTGTCCACCGGCCCGAGCTTTCCCTTTGGCCGATCAACGATACTTCTCGGATATGCTTTGAATTCCATGATGGTCTCCTTATGTGGGACCACCACTGCATCCTTCCGCAAAAACTATGTCCAGCTTTGGCTGACGTTACCTCACCAAATCACTTGCCTCACTTGACTTGGAAGGCAGCCGCAAACACCAACTGCACATAGTTTAAAACTGTGCATAGGGGTCGGTAGGAGCCGCTAAACACTAAAATCAGCCGATAGTGGCGCCAAACACCGCCAATAGGGTCTCTGCCTGGTTTTTTTCTCCCCGCTTCAAACCGGGTAACCTTTCCTTCTCCGGCAGCAATTCTGGAGGTTCTCCGCCGACCCGCGTTCACGTAACCTGCGTGCTATTCTCAAACTCGAAGCTTCGCAGAAATCCCGCCACACAGGCTCGCTCTGCATCGTCGTTGGCAGTCGGAGGATGGATCAGATGGCAGCCTCGCAGCACAATACGCAGCGTTCATCGCGCAGTCATTCCGCAGCGGGCGTGGAACAGGCACGCAGCGTGGCGCAATCCCACGACAGCCCGGAGTGGCGTCGCTGGGGGCCGTATCTCAGCGAACGCCAATGGGGCACCGTGCGCGAGGATTACAGCGCAGACGGTGACGCCTGGAATTATTTCAGCCACGACGAGGCGCGCAGTCGCGCGTATCGCTGGGGCGAAGACGGCATTGGCGGCATCTGCGACAAGTACCAGCACCTGTGTTTGGCCCTGGTGCTGTGGAATGGGCAGGATCCCTTTCTCAAGGAACGCCTGTTCGGCCTGACCAACACTGAGGCGAACCACGGCGAGGACGTGAAGGAGCTGTATTACTACCTCGACGCCACCCCCACACACTCCTATCTGCGGATGCTCTACAAATATCCCCAGCGCGCCTTTCCCTATGCGCAGCTGCTGGAGGAGAACCAACGCCGCAGTCGGGAGATGCCGGAATTCGAGCTGATCGACAGCGGCGTTTTCGATGAGGACCGCTATTTCGACGTTTTTGTCGAATACGCCAAGGCCGGCCCTCACGACATCCTGATGCAGGTCACCGCCCACAACCGGGGAACGCACGCCGCACCCTTGCATATTCTGCCGCAGCTCTGGTTCCGCAACGACTGGTCGTGGGGTGAGCCGGAAGCCAAACCGGAGTTGTCGATCGGCGACGCGGGCGGTATCGAGGCACGCCATGCCAAGCTGGGAACCTATTACTGCTCTCTGGATGGTGCCCCCGAGCTGCTGTTCTGCGACAACGAAACCAACGCACCGCGCCTGTATGGCATCCCGGATGAGGGTTACTACAAGGACGCATTCCACGATTACGTGGTCGACGGTCGGCACGATGCCGTCAACCCGGCGCACACCGGCACCAAGGCTGCCGGGAACTTCGTGTTCGAGGTGCCGGCCGCTGGCAGCGTGACCGTTCGCCTGCGCCTGGCAAGAACCGCGTTGGAGCAACCGTTCGCGGATTTCACCGAGATACTGGCGCAGCGCCAGGCCGAGGCCGACGCCTACTACGACGAATTGCAGGCCGGTATCGACGATGCCGACGCGCGCATGATCCAGCGCCAGGCCCTCGCCGGCCTGATCTGGAGCAAGCAGTTCTATTACTTTGACGTGTCGCCCTGGCTGGATGGCGACCCAGGCCTGCCAGCGCCGCCTTCAGAACGCAGACAGGGACGAAACCGCGACTGGCGGCACCTCAACAATGCCGATGTGATTTCCATGCCGGACAAGTGGGAATACCCCTGGTACGCGGCGTGGGACCTGGCCTTCCACTGCATCCCCCTGGCCATGGTCGATCCCGCGTTCGCCAAGGACCAGCTCGTCCTGATGACGCGCGAGTGGTACATGCATCCCAACGGTCAGATTCCCGCCTACGAGTGGGCATTTGGCGATGTGAGCCCGCCGGTTCATGCCTGGGCTGCGTGGGAGGTATACAAGACCGAGCGCGACGCAAACGGCGGCAAGGGCGACACCGCGTTCCTGGAGCGCATCCTGCACAAGCTGCTGTTCAACTTCACCTGGTGGGTGAACCGCAAGGACCCCGGCGGGCTCAACGTTTTCCAGGGTGGTTTCCTCGGCCTCGACAACATCGGCCTGTTCGATCGCAGTTCGCCGCTGCCGGGCGGCGGCCACGTCGACCAGGCCGACGGCACGAGCTGGATGGCCATGTACTGCCTGAACCTGATGCGCATCGCGCTTGAGCTTGCTCAAACCAACCCTGTCTACGAGGACATCGCGACCAAATTCTTCGAGCACTTTCTCTACATCGCCAAGGCCATGAACAACATCGGCGACCAGGGGATCGGCCTGTGGGACGAGGAAGACCAGTTCTTCTACGACGTGCTGCGTTTTCCGGATGGGCGCATGCAGCCCCTGCGGGTGCGCTCCATGGTCGGTCTGATTCCACTGTTCGCGGTCGAAATCATCGAGCCGGAAATGCTGGAGCGCCTGCCGGACTTCAAGCGCCGGCTCGAATGGTTCATGAAATACCGCCCGGAGCTGGCCGCCCTGGTATCCCATTGGCTGGAACCCGGTCGCGGCAACCGCCGCCTGCTGTCGCTGCTGCGCCCACATCGCATGCGGCGTGTGTTGCAACGCATGCTGGATGAAAGCGAATTCCTGTCCGACTACGGTGTGCGTTCCCTCTCCCGTGCCCACCTGGATCAGCCCTATGAATTCTCTCTTGACGGCCAGCCCGTGCGCGTGAGTTATGAGCCGGCGGAGTCGACGTCCGGCCTGTTCGGCGGCAACTCCAACTGGCGCGGGCCTGTCTGGTTTCCGGTCAATTACCTGCTGTTGAATGCCCTTTACCGTTTCGCCGATTTTTACGGCGAGGAGCTGAAGGTGGAATGCCCGACGGGCTCCGGTCGCACGCTTCGTCTCGATCAAGTCGCCGAGGAGTTGACGCGTCGGCTCACCGCAATCTTTCGCCGGGATGAGCAAGGTGACCGCCCGGTATATGGAGGCGCAGACAAACTACGCAGAGACCCCCTCTTCCGCGACCACATCTTGTTCCACGAATATTTTCACGGCGACAGCGGACGCGGCATGGGCGCCTCGCACCAGACGGGATGGACAGGCCTGGTGGCGAAGTTGCTGCAACCGCGCCAATCGCGCTCTGGGTAGACGGCTATCGACGTCGTGGGGGTTCTTCCAGGGCCAGTCGTCACGGGCGATGACGGCTAGCTTCATCACCCGGCGACAATACAGACACGGGCTGGCGTTATCGACCATCGCCTGCACGTGAAGGAGACAGAGATGGAAGACAAAACTTATGATCTGATCGTGATCGGCACAGGAACGGCGGCCAGTGTGACCGCATTCGGTTGTCGCAAAGCGGGATGGTCGGTGGCGATCATCGACCACCGACCGTTCGGCGGCACCTGCGCGCTGCGCGGCTGCGACGCGAAAAAGATGCTGATCGCGGCCACCGAAGTGATCGACGGCTTCGAGCGCATGGGCGCCATCGACACCGTGCAAGGTAGTGTGCGCATTGACTGGGCGGCGCTGCAGCGCCACAAGCGTTCGTTCACCGACCCGGTGCCGGACAAACGCGAGCAGGCGTATGCCCGGCAGGGAATCGACGCGTATCACGGTCGCGCCCGTTTCAATGGGCCCGACACGGTCGTCGTGGACGGCAAGACGCTCAAGGCACGGCAGATTGTCATCGCCACCGGCGCCGAGCCGATCAGGCTGCCGATCGAGGGCGCCGAGCACCTCGCTTTGAGCGAAGACTTCCTGAATCTGGAATCGCTGCCGCGCCGTATTGTGCTGGTCGGTGGCGGCTATATCGGCTTCGAGTTCGCACACATCGCGGCACGCGCTGGGGCCGAAGTCACGATTCTCAACCGTGGAAAAAAGCCACTGACCGGTTTTGATCCGGATCTGGTCACCTTGCTGGTCGAGCGCACTCGCATGCTCGGCGTGGACGTACGCCTGGGTCACGAGGTGAAAGGCGTGCGCAAGGTGAGTGATGGCTTCGAAGTCGAAGCAGATGGCGCTGAGGGCCCCGTTGTCATCAAAACCGATCTGGTGATCCACAGCGGCGGGCGCAAACCCGCGCTGCAAGCCCTGGACCTGGATGCGGCCGGCATCGCGCACGAAAACGGGCGGCTGAAGCTCGACGAGACTTTCCGCAGTACGTCCAATCCTGCTGTATATGCGGCTGGCGACGCCGCCGGTGGCCCACTGCCGTTAACCCCGGTTGCAGCGCTGGAGGCTCATGCCGTGGTCGATAACCTGCTCGGAAATAAACGGGCAACCGTCGATTACACCGGCATACCCAGTGCAGTCTTCAGCTTGCCACCGATCGCACGGGTGGGTCTGCTGGAAGCCGAGGCGAAAGCGCAAGGCCTGCGCTTCAAGGTCAAGTACGAAAGCGTGCCCGGCTGGTTTACCGCATGCCGGGTCAACGAGACTTGCTACGGTTACAAGGTGCTGGTGGAGGAAGACAGTGGCCGCATTCTCGGTGCCCACCTGGTTGGCCCCGATGCGGCCGAGGTGATCAACCTGTTCGGCTTTGCCATGCGCAGCGGCCTGACCGACGAGGCCATCCGCCACGCCACCTTTGCCTACCCCACCGCCGCCTCGGATATTGAATCCATGCTGCCCTGACGAATGCTTTCGGCTTGGCCTCCCCAATAAAACCAGGTTGGACAGACGTCTGAACTGCCGGCCCGCTCCCGCTGCTCATCCCACCGCGCCGGCGGATCAACCGCCAGATCGAACAGCGTGATGTGATTCGGCAGTGCGCTCTTCAAGACAGCGGCCGCGATGGTGATGCGGGTGGTGTACGTGATCTTCGGTGCGTTTTCTCTGGGTGCAGATTTCAAGCCGAAGATCACCGATCAGGCCACGGCGCTATACTACGCGATGGTCACCGGGGCACTGTGCGGTACGGCGATATCACACCACAAACCACCGAAGCGAAACGGTTCGCGGTCTCATCGTCGTACTCGGCGTCGCGGTGTTCGCCGCCTCACTGGCTGCGGTGATCGCATCGCTGGTCACCCGTAGTTTCCAACGCATCGTCACTCGCAAGGGCATCCGTATGAATCGCGAAAACCATTTCGTCGCCATCGGCAATACAACACTGGCACTCAACACCTGGCACGGGCTGGCGTACCGGGGACATCCCGTAACCTGTCTGCTGCGGCAGGAGTCCGAAACCGGGCCCTCCGATGACGTGGATGTGGTGATCGGCGAACCTGGCGACCGTGACGTGCTGCGCCAGGCCCGCGCAGACAAGGCACGAGCGGTGCTGACGATGCTCGACGACGATTCCGAAAACGCGTTCACAGTGTTGGCAGTCCGCGAATTGGCGGGCATCCAAACCGACAGCCTGAACCGGCGCATACGTCAACTACCGGAGGCAACGATTCCATGATTGAACAATGGCTGACCCACACCGAATGGCTTGGCAATTCCATGCTTTCGTGGGTGATCGCCTCAGGTGGCGCACTGTTGGGCTACATCGTTGCGCACAGCGCGGCGGCAATCCTCGGCGCGCGTCTCGGCAACCTCGCCAAACGTACGGGACGCCGCGGCATCATAGTTGCTGCCAAGGTCGTCAAGGCCACCCGGGGCTGGCTCTTGCTGCTGATCTCCATTGCGGTGGCACTCGAGTTCTTGTTTCTCGGCAAGA
Source organism: Thiobacillus sp. (assembly GCA_035530575.1). Lineage (GTDB taxonomy): Bacteria > Pseudomonadota > Gammaproteobacteria > Burkholderiales > Thiobacillaceae > Thiobacillus. The sequence continues at coordinate 32,770 of DATKUP010000067.1, read as the reverse complement.
CTGCAACGGACATCAAAGGCGCCCAGCCGGCACTGCATCTCGCGACGTGGGTGCTGGTGGGCATCCAGATCGCCTTCTGGGTCAGCACGCTGCTGGTGTCATCGCTGCGCCAGTCAGCCGACCACGACAAGACGCGCCCCGCCAACCCGGTGATGTTGGGGGTACTTGTATGGGCCGCGCAATTTGTCGTGTGGGTCACCCTGGTGTTGGCGCTGCTGGCCGGAGGGGGGGTCAATATCACCGCGTTCGTCGCCAGCCTCGGTGTGGGCGGCGTAGCAGTGGCACTGGCCCTACAGAATGTGCTCAGCGACCTGTTTGCGTCGATCAGCATCGGGTTGGACAAGCCGTTCGAGGTCGGTGAATTCATCGCCTTCGGTAGCGACCTCGGTACGGTCACCAAGGTCGGCATCAAGTCCACGCGAATCCAGTCGCTCTCCGGCGAGGAACTGGCTGTGTCCAACGCCGATTTACTGAAAAACCTTGTGCACAATTACAGCCGTATGCAGCAGCGACGGATTGTGTTCGGATTCCGGATTCCGTACGACACGCCACGCGAAAAGGTGCAGACCCTTGTCGAGCGCGTGCAGCAGGTCATCGCTGACGAGAAGCAGGCAAGCCTGGATCGCGGGCATCTCAAGGGCTTCGGCGAATACGGCTTCGATTTCGAGTTCGTCTATTACGTACTGAGTCCGGACTACACGTTGTACATGGATGTGCAGCAGAGCATCAACCTGAACATCATGGCGGTGTTTGACGAACTCGGCATCGGCTTCGCGATTCCCACACGCATGCTGCACGCCTTCGCACCGGATGGCACCCCCGTCGTCCAGACCGCGCCCAGCGGGTGATGACTCCGCCGTCGGCTTGGCGCCTCGAGTCGCCAAGCCGACGGCGCCATAACAGAATCAATGGTGCCTGACCCGAAGACCCTCATGGCATAAGGTTGGAAGTAGCACAACATCGCAAATCGAAGGTGGTCAGGAGCAGTTACCAACAATTTCACGCGTTCCCCGTCAGCGGGGGAGTAATCTGGATTAACCAACGTGCTTTTTATGGGAGTACTTCATACGATGATTACTATCCGCCAATGTACTAAAAAAGATTTGCCGCCGTGCGGAGCGTTTCTCCGCCAAATTTATGCGGAGCCGCCTTATTGCGAGAATTGGTCTGAGGAGCGGGCTACGGCATATCTAGAATCATTTTTTCACATTGATCCTCAAGGGGCTCTGGTCGCAGTAGAGGGTGATAATGAGATTGTCGGGGCAGTGTTTGGTTACAGCTATCCGTGGCAAACCGGCTCCATGCTCTTTCTTCAGGAGCTATTTGTCACCATCTACTATCGTCGCAGGGGGATCGCTGGCGATCTTGTAAGACAGTTGGTGGAGAAGAAAGGAACAAATTCACATGTCGCGCTGATCGTTCGTGAGGGAACTGTAGCGGCAAGATTCTATGAAAAACTTGGGTTATCTAAGAGCCAATTTTATGAGCTTCGATCAGGGAGATTGAACCGCCCCGACTTTCGTGGAGGCCATTTGGTTTAAGTCATGCTGCTGTTTTGGCCTGACTGGCGAGTGCTGTAGCGGATCGAGACATACTGGGCGGATTCAACCGGTCGTCGCAACACCCCACAATTTGAAGGGGGTGAAATGAGAAAGAAACATGGTCGTTGTCGCCGTGGAATCCGTCCAGCGAGCCGCGGTCGGAATGATGGATCAAGGCCCCATCGCGCTCAGATTGCCGGGCGTACAACGCCTGCCCCAGGGCACCCAGAACAGGGAACCTCAGGGTCAGCACCATTTTGTTACTGATCCACGCTACAGACCAACGGCAAATGTTCGGGGCAGGTCTTGTAATCACGTACCCGCTGCGCGATTTGGACAATCTGTTGCGCCGATTGGTTGAATCCGCATCGAAAGCCAGTCGCCCACATCGCTTCGCACCGGCAATGCGGCACCCCAAGCGATCAATCCTTCAACGCAATCCCTACCACCTCTGCCACGTCTTTCGACAGATCCTCGACCGCCGCGATGCGTTCCAGTGCGGCGCGCGCATGCGCCTGGCGACCGGCGTCGAACTGGCGCCAGCGGTCGAAGCTGCGGGCGATGCGTGAGGCGACCTGCGGGTTGATGGCCTGCAATTCCCCGATGACGTCGGCTGCCAGGGCGTAACCGCTGCCATCGGCAGCGTGGAAGTGGCGCGGGTTGGCGCCGCAGAAGCCGCGGATGAGGGCGTAGACGCGGTTGGGATTTTTCAGGTCGAAGGCGGGGTGCTGCATTAGCGCACGCACCTGGGCGACGGTGACGGGCAGGCGGGAAGCGGCCTGCACGGAAAACCATTTGTCGATGACCAGGGCTTCGTTTTGCCAGCGGGCGTAAAAGTCAGCCAGGGCCGCTTCCCGTTCGGGCAGGTCGAGGTTGACGAGCGTGGCCAGCGCGGCAATCTCGTCGGTCATGTTGCCGCTAGCGTTGTGATTGTCAGCCGCGAGCTGGGCGACGAGGCGCGGCACGACCGAGGATTTCAGATAGTCGGTATCGCTTTCGGCCAGATAGGCGAGGCAGGCGTTGCGCAGCGCGCGTCGCCCGACCTGTGCGCCGTCGGGAGCATACCCCTCGCTTGGTGCGAGCGTCGTCCACACGGATTCGAGTTGGTCGCGCAGACAGGCAGCGAGATGACGGCGCAGGCCCACGCGCGCGGTGTGGATGGCTTCGGGGTCGATGGTGCCGCCAAGGGCGACCACGGCTTCGGCGAGCACGGCTTCGGCGGGGAGGTTCAACGCCTCGGCGGCGAGCGCGGGGTCGCCGGCGAGGCCGTCGTCGAGCACGCGCCCGCAAGCGGCGACGAAGGCGTCGGGAATCCAGTCGGCGCCGGTTCCGCCGGCCGCGATGCCGGCGAGCAGGACGTGCGTCGCCAGGCGCTGCCCGGCTTCCCAGCGGTTGAAGGCGTCGGAATCGTGCGCCATCAGGTGCGCGAGTTCGGCGTCGGTCTGTTCCAGTTCAAGCAGCACCGGTGCGGAGAAATCGCGCAGCAGCGAGGCGACAGGGGCGGCGGGAATGGCTTCGAAGACGAAGGTCTGCGTGGCCTCGGTCAGCGACAGCACGCGTGTCGTGCCGCAAGCCTCGACCTCGCCGGCGAGTTTCAGCGATGCGTCGCTGCCGTCGGGCAGGACGAGCCCGAGCGCGACGGGAATGTGCAGTGTGCCATCGACGATGTTTTGCCCCGATTCGCCCAGCCGTTTTTCGTAGGCAGTCGGCGTGAGGTGTTGGGTCAGGGTCAGCGTGCAGCGTTGGGTCGCAGCGTCGTACGCCGTTTCAGCATGCAAACGCGGCGTGCCGGCGCGCGCATACCAGCGGCGGAACTGCGTCAGATCAACCCCGGAGGCATCCTGCATCGCTGCGACGAAATCGTCGCAGGTCACGGCCTGGCCATCGTGGCGCTGGAAATACAGATCCATGCCGCGCCGGAAGCCAACGCGTCCGAGCAGGGTGTGGATCATGCGGATGACTTCCGCGCCCTTGTTGTAGACGGTGGCGGTGTAGAAGTTGTTGATCTCGGCGTAGGAGGCCGGCCGGATCGGGTGCGCCATCGGCCCCGCGTCTTCGGGGAACTGGCCGATGCGCAGGGCGCGCACTTCCTGGATGCGGGTGACCGCGCGCGAATGGGTGTCGGCGCCGAATTCCTGGTCGCGGAACACGGTGAGGCCTTCCTTCAGCGACAGCTGGAACCAGTCGCGGCAGGTCACGCGGTTGCCGGTCCAGTTGTGGAAATACTCGTGCGCCACCACCCGGTCGATGCCCTGGTAATCGGCATCGGTCGCCGTGTCGGGGCGCGCCAGCACGTATTTGGTGTTGAAGATGTTGAGGCCCTTGTTCTCCATCGCGCCCATGTTGAAGTCGCCCACCGCGACGATCATGTAGCGGTCGAGATCCATCTCCAGCCCGAAGCGCTGCTCGTCCCAGCGCATGGCTTTTTTCAGCGCCGCCATCGCGTGGCCGCATTGGTCGAGCTTGCCGGGTTCGACATACACTGCAAGATGCACCTTGCGACCCGAGGCGGTGATGAATTCGTCTTCCAGCACGTCGAGTTTCGCCGCGACCAGCGCGAACAGGTAGCAGGGCTTGGCGTAAGGGTCTTCCCAGCGTGCCCAATGCCGCGTCGGGTTATCGTCGCACGTGCCGGCTGCGACGGGATTGCCGTTGGACAGCAGATGCGGAAAACGTGCACGGTCGGCTTCCACCGTGCAGGTGAATTTCGCCATCACGTCCGGCCGGTCCGGGAAGAAGGTGATGCGGCGAAAGCCTTCCGCCTCGCACTGGGTAAAATAGCCGTCGCGCGAGCGGTACAGCCCGGAGAGCTGGGTGTTCTGGTCGGGAAGTATGCGCACCACGGTTTCCAGCACGCAGGCATCCGGTAATGGCCCGGCGATCGTCAGCAGGTCGTCGGTATGGGTGTAGCGGGCCGCATCAGGCGCGCTGCCGTCGAGCGTGAGGCTGATCAGTTCCAGCACCTCGCCATTCAGCACCAGCGCGCAGGCGGCAACCGCCGGGTTGCGCGTGCAGCGCAAGCGTGACCGAACTTCGGCGTGGTCGTCGCGGATGGCAACCTGCAAATCGACCGATTCGATCCACCAGGCGGGTGGGGTGTAGTCCTTCAGAAAAAGCGTGACGGGGGTTTCGGTGCGCATGGCATGACCCAAGAGGGATAGGGTGGAGAAAAGCTAACCAGGAAAGAGTGGTGGAAGCTGCTTTTGCTTGTGCAAGCAGCAGTTGGAGGTCAGCTTGTTCGATTGTGCCAATAATCAGGGTGGCGATGGAGGTGCATGACGGCAACGATCAGCAAGTGGTCTGGTTCTGCAACATACAGAACACCATAGGGAAAACGATGTACCAGTGCGCGCCGGATATCACTGTTCATTTCCTGCCAGGCGAACGGGAAGGCGAGTGCGCGTTGAACGGCGGCGTGGACCTGGGTCGCGAAATCCAGACCGAGGCCGGGTTCACGCGTTTCATACCATTCGATGGCTTCGTTGAGTTCCACCTCGGCATCCGGGTGGAAGGCGTAATTCATTTGTTGTATTGCTGGCGGATGCGCTCGAACACGGCCTCGCCGGGGATGGCCGTCGCATGCCCTTGGCGCAATTCTGCAAGCCGGCGTTGCGCAACTTCCAGCCAGACGGCATCGATTGCGCTTTCGGGTGCATTCAGGCTGCGCAAAAGTGTGTCCACCACACGTGCCCGTTCTTCCACTGGAAGCGAAGTCACTTCGTCGATCAACTCACCTGTTTTCATCGCCAGCTCCTTGGTGCGTAACGAGCCAAAGTCTACGCTCGCGCTGCGAGACATGGAAATGCCGCTTACACGCCCTGTTTCAGGCTCGCCTCGATGAAGATATCAAGGTCGCCGTCCAGCACCTTCTGCGTGGCGGAGGTTTCGACGTTGGTGCGCAGGTCCTTGATGCGCGAATTGTCGAGCACGTAGCTGCGGATCTGATGGCCCCAGCCCACGTCCGACTTGCCGGCCTCGAGCTTGTCCTGTTCGGTCTGGCGCTTGCGCAGTTCGGCTTCGTACATTTTGGACTTCAGCATCGACATCGCCTCGGCGCGGTTCTTGTGCTGCGAGCGGTCGTTCTGGCACTGCACCACGATGCCGCTGGGCAGGTGGGTGATGCGCACCGCGGAATCGGTCTTGTTGATGTGCTGGCCGCCGGCGCCGGATGCGCGATAGGTGTCGACGCGCAGGTCGGCCGGGTTGATGTCGATCTCGATCGAGTCGTCGACTTCCGGGTAGACGAACACGCTGGCGAAGCTGGTGTGGCGTCCGCCCGACGAGTCGAACGGCGATTTGCGCACCAGACGATGCACCCCGGTTTCGGTGCGCAGGGTGCCGTAGGCGTAGTCGCCTTCAAGTTTGATCGAGGCGGACTTGATGCCGGCGACGTCGCCGTCGGATTCTTCCAGCAGCTCGGCCTTGAAGCCCTTGCGCTCGGCGTATTTCAGGTATTGCCGCAGCAGCATCGAGGCCCAGTCGCAGGCTTCGGTGCCGCCGGCGCCGGCCTGAATATCGATGAAGCAGTTGCTGGAGTCGGCCGGGTGGTTGAACATGCGGCGAAATTCCAGCTTCGAGACAGCCTTTTCAAGGGCTGCGATATCGGCCTGCACGGCGGCCAGGGTGTCGTCATCGTTCTCCTCGCGCGCCATCTCGAACAGTTCGGACGCATCCTTCAGGCCCGATGCTACGCGGTCGAGCACCAGCACCACGTCTTCCAGCGATTTGCGTTCGCGGCCCAATTCCTGGGCGCGGGCGGCGTCGTTCCAGAAATCCGGCGCTTCGGCCAGGCGGACGACTTCTTCCAGGCGGTCTTTCTTGGCAGCGTAGTTAAAGAAACCCCCTGAGTTGGGTGGCGCGCTCGCTCAGGTCGGCGAGTTTGGATTCGATCTGATTAAGGCTTTCGGCTTCCATGATTAGGGCTCGGTGATTAAGCGGAAAATCTTCCGATTATAGCCCAGGCCAGCACCAGGCCCAGACCTGCCGCGCCCATGCCGGCGATGGCGTATCGCGCCATCTGCCAGCCGCCGATAACCAGGGTGAGCATCGATTTGAAGAGCAGATTGGCCAGCACCGCGAGCGTGATGACGTTGACCAGAATCGCCGCCGGCAGTTGGCCAAGATTATGTAGACGCAGGCTGGACAGCGTGATGGCGCTGGCATCGGTCAGTCCCGACACCAGCGCCACTGCGTACAGTCCGCGCGTGCCCAGCCAATCGGACAACCACGCTGCAGCCAGCAACACCGCCGCATACAGCAGGCCAAAGCCCAGCGCCGTGCGCAGTTCGGTGGGATTGCCTATCGCCAGCGCGGGCAGTTCGTCCTGCGGCTGCAGCCGGTGTACGCCATAGGCCGCGCCGAGTCCGCCGACGGCCAGCCCGCCGATCAGCACCGGCAACAGTTGCGGCATCACCTCCGGCGCCAGCACCGCAGCCAGCACGCCCAGGCGCACCAGCACCATCAGGTTGGCCAGCACGATGACGATCACCGCGGCCGGCATCATTGCACTGCTGGCACGGGCGTGGCGGCTGAACGCGAGTGTGGTGGCGGTGGACGACACCAGTCCGCCGAGCAGGCCCAGCACCGCCGCACCGTGCTCCTGCCCGACCACGCGCAGCGCGGCATAGCCCGCCAGCCCGACACCCGCGACCAATACCACCATCCACCAGACCTGGTGAGGGTTGATCGCCCCGTAGGGGCCGTAATTCTGGTTTGGTAGCAGCGGCAGGATGATCAGCGCCAGCACCGCGAACTGCAGCACCGACAGCAGGTCGCGCCGCGAGAGATGCTCGCTCAGGCCGCGCAGTTCCGGCTTGAAATACAGCAGCATGGTCGCCGCGATCCCCAGCATCACCGCCAGCTGGATTTCGTCGTGCCACACCAGCACGCCAAGGCTGTAGCACAGCAGCAGCGCCGCCACCGTCGTCGTGCCCGGGTCGCCGTCCGTCGGTTGCGGTGACCGCAGATAGGCCGCGATCATCATGCTGCCGACCAGCAGCAGGCCCACCGCGACCAGCCACAGCGCGCCCAGTTCGGTTGCCAGATGCGTCGTCAGCACGCCGAACAGTGCGGTCAGCGCAAAGGTGCGCAGCCCTGCTTTTGCCGCCGGGTTGCGCTCGCGCTCCAGTCCCATCAAGAGGCCGATCGCCAGCGCCACCACGTAGCGCGGTAGGGTGGCCAGTTCGGCAGGTAGCCAGGCGATCAATTCATTCATCTCGGTTTGTCTTTCAGGCAGAAGAAGCAATGCGTATAGCGGATCGACGTTCCTCTGCTGACGAATTTGCTTTAAGGCTTTAACTTTATTCATGACAGAATAAAGCCACATGAGTCGAAAACAACAAATTTGGCTCGTGGGGATCGGTTTCCCGGCAAAAAGCGCGCTTCCGGGAGGCGCTGTGGGCAACCAGGTAACAGGAGGACAGATGAACCAGGGATGCCGCCGATTTCTTGTTACCAGCGCACTGGCGCCGCTTGCGCTGGCGAGCGCCTGTAGCGGCCAGTCCCCCTTGCCGCGCGTTGGGAAGCATTCTCTGGATCCCGCACTGGAAGGGCTGGCGTCCCCGTATTTTTTGCCGGCCTTGTCATGACGATGCGACATTTGCCGCTGCGCACCGCCTTGCCCATAGGGCTGGCGCTGCTGGCGCTGGTGATGCTGGGAGTCTCGGTGGCGAATGCGTTGCACAAGCGCCTGGGACAGCTCGACCAGCGGGCCAGGGCGGATATCCTGATCCAGACGGTACATCTGGCGCACATGGCGGAGCAGGGCTGGGAAACTAACCGCGGCCTGGTGGAAGACGATATAGCCCTGGCGGCGACCGACCCGCGTGTGGAGGCCGTGCTGCTGCTCGACGACAGCGGCCGCGTGCTGGCGGCCCACCGCACTGCCTGGCGCGGCAGGCTCGCTGCCGACGTGCTGCCGGGTTTCGATATGCGCCGCCTCGCGCAAGAGAAACAAGGACGGCTGCCGGCGTTTTTTACCCTCAGCCCGGACGGCAGCCGTGTTGCCGCGATGCAGTATTTCCCGCGCCCCGCGGAACCCAAACCGCAGCAGTTGCGCAGCCAGCGACTGGGCATGGTGTATATCGGTTTCGATCTCACTCGCGAGCGGCGGGCGATGCGCGCTTTCGTGTTCAAGGCGCGCGCCCCTGACCTGATCGCCACCTTGTTGCTGATTGGTTTGCTTGGATGGCTGCTGCATCGCTACCTGGCTATTCCGCTGGGCAATCTGGGCCGTGCGGCCAATGCCCTGCGCAGCGGGCAGCTGGATGTGAGAGTGCCGGAGCAGGGCCCGCAGGAGATCGCGGTGCTGGCCGAGAACTTCAATGCCATGGCGCGCGCCATCCAGGAGGCGCAGGAAAGCCTGGCCACCAGCGAGGAACGGCTGGCCATCACCCTCAACTCCATTGGTGACGCCCTGCTGGCCACCGATACCGAAGAACGCGTCACGCTGATGAATCCGGTGGCGGAAAACCTCACCGGCTGGCCCCAGGCCGAGGCCCTTGGGCGTCGTGTCGCCGAGGTGTTCGTGATCCACAATGCGCTCACCGGCGAACCGGCGGAGATTCCGGTGACGCGCGTCATCCGCGAGGGGCGGGTGGTGGGGCTGGCCAACCACACCACGTTGCTGGCGCGAAATGGCGCGCGTCACCACATCGCCGACAGTGCCGCACCGATTCGCAGCGCCGGGGGGGAATTGCAGGGGGTGGTGCTGGTGTTTCGCGATGTGTCGGAGGAGTACTTGCTGCGCGAGGAACTGGCCAACAGCGAACTGCATTTCCGCGCCCTGGCCAACAGCGGACAGGCGCTGGTGTGGACCGCCGGGGTCGACATGGAATTCGATTACTTCAACGAGCCCTGGCTGCGTTTTACCGGCCGCACCCTGGAACAGGAACTGGGGCAGGGCTGGACCGAAGGCGAGCATCCGGACGACCGCGCGCGCTGCACCGAGATCTATCGCGCCGCCTTCGACCGTCGCGAGCCATTTTCCATGGAATACCGCCTGCGCCACGTCAGCGGCGAGTACCGCTGGATCATCGGCCAGGGCAGCGCGCGCTTTGGCAGCCAGGGCCAGTTCCTGGGGTATATCGGGCATTGCCTGGATGTCACCGAGGCCCGGCGTGCCGAGGCCGAAATCGAGCGTCTGGCCTACCATGACGCGCTGACCGGCTTGCCCAACCGTGTGCTGTTCCTCGACCGGCTGGACCAGACACTGGCTGCCGCACGCCGCAAGCGGCGCTACGGTGCTGTGCTGTTCGTCGACCTCGACCAGTTCAAGCGCATCAATGATGTGCATGGCCATGCCATGGGCGATGCCGTTCTGCGCGAGGTCGCCGGGCGGCTGGAATACTATATGCGGCAGGGCGATACGGTGGCGCGGCTGGGCGGCGACGAATTCGTGATCCTGTTGCCCGATCTGGCGGAAAACCTTGAGGGCGCAGGCGCGCTGGTGATGACGGTGGCAGAGAAGATTCGCGGTGCGCTGGAAAACCCGATCAGCATCGACGGGCAGGAATACGTGACCGGCGCCAGCATCGGCATTACCCTGTTTCCCAAGGGCGCGGAAAGCGTGGAAGACCTGATGCGCTAGGCCGACACCGCCATGTACCGGGCCAAGGAGCGTGGCCGCAATGCCCTGGCCTATTTCGAGCCCGCCATGCAGGAAGCGGTCGCCGAGCGCTATGCGCTCGATCGCGAATTGCGCGAGGCGGTGCGCGAACGCAGCTTCGAACTGTACCTGCAATCGCAGGTGAATGGAGACGGGAAGGTGATCGGGGCCGAGGCCCTGGTGCGCTGGCGCCACCCGCAGCGCGGCCTCGTGATGCCAGCCCGCTTCATTCCGCTGGCGGAGGATTCCGGTCTCATCGTGCCGATGGGGGAATGGGTGCTGCACGAAGTCTGCCTGCTCATCGCCCGCCTCGACGCCGAGGGCCGCGGTCTGCGCATCGCCGTCAATGTCAGCCCGCGGCAGTTCCACCAGGCCGATTTCGTGCAGCGGATCAAGGAGATCCTTGCCGCCACCGGTGCCGACCCGACCTATCTCACGCTGGAAATCACCGAGAACCTGCTGATCGAACACGCCTCCGAATCGGTGGCGCGCATGACCGAGCTGGGAGCGCTCGGCCTGCGCTTTTCCATTGACGATTTCGGCACCGGCTATTCATCCCTGGCCTACCTGAAACGTCTGCCAGTGTCCGAACTCAAGATCGACAAGAGCTTCGTGCAGGACATTCCGCACGATCCCAATGACGTCGCCCTGGTGGAGACCATCCTCTCGATGGCGCACCACCTGCATTTCGATGTGGTGGCCGAAGGGGTGGAAAACGAAGCCCAGTTTGCCTTCCTGCGCCAGCAAGGCTGCGAACGTTTCCAGGGTTATTACTTCCATCGCCCGCTTGAGATGCGCGCCTGGATCGAGAAGCTTCCGCCTGCGGGCTGATCGTGGTTTTTTTGATTTCTGCCGCATCACGCTTGCCAGGTTGACGCTTTGAGAGAGTCTCGTGTAAAGCCTGGCGCTGCGGGTTTTTATTGGTGGCGAGATCTCCAGACGCGAGAAGACCCGCAAGCCTTATAGCCTGCGGGTCTTGCTTGAACCATCAAACCCCAGGGTGAATTCATGCCGCCAAGTCACGTCCAAACGCAAAATCCGGCAGCGGCCCTGGAGAAACGATTGCTTACTTGATCCGCATGTCGTTCTTGACGGATTTCACGCCGGCAATGCCACGTGCCAACTCGACTGCCCTGTTCGCCGCGGCCTGCGAAGTCACGAAACCACTCAGTTGAACCTCACCCTTGAAGGTCTCGACCTTGATCTCAAGGGCTTTCGTCAAGGGATCTTCAATCAAGGCCGCTTTCACCTTGGCGGTGATGACGCTGTTGTCGAAGTACTGGCCGGTCCCTTCCTTCTTCGCCGTGGGCGCACAAGCCACGACGGATACCAGCGCAACGGACAGGAATGCTGCTGAAAGAACTTTACTAAATTTGTTCATGGTGGATTCTCCAAAGGTAAGAAAGAAAAACAAGAGCTGCTTGGTCCCGGCTTCCCGCCGACAGGCCAGTGCGATGCGGCAACACCTGAACGGGCCTTGCTCGCACACTGTGTCGAAGCCTTGATCGAAATATAGTCAAAAAAACAGATGGGGTCGGTACGGTATCGCACATAGCGCAGCAGCAGGCCCAGCCAGGCTGGATGGGGGCCGTATGACATCGGCTATGTGCGATGCCGCACAGACGCCCCCCCCTATTCTCCGTATTGTTGCTCGTAGGATGAATGTATGACGCCAGCCAAATGCAGAGCGCACGCAAAATACCCCGTTTTTTTTTGACTACTATGATTAATAGCTGCAATCGTATTGCAACCGCATTTAATGGTCATTGCAACGATTGTGTTCGATGCTCAACCCAATGGATGAAAAGATGATGAAAAACACATACTCCCCCAAACTGAATCAAATGGCGCGCAGGATTGGCATGGCTGCCGTGGCTGTTATGTTAATGGCGGGTTGCGCAAGCACCTCGGCGCCGACAGAACAGATGGCCGTTTCCAGGGCTGCGGTAAGCAATGCAATGAGCGCCGGGGGCAATCAGTTCGCACCGGTGCAGCTCAAGTCCGCATTGGACAAGATGGATGCTGCCGAGCGGGCAGTGGCCGCGAAAGATTATGAGCTTGCCTTGCGGCTGGCGGAACAGGCGGAGGTTGACGCCAAGCTGGCTGCAGAGATGGCGCGTTCAGCCAAGGCGAAACAAGCCGCGGATGCAGTGCAGGAGGATATTCGCGTGCTGCGCCAGGAAATCGATCGTCAATCCAAATAACCGTCAATGGAGCTCATCATGAAAAAAAATCACTATCTTTCCTTAAGCCTGGTCGCTGCTGCGATGCTCGCGGGCTGCAGCACCACGCCGCCGAAAAACACAGCACTCGAAGACGCGCGCAGCGCTTACGGCAGCGCACGAACCAACTCCCAGGTCGTGAGCCTGGCACCGCTTGAGCTGCAGAAGGCCGGCGAGTCACTGAGCAAAGCGGATGCGGCATTGAGCAAGGGTGACGATGTCGCGGTCGGTCAGTTGGCCTATCTCACCAGTCAGCACGTGGCGATCGCGCAGGAAACCGCCAGGCGCAAAGCCGCCGAGATGGAGATTGCCAACGCCAGCGCCCAACGCGACCAGGTCCGCCTTGCGGCAAGAACGGCTGAAGCCGAAGCGGCCAAACGGCAGGCGGCGATGTCACAGGCTGAAGTCGATGAAGCCAGACGGCAGGCCGCAATCGCGCAGCAAAACTCTGAGCGGCAAGCTGCCGCGTTGGCGGCCGCCAGTGCCCAGGCGCAACGTGACGAGACACTGATTGCGGCGAGACAGGCTGAACTCGAAGCGGCCAGGCAGCAGGCGTTGATTGCCCAGCAGACCGCCGAGGAGAAAGCGGCCGCATTGGAGGCGGCCCGCGCCCAGGCGGAGCGCGACCAGGCAATGATTACGCAGCAGGAGCAGCAGCTCAAGGAACTGGATGCCAAGCAAACGGCTCGCGGCATGGTGATCACGCTGGGCGACGTGCTGTTTAGCGTCAACAAGGCGAAGCTGTCGTCGGGTGGCGTGCGCAACGTACAAAAACTGGCCGATTTTCTCAACCAGTACCCACAACGCAAGGTGTTGATTGAAGGCCACACCGACAGCACCGGCAGCCTCAGTATCAACCAGCCGCTCTCCGAGCGACGCGCCGATGCCGTGCGGACGGCTCTGGTCGGCATGGGGATCAGCGGCGACCGCATTGAAACGCGTGGTTATGCCGATGCCCATCCGGTTGCCAGCAACAACACGGCCGCGGGTCGTCAACTGAATCGACGTGTGGAAATCATCCTTTCCGACGACAGCGGAAACATCGTTCCGCGCTAGTCGGATGACGATTGGTTAAGCGGCTTCGTCAGCTCGCTGGCCGGTACTAAAGGCGGTGTTTATTTTCACATCGTGAGCGGTGTGAAAATCCGTCAAGCATGACGGGCAAACTAAACGTTTCGAAGCGAGTCTGCTCGTCTGTCAGGTTTTATATTTTATAGGGAGTGGAAAAATGCTCGGAACAATTGCAATTATCCTGATTGTCCTCTGGCTGCTTGGAATGGTTTCCGCCTACACCATGGGCGGTTTCATCCACATTCTCCTGGTCATCGCAATCGTGGTGATACTGGTGCGTGTCATTCAGGGTCGACGCCTGTAAAGACTCTGAAGTTTTTAAGGCGATGGGGCGAGCGGGCGGTGGCGATCCGGCTGTTCTCGGTTTTTGCTTGATCCGGATTCCCGTTGCCAATACAAATACAAATGCATTTCCACGGGAGAGGATAGGATGAGCTCAATCAAGATGTTGGCAATCGTGCTGATCGTGGCCGGTGGCCTGGCGTTGGCGTATGGCGGCTTCACTTACACCAAGGACACGCACCAGGCCAAGATCGGTCCGGTCGAGATGTCGGTCAAGGAGACGCAGACGGTAAACATCCCGATCTGGGCCGGTCTGGGGTTGATGGTAGCGGGTGTGGGCCTGCTTTTTGTACGCAAGTAGCATCGTTCAGCCTGCGGGCGAATCAGGTTGCTACCCGGATAGTCGTATACCGGATCTGCCCAGTCTGACGGATAATCAGCAAAGCAATACGATTAGGAATCCTCCTATGAGCACGATAGAACTGGCAATGGAGAAAAAGCATGGAAAAATTATTGGGTGACATCACTAAAGAACAATTGATCACTGATTTCAAGGTGGTGGTGGCCGATGCGGAAGCGCTGCTGAAGGCGACGGCCAGCCAGGGTGGTGAGAAGATGGCCGAGATACGCGCCAAGGCGGAAGAGTCCCTTCGGGTTGTGAAACACAGGATGGATGAGGCGCAGGCGGCACTGCTGGTCAAAACCAAAGCGGCAGCCAAGGCCACCGACGTTTATGTCCATGAAAATCCATGGAGAGCCATCGGCGCCGCCGCCGGTGTCGGCCTGGTGATCGGCCTGCTCATCGGCCGCCGCTAGTCGCTCGCCATGAGCGAGAAGACGCCCGGCGAAAGCAGGGGGCTGCTCGAGTCGCTGAGTACGCTGGCCGCCACGCTGGTTGCCATCGCGCACACGCGACTCGATCTTCTGTCCGCAGACGTGGAGGAAGACCGTGCACATGTACTGTCGCTGCTGGTGTTGGCACTGGCCACCCTGTTTTTCATCGGGGTGGGGGTGGTGCTGGGGACGATCCTGTTCGTGGTCGCTTTCTGGGACAGCCACCGCCTCCTGGCGCTGGGATCGCTTGCCGGATTCTTTCTGGCGGCGGGCGTGGGGGCATGGGCGTACGCCCTGCACAAAGCGAGAACGAAGCCGAGACTGTTTGCGGCGAGTCTGTCGGAATTGTTGAAAGACCGGCAGCAGCTCGTTTCCAGGTCGTAAAGGACGATCATGAACGAAAAACTGATCCGCCTGGCTGAACGACGTGAACGCCTGGTAGCACAGGCTGCAGTTCAACGAATGGCGCTGGCGCAGAACATCGAGCCGTGGCGTGTGCCTCTGGCGCGGGCCGACCAGGGGCTGGCCGCGCTGCGCTATATCAAGCGCCATCCCGCCTGGATTGTCGGTGGCGTCGCCTTGCTGGCGGTGTTGCGGCCTGGTCGCGTCAGGGCCGCCGGCGTCGGAAAATGGCTGACGCGCGGCTGGGCAACGTGGCGGGTGGTGCATAAACTGCGCGGCAGATAGTCGCCGCTTAGCGTTCCAACAGGCAGCTGGCTGCCTGCCCATCCCATCAAATCCTGAAGATACCGGGCTGTTGTTGTTGCAGCGACTTAATAATCGGTAACGAGCAAGTGCGCGAAGTCCTCTGCGGGCAAGGGGTGGCTGAAATGAAGGCCCTGTCCGTCGTGGCGCCTGAAGTCGCTGACCGGTTCCTCCGTGGTGAAAGACCGGCCTTCAAAGCCTTGACGTTCGTAAAAGGTGACCTGTGCGGCCGCTTGCGAGGCAATCGCCACGCCGGCCATCACCCGCGCGATCCTGGATCGTGCATTCATTGCTGAATCCTGTAAGGGGGAAGCCGGGACCCGTGTCGAACCGGGAGATCGATCCCGGCGCCCGGCACATCCGAACCCGCAATATGGCGCACCGTCGAATCCGGGTCTGTTCGCGAACGTACATAGCGGGCTTATTGGCCCTTCACGCGATCAATCGTCTCTATGTTCGCCAGCGCACTGAACTGCGTGCGGCATTCGCTTACGCTGTTGATCTGCCGGGTGCGACATCCCAAGTCGAACCGGTTTCTCGCGGACGGCTTGATGCTCTTCGTGCCACGATTGACCACTTCAAAAGGATTGACCATGAACCATACGCTATTAATTTCCGCTCTGCTCGCAACGCTCAGCCTGGCCGCCTGCGACAAGCCGACGGTGGTCAATGTGCCCGCCACGCCCGTCGCCGTTCCCGGCCCCGCGGGTCCGCAAGGCGAGACCGGCAGCCAGGGTGCAACCGGCTATCAGGGCGAGACCGGCAGCCAGGGCGACGAAGGTATCCAGGGCGAAACCGGTGCGACCGGCGATCAAACCACGGTAATCGTGGTGCCGCCCGAAGCGAACTGAATCCATTCATCCATTCGAGGAGCGTCTGATGTTGGGAACTATACTGTTGGTCGTCCTGATCCTGATGCTGCTCGGCGCCGTTCCGCGCTGGTCGCATAGCAGGAATTGGGGCTACGGTCCCAGCGGCGGTCTGGGTTTGGTATTGATCATCGTCATCGTGCTGCTGTTGATGGGACGGCTGTAACGGGTTGTCGCGTGGACAGGCTGATGTGACACCGCATCTGCGCGCGGTCGATGGAGGGTTGATGGTTTCAACGACGCTGAAATCGACGCGTCGGCAGTCGTATCTGTGGTATTGGCTGGCCGCTTTTCTGTTCGTGCTGGCCGGTTGCAGCAGCCTGCCGACTATCGTGCCCGATCTGGCCCGGCCCGGCCCGGCCGTGCAACTGGAAGGGGCACGTGGCCCGCTATCGTCCGCGCACAGCAAGGCGATCCTCGATCGCCTGGAGAACCGCAGCCAGGGTAGCGGCATCTTCGACCACCACTTGGCGCGCGAAGAGGCCATTGTCGGCAGCCCGTTAACCGCGGGCAACCAGGTCCTGTTGCTGCAGGACGGCCCGGCCACCTACCAGGCGATGTACGCAGCCATCCTGGCGGCGCAGGACCACATCAACATGGAAACCTACATCCTCGACGACGACGAGGTCGGTCAGCGTTTTGTGCAGGCGCTCATTGTCAAGCAGGCGCAGGGCGTGCAGGTCAATCTCATCCGTGACAGCGTGGGCACTCTCGGTACACCGCCGGCCTTGTTCCAGCAACTGACCGACAGCGGCGTGCAGGTGCTCGAATTCAACCCCATCAACCCCTTGCTGTCACGCAAGGAATGGACGTTGAATCAGCGCGACCACCGCAAGCTGCTGATCGTCGACGGGCACACGGCGTTCCTTGGCGGCATCAACATCAGCAGCGTCTACTCCGGCGGCTCGTTCAGCCGGCGCTCACGTCATCGGCCCGACACCGGTGTGGCGTGGCGCGACACCGACCTGCAACTGCAGGGACCGGTGGTGGCCGAGTTGCAGAAGCTGTTCCTCGCCACATGGGAAAAGCAGAAGGGCGAGCCGCTGCCCGAGAAGAACTACTTTCCGCCCCCCGAGCACGTGGGCCCGCACGTGGTGCGCGCGATCGGCAGCTCGCCCGATGACCCCTTCAGCCTGATTTATGTCACGCTGCTGTCGGCCATCACCAGCGCCGAAGTCAGCGTGAATATCACCAATGCGTATTTCGCCCCCGACCCGCAGCTACTCGACGCGCTCGAAGCGGCCGCCGGACGCGGCGTCGACGTGGCCCTGATCCTGCCCAGCCAGACCGACTCCTGGCTGGTGTTCCACGCCGGCCGCAACTACTACGACCGGCTGCTGCGCGCGGGGGTGAAAATCCATGAACGGCAGGGCGCGATTTTGCATTCCAAGACCGCGCTGATCGACGGCGTCTGGGCCACGGTCGGCTCGACCAATCTCGACTGGCGCAGTTTCCTGCACAACTACGAGCTGAATGCGGTCGTGCTGGGGTCGGAGTTTGGCAAGCAGGTGCAGGCGATGTTCGACCGGGATCTGGCGGCGTCCGACACAATCACGCTCGAGCAGTGGCAGCGCCGCCCGCTCGGCCTGCGACTCAAGGAATGGTTCGCGCGGGTCTGGGAGTACTGGCTGTGAGCCGAGGTCACGACAACAAGCACATCGCGATTGTTGTCGTGGCCCGCTTCGCTCTCCTCCGGACTGAATGCCGGCGCCCTTCCTGAGGCGTGCCTGGAACTGGATCGACCTCCCAACCCCCTTGCAACCGTGGTCGGTTGCAGGGGCTCGAACCTTATCGCGCGAGCGCGCGATCGATCTTGTCGTCCATCTCGCCGACCAGGGCGGCCAGGCTGTTGGTGGCCTCGTCGATGGATTGCTTCGTCGACTGCGTCACCGTGTCCATGCGCGTGTCGACAGCCAGGATCACCCCACGCAATTGCGCAAATTCCTGCTCGATCTGCGTGCGCAATTCATGGATGCGCGAGGTTTCGGCACTTTCCGCCAGTTTTCGCTGCGCCTCCAGCTCCTGATTGTGGCGGCGCGACTCCATTAACATGTTGGTGCGCAGCGCCAGGGCATAGAGGACGAAAAGCGCCACCAGGACCAGCGTGACGCCAAGCAGGATCACGCCCAGCGGACCCTCGATATCGAATGCCACGAATGACAGCGTGGTGGGCGCGATGAGTACCGGCCAGTTGACCAGGGTGAAGACACCCAGCAGAAACAATGCCACCAGGATGATTGCGCCAAGAATATTCATTACGTTCCCTTTCATCGATCGAAAATAAACCATTAGCCCAGCTTTCCGGCTTTCGCCGGAATGCCGCAGTTTTACTATTGGACGATCCCCGTTTATTAAAGAAGGCGCCTCTCACAGTATAGGAGTTGGTTTCGGCATGGGTTTGACGGGTGCCTCCGCAGATTAAAACCGGTTCAACATCGAGCCCGCGCTTCTGCGAGCTGATCCGCCGACGTGTTCAGCCTGGCGTTTTGCGTACGCTTCGCGGTGTCTGCTGGCGCAGATATTCACTCCGTTTCATATCCATATAAGCGGCCCGGTCGATTTCGTGCAATTGGCGGGGGTATTGCTCGGTGGCACTGAACCAGCTTTGCAGGCGTTGCTGGAGCTGCAGAGACGGCGCGGTGGCCAATGCGCCAAGATAGGCGTCGATGGCGAGGTAATAGCGCATGGTGTTGCGTTCCACCACGCCACGCATGCCGCCGATGTGTTCTGGCTGGCCGCTGGATTGCCCGCCGGTCTGGGTGAACCCTACCTTGCCGCGGCCAAGGGTCGCGAGGTAGGTCTTCATGGCGAGTCGCCCCGCCAGGCCGTAATCATACGAATAGGTGAGATGCAGAAAAGTCTGGCCGTTTCCAACCGGGACAGCCTGCAGCTG
Source organism: Thiobacillus sp. (assembly GCA_035530575.1). GTDB lineage: Bacteria > Pseudomonadota > Gammaproteobacteria > Burkholderiales > Thiobacillaceae > Thiobacillus. Next base: position 13,748 of record DATKUP010000067.1, on the reverse strand, counting down.
GATACGATAATTGCGGGTGCTCAGTGGCCCCTCCTGCGCATCGAGCTGGATATCCAGGTATTTCGCGGTCGCCGCGGCGACGCGATAGGAAAACTCGATGAGGTAGGCCTCTTTGAGAGGCTGAGGCGTTTTTCTGCCGATACTGACCGCCAGGGCGGTGGTCGACTCATCGGTCGTGGCACGGCAGTATTTGGTGTTGATATGCAGGATCAGCACGTCACACCAGTGCGCCGGGTCATTGAGGGCCTTGCTGACCGTGGCAAACGGATAATCAACCCGCGCGTAGATGTCGCCCTTCAATTCGCCCGATGATTCCGACGAGTCGAGGGATAGCGCACGCTGGAACGGGGTGTGCTGGAGTCGTTCAGCCAGAGACGCGTATTGGGCGTGGAGCGATGCGGCGGGTTGTGTGAGCGGCACGGAGGCAAAAGCCAGCCCCGCGCTGGAAAACGCGATCACGCCGAGCAACATCCTGGTCAGCCAGGGCAACGGGTTTTTCCGGAATGCGTATTCATCGGCCTTTGTCTTCTGCCTGTCGAGATGATCGTCACGGATTTCAGCGGCAGCTGCCATGGCGGCATGTCCTCCGCCATGCCGCTCACCCCGGCCCTGTATCAACCAGGGATGCCGCTTCACGCGCAGGTTTCCTTCCCGGCCGCAATCCGTCGAGCCGCAGCGGAAGCGGCTGACTGTGATGAACATGCTCATGAGCAAATCAACGAACCGGCGTGGCACGCGGATCGCAGGGTCGGCGAGGGCGTGCATCCTGGAGAGGAATAGCCCGTGCCGTCAGGCCGTCTGAAACGTGTCATGAAGGGATGGCCAGACGGGACATCAGGCGAGGTCGTCCTTGTTCTTCTCTTCAAAGTCCTTGATCTGCTTCTCGGCTTCGTCCTTCGTGATCCCATATGACTCCTGGATCTTGCCCATCAGCTGATCGCGCTTACCGCCGATCACGTCGAGGTTGTCGTCGGTAAGCTTGCCCCACTGCGTCTTCACCTTGCCCTTGAACTGCTTCCAGTTGCCTTCTACGATATTCCAGTCCATTTCAATCTCCTTGGGTTTGGGTTCCGACTGGCGGTATTGCCAATCGGGCATCCACTGTTCCAGCCCACTGTCCACTGTATGCGCATTTTCTGCTACGAGTACGGCAGCCGGGAAGGACGGTGACCATCTGGACACTTTTATAGACGCGCCCGATTAAAATTCAAGACTAGTCGCATACCCATGCACCGTCTGTACGGCGGCGTACATAGCGCGACGTTGGTTGATAGACTTGCCGGGGTGTCAAAAGGTCCGCAGCGCACGGGTTCGATCCAGCGCCAGCAACTCGCCATCGGTCCTCGGCGGGGATATTCATGGCGGTGGCGGATGTGGACGCTTTCGGTAAGCTGAAAGCAGGCTCATCAGCGGCTTGACGCTGGTGCCGTGGACGAGAATCGAAAGCGTGACCGCAATCAGCGTCAACTGGATCAGATCCAGCGCCAGCGCCTCGGGGAGGCCATGCTGAATGGCGAACATCAGGTAGTACAGCGAACCGATGCCGCGCACCCCGAACCAGCCCACCATGCCGCGTATCGGCCATAAGGTACGCGTGCCCATCAGGCCAACGAAGACGCTGACCGGACGTGCCACCATAAACAGGAATAACGTGAGCCCCACCGCACGCCAGCTCCAGGAATCGAGAAACAACGTGCCGCCGATCAACAGGACGAGCATCAATTCCGAGAGTCGCTCCAGATGTTCCTTGAATACCAGCGACCCAGCGCTGACGGTCGGCGCGGGCTCGTTATCCGGGATTGCGATTGCCGCTTCCAGTTCGATTGGGTCGGTTTGTGGCGGATTCGGGTGAACCAGATCGGCGCGGGCGAGTTTAAGTTCGGTCTGGCGCAGCGCGACGGCAGCAAAAAAAACCGCCAGAAATCCCCACGCATCGACCAGCACGCTCAGGCCGTACACCATACCGATCAGGCCGAGCCCGAGGAAGTCGTCCATGAGCTTGTGCACGGGTGGATTGCCGCGCAGTTTCCGTCCCAGACGGGCGAGTGCGACGCCGGACGCGACCCCGATGGCGACCCCTGCCACGGTGGCCCACAGTACATCGACCAGCGCCCAGCGCAGGCCGAATTCACCGAGCTCGTGCAGCCCGAGCAATCCCATCCCCAGCATCACGAACGGAAAGGCGCTGCCATCGTTCATCCCCGCCTCGCAGGTCAAGGTGAAGCGCAGCCGGTCGCGATCACCGGGATGGCGGGTCTGCACGTCGGTCGCCAGCACCGGATCGGTGGGCGCCAGGATCGCGCCGAGCAAGATGCCCGCGCCGAGTGGCAAGCCAAGCAAATAATAGGCAAAGGCGGCGACCAGCCCGACGCTGACCGCCATGGAGACAGAGGCCAGCAGAATCGGCGTGCGCCAGCGGGCGAAGCTGAACGGCACGGGCATTTTGACGCCGGCGGAAAACAGCGAAATCAGCACCACCACTTCGGTCAGCACTTCCAGTAGCGCCGATTCCTTGAGCGGGTTGAAGTGAAACAGATTGAGTACCGTCGGTCCGACCAGTAGTCCAACGGCCAGATAGACAATGGCCGGAGTGACCGGCAGGCGCTGGAGCAGCGGCGCGGTCAAGCCCCTGGCAAGCAGCAGACCTCCCACGAGTAAAAACCATTGTGCGTTAGTCATGGTGGTTCGTTCGGTTCATTGGAGTCCAGTTCGACGTGACTGCTTTAGCGGTGTTGTTGGGCAGGGAATTCGCCAGACAGGATTCGATTATCCGTCGCAGCCTCGGAGAGCAGCCTGGAATGTTCATTAATTGTGGTTGATCAGCGTCTGACGCGTTCAGCGTAATCCGGTTCAATATTTTCGGGTGTACGCCACCGTACAGACGCATGGGTTATGCCTGCCTAAGGTGCAGCGGAGACAAGCACATTCATTTGTGACCACCAAACAGCGGGAAAAACACACGCTGTTTGATCCGGCGCGGCTTGTCAAAAATCGTCTGGTGCCTATAACTTTGACTCGGACACATCACACATCACACATCAGCCGCTGACAGCCAGTAGGCCGACGTGACTCACCCAGGAGATCGGTCATGAGCAAAGCAAAGACAACGGATAATTCTGGAAAACGCAAACCGGAAAAAGGCTCCACTCCGGCCAAAGGCACACACCAGGCAGCCGGCGGCGAGCTCCATCAGGTCGCGGGGGGCGGGCACCCGGTGCTCACCACCAACCAAGGCGTCGCACTTTCCGATAATCAGAACTCGTTCCGGACCAGCCCGCACGGCCCCACGCTGCTGGAGGATTTCATCTTCCGTGAGAAGATCACCCATTTCGATCACGAGCGGATTCCCGAGCGCATCGTCCACGCACGCGCGACGGGCGTGCATGGATTCTTCGAGCTGACCGCCTCGTTGAAGCAATACACCACCGCCAGGATTCTTACCGAGGTCGGCGAGAAAACACCCGTGTTTACGCGCATATCGACCGTGGCAGGCGGAGCCGGCTCGGTCGACACCCCGCGTGACGTGCGCGGATTCGCCGTCAAGTTTTACACCAAGGAAGGCAACTGGGATCTGGTCGGCAACAACATCCCGGTTTTCTTCATCCAGGATGCCATCAAATTCCCCGACATCATTCATGCCGTCAAGATGGAGCCCGACCGCGGCTTTCCGCAATCGGCGACCGCGCACGACACCTTCTGGGATTTCATTTCGCTCACGCCTGAATCCATGCACATGGTGATGTGGATCATGTCGGATCGCACGATTCCGCGTTCGCTGCGGATGATCGAAGGCTTTGGTGTGCATAGTTTCCGTCTGATCAACGCCGCCGGCGAATCGACTTTCGTCAAATTCCACTGGCGTCCCAAGCTCGGCCTGCAGTCCACCATCTGGGACGAGACCGTCAAGATTTCCGGCGCCGACCAGGATTTCCACCGCCGCGACATGTTCGATGCCATCGCAGCCGGCAACTTTCCCGAGTGGGAATTCGCGGTGCAGCTGTTCACGCAGGAGCAGGCGGACAGCTTCCCGTTCGATCACCTGGACGCCACCAAGCTGATTCCCGAAGAACTGGTGCCGCTGAAAGTGATCGGCCGCATGGTGCTGGATCGCTGGCCGAACAATTTCTTCGCTGAAACCGAACAGGTGGCTTACTGTCCCGCCAATGTCGTTCCGGGCATCGATTTCTCGAACGATCCGCTGTTGCAAGGGCGTTTGTTCTCCTATCTCGATACCCAGCTTTCACGCCTGGGTTCGCCCAATTTCCACCAGATCCCGGTCAACGCGCCCAAGTGCCCGTTCGCCAACCTTCAACGCGACGGCCATATGCAGATGGCGCAACCAGCCGGCCGTGTCGCCTACGAGCCAAATTCCCTCTCCGACACCTCGCCACGCGAGGCGCCGCAGGGTTTTCACAGCGCCTCCATCACAGAAAACGGCGACAAAGGCCGTATCCGCGCCGAGGGTTTCGCCGACCACTACAGCCAGGCGAGGCAGTTCTATCTCAGCCAGACCGCGTATGAACAGGCGCACATCGCTTCGGCGCTGGTGTTCGAGTTGTCCAAGGTCGAACATCCGCATATACGTGTAGCCATGGTCGGCCACCTGCTTCATATCGAAAAGGATCTGGCCAAACGGGTCGCCGTCGGTCTCGGGTTCGACACCATGCCCGACGCGCCGGCGGCGGCAGCGCCTGTGCGAAAAATGGCGCCATCACCCGCATTGCAGATCATCGGCAAGATGAAGGACACGCTCGCGGGGCGGGCGGTCGGCATCCTGATCGCGGATGGCTCGGACGGCGCGGCGATCAAGAGGATCAAAAAGGCCGCGACCGATGCGGGCGCCAACGTGAAGATCGTCGCCCCGAAAGTGGGCGGCGCGAAGCTTGCCGACGGCTCGATGCTGGCGGCTGACGGACAACTGGCGGGCACGCCTTCCGTGCTGTTCGACGCCGTCGCCGTCATCCTCTCCGACAAAGGCGCAAAAGTCCTGTCGATGGAAGGCGCCGCGATCGACTTCGTGCGCGATGCCTTCGGTCACCTCAAGGCCATCGCCGTCGACCAGGGCGGTCAGGCGCTTCTGAAAGCAGCGAATGTGGGACAGGACGCGGGCGTCGTGGATGCCAACGACAGGAATGCATTTATTGCTGCGGCCAAGACGCGCCAATGGGATCGGGAAAAGTCGGTTCGAACCTTGGCATAAAAGCAATGAAAAACGCAGAAAAAGTCCAACCGATGAAGGAAAGGAAGAGCGCCATGCGTAACAAAGAAGAAGGAAAGATAGGGTGGATTTTGCTTTGGCTCGTGGGAGTCCCGATCCCGATTTTGCTGGTGTTGTATCTCCTGCGTGGGTGCACCTGAAACAACTCCGTTGCAATAGATGCCAGCTAACGTAATCCTCTCCGACAAAGGTGAAAAGGTACTATTGAAGGAAGGCGCCGCGATCGATTTCGTTCACGCTGCTTTCAGTCACCTCAAGGCCATTCCCGTGAACCAGGGCGGCCAGATGCTTCTAAAAAAAGCGAATGTCGAACAGGACGCAGGCGTCTTGGATCACCGCGCGGCGATAGATCTTATCCGTGCCGGCCTGCCGCCAATGGCTCAGCCGAAGCCGCTGGACAAGCATGACACCGCCAATTTCGTTGAATTGCGTCCCGTTGAGCGGCGCGCAGCCATCGCTCTGCGGGCGAATATTGCGTCGCACTTCACGGCTGTCCTGCATTGCGCTTATCGTTGGCACGAGCCTGCTGGCAGGCTGTACCGGCCTGCCCTCGCTCGAAGGTCGAAGTGAATCCACGGTGCTGACTGACACCTCGTCAACCACGCTCGGCAAAGCCGTTTCGCCACAGGTCACATTGCATCCGGGGCAATCCGGTATTCACGCGCTGGCTGATGCGCACGACGCCTTTGCCGCGCGCATGTTGCTGGCGCGGGCCGCCGAACGAAGCCTCGACGTCCAGTATTACATCTGGCGCAAGGACCTCACCGGCACGCTGCTGTTCGAAGCCCTGCACGCTGCAGCCGAACGCGGCGTGCGGGTGCGCTTGCTGCTCGACGATAATAATATCGCCGGGCTCGATTCGACGCTGGCCGCACTCGATAGCCATCCGAACATCGAAGTGCGGCTGTTCAACCCATTCGTCTTTCGCCGGTTGCGCCAACTGTCGTATCTGACCGACTTTTCTCGCGCCAACCGGCGCATGCACAACAAGTCTTTCACTGCCGACAACCAGGCGACGATCATCGGTGGGCGCAATGTCGGCGACGAGTATTTTGGGGCCACCGACGGCGTGCTGTTCGCCGATCTTGACGTCATCGCGATCGGCCCGGTGGTTGACGACGTGTCGAAGGATTTCGATCGCTACTGGGCTAGCGGATCGTCCTATCCGGTCGCGCGCCTGTTCAAGCCCGCCCCAGCTGCGGCGCTGAATGAATTGACTCTTGTCGCCTCACGGGTGGCCAACGATCCAGCGGCTGCCGCGTATCGGATGGCGGTGCGCGAATCGCCCTTCATCGACGACTTGCTGGCGGGCCGGTTCAGCTTGCGATGGTCGCCCACGCGCATGCTCAGCGACTCACCCGACAAAGGGCTGGGCTTGGCGGATGCCAACGCGATGTTGCTGCCGGGACTGCTGGAGGTCATCGATGACGCGAAAACCAGCTTGAACATCGTGTCGCCTTATTTCGTACCGACCCGCGCGGGCGTCAAGACACTGAGCACGTTGGCTGCGCGCGGCGTACAGGTCACGGTTTTGACCAATGCACTGGAGGCCACCGATGTGGCAGTGGTGCATGCCGGCTACGCAAAATACCGCAAGGCGCTGCTTGAGGCCGGGATCAAGTTGTACGAATTGCGTCGCAGCGCCGGTAACTCGGTCAAGCAAAAGGCTTTGCGTCTGACAGGTAAGATCCTTGGCGGCAGTTCGGCGACGAGCCTGCACGCAAAAACCTTTTCGGTCGACCATGCACGCGTCTTTGTCGGCTCGTTCAACTTCGATCCGCGTTCCGCGCAGCTGAATACCGAGCTCGGTTTCATCATCGAAGATCCAGTCATGGCGCGCGAAATCGACGCAACTTTCGATACCGTTGTCCCGGATAGTGCATACGAGGTGCGGCTATCTGACGACGAGCAGTTGATGTGGACCGACCGTGGTGACGGCCGACAGGTGGAGCACCTCACCGAACCGGGCAGCAGCGTCTGGCAACGCGGCTGGATTCATTTATTGGGGATGCTGCCGATCGAGTGGCTGCTGTGAGCGTGTGATGGCTCGCCCGCACTCCGTGCATTGTCGACCCCAGCGCCGGTAAACAGAATTTACCTTTTCGCTCGGCCACTTGAAGCCCCAGATGGAGAAATCTCGACGGGTCCGCTTCAAATGTTATCGGGCGGAATCAATCAATCCGTAGCGCGCGATTCAAAAAAAATCAGCTCAGTAGGGCGGCGGCCGTTGGCAGCGTCGTGCCCACCCTCGTCCGGTCCAACAACCCGCGCAACGCAGATTTGGCCATGCCGAACGGGGCTAAAGGGATACTCGCGCATATCCTCTGGTGCGACTAAACCCAGCTCAGGCTGGATCGCTGACTCGAGATCGAGAAACCGGGGACGGCAGGTGCAGTTGAGTTTGCGGTGTTCGGCCATGGCTAAAGTTTGTTATCCATATGCCGACTCACCCAATACAGCAAAGCACTCACCTTCCTTCAACTCCCACTCGAGAAACAACTATGTCACCAGTAAAAAATCTCGCCGCCGTCCTCGCGATGTCATTTGCGGCGGCTTCTGCGGCTCACGCCGAGGATGGCTTCAGCTATCGCCTCTCCGGCTTCGGTACGCTCGGCTACGCAGCCACCGACACGAACGACGTGCTGCTGACCAATCCCAATCAGATCAGGGGCGCGCGCGAAAACGGGTCCGTCCTGGTCGATTCGCGTATCGGCGGCCAGCTCGACCTCAACTTTAATCAAGTGCTGAGCGCCACCACGCAGCTTGTCGCCAAGCAGGACACCAAGGGCGACTTCAGGCCACAACTGGAATGGGCCTTCCTGCGCTACAAGATAAGCGACAACACGACGCTGCGCGTGGGCCGGCTCGGCTTTCCCGCCTACCTCGTATCCGATTACCGCTACGTCGGCTATGCCAACCCGTGGGCACGCGCGCCACAGGAAGTGTACAAGCTCGCCCCCATCGACTACTTCGAGGGCGCCGACATCAGTTGGCAACACAGTCTGGCTGACGGTTATCTCACCGTGCAAGCATTGGTCGGACACATGTCTGCGCCGATAGTCGACACCCGCTCGGACAGCGGACGCATGAAAGTCAACCAGTTGACCGGCGGCTATATCACCTACGAGATCGGCAATCTGCGTGTGCGCGGCGGACTGAGTACCGGCCTGGCCTCTCAACGGGTCAGCGGTGCCGACCAGCTTTTTGCCGGCCTGAACCAGGCTGGACTCGACAACGTCGTCGACCTGTTCCGGGTCCACGACTCCCGCGCCACCTTCACCAGTCTGGGTGCCACCTACGATGCCAACAACATCCTGCTGATGGGCGAATACGGCCAGCGCAGTTCTACTTCACGAGTGCTTGACGATGCCTATGGCTGGTATGGCACCTTCGGCTACCGCCTGGGAAAATGGATGCCCTACGTGACCTATGCCGGTTACGGCAAAAGCAACCAGACTGGCGGCTACACCATTTCAGCCTCCAATCCGCTGTCCGTGGGTGTGGATAGCCTGGCAGCGGGTAACAGTCAGCACACTGTCTCGCTAGGTGTGCGGGTAGACGTACGTGACAACGTTGCCATCAAGGCGCAGATAGACCACGTATTGCCGTCCACCAAGGGTGGCACCTTTAGTGGCGTCGCTGCTGACTATAACGGCCACTCGGTGAACGTCTTTTCCGTCGTTGCCGACTTCGTATTCTGAGGATCGTCCCATGCGTCACATTATTCGAAACTACATCCTCGCCGGCGCTCTGACCTGTGTCGCCCTGCCTGCGTTCGCCGACATGGTGGTCATCACCAGCGCCAAGAGCTCGGTGAAGACCCTGAGCAAAGACGACGTGGCCGCCCTCTATCTGGGCAAGACCAGCAGTCTGCCCGGTGGTGGCAACGCCAAGCTGTACGACCTGGCCGATGCCAATCCCGGCCGCGAGAAGTTCTACCAGGCGGCCACCGGCAAGTCGGCCGGCCAGGTCAAGTCGATCTGGTCGCGGCTGGTATTCAGCGGCCGCGCGCTGCCACCGAAAGAGTTGCCCAGCGATGCCGACGTGGTCAAAGCCGTGGCTGCTGATCCCGGCGCCGTTGGCTATGTGGACGCCAGCGCCGTGGACAGTTCCGTCCAGACCGTGTCCAAGCTGCCGTGACACCCATGCCCGCGCATCGCCAGGCGCTGCGCGGGCATTTTCGCCGGAGTGAATCCCAATGAAATTCAAGACACGTATTCTGCTGTTGCCGGCCATCACCCTGGCGCTGTTCGTTGCCGGCTGGCTGGTGAGCGCAACCCTCGCCTCGAAAACCGCCACCTCGGTAGCGACGCTGGGCGGGGTGGACTACCCCTACCTCGAAGGCATGAACCAGCTTGACGAGCTGGCCAAACGCACTACCCAGACCACCCAGAGTGCGGTCTCCGAGGGCGACAAGAGCAAGCTGGATGACGTAAAGGAAATTTCCACCACGGTCACTGCCACGGTGCAACGACTCGTTGCACTGGATGAGCGCGAGACTGGCGCTGGCGCAGTCGGAAAGGCGTATACCACATACTCCGACGCCGCCATCGACGCGGCGCGCAGCATGCTGGAAACCGGCGACGATACGGCTAGCAAGGTCGCTGCCATGCAGCAGGCGCAGAAGGTGCTGACCACCGTGCTGGATCGTGAAGCCAAGACTGCACGGCACAACGTGGAGGCGCGCCTTGATGCCTCGCGGCTGGGCGTACGCTACATGATGATTTCCAATGCGGTGTCAGGCGTGGCTATAGTGCTAGTCCTTCTGCTCGGTGCCTGGCTGGTGCTTCGCGCTATTGCCCGTGATCTCGGCGCTGAACCCGAATATCTGCGCACTGTCGTCGAACGCATTGCTGCCGGTGACCTGCAAACTGGCAATGACAGCCAGATCGACGACCGCTCAGTGCTCGGCAAGCTACAAGTCATGGCGACCCGACTCGCACAAATTGTCGGATCGATCCGGCATGTATCGCAGGAAGTCCGCGATGCCTCGGCACAGATTGCGCAAGGTAATGACGATCTCTCGCATCGCACACAGACCCAATCCGCTGTACTGGAAGAGACCGCCGCGTCAATGGAACAGATGACTGCATTGGTCAAGCGCAACGCTAGCAATGCCAGTCAGGCCGATCAGATCACCCGCAATGCGCGCAAACAAGCCGAGCAGGGTGGCCAGGTGATGAGCGACACTCACGACGCGATGCAAGCCATCAACACTTCCAGCCAGCGTATCGGTGACATCGTGGGATTGATTGACGAAATTGCGTTTCAGACCAACTTGTTGGCACTGAACGCTGCTGTCGAAGCGGCGCGTGCCGGCGAACAGGGGCGCGGCTTTGCGGTGGTGGCTGGTGAAGTTCGCAACCTGGCCCAGCGCTCGGCAGGCGCCGCCAAAGAGATCAAAACCCTGATCAAGGATAGCGTCGAAAAAGTTACCGTGGGCAGCGAACTGGTCGAACGTTCGGGCCGCACACTCACCGACATCATCGACGGGGTTAAGAAGGTTACCGACACGGTGACGGATATCGTCGCCGCCAGTCAGGAACAGGCTACCGGTATCGACGAGGTCTGCCGCGCCGTCACCAGCATTGACGAAAGCACCCAGCAGAATGCAGCCTTGGTCGAACAGGCCTCTGCCGCGAGCCGCGCCATGCAGGAGCAGGCCGACATGCTATTGCAGCAGGTGGCTTTCTTCAAACTATCCGACGCTGAAAACAGCGAGAGCGGAGTCGTTATGCAGGCTGCGTATACCACCCGGGCGTCCACACGAATCGAACCAACCCCGCCGAAAGTCCTGGCAGTTGTCGGCGCCGGGGGTGCCTAGCAGGAGTTCTGAGTTTCGGGGGCATGGCGGACCTGTGCGGCCGGCAGCCACAAACGTGCGCCGCTAGAAAGAAATGTTCAGGTTCCGCGTTTTTCCCGGAAATTTCATTGAACTTAAATAAGTTGACGCATGTTTTCCCGAAAAAACGGATAGGTATGGCAGCGGTTTATGTTCCTTGAGGTGTCAAGGCCATCAAGAAGATTCGGCGCGCGGTATCTGGTTGGAAGAAGGATGCGGGCGCGCCGAGGGAAGCAGCATTGACGCGCTGCGAGCATGTGCTTGAACGCTGTGCCGCTACTCACTGTTGGGAGACATGACATGTCAATAGGAACAATTCTGCTGATTCTTGTGATTCTGCTGCTGATCGGCGCGATCCCTGCCTGGCCCCACAGTCGTGGATGGGGATACGGCCCCAGCGGGGGGCTTGGGCTGTTGTTGCTGATCCTGCTCATTCTGTTTCTGTTAGGCAAGCTGTAGCGTGCCTTCGTGCTGAATCCTGTCGCCTGCGTTTTCTTGGGCCATCAATGGGGAAGGGCAGGCGATACGCCTGTCTGCAGCAAGATAGCGAGCGCCTCTGCCCCCACCGGACGGCCGAAAAAATAGCCTTGGCCCTCGTCGCAATGCTGGGCCAGAAGAAAAGCAGCCTGCTCTGCTGTTTCGACGCCCTCCGCAATGACACGGAGCCTGAGTGCTTTTGCCATGTTGATCACGGCACTGACGATGGCGGCATCGTCCGGGTTGCGGGTTATCCGGCTTACGAACGACTGGTCGATCTTCAGGGTATTGATTGGAAACTGCTGCAGATAACTCAGGCTGGAATAGCCGGTGCCGAAGTCATCGACTGCAAGCTTGACGCCCAGGTCTGCGAGCGCGTGCAGAACGGAATCGGCGGAGGCGGCATCCCGCATGAGGATGCTTTCGGTCAGTTCAAGTTCCAGATAGCGCGGTTCCAGACGCGACTCCTCGAGGGTCGCGCGTAAGTATTCGAGAAAGTCCCCGGCACGGAACTCAGGCGCGGAGGTATTGACGGCAACGGTGATCGGCGGCAAACCCGCATCCTGCCAGGCGCGGGTCTGGAGACAGGCTTCGCGCAGCACCCAGCGGCCGAGCGGCAGGATCAGGCCGCTGTCTTCGGCGATGGGCACGAACTGTGCGGGTTCCAGCAGCCCGCGTTGCGGATGCTGCCAGCGGACGAGCGTCTCGATGCCGACGATCGTGCCGCTGAGAAGATTTACTTTCGGCTGATAGTGCAACACGAATTCCTGCCGTTCCAGTGCGAGGCGCAGGCTGGCCTCGATGGATTGTCGCGCCATGGCGCGGGCAGTCATTTCCTGCTCGAAGAATGCGTAGGTGTTGCGGCCGTTATCCTTGGCGTGAAACATCGCGGTGTCCGCATGCTTGATCAGGGTTTCCGCATCCAGGCCGTCTTCCGGGTAGATGCTGATGCCGATGCTCGCGCCGATATGCAGATCGTGCTGGTTGATGAGGTGAGGTAACGCGATCGCGATGAGCATCTTTTGTGCAGATAACGCGGCGTCTTCCGGATGATCAATATCGGGAAGCAGCGCCACGAACTCATCCCCGCCCAGGCGGCTGATTGTGTCCGACTGGCGCACGCAACCCAGCAGGCGCCGGCTCATCGACTGCAGCAATTGGTCACCCACGGTATGTCCCAGCGAGTCGTTGATATGCTTGAAGCGGTCCAGGTCCATGAACATCACTGCGAGCTGCTTGCCGGAGCGCCGCGCCTGCGTAATAGCCTGGGCCAGCCGGTCGTACAGCAGGGTTCGGTTGGGCAAGCCGGTGAGTACATCGTGATGCGCCAGATGGTCCAGTTCGATCTTCGCCGTTTGCACCTGCTCGGCCAGCTTGTGTGCATCAATGGTGGCGATGACCAGCTGGGCGTTCGCTTGCCGCAACATGCTTATCCGATCGTCGGACGTTCCCTGTGTCGTCGCTGCCGTGCGAATTTCCCGCTCGCGCGTGGTGATGGCCCCTTCGCGCACGTCGACAGCCTTTTCACGCAAACCCACGGCATCTTCCCGTGCCGTGGCCAATTTATCACGGCCTGGGACTGCCGCTTTATCGTCCATGCCCTGTGCGGGATCCGAAGCGCCGTATTGATTATTTCTGACCATTACCATCCTCCATTACGCGGTTCTGGCGGGAGTCCAGGAAGGCTAGGCGTGTTGCCTGCAACAGTCGGTACGCTAACGCACAGAGCCTGGGGCTGATACCGATGCTGATCACGGCCGTGATCATGGTGGTATAGACCATATTGCAGGACATTAGGATCACGAACAACGGGTCGGTCTTCAGGGCATTCGATCGGAAACTGCCCCTGACAATCCGGAGTGGAATAGCTGGCCGCCAAGAATACTTGCGCCGCCTTATCCTGTTTCCGCCAGTTCCAGCGCGCTATCTAGCGCTTGCATGAATTCGTTGATTTTGATCGGCTTGGTGAGATAGCGGAAGAATCCTGCCTCCAGGCCTTTCTCGATATCGCGTGGCATGGCATTGGCACTGATGGCCAACACCGGGATATGCGCCGTGACCGGATCGTTACGCAGGATTTTCAGCGCCTGAATGCCGCTGAGGCCAGGTAGGTTGATGTCCATCAGGATCACCTCCGGCTGATGGACGCGCGCCAGTGCAATGCCGAGATTGGCATTGCGCGCGCTCAGCATGCGCACATGCGGGTGGCCC
>DATKUP010000066.1:0-2426 GCA_035530575.1 Thiobacillus sp. | reverse complement strand
GGTGTCCAGTCGTTCGCCTCGATACTCTGCCTCGAAGATGTGGGGGCCAAGCCAGTCAGCGAGATCGCCCTCGCGGCAGAGATGGTAGCCGTTCTCGCAGGGTACGAGGTCGCCCTCGATGGGGGGCATCCAGTCGCCGGGTTTGCCATCGTGGGGCAGGCGCCAGCGCCCTGTGCCACCGTGGCAAGGGCGGCCATCGTCGCCCAGTACTTTGAAAAGGCGTTCGGGCGGGGTGGTCATGTCGTCTCCTTTCACGTTGATCGTAGGTGCTCATCAATGCCGATGAGCGACATACCCAGGTTGGTCAGTTTGCCGATGGGTCCGTTTACCTCGCGCTTCAGCCAGGGGTTGTACCGGGACCACGGCTCGAACAACGTCCAGACGGGAGTGTCGTCGGGCAGAGGGGTGCCCCCAGTAGAATGAACGGGCGCATTGGGATGTTCGATGGGATTGGTGAGGTAGAATGGTGAATTGGGGCGCAGGTCGCCGAACCGAACCAGCTCTGCTTTCCACTCGCTCATGGGGTCTCCTTTCCATTCTCATCGTCCAGCCACCGGCCCAGCGCCGCGAGAATCTCGCTGCCGATCTTGGCCCCGATCTTGACTCGCGTTCCGTCTGCGACGCTTGCGATACGGAGAGCGCGCTGCAAATCGCCGGCGTCGGCGGCGGCGTGGCTGGCGTCGCGGATGAGGGCATCCACCGCACCCTTGCCCTCGTCCTCAGCCAGCAGGGCCAGGGCGATCTGGAGGTCGTAGAATTCATCACGTCCGTCGCCCTCGTTCGCGTTGCGAAAGCTGGGCGGGCGGGGGTCTCGCAGTTTGGGCCTGTCGGTTGGTTTGTTCATTCGGTAGTCAAACCTCCATACCCATATAATACCATTCCGGTGTCTAAAACGTGTGCAAAAATTGTCGCAAATGTGTGTCAGAACTCGGGATCGTGTGCAAATTTTTATACAACGGGGGCGTGAAACGGCTGCACTCTCAATTCAATGAGACAAGACGCTTGTCTCTGGCTGGTTTTTGTGGTATACTCATACCATAGAGGTATTCTGACTCACTCTAATGTGGGTGGCCCTGTTTTGTATTTCATGCCCACTGACACCGCGAATGCGACGTAGGTGGGCGATTACCAACCGAGTAGCGTGGAGCGGCTGCGGGCGGGGATGCCTCGGCGTCTCGGGAGCCAGGGGGGCGGGTGGACAAACTGGCCCACGCTACTCAATGAGCAACACGAAAGGAGAAGTTCCATGCCACTGATTGATTCGGCAGTATTGGCCACGTTTTCGTCGATAGCTGCTGTTCTGGTGCAGCTCCTCAAAGGGATGGTGGATGACGCATATCATCGCTGGATTCCGCTGGCCATGTTCGTCGTGATGACGCCGCTTGGCGTGGCGCTGGCCATGTACATGGGACGCGATCCCGTCGCGGGTGCACTCGAAGGTTTCTTTGGGTTCGCCGGGGCCGTCGGCTTCTACCAGGCAGCCAAGGCGGTGGCGCCCTCTGTCGTCAACGGCAAGGGATGGATCGGGGGAAGCGACGCATCATAGGCGGTTTTGAGCCGTAGTCCCTTCCTACGGAGGTTGCATGGATATTGTAGACATCATCGCAGTTCTGGCGGGCCTGGCGGGCCTGGTTGGTGCGCTGGCGGCTATATGGCGAGCGCAGGGGGCATCGCAGGAGGCGTTGGCCGCGATCCGGCAGGCGGAGGCCGCAGCGAAACGGTCGTACGTCGAGGAGTTGGCGCTGACGATTGAGAGGCTCCAGGAGGAGAATGAGCGGCTGTGGGCGCGGATAGCAGAGCTGGAAGCGGATCGGACGCAATCGCGGCAGACGGTGGAGGAGCTGCGCTGCGAGGTAGACAAGTTGCGGACAGAGAACCGCCAGCTCAAGCGGCGGGTGACGGAACTGGAGAAGGAAAACAAGACGCTGAGGGACGAGCGGAGCCACAGGCAGGATGGGCCGTGACGTACCCGCCAGCGCCAACCGATATTATACTGTAATCGTGCGGCAATCGAAAAGCGGGTGTGCGCCGGATAAGGGGAAGGCCAGACAGGGGCGGGGGTCGTGGCATTTGACCTTGTGCCCTGCATAGGATGCCCCAATGCTGAGACGGACGAGGAGGAAGGCCAAGCGGCGGCTTGTCGTGGCCTTGGCAGATGAACACGCCGGGCACGTCCTGGGATTGCTGAATCCCGACACGGTGCTGGTACGCCAACTCGATGAGCATGGCCAGGCTGAGGAGTGGTGCCCCGAGCTGACGGCCACACAACAGTTCATGTGGCCCCTGTACCTTGAACATCTGAATAGTCTGAAAGACCTTGCCGATGGTGACGAGGTGATCGTGTTCCAGGCAGGCGACCCGACGCAGGGAACGAAGCACCCGCAAGGAATCATTGACGGGGTGAGCCGGTCGGACCAGCGCATCAT
>DATKUP010000065.1:0-17817 GCA_035530575.1 Thiobacillus sp. | reverse complement strand
CGCCAGCCTCATCCTGTTGCTGATCTGGCCGTTGCTGCTGGTGCTGGCCGCCGGCGTCAAACTGTCGTCCCCCGGCCCTGCCATTTTCAAACAGCGCCGCTACGGCCTCGACGGTAACGAAATCCTCGTCTACAAATTCCGCTCCATGAGCGTCTGCGAAGACGGTGCCACCGTCAAACAGGCCGTCCGCTGCGACCCCCGCATCACCCGCTTCGGTGCATTCATCCGCCGCACCTCGCTTGACGAACTGCCCCAGTTCATCAATGTCCTGCAGGGCCACATGAGCGTCGTTGGCCCGCGCCCCCACACCGTTGCCCACAACGAGCAATACCGCAAGCTCATCAAAGGCTACATGCTGCGCCACAAGGTCAAGCCCGGCATCACCGGTTTGGCGCAGGTCAACGGCCTGCGCGGCGAAACCGAAACTCTCGACAAAATGCGCGCCCGCGTCCAGTACGACATCGATTACATGCGCAACTGGTCGCTCGCCTTCGACCTCATAATCATCGCCAAAACCCTGGTCGTCGTCTGGCGTGACCAGAACGCCTATTAGCCTAGGGAACCGCTGATTAATTCGATATGGCCGTCATTGCGCAGCGAAGCAATCCAGCGTATCGATTAAGCGGGAATTTCTGGATTGCCGCGTCGCTGCGCGCCCCGCAATGACAAATTAATCAGCGGTTCCCAGGTTAAATAAGCCGCACCCCCTTGCCGACGTATCCCCGCGTCGGTTACCAAGCCCAACCCTCCCCCGCAACTTCATTCCCGCACGGCCTGCCCACGATTTCACGCGACGTCCCCCGCAGGAGCGGGGAAGCCCGCTCCTGGTGCGCATATCGGGGCGACAATTATTCTGACGCGGGGGGGAAGTGTGCGCCGAATTTATCGACTGGCCGCTTACTGGCCTTTGCCGCTCAGTAACGCATTTCCCTGCGCTGCCGGTGATGGCTGATAGCCGTAGGTTGGTATTGCTCCGCGCCCAACAAAAACGCCGCTCAATGAGCGGCGTTTTTTTTACAACTGGTGCCGGCGGCCGGAATCGAACTGGCGACCTTCGCATTACGAATGCGCTGCTCTACCAACTGAGCTACGCCGGCGAAAAACAGCGCGCATTATAGCGGATTCGCTCGTGCGTGTGGCCGCCTACAGTGCGGCTTTGAGGCGGCTGACCACCCTGTCGCGGCCGATCAGTTCCAGCGTGGCGTCGATCGCCGGGGTCTGCGCTTCGCCGGTCACCAGCACGCGCACCGGCATCGCCAGCTTGGGCATCTTGAGGCCGTGCGCGGCGAGGGTTTCCTTGAATGCGGCGCTGATGGCGCTGCGCTCCCAGGTCAACGTTTCGAGTCGCGCGGCGAGGTCGGCCAGCGCCGGCAGCACCTCGGGCGTGACATGCTGCGCCAGGAGTTCGGGCGTGGGGTGCAGGGTGCGGTAGAACAGGGTGGCGGCGTCGGCCAGTTCGACGATGGTGGCGGCGCGTTCCTTCACCAGCGCGCACACCGCGGCGAGGTCGGGGCCATCGTCCGGATTGCCGCCGTTGCGCACCAGGAAGGGACGCACGAGCCCAGCCAGTCGCGCGTCGTCGGCCGCCTTGATGTACTGCTGGTTGAGCCAGCGCAGCTTTTCGGTGTTGAACTGCGCTGCCGACGGCGTGATGTGGTCGAGGTCGAACCACTGCACGAACTGCTCGCGGCTAAAGATTTCGGCGTCGCCGTGCGACCAGCCGAGCCGCGCCAGGTAGTTGATGACCGCTTCCGGCAGGTAGCCTTCCTCGAAATACTGCATTACCGACACCGCGCCGTGGCGCTTGGACAGCTTGGTGCCGTCGTCGCCGAGGATCATCGACAGATGCGCGTACTGCGGCACCGTCGCGCCCAGCGCCTTCAGGATATTGATCTGGCGCGGCGTGTTGTTGACGTGGTCGTCGCCGCGGATGACGTGGCTGATCTGCATGTCCCAGTCGTCCACCACCACGCAGAAGTTGTAGGTGGGTGTGCCATCGCCGCGCGCGATAATGAGGTCGTCGAGCTCGGCATTGGAAAACTCGATGATGCCCTTGACCAGGTCCTTCCATGCCACCGTGCCGTCGGCTGGATTCCTGAAGCGCACCACTGGCTGTACGCCGGAAGGCGGCACCGGTAGTGTCTTGCCGGGCTCGGGGCGCCAGCGGCCATCGTAGCGCGGCTTCTCGCCCCGCGCGCGCTGCGCCTCGCGCATTTCGTCGAGCTCCTCGGTGCTGCAATAGCAGTGGTAGGCCTGGCCGCTGGCCAGCATCTGCTCGATCACTTCCTTGTAGCGGTACAGGCGCTTGGTCTGGTAGAACGGGCCTTCGTCGTGGTTCAGAACCAGCCACGCCATGCCGTCGAGGATCCCCTGCACCGCCTCGGGGGTTGAGCGCGCGATGTCGGTGTCCTCGATGCGCAGGATGAACTGGCCGCCGTGATGACGCGCGAACGCCCACGAGAACAGCGCGGTGCGCGCACCGCCGATATGAAGGTAGCCGGTGGGGGAGGGGGCGAAGCGGGTGCGGATCATGGCAGGGCCGGGCGGGAAAAAGGGGCCATTTTACCCGGCTGTGTTTAATCCGGCCGGCCGTACCGAAATTGACCGCGTCGGGTCGGATGTGGTTTAATTCGCGCCGCTTCGGGGCAGTTAGCTCAGCGGTAGAGCATCGCCTTCACACGGCGGGGGTCACAGGTTCAAGCCCTGTACTGCCCACCAGCCCGAACATCGGAAAAGGATCGGCATGCGCCGGTCCTTTTTCATTTCCCCTGGCATTGCCGCCCCAGGGTGTGCCGGTTCACGGCAAATGTGACAGGCCATCGCCGGAAAACCCATTTTGCAATTCCCGTTTCGCCCTGTCTGCTCAGGCCGAAGGCCGCACGCGAGCCAGATAGGCGTTCGCCAGCGCCTTGTATAGCGGCTTCGGGCAGATCACGCGGGATACGGCGGTGGCCAGGAGCGTGGCCAGCATCAATGGCACCACCATGTCGTGGTTGGCGGTCATTTCCATGACGATGACGAAGGCGGTGATGGGGGCCTGCACCACGCCGGCGAAATAGGCGGCCATGCCGATTATGATGAGGGCGCTGCCATCCCCCTGGTTCAGCAGGCTGGCCACCGCCTGACCGATGCCGGCACCGGCCGACAGGCTGGGGGCGAATAGCCCGCCGGGGATGCCGCTGATGAAGGACACGAAGGTCGCCAGTATCTTCCACAAACCGTAGGCCGCCGATACCTCGCCGGAGCCCTCGAGCAGGTGTTTGGCCTCGTCGTAGCCGCTGCCGTAGACGGCGCTCCCCGAGGCCAGGCCGATCAGGGCCAGCAGCAGGCCGCATACTGCGGCGAAGTACACCGGGTAGGTGCGCCTGAAGGCGCCCGCCCGAGCGGGCAGGCCGCGCGCCGAAAACGCCAGCAGCAAGCGGCTGAAGCCGCCGCCCAGCAGGCCGCCCGCCAAACCGCACAACAGCACGCCCAACCAGCCCGACGCACCGCTGAGGGCAGCGTCGGTGGCGCCGAAATAGGCGTAATCGCCCTGCACGTAGATTGCGGCCAGACCCGCGATGATCACGGCCGTCAGCAGGGTGCCACTGGAGCGTTCCTCGAAGGAGCGCGCCATTTCTTCGATGGCGAACACGATGCCTGCGAGCGGTGTGTTGAACGCCGCTGCCACCCCGGCGCCGCCGCCGGCAATGATCAGGCCCCGCTCCATGAGATGGCGGGGAAAGCGGATCAGCCAGCGCAGATTGTAGAGCAGCGCCGCGCCGACCTGCACGGTAGGACCCTCACGCCCCACACTGGCGCCACCCGCCAGGCCGATGCAGGTCAGCAGCATCTTGGCCACTGCCACGCGCAGGGACAGCACGGCGTCGCGATCGCTGCCTTCCGGCATGCGGATGGCAGCGATCGTCTGGGGGATGCCGCTGCCTTCCGCGCCCTTGAAATAACGTTGCGTCAGGGCGGCCACGCCGGCGAGGGTCAGCGGCGTGACCAGCAGGGGCAGCCATGGGGAGATCACAAGCAGTTTGCGGAACAGCGCTTGGGCTTGGTTGCTGCTCAGTGCAAAGACCGTGGCGGCCAGCCCCACGGCGACTGCACCACTCCAGAACAGCATGTGGCGCAGCCACAGTCGGCCTGTGAGCAGGCTGACGCGATGGCGCTTTTGGATGTAGGGGATGCGGGGGCGGGGCCATTTCATGATGGCCCGATGTTAACCGTACGCTCCGTGTCTTGTCCCGATCGTCGTGCATGGCGTCTGCGCGTCATTCGGTCTGGCCGACGGCTGCCTTGCCGTTGAGGACCGCGCGCGCGGCGCGCCGGCGCATCAGCCAGTAGGCCGCCGGGACGACGAACAGCGACAGCAGCGGCGCGCTCACCATGCCGCCGATCATCGGGGCGGCGATGCGGCTCATCACCTCGCTGCCGGTGCCGCTGCCAACCATGATCGGCAGCAGGCCGGCGACGATCACCGCCACGGTCATGGCTTTTGGCCGCACGCGCTGCACCGCGCCTTCGCGGATGGCGTCCTGCAGGCCCGCTTCGCCGGCCTGCCCGGCGGCCTGCTGCGCGGTCCAGGCGTTCTTCAGATACAGCAGCATGATGACGCCGAATTCGGCGGCGACGCCGGCCAGCGCGATGAAACCGACCCCGGTCGCGATCGACAGGTTATAGCCCATCGCGTAGAGGAACCACACGCCGCCGGTCAGCGCGAACGGCAGGGTGGCCATGATGAGCAGCGCCTCGTCGAAGCGGCGGAAGGTTAGATAGAGCAGTACGAAGATGATCGCCAGGGTGGCCGGCACCACGGCTTTCAGCCGCGCGTTGGCGCGCTGCATGAATTCGAACTGGCCGGCGTAGGCGATGCTCATGCCGGGTTCGAGCTTGACCCCGGCGGCCACGGCCTGCTGCAGATCGGCCACGGTGGACGCAAGATCGCGCCCGCGCACATCGACATAGACCCAGCCCGACAGCCGCGCATTCTCGCTTTTCAGCATCGGCGGCCCCTCGCTGAGCCTGACCGTGGCCACCATGCCGAGGGTGATCTGGCTGCCGCCGGGAGTGAGGATGGGCAGCGCGGTGAGCTTTTCCGGGGTGTCGCGCCATTCGCGCGGATAGCGCACGTTGATCGGGTAGCGCGCCAGCCCCTCGACGGTCTCGCCGATGTTTTCGCCGCCGATCAGGCTCGCCACCACCGATTGCACGTCGGCGACGTTGAGGCCGTAGCGCGCGGCGGCGGCGCGGTCGATGTCGACGTAGCGTCCGCCGGTGAGGCGCTCGGCGAGCGCGGACGACACCCCGGGCACCGTTCTGGCGATGCGTTCGACCTGCTGCGCGACGCGGTCGATGTCGGCCAGTCTGGCGCTGGCGATTTTCACCCCGATCGGGCTCTTGATGCCGGTGGCGAGCATGTCGATGCGGTTGCGGATGAGCGGCACCCAGATGTTGGCCAGCATCGGCACCAGCGTCGAACAGGCGGTTTTCATCGTAGAGCGCGGCGATGTGCCGCAGTTGCGCCTCGGCGGCATGGCGCTGGATCCACGTCTGCGCGGTTTGCCGCAGCACGCTCTGGCGCACCACCTGCATCCCGGCCTCGGCCAGTCCGACCCGCCCCCGCGCCACGTCGGTTCGCGCGCTGAATTCGTTGGCATACAAGTCATTCATCGGCGCCACCATCGTGGCCTGCCCCAAGCGCTCATAGCCGAATAACTGCCGCACGCACGACCAGTTCTTTTGCTCGATATGAGCATTATCGTTCGAGTGATAAAGCCGTGAGCGCGTGAATTTGACGGGCTGTGACGGGTTCTGGAAATACCGCAGCAGATGCCAGTTGAGGACTTCAGAGCCGTTGTCACAATCGAATCCCCTGATCTGGAAAGGCAAGGCTTGCTGGATCGCCTTGATTTGCGTCATCCCCCCCGCTGAATCCTTGTTCCAGGTCGCCCGGCACTCCGTCCCGCCGGTGCAGAGGTCGGCCATGGTCAGGCTTCACACGAAATCTCCCGCCAGGCTGTCGCCGTAATGCGCCACTGTGTCGGCCTCGATGAAGCCGGGCTGGGTCACATTCCATATACCGGTCTGGATGGAAATGTGCTTCTTCAGCAAGGTGCCAGGCTTGGTGCCGGACAAGCCTCGCCGTCCCGGCTGAGCACGAACCGGCTTGAGCAAACGGTCGATAGTTGCCGCCGAGATGGCGTCCAGCAAGGCACGTGTTTCAGCGGACAGCGGCTCGAAGCCCGTCTCGTAGTGCCGCAGCCATAACGGCAGCGCCGCCTTGAGGCGTTTGCTGCATAACTGGTCTGAGGCCCCCCAGATCGTGCGCAGGGCTTCAACCAGCTCGGTGAGGTCGGGCCGGGCTTGGGTATGGCCGATTTGCTGCGGCAGCCTGCGATGCGCAGCACGCGCAGCGCATATTTGCGGATAGCCGCAGACTGCGCAAAACTCGTCCAGAAAGATTGTCTTGCCGGTTTTCCGGGCACGCCGGTAGCGTGTCTGTATCGCTTCCAGATAAGCGCGTCGCTCTTGTGTGCCCATGGCAGATTACTTTTGGTCTTTCGGTAACCTTTAACTTGAGGCAACGATTCCTTCAAATGACTACGTTCGGAAACTTTTATCTTGAGGCAATTCGCTAAGGAAGCACTGATTAATTCGATATGGCCGTTATTGCGAGCGCAGCGAAGCAATCCAGCGTATCGATTAAGCGGGAATTTCTGGATTGCCGCGTCGCTGCGCGCCTCGCAATGAACAAATTAATCAGCGGTTCCCTAGTATCGGCATTGACCTTCCCTCCGGAACTTGGTACATAATCGTTGCCTTGGTTAAGGATTCGGTGCTTCTTGAACTTAAAGCTGGACCGTTTGATGCCAGGGTAGCCAAAGAGCCAGCGTCTTGGGCACCCGACGAGGGATCGGCTGATGCTTGCCCTTCTCTGTCCGCGCGCTGTTTCAGTCATAATTCATCCCCGAGAAATATCTCTCTGCCCGCGCCCGCCGCGCCCGGGGTTGGCGATGGCGGCGATTAACCGCACCCTTTATCTTCAATGGCTTCGTGGTTTGTTATCCTGGCCTTCGCGAAGGTAATGGGTTTTTATGGTGTATTCAGATTAATCTGGATTATTGCTGATGTTGATTTACTCACTTGATAGGAGAAATACGATGGCGACATACAAGGAATTGAAGGCCCAGGCGGAAGCATTGTTGCAACAGGCCGAGACAGCGCGTCGCGCTGAAATCGCCGCGGTGGTGGCGGATATTCAGGCGAGGATGAAGGAATTTGGGATCACCCTGGCAGACCTGAAGGGCGGGACGAAAAAGGCCAAGGCACGTGGGGCGGTGGCGGCCAAGTACCGCAATCCGGCCACCGGCGAGTCATGGTCGGGCCGCGGTCGTGCGCCCAGGTGGCTGGCGGATGCGTTGGCCAAGGGGCGGACGAAGGATGAGTTTTTGATTGGGTGAGGGGGCAGAGAGCGGATATCTGAGGGAGGGTCGCCCCCGGCCCGATGCCGTGGTGTTTGCACCCGAAAATCGCGGCGATGGCGCCGGTGCGTGAGTGTAGACATATTATGCGCTGCCCATTCCCTCTACTTGCCCATGCGTACAGTTGCTGTAATCGGAGGCGGTCCTGCAGGTCTGATGGCTGCCGAGGTGCTGGCGCAGGGCGGTGTTCAGGTTGATCTTTATGACGCCATGTCGTCGCCGGGACGCAAGTTCCTGCTCGCCGGCGTGGGCGGCATGAACATCACCCATTCCGAGCCGTTCGATATTTTTCTGTCGCGCTACGGCGCGCGCACTGCTGCAATCAAGCCGCTGCTCGAAGCCTTCCCCCCTGATGCGCTGCGGGCGTGGATTCACGGGCTGGGGGTCGAGACTTTCACCGGCTCGTCGGGGCGGGTATTTCCCAGGGAGATGAAGGCGGCGCCGCTGCTGCGCGCGTGGCTGCATCGGCTGCGCGAAGCCGGGGTGCGATTTCATGTGCGGCATCGCTGGCTGGGGTGGGACGCAGCGGGTGCGCTGCGCTTTACCGCGCCGGGGGGTGAATTGGCGGTGAAAGTCGACGCCGCGGTGCTGTCGCTCGGCGGCGGCAGCTGGGCGAAGCTGGGGTCGGACGGCGCGTGGGTGCCGCTGCTGGCGCAGCGCGGGATCGGGGTCGCGCCCTTGCTGCCGTCGAACTGCGGCTTCGACGTAGCGGGCGGCTGGAGCGAGCATCTGAAGAGCCGCTTTGCCGGGCAGCCGCTGAAAACCGTGGCGCTGCGCTTCACCGATGCCACCGGAAATTTGCACGCGCGCCGTGGCGAGTTGATGCTGTCCGACAGCGGCATCGAGGGCAGCCTGGTGTATGCCCTGTCGGCGCTGCTGCGCGACACCATTGCGGCGCTGGGGGCGGTGACGCTGCAACTCGACCTGGCGCCCGACAAGACACTGGAGCGGGTCATTGCCGAGGTCGTCCATCCGCGCGGTGCTCGCTCGCTGTCCAGCCACCTGCAAAGCCGCGCCGGAATCAGGGGCGTGAAAATGGCGCTGCTGCGCGAAATCCTGTCGCCCGATCGATTGAACGATCCGCTGAAGCTCGCCAACGCGATAAAATCGCTGCCGCTCACGCTTGTCGCCCCGCGCCCGCTCGACGAGGCGATCAGCAGCGCCGGCGGTGTGCGCTTCGAGGCGCTGGACGAAAACCTGATGCTGCGCGACCTGCCCGGCGTGTTCTGCGCCGGCGAAATGCTCGACTGGGAAGCGCCCACCGGCGGTTATCTGCTGACGGCCAGCTTCGCCAGCGGGCGCGCCGCGGGGCGGGGCGCATTGAATTACCTGAACACCAATGAATGACGGTCTTCCGTCATTGCGACCGCGAGCGAAGCGCGGCGGGAAGCAATCCAGAATCATGCTGTATCGACAGGCGCTGGATCGCGATGGCTCTGCGAACCCCGCAATGACGAAGCGTCTTAAATATCAAATATGCTGCGACTGACTGAACTCAAACTCCCGCTCGACCATCCGCCCGAGGCCCTGCGCGCGGCGATCCTGCAGCGTCTGGAACTGGCCGACGACGACCTCGTCGGCTTCAGTATTTTCAAGCGCAGCTACGATGCACGCAAAAAACATGCGCTGCTGATGGTCTATGCGGTCGACGTCGAGGTCAGGAACGAGGCGGCGCTGCTGAAGAAATTCCGCGACGACCGCCACCTTGCGCCGACGCCGGACATGGCCTACCGGTTCGTCGGCCGCGCGCCGGAGAACCTGGTGGAACGTCCGCTCGTGGTCGGCTTCGGCCCCTGTGGCATCTTCGCCGCGCTAGTGCTGGCGCAGATGGGCTTCAAACCCATCGTGCTGGAGCGTGGCAAGGCGGTGCGCGAACGCACGCAGGATACCTGGGGGCTGTGGCGCAAGAATGTACTGAATCCGGAATCCAACGTGCAGTTCGGCGAGGGCGGGGCGGGTACGTTTTCCGACGGCAAGCTCTACAGTCAGATCAAGGACCCAAAGTATCTGGGCCGCAAGGTGCTGACCGAATTCGTCAAGGCAGGCGCGCCGGAGGAGATTTTGTACGTGTCGAAACCGCATATCGGCACCTTTCGCCTGATCGGAATGGTCGAGGCGATGCGCCACGAGATCGAGTCGCTGGGCGGCGAGATCCGCTTCCAGCAGCGCGTTACCGACGTGCTGATCGAGGACGGGCCTGATGGCAAACGGATCGGCGGGGTGATACTGGCCAGCGGTGAAACATTGAAGAGCCGGCACGTCATCTTCGCGCTCGGGCACAGCGCGCGCGACACTTTCGAGATGCTGCACGCGCGCGGCGTGTATATGGAAGCGAAACCGTTTTCCGTCGGCTTCCGCATCGAGCATCCGCAGTCGCTGATCGACAAGGCAAGGCTGGGGCCGAACGCCGGCAACCCGCAGTTGGGCGCGGCGGACTACAAGCTGGTGCACCATGCGAAGAACGGCCGCACGGTCTACAGCTTCTGCATGTGTCCCGGCGGCACGGTGGTGGCGGCCGCCTCCGAGCCGGGGTGCGTGGTGACCAACGGCATGAGCCAGTATTCGCGCAACGAGCGCAACGCCAACGCCGGCATCGTGGTAGGCGTCACGCCCGAGGATTTTCCCGGAGACGATCCGCTCGCCGGCATCGCGCTGCAACGCCGGCTGGAAGCGCACGCGTTCGAACTCGGCGGCGGCAATTACGATGCGCCGGCTCAACTGGTCGGCGATTTTATCGAGGGCAAGCCGTCCACCCGGCTCGGCAGCGTCGAACCCTCGTACCAGCCCGGCGTGCATCTCACCGACCTCGCGTCCTGCCTGCCGGACTACGCGATCGAGGCGATCCGCGAGGCGCTGCCCGCGTTCGACCGGCAGATCAAGGGCTTCGCGATGAAGGATGCAGTGTTGACCGGCGTCGAGACGCGCACCTCGTCGCCGCTGCGCATCGCCCGCGACGACGATTGCCAGAGCGTGAACGTCAAGGGCCTGTATCCGGCGGGCGAGGGTGCGGGCTACGCAGGCGGGATTCTGTCGGCGGGGGTGGACGGCATCCGGGTGGCCGAGGCGGTGGCGAAGCAGATGCTGGCGGCAGATGTGAACGGAGAGCGGGGTTCGTAGGAGGATCTACTCCTTGCGGGTGCTCCACAGGTGGATGCAAGGCCAGCGCGCCAAGCGCCACCCACCCGGCGACCGATCTACTCCTCGCGGGTGCTCCACAGGTGGATGCAAGCCCGTGCTGTCGCAACCCCCGTAGGAGCGGGCTTGCCCGATAACATGTCGTCGCGAACCGCGGCCTACCGCCAGCAAGCCCGCCTCTACAGGTGGGGTGTGTGGGAGGGTCGCCCCCGGCCCGAAATTGGACTCCTCCGAATCCATCAAGATTTCATTTGCTTCGAATCCAATAGTTCGATTATCATTGAAACATGGAAACGAAAGCTGCCGTCACCGCCCTTGCTGCTCTTGCCCAGGATTCCCGTCTGGCGGTTTTCCGTGCGCTGGTCCAGGCCGGTCCGGCCGGTCTGGCGGCGGGGAGAATCAGCGAACTCACCGGCATTCCGCCGTCTTCGCTGTCCTTCCACCTGAAAGAGCTGTCTCACGCCGGCCTGGCTTCGTCGCAGCAGGCGGGGCGTTTTGTCATTTACCGTGCGGAGTTCGAGGCGATGAATAACCTGCTCGCCTTCCTCACCGAAAACTGCTGCGGCGGCAATCCCTGCTCGCCGGTCTGTTCGCCGGCCTGTTCTCCCTCGAAGGCGTCAGCATGAAACGCCTGGAAGCTCCCGCACGCTCGACAGCGTTCCCATATTCGGGGTGCATCGTAAAAAAGTTCTCCCCTTTATCCGTTCACGCTTATTCAAGGATCCATCGTGGCTGAAAAAACCTACACCGTGCTGGTGCTGTGCACCGGCAATTCCTGTCGCTCGCAGATGGCCGAGGTGCTGTTGAATCATGATCTCGCCGGCCGGGTGCGCGCGCTGTCCGCCGGCACCCGGCCGCAGCCGAAGGTGGCCGACGGCGCGATCGCGGCGCTGAAGGAGGCAGGCCTGAATACCGACGGCCTGCACCCGAAAGACATCGACGCGGTGATGAACGAGGACATCGATCTGGTGGTGACGGTATGCGACAACGCGAAGGAGGCCTGCCCGATCTTCCCGCGCCCGATCCCGGCCATCCACCTGCCGTTCCACGACCCGCACGGCGAGCCGCTGGAGCGCTTCATCGCGGTGCGCGACGATATCCGCACCCGCCTGGTGGCCGCTGTGAAGCAGGCTTTGCAACTGGCATGAACCCGATTGTCCATTGGGCATGCGAGGTGTTCAGTAGGGTGCGCCATGCGCACCGATCCATGCTCTCCATGGTGCGCACGGCGCACCCTACAAGCTTTAAATCGGCGAATGGATCATCCGTGATGAATGTCTCGACCGGGAGTGCGCTATGCGCGCGCCGAATTTAATGGAACGCGCCCGATGAGCGCGCAGTGCGAAGTCACCGCCAGGCGCGCCGCCGGCGTGCAGTTGAGCGTGTTCGAGCGCTGGCTCACCTTGTGGGTGGCGCTGTGCATCGTCGTCGGCGTGCTGTTGGGCCAGCTGTTTCCGGCACCGTTCCACGCGCTGGGGCGGATGGAAGTCGCGCAGGTGAACATTCCGGTCGGCCTGCTGATCTGGGTGATGATCATCCCCATGCTGATGAAGATCGACTTTTCCGCGCTGCACCAGGTGAAGTCGCACTGGAAGGGAATCGGCGTCACCCTGTTCGTCAACTGGGCGGTGAAGCCGTTTTCGATGGCGCTGCTGGCGTGGCTCTTCATCCGTCACTGGTTCGCGCCCTACCTGCCGGCGGAGCAGCTCGACAGCTACGTCGCCGGCCTTATCCTGCTGGCCGCTGCACCCTGCACCGCGATGGTGTTCGTGTGGAGCCGGCTGACCGGCGGCGATCCCTATTTCACGCTCACCCAGGTGGCGCTCAACGATGCCATCATGGTTTTCGCCTTCGCGCCCATCGTTGGCCTGCTGCTCGGGCTGTCGGCGATCGTGGTGCCGTGGGACACGCTGTTCACCTCGGTGGTGCTGTACATCGTCATCCCGATAATCCTGGCGCAGGTCTGGCGCACGCTGCTGCTGAAACGCGGGCAGGCGGCGTTCGATGCGGCGATGGCGCGGCTCGGCCACGCCTCCATCCTGGCACTGCTCGTCACCCTGGTGCTGCTGTTCGCCTTCCAGGGCGAGGCGATCGTCGCGCAGCCGCTGATCATTGCGCTATTGGCCGTGCCGATCCTGATCCAGGTGTTCTTCAACTCGGGTCTCGCCTACTGGCTCAACCGCAAGGTGGGCGAGACACACAGCGTGGCCGGCCCGTCGGCGCTGATCGGCGCGTCCAACTTTTTCGAGCTGGCGGTGGCGGCGGCGATCGCGCTGTTCGGCTTCCAGTCGGGCGCGGCGCTCGCCACCGTGGTCGGCGTGCTGATCGAGGTGCCGGTGATGCTGGGGGTGGTGAAGATCGTCAACCGCAGCAAGGGCTGGTACGAGAAGGGCGCGTTGCCCGCGCACAATTGAAATTGAAATCTGGATAACTTGGAGAATATCGATGTTGAATCTGTTTCGTGCCGTTCTTGTCTGGCTGGCGGTCCTGTCCGCGCCGGCATTCGCCGACCGCGCTTTCATGGTGGATGCCGACTGGCTTGCCGCCGAGATGAGAAATCCCAAACTGGTGGTGCTGGAAGTGCGCTATCACCCGCATCGCTATCACACGGTCGGGCATATCCCCGGCGCAGTCCAGGTGCAGCGCTTCAAGGATCTGGGCGACAACAACGGGCGTTCCATCATGCTGTTTCCGGACAGGGACACGTTTCAGGCGACGCTGCGCAAATGGGGGATAAACAATGACTCCACCATCGTTCTGTATGACGATTCGCGCTCGGCGCTGACCGCCCGCGTGGCCTATCTGCTGGCGCTTTACGGGTTCGACATGAGCCGGGTCAAGATTCTCGACGGCGGCACGCAGGAATGGATGGGCTTCAACGAACTGACTCGCGAAGTGCCGCAGGTCAAACACGGGAAGGTCACGCTCAAGCCCGCCGATGCCAGCATGTTTGTCGAGTGGCCGCAGGTCTACGAGGATGTGCTGTCGCGGCGCGATCCGAACGTGGTGCTGGTCGATGCGCGCCCTGCGGACATGTACACGGGCAAGGTCGTCCGCCATGCGGTGCAGGGCGGCCATATTCCCGGCGCGCTCAATGTGGTGAGCCTGGACGCCACCGACGGCAACAGCCAGAAGTGGTTCGGCGAGGAAGAATTGGCCGCATTCTACAAGGACGTGCCCAAGGACAAGACCGTGTACGTGTATTGCCACGACGGTTTCCGCATGAGCCTCGGCTGGCTGCAGATGAAATCGCTGGGCTACAAGGACGTGCGCGTGCTGGACGGCGGCTGGGGCGTCTGGGACCGCGCCTTCACCCTGCCGGTGGTGCAGGGGGACGCGCCGTATGACGATGAGTTTGCGCTGTAAGTCGCGCCATCGCCGGAGCGGATCGAATGTTTGACGCATTGGGCAATCTGGTCGCCTACCAATGGCTGGGCCTGCAGGACACGCCGCTGGGCGCGGCGCTGCACTTCTTCGTCATGGATGTGGCGAAGATCCTGGTGCTGCTGACCTCGGTGATCTACCTGATGGGCTGGCTGCGCGCGCTGCTCACTCCGGAGCGGGTGCGGGCGATGATGCGCGGCCGCTCCGGACCCGGCGCACGCCTGTTGGCGGTGGGTCTGGGCGCGGTGACGCCGTTCTGCTCGTGCTCGTCGATTCCGCTGTTCATCGGCTTCGTCGAGGCCGGCATCCCGCTCGGCGTGACGCTGTCGTTTTTGATCGCCAGCCCGATGGTCAACCAGGTCGCGGTGGTGGTGCTGGCCGGCGTCATCGGCTGGCAGATGACGCTGATCTATGTAGCGACCGGCCTCACCGTCGCCTTCGTCGGCGGCTACGTGCTGCAGGCCTTCAAACTGGAACGCTGGGTCGAGGACTACGTCTGGAAGATTCACATGGGCGAGGCGGCGCTGCAGGAGGAACGGGACACTGGCCTGCGCGCCCGCCATGACTACGCCTGGAACGAGGTGCGGCAGATCGTCGGCCGCATCTGGAAATACGTGATCGTCGGTGTCGGCATCGGCGCCTTCATCCACGGCTATGTGCCGGCGGATTTCGTGGCGAAAATCGCCGGCGACGGCAGCGTGCTGTCGGTAGTCGTCGCGGTGCTGGCTGGCGTGCCGATGTATTCCGACGCGGTCGGCATCATCCCGGTGGCGGAGGCGCTGCTCGGCAAGGGCGTGCCGCTCGGCACCGTGCTGGCCTTCATGATGGCGGTGATCGCGCTGTCGCTGCCGGAGATGCTGATCTTGCGCAAGGTCGTCAAATGGCCGCTGCTCGGCATCTTCGCCGCTTATCTCGCCGCCGCCTTCGTCCTGGTCGGCATCCTGTTCAACGCCTTGAGGAGTGTCATCGCATGAGTACCGAACTGCATCCGTCCATCGTCGCCCTGGTTTCGCTGGCGGCCAACATTGCCGCCAACCATCCCAAACAGGGCTTGTGCCAGGTCGACCGGCTGAAGGGCTACGGCGTGTCCCGCGAGCAGATCGACGCGGTGATCGAAATCGCCCGGCATATTCGCGACGAGGCCGCGCAAAGCCTCGATACCAGCTTCGACGAAGCCTACGCCGCCAGCGCCAAACCCGCCGACCCGTTTGCCAAGATCGCCGTGGTGGAGTCGGACGCGGCCTGCTGCACCCCGACGCCCTCCGGCAAATCCTGCTGCTGAAGCCCGATATTTTTAGGAGAGACCGATCATGACCATCCACGAACACGACCAGATCCGCCAGCAGGTGCGCGCCGCCTACGGCGCGGTGGCGCGCGCCGAATCCGGCGGCTGCTGCGCGCCGAGCACCGGGTGTTGTGCACCGTCGGACCAGGACGTCGCCGAACTACTGTCGCGCGGCATCGGCTACAGCGCCGAGGAGACGGCCGCAGTGCCGCAAGGCGCCAACCTCGGCCTCGGCTGCGGCAACCCGCAGGCCATTGCCGCGCTGAAGTCGGGTGAAACCGTGCTCGACCTCGGTAGCGGCGCCGGCTTCGACGCCTTCCTGGCCGCGCGCCAGGTAGGCGCGGGTGGCGCTGTCATCGGCGTCGACATGACCTCCGACATGGTTTCCAAGGCCCGCGCCAACGCGGTCAAGGGCGGCTACGCCAACGTGGACTTCCGCCTCGGCGAGATCGAGCATCTGCCACTGGCCGACGCCACGGTCGACGCCATCATCTCCAACTGCGTCATCAACCTGTCGCCGGACAAGGCGCAGGTGTTCCGCGAGACCTGGCGGGTGCTGAAACCCGGCGGCCGGCTCGCCATTTCCGACATCGTCACCACCTCCCCGTTGCCGGCGGCCATGCAGCAGGAAGTTGCGCTCTACACTGGTTGTGTGGCCGGCGCGGCCAGCGTCGATGCGCTCACGGCCATGCTCGCGGCGGCGGGCTTCGCCGACATCCGCATTGCCCCCAAGGACGCCAGCCGCGAGTTCATCCGCCACTGGGCGCCCGGCCGCGGGGTCGAGGATTTCATCGCCTCGGCCAGCATCGAGGCCATCAAGCCGAAAAATTCAATGGAGAACGCAGGATGAAGAACATCAAAGTACTCGGCAGCGGCTGTGCCAACTGCAAGACCACGTTGAAGCTGATCGAAGAGGTTGCGCAGGCGCGCGGCGTGACGGTCGATCTGGAAAAGGTCGACGACATGGCGGCTATCCTCGGCTACGGCGTCATGTCCACGCCCGGCGTGGTGATCGACGGCAAGGTGGTGCACGCCGGCGGCGTGCCGGATCGCAAGAAAGTGGAAAGCTGGCTCTGACCTGCCATTTATTTGCGGAGGCTCCCGCAGAGCCCGCGGGGTGTGTGGGAGGCCGCCCCCGGCCCGAATGCGCGGTGTTCCGCCCCGCCCGAAAATCGCGGCGAGGACGCCCCGCCATGTAACGGCGGCGGGCGTTTTGTGGGAGCGGGTTTACCCGCGATCAGGGGGGCCATCGGGGCTAAAGCCCCTCCCACAGGGGCCGCGCCGAATGCGGCACCTGAGCAATACCCGGGATGCTCGCGCGTGGGCTATGAATAATAGTGTTACGCGTTTTCCCAGGAACCCATCATGCCCAGCATCCGCTGTATCGTTGCCGCCACCGATTTTTCCGAATTTTCGGAACGTGCCGTGCGCCGCGCCGCGCGCATTGCCCAACAGCATAATGCCCAGCTGCATCTACTGCATGTAGTGCGCCCGCTCGATCTCTACCCCAGCCTGACGCAGACTCCGGACGAATTCGGCCATAGCGACCAGGAGTTGCAGCAAGCGGAGCAGACCCGGGTGGAGGCCATGGCGACGGCACTGTCCGGTCAGTTCGGGATTCGCGTCCTCCCCGTCACCCGCATCGGCCGGGCGCATACCGAAATCGCCGGCTACGCGCAGGAGGTGGCGGCCGACCTGGTGGCGGCCGGGGCGCGCGGCGAGAGCACGCTGAAGGATTTGTTCCTCGGGTCCACCGCGTCGCGTTTACTGAGGGTGGCCGAGTGCCCGGTGCTCATCGTCAAGAAACCGGTAGATGAACCCTACCGCAAGGTGCTGGCGGCGATGGACTTCTCGCCGGTGTCGGCGGCGGTGCTGGGCCATGCTTTCGACCTCGCCGACGGCGCGCGGGTGGAAACGCTGCACGTGCTGGGCAGCGAGGTCGAACAGCGTTTGCGCAAGGCGAAGTTCGTCCGGCTGGACCTCACCGACTGGCTCACGCGCCAGCGCGCGGATGCCGAGGAGCAGCTTGATGCCCTGCTGGCGCCGGTCGAAAAGGGCGCGGCAGCCAGGCGTCTGGTCCAGCCGGGATTTCCCCCCGCAGTCATCTGCCAGTGCATCGAAGACGGCCAGGTCGATCTGGTCGTTCTGGGACGGCACGGCTATGGCGGCGGCTTGCAGGACTGGCTGCTGGGCAGCGTAAGCAAGGACGTGGCCTTTGCCGCGACGTGCGACGTGCTGCTGATCGGAATGGGCGGGCGGTAGCGGGATTTCGGCGCCCTGCGCGCCAACATGGTGGTGGTGATCGTCAACCCGCTCTAAGGAAGCGCTGATTAATTTGATATGACCGTCATTGCGAGCGCAGCGAAGCAATCCAGCGTATCGATCAACCAGGCATTTCTGGATTGACCTTCCCTCGGTTTTTCGTCTTCCAACGAGCGGTGTTCATGCTACCCGTTTTTCCATCTGCTGAGCGGTCAGCCAGTCCTGCAAGAACAGTGTCGGAGATTTGTAACCGAGCGTCGAATGCAGCCGCTTCCGATTGTA
>DATKUP010000064.1:0-17959 GCA_035530575.1 Thiobacillus sp. | reverse complement strand
GCGCTATACCTGTTACGGCTGCCACGAGCATACGCCAGGCGACATCCGCCGCGAGCACATCGAGGAAGGCATTCGCGATTTCAAGAATTGCGTCGAGTGCCACCGCAACGCAAACGAGGAGGACATTCGCGGTGAATTTGGGAACGGCGAGGGGGGTGACGATTGATTTTGGCCGTCTTGATTCACCTCCCCAATTCGTCGGAAGTTCTTTTTCACTGGTGAGATTGAGATCGTCTGGCCATCTCATCCACTGAATGGACTCTGGATGAGCCAATCATGACAAACTATTTTGGTCGGGTGGCGAACTGGCAAATTTAATTTGGCACACTAAGTGGTCCACTATCGGAAATTCAGATTATACTGAAACCCAATAAACACTAGGGTTTGAGGTGGCATTGGAAAAGTGGCGGAGAGTCCCACCCTCTCCGCCTACTGCCATACAGACGCCTATCCACGAGGATGTCATGCAAGGCGTTTTCTGTACCAACAAAACTACCAACAAACAATACTCTGGACACTCCCATGTTAGTGGGGTTTATAAGCTTAAGTAACGGGGTAGCTTTTTTCTAACTTGTTGCGGGGCAGGCCATGGCAATGCCGGTGATTCCGCGTGCTCATGTGAAAAGCATCCAGACCGGGTTGGTGTTACTTCCAGTAAGCACGGATTAAGCCTTGCCGGAATGGAGGATCGCCCTATGGCACGACGGGCAGTTGATCCATCCGATATGACTTGTTAATGCGACTCCACCTTGGTCCAGGTCGCATCGGGATCGAAGTACATTACCCTGTTCGCGATTTCGGGGGTGTCCGCGCCAAGATTCCTCTGGTAGACGGTGCCTTCGTGGCTGCACATGAACGTCATCACGCCCGAGGCGCCCCAGCGCGACGGATAGGCGATCAGTGCATAACCACCGATCATCTTGCCGTTGACCAGGTAGTCGTAGCTGCCGCCAGGCGCATCCTTACCCTGGGCGGTGAGGATGCGGTAGTAGTAACCGTGGAAGGGTAATGAAGCCGTGCCTTCGATCGAGTAGCCTTCATTGACCGCACTGCTGACGAGGGGGCCGAATGGTGAGTCGGGTTGCCCTTGTTTGGTTGGCCAGTAGAGACCGTCCTGCTTGCCTTCGCTGCTGCGGAAACGTTGCGCGTACTCAAGCAGTCCGTCGCCGTCGCGGTCCTGCTCGGCGTATTCACGCTGGGCGTCGCCGAAAGCCAGGCAGAACCTGATCGTGAACAGCTCGTTTTCCCCGACACGGCGGTTAACGAGTTCTTCCGCCCCCTCTTTGGCATCGAACTGCCATCCTTCTGGTTCCTTCACCAGTGGGAACGGGAACGGGTATTCATTGTCGCCAAGCAGCAGCGTCACCTTTATTTCGGTATCCTTTTCGATCTTGAGCGACGTGTCATATGCGGTGATGAATTTATCGTGCATCTCACGGTCCACTACGGCATCGCCGGTGTAGATCAGATTCGCACTGCCCGGCCCGAGCACCTTGTAGATGGCCTTGACGTCGTGTGACTTGATCACCTCGTAGAGCGCCTTGGCAGCCTGCTGAGGCGAAGCATACGATGCTTGTGTCTGCGCTGCAGCCTTGGCCTGTGTCGACGCAATCTGCCCCGTTGGAAAGTCCGCTGCAGTCAGATGTGTTGCGCCCAGCGCAATCGCGACGCCTACTACACCTGAGATGAGTGTTCGTTTATTCATTCCTGGTTTCATCCTGTCTCCTTAGCGACCACGCCCGCCGCTGCGCCCGCCGCCGCTACGTCCACCACCACCGCTGTACCCACCATTTCGGCCCATCGTCGAACGGCTCGACGCACCACGGTTGCTGTAGTCCTGCGTCTGCTGGCGGGAGTGACCGGCATTGAACGACGGGCTCGCGCCGGAGGATCGGCCGAATGAGCGTTGTGTATCGCGGGTGCCGATGCTGCCATCAAACGTCGAATCTCCACCACGGTCCGGTCGTTGCGCATTCCGCGTGCTGACGCTGCCGCCCCGATCGGGCCGTTGCGCATCGCGGGTACCGGCGCCGCCACCAAATTTCGAACCTCCGCCACGGTCCGGCCGTTGCGCATTCCGCGTGCTGACGCTGCCGCCCCGATCGGGCCGCTGCGCACCCCGTGTGCCTGCGCTCGATTCGAAACCGCGTGTATCGCGGCGGGACGATACGGCGTTTGGGTCCGACTTGCGGTACTGGTCACGTGTCCTGACGTCGCCATAAGC
This sequence comes from Thiobacillus sp., assembly GCA_035530575.1. Lineage (GTDB taxonomy): Bacteria > Pseudomonadota > Gammaproteobacteria > Burkholderiales > Thiobacillaceae > Thiobacillus. The sequence goes on along the minus strand of DATKUP010000064.1, from coordinate 15,735 downwards.
CACGCCCTTGCGCTGCGACGGACTATGCTTCCAGTTGCCGTTACTTACGTTGTTCCTGAACCTGGCGTTGTTATTGATGAACGTATTGTTCCTGTTCCTGTTGATGTTGATGCTGCCACTATGCCAGCCTGCATTGGACCAGCCCCAGTGATTGTTGCTGATCATGATGCCGAGGCCGAATCCGATCAGCCCCGCACTGATCATGGCGCCGGGGGGGTAGTAGTAGACTGGGGGTGGCCAGTAATAGGGGGGATATGCGGGTGCCCACCAGACGCCATACACTACGGTCGGGTTGTAGGTCGGAACGTAGACGACATTGGGACTGGCGGGCTCGATGATGATGACCGACTGTTGCTTGACGACCTTCATCTCATCGTCACTCTTCAGGTTGCCCGCGACCTCTGCTTTTTGGCGCAAGTCCTGGACAGTCTGCAGCACGCGCTTTTCATCGGAAAGGAACGCGTTGCCGAGTTCCTGCGTCCACTCGAGATTGTCGCTCATCATCTCAAGCACCTGGGGGAATGCGGTCAACGACTGCACCGATGGATCCCAGTTTTTTTCTGCGACGACGTTGTCGAGTTCCTCGCCCTTGAGTCCCCTGTTGCCCTTGACAAAGCGTGCCGCCTCGACGACATCGAGCGGGTAGGTCGATGCCATCAATGTCTGTGTCAGCAACTGGTCAGGATAGAGTGCGATCGGCGCAAGCAGGGAGTCGAATCTCTCCTGCGATATTGGCACCTGCACGTCGGTAGCCGAGTCGGCATTGGCCGCCGACACCTGCTGCATGGGTAGCATCGTTGCGACTGTGATCATCACCAGCAGCGCCTTGAAAAAGCCTGACAGGCGCCCGAGCCTGAACAGAATACCCATGTTGCCCTGCCTCCCTGCTGGATCGTGAAAAGATTCGGATGAATGTTTGAGCACGTAGTTCTCCCTCGATACGGAGATGGTGAGGACACTGACAGGCGGTCATGCACTTCGCCGCGCGCAAGAGATCAGAATCCAAACGGTCAGAATCGTGGCGCGGGTAGCGCACTCTGACATCGTTGTCTGAGAGCAAGTATAGCCAAAGAAACGAGACCCGGATGCTAAACGATTGTGAGGCAGTTGATGCTTGCAGGGTACCAGGGATGGAGGATAAGCGTCGCATCGGGCACTGCCGGATCACCTTGCCGGCAACTCTCATCAGAGCGTTTGTGTCGCTGAAAATAGCTCGAAAGCCTGCTCTAATCGAATGACTATCGGTGCATTCTCTTCCCTGCTCGTGATCGCCAGATCCATGGGGCAGAGAGGAGCCAAGTGATGCCGTGTGATTTCGCAAACTCAGAATCGATCTCGGTACCTGCCGCGAGAGGATGTTCGGCAAGATTTTCCAGCGTACTTTCGGTAACGAATCCATAGCGGAATTCGCCAGATCAACTCTCCACTGACTCCTCCGGCCGATAAAAGACGTTGGGCATACTTGATCTGCGATTTAATCGCTGAATAGTTGCCAGTAACACGGGGGGCTTATGTGCGGACGGCCGCCGCCCCGCGCCAAGGGCGCCTTTTGGAGACGTATCGAGTGGCCGAGAGGGGCTTGTCGGCGCTGCTCGATGGCACCAATAAGAGATAGGACAGGCAGGATCAATCTGTCCAGAGCCTGCTCGCCACTATCCCTTTTTCGAGGGGGCAGCCTTTCTTCGCTCGGTGGATCCGGTAGCGCTCCAGGTTCTCACCCGAAAGTTTCAGCCTGCCGCTGCGTTTGCCCTTGCCGGCGCCTTCCACCATCAGGGTCTGGCCGTCGAATACGGTCAGCGCCATCATCTTTTCACCCGCGTCGAGCTTGATCAGCTGCACGCCCTTGCCGCCCGTGCCTTCCTTGACTTCTTCGATGGGGAACACCAGGGCCTTGCCGTTGCTTGCCGCAACCGCAACCCAGTCGCCCGTTGTGGGGGCTGGGGGCAGGGGGATATGGCCGTCCTCGACCGCCATGAACGCTTTGCCAGCGCGTTGCCGGGACACCATGTCGGCACACCTGGCAATGAATCCGTAGCCCAATGTGGTTGATACCAGCCAGCGGGATTCTGGTGGCGCCGAAAGCGCATGAATCAGCTTCGCGCCCTTGGCCAAATCAACCAGGCTGGTGAACGGCACCCCATCGCCACGACCGGAGGGCAAGTCGGCGATGCGAAGCGTATACGTGCGGCCGCTGCTGTCCATGAGGATGAGCGGATTCACCGTGCGGGTTTCGATGGCCGCCATTTCGCCATCGCCCGCCTTGTACTGGATGGATGCCCGGTCGACACCCAGGCCTTGCCGGGTGCGAAGCCAGCCATTCAGTGAAACGATGACGGTCACCGGTTCGTCCACGATGGACGCTTCGCTCGTCGTTGAGGCGGTAACCGACTGCGCGGCCTCGATGCGGGTGCGGCGGTCGTCGCCGTGTTTCTTCATGTCCGCGCGGATCTCGTCGATGATGAGCGTCGTCAGGGCCTTGCCGTCGCCCAGGATGCGGTTGAGTTCGTCGCGCTCGCTCAACAATTCCTTCAATTCCTTTTCGATCTTGATGGATTCAAGCCGGGCCAGCTGACGCAGGCGAATGTCCAGGATGTCGTCGGCCTGCACTTCGGAGAGGTCAAAAGCGGCAATCAAATCAGTTTTTGGATCGTCCGACTCACGAATGACCCGGATCACCTCGTCGATGTTGAGGAGGACGGTCAGCCGTCCTTCCAGAATGTGGACGCGCCGGTTCACCACTTCGAGCCGATGCTGGCTTCGACGGCGTACGGTGTCGACCCGGAAGCCCGCCCATTCGGCGATCAACGCCACCAGCCCCTTTTGTCCAGGCCGACCATCGCGGCCGATCACCGTCAGGTTGACCGGCACATTGGTTTCCAGACTGGTCTGGGCCAGGAAGAAACGCATGAAGGGTTCGGGATCATGGTTCCGTGAGCTGGGTTCCAGGACCAGGCGAACCGGATTTTTCTCGTCGGATTCGTCGCGGGTGCTGTCGACGAGCGCGAGGATCGCCTGCTTGAGGTTCTTCTGTTCCGGCGACAGTTCCTTCTTGCCGGTCTTGGGTTGCGGGTTGGCCAGCGCCTCGATCTGGGTCAACACCTGGGCCGTGGACACGCCAGGCGGCAGTTCGGTGACCACGATGCGCCACTGGCCGCGGGCAAGCTGCTCGACCGTCCATTGCGCACGCACGCGCACACTGCCTCGACCCGATTCATAGACCGCGCGCAGATCTGCGGCTGCGGTGATGATCTGCCCGCCGCCGGGAAAATCGGGGCCGGGCACATGAGTCAGCATGCTGTCGAGGCTGATCTCGGGTTTTTTCAGGACGGCGATGGCTGCGGAACCGAGTTCGCGCAGGTTGTGGGAGGGAATCTCGGTGGCCATGCCGACGGCGATGCCGGACGCCCCGTTGGCCAGCAGCATGGGCAGCCGGGCCGGAAGCAGGGCGGGTTCCCTGAAGGCGCCGTCGTAGTTGGGCACGAAGTCCACCGTCCCCATGTCGATTTCCGACAGCAGCAGTTCGGCGACGGGTGTGAGGCGGCTTTCCGTGTAGCGCATCGCGGCCGCGCCGTCGCCATCGCGCGACCCGAAGTTGCCCTGGCCGTCGATCAGTGGATAGCGCAGGGTGAAGCCCTGGGCCATGCGGACCATGGCGTCATAGACGGACTGGTCGCCGTGAGGATGGAGCTTGCCGATCACGTCGCCCACCACACGGGCAGACTTGACGTGCTTGGTACTGGACGTCAGACCCATCTCGCGCATGGAGTAGAGGATGCGGCGTTGAACGGGCTTCATGCCGTCCTCGACGTAAGGCAGCGCACGGCCCTTCACCACGCTCATCGCGTAGGCCAGGTAGCAGCGCTCAGCATAAATGCCCAGCGGAAGCCCATCATCACCACTCAAACCGCCGTCACCGGAAGACGGCGGAGGAGGGGGCGTGGATGGGGAAGGCGTTTCAGCCGGGTTGCCGAAGAGGTCCAGGGTGTGGGTTTCAACCGCCTTGCTCATACGTCAGCCTCCACCAGACTGCCCTTCGCTTCCATCCAGTCGCGCCGATCGCCGGCTGCGCTCTTGCCCATCAGCATGTCGAACAGCTTCAGCGCCTCGTGCATTTCGTCGGCTGTGGCGAGCACGGGCAGGACGCGCCGGGTGGCCGGGTCCATGGCAGTTTCACGAAGCTGGGACGGGTTCATCTCGCCCAGGCCCTTGAAGCGACCAACCTCGATGGCCTCAGGTTTGAACCCGTCCAGCAGGAGACGGTCCTTGATGGCCGTCAACTCACCGTCATCCAGCGCGTATTGGCGTCGAGCCGGTTTCTTGCCCTTGGCCGGCGCGTCCACCCGGTAAAGAGGCGGCTGCGCCACATGGATGTGCCCCAACTCGACCAGCTTCGGGAAGTGACGGAAGAAGAGGGTCAGCAGCAGGGTGGAAATGTGCGCGCCGTCGACGTCGGCATCGGTCATGATCACCACCTTGTGGTAACGCAGGCCGGTGAGGTCCGGATGGTCGCCCAGCTTATGCCGCTCCACCCCGAGCGCGACCGCGATGTCGTGGATTTCCTTGTTGGCGTAGAGCGCGTTGGGGTCGGTTTCCCATGAATTCATCACCTTGCCGCGCAAAGGCAGGATGGCCTGGGTTTCGCGGTCCCGTGCCTGCTTTGCGCTGCCGCCGGCGGAATCCCCCTCGACGAGGAATATTTCACGAATAACCGGATCGTCCGTTGCGGCGTCCGAAAGCTTGCCGGGCAGGACAGCGACTCCGGAAGTTTTCCGCTTTTCGGTTTTCTGGGCGGATTTGAGACGGGTCGCTGCGGCCTTGGCCGCCATCTCGGCGATGGCTTTGCCATACTCCACGTGACCATTGAGCCAGACTTCGAAGGGATCGCGGATCCTTGTCGATACGAGCTTCACCGCTTCACGTGAGTTGAGTTTTTCCTTAACCTGCCCCTGGAACTGGGGGTCAAGCAGTCGTGCGGAGAGCACGAAGGACATGCGCCCCGAGACATCTTCCTGGCGCAGCTGCACGCCGCGCGGAAGGAGGGCGTGATGTTCTGCAAATGACTTCACCGCATCGAAGACGCCGGCGCGCAAACCGGCCTCATGGGTCCCGCCCTGCAGGGTCGGAATGAGGTTGACGTAGGATTCAGAGAAGCTGCCGGACTCCGCCCAGGTCAGCGCCCAGGCCGCGCCTTCGCCCTTGGCAAACCCATCGGACCCGTCCGCGTAGGCCTCGCCAGCGAAGACAGGAACCAAGGCTTCGTCAGGGGGGACCTGTTCGGACAGGTAGTCGACCAGCCCGCCGCGGTAGCAATAGACTTGCTCATCCACCGCGTTGTCACGTTCGATCTCCAGCCGGAAGGTCACGCCAGGCAGCAGCACCGCCTTGGCGCGCAGCAGACGCGCGAGTTCACGCTCGGGGATTTTGGGGGAATCGAAAAAGGCCGGGTCGGGCCAGACATGAATTGTGGTGCCCGTCTCTTTCTTGGCGCACTTGCCGATGACAGCGAGCTTCTTGCTGACCTTTCCTCCATCCGCAAACACGACTTCGTTGATCTGGCCGTCTCGTTTCACAGTCACGCTTAGACGGGTGGCGAGGGCATTGGTCACCGAGACGCCCACACCGTGCAGACCACCGGAAAAAGCGTAAGCCCCTTCGCCGGAGGTTTTATCGAACTTGCCCCCGGCGTGCAGACGGGTCAGCACCACCACGACCGTGGGCTCTTTTTCTTGAGGATGGAGGTCTACAGGAATGCCGCGTCCATCATCGCTGACCCTGACAGAGCCATCCACACACAAGCGAACATCGATCCGGGTGGCATGCCCCGCTAATGCTTCGTCTGCTGAGTTATCGATCACCTCCTGGATGACATGAAGCGGACTGTCGGTCCGGGTGTACATGCCGGGGCGCGCCCTGACAGGCTCAAGTCCTTTGAGAACCTGGATCGAGTCTGCGTTGTAATCCTTAGCCATTCTTTGCTTGTCTCATGAATCAAAAGTGAATCGCCCCCTAGTTTACTAGACACCTTTGAGCCTATAAATTTGGCTTAAGGACACGCCGATTAATTCGTCATTCCGGCCTTCACCGGAATGACGAATCGTGAATAAATCAGTGTTTCCTTGACGGAAGTGGTATGACGAGCAAGCGTTATACGGAAGAATCCAAGGTTGAAGTGGTCAAGCAGGTCACTCAGTAGTGGATGTGACAGCGAGCTTTGCAGCAATTGAAAAGGAAGTGCCCAACTGATGCAGCCCCTACCCGATACACCGACGAGGCATGACCAACACGGCAATTATCCCCAGGCCGCCAGCGTGGAGGATTTCCGGCACAACTTGGGCGCCGTGCAGGCGCGCATAGCCGCCGCCTGTCATCGCGTCGAGCGTGACCCCGCCAGCGTGCGCCTGCTGCCGGTCAGCAAAACAAAGCCCGAAGCCAGTATCCGCCTTGCCTACGCGGCGGGCTGCCGCTTGCTGGGTGAGAACAAGGTGCAGGAGGCGCACCGCAAATGGCAGGCCATGCAGGACCTGGAAGATCTGCGCTGGTCGGTCATCGGTCACCTGCAGACCAACAAGGCCAAGCTGGTGGCGCACTTTGCCGCCGAGTTCCAGGCGCTGGACAGCCTGCGCGTGGCCGAGGCGCTGGATCGCCATTTGCAGATCGAGGGCCGTTCTCTGGACGTGTTCGTGCAGGTGAATACCTCGGGCGAGGCCAGCAAGTACGGGCTGGCTCCCGAGGATGTGCCGGACTTCATCGAAAAATTGCCGGCGTTTTCAGCGCTGCGCGTGCGCGGGCTGATGACGCTGGCGCTATTCTCCAGCGAGGCCGAGCGGGTGCGCCGGTGTTTCATATTACTGCGAGATTTACGCGATCAATTGAGACAGAGCGCGCCCGCGGGTATCGGCCTGGATGAATTATCCATGGGCATGTCCGGCGACTTCGAGATCGCCATCGAGGAGGGCGCCACCGTGGTGCGCGTGGGCCAGGCCATCTTCGGCGCGCGAGCCTTGCCAGACAGCTACTATTGGCCCACGGGCGACACCGAGGAGCCAAAATCATGAAGACCGCTGTCGCCATCCAACGCCTGCCCGGTATCGAGACTGACCCGCCAAGGGAAACGTCATGACAGAGATAACGCCAGGCACAGTACGACAACCGCTGCTGCTTGATGTGGTCTCGGTGCAATCACAAGTGGTTTATGGCCGGGTGGGTAACAACGTTGCGTTCCCGACGCTGGAAGCACTGGGCCTGTCGGTGGCCGCCGTGCCGACCGTCGTGTTCAGCAACACGCCGCACTACCCGACGATCCACGGGGGCGCTTTGCCCATCGAATGGTTCAGCGGCTATTTGGAGGATTTGTCTGCGCGCGGCGCGCTGCGAAACCTAAAGGCCATTCTGGTCGGATATCTGGGCAGTCCGGCGCAAGCCGTGGTACTGGCCCGCTGGGCCAGGCTGCTGTTGGCCCGACACGCTGATCTGCGCGTTATCGTTGATCCCGTGATGGGCGACCACGACCACGGCATCTATGTCGATGCCGGTATGGCTGATGCCTACCGCCAGCACTTGTTGCCACTGGCCCATGGTTTGGCACCGAACGGTTTTGAACTGGCGCACCTGACAGGGCGGCCGGTGAACGATCTCGAAAGCGTCGTCGCCGCAGCTCAAACCCTGTTGACAGGTCACACCGAATGGATCGCCGTGACCAGCGCGGCCCCCGATACCTGGGCGGTTGACGAGATGCAGGTCGTTCTTGTCACCCACACGCACGCCCAGGTCATCACGCATCCGCGCATAGACGCCACCCCCAAGGGAACCGGCGACCTGTTCAGCGCCGCCTTGACCGGGTATTGGCTCACCGGCGCGTCTTTGCCGGATGCCGTCGCGAAGGCCTGTCAACAGGTGATATGGGCGCTTCGCCAAACCGAGCAGGCGCAGTGCGCCGAACTGCTGTTGCCTATCCGGCCGGGCATCCATGACGAAGACAAGATTTCGGTCCGCGAACTCGTGTTCGAGCCAACCGGGTCGCCCCGCATATCAGGCTGGGAAGCGCTGATATGCGGGTCTACCAAGCGGAAGTAACAGGACTGAACCGCCCCGGATTTTGTGGAGGCTCCAACTCTTGAGAAGATGGAGCCTCCACAAAATCCGGGGCGGTTCACACAGCCAGGCGCGGTGCCAATTCTGGAAATGCGTTTTGGGGATGTACTCAATATCCCACTTGCAAGGGTATGCGGCCGACCTGACAAACCGCCAACCGAAGAGTAGGTTTGCAATCTGAGCCGTCCGGCGTTGCAGAAGCTGCTGTTCCACCCCGTCACAGACCGGTATGCCCATTGCGTTGTGCTGAAAGGTGCTGTGTTGAGGGTTGTTGCTCACCTGCGCGCGCATCCGGCGCAGAGGCGGGGGCGTCCCAGCCCCCACCCAGTGCCTTGAACAACGAGACCAGATTGATCGCGGTGTCGGTGTGAGTGCGCACGTAGGCATCTTCGGCATCGCGCAGGACGCGCTCCTCGGTGAGCAGGTCGGTAAACGAGATATCACCAGCCTTGTAGCGCGTTTGCGCGTGGGCGTAGCTGCTGCGCGCGGCCTCCCACGACACACGCTGGCGCTGCACCGCGTCCAGGCCCAATTGGTAGTCGCTCAGTGCACGCTCCGCATCACCCAGCGCCGCCAGCACGGCCTTTTCATAGGCCAGCGCGGCCTGCTCCTGACGTGCTTCGCTGGCATGGATTTCCGCGCGCACGCGACCACCGTCGAACACGCGCCAGGAGATCAGCGGCATGATCGAAAAATTCTGGCTGGCGGAATTGAACAGGCTGCCTGCATCCAGCGACTCGAAGCCGCCGCCGGCACTGATCGACAACTTCGGAAACAGCTCTGCTGTGGCCACACCGATATCGGCGGTGCGGGCGGCCAGGCTACGCTCGGCAGCACGCACATCGGGTCGGCGGCGCAGTATGTCGGCGCGCTCGCCCACGGGTATCGGGGTCAGCGTGATCTCCGCTGCGCTGGTGTCCACCAGCGCCAGCTCGCGTTCCGGCGGCGCACCAAGCAGTACGCCAAGACCTAGTACGGCCGCACGCAGTCGCGCGCGAATACCGGGCACGTCGGCGTCGGCAGCCGCGAGGCGCGCCTGCGCGGTGTCAACATCGGCCTGCGCGGCATCGCCTGCATCGAGGCGCTTGCGTACCAGATCCAACGTCTGCTGCAGGGTCTGCACTGAGGCCTCACGCGCGGCCAGCTCGCGTTGGGCGCCGCGGAGGGTGAGGTAGCTGCGCGCGACCTCGGCGGTAACGCTGATGCGCATGGCCTGCGCATCAGCCTGTGCCGCCTGCATACTGGCCTCGGCGCTTTCCACCGCACGTCGGGTTCTGCCGAACAGATCGATTTCCCAACTGGCGTCGAAACCGGCATCGTAGATCGTCTGGTCGCGTTCGAGCCCGGGAATGGAATTGATCGGCAACGGCCCGTTCTCACTCTGCCGGCGTCGGGTCACGCTGCCACTGGCATCGACGACTGGTGCGTAATCGCCCGCGGCACGGTCGCGCAGCGCGCGCGCCTCGCGGATGCGCGCCTGCGCCTGGCGCAGGTCGGGGTTGCCGGCCAGCGCGACATCCACCAACCGGTCCAGGATGGGATCATTCAGCGACCTCCACCAGGTCGCCAGGACGACCGACGCCCGCGCGTCCTCGGTCGGTTGTGTCCAGCCGCTGCCCGTGTCCACCGGCGGTGGATTGCGGTAGTCGGGACCGACGGCGCAGGCGCCGAGCAACAGCGCGCTCAGCGCGGTGATTGCTGTGCCCGCTGCGTGAGGCCGGAGATTCGGTGAACGTTTCATGGTAATTCCTTTATCAATCGTCGGGATCCGTCACTGCAGACGACTGCGGACCAGCAGCGTCGCAGCCGTCAGCGTCACCAGTGCGATCACCACCAGCGGCCAGGTATTGGCGATAATGTCCGAAACCGGCATCGCCTTGAGGAACGTGCCTTCGACGATGATCAGGAAGTGGGTGAGCGGAATTCCCTGTGCCATCCACTGCAGCACCAGGGGCATGTTTTCCACCGGCGTGGCGAAGCCTGACATCAGCACCGCCGGTACGCCGATCGCGAAGGCCCCCATGATGGCCTGTTGCTGCGTCGCGGAGACCGAGGAAATCATCAGGCCAATGCCCACCACCGACAGGATGAACAACAGCAGGCTCGGCAGCAGCAGCCAGAACGAGCCGGTAAAGGGAATACCAAACAGGAACGCCGCCGCGGCGATCATCAGCAACCCCAGGACGGCGCCGATGGCAAGCGCAGGTACGGTTTTGGCGACGATGATTTCCGGCGTGGTGGTTGGCGAGACCAGCAACTGGTCGAACGTACCCAGCTCGCGTTCACGCGCAATCGACAGTGCCGTGATCATCAGCGCGCTGAAGAAGACCAGAATGCCCGACAGGGCCGGCACCACGAACCAGCGGTAGATCAGATTGGGATTGAACCAGTTGCGGACGACAACCGGGGAAGCGCGCTGCGGCTCCTTCCTGGCATCGGTGCCAACCTCCGCCGCGATGGCATTGAGATAGCCGACCGTGATCTGGCCGGCATTGCTGCGCCGGCCGTCGACGATGACCTGCATGGTGCCGGTGCCTCCTGCGGCAATGTCGCGCGAAAAGTCCGGTCCCATGTCGAGCGCGGCAATGACCTTGCGCTCATCGATCAGCGTCTGCAACTCGTCACGGTTGTGCACCGTGTACACCTTGTTGACGAAGTCGGCGACGCCGACACGGGCCTCCATTTCATACGACCAATGGCCGGCATCCTGGTTGTAGACGGCGATGTTGGCGTTGCGTACCTCCAGCGTGGTGGCGAAGGTGAAGATCAGCAACTGCATCAGCGGTGGCACGAACACGATAATACGGCTGCGGGGATCGCGCAGGATGCTGAGAAACTCCTTGACCACCTGGGCACGGAGGCGGCCATTGAAGAATGTATTGAACAGGCGGCGCATCGTTCAGAACTCCAGATTCTTGCGTGTCTTGTACTTGGCGATCACGAAGAAGAACACGCCGATCGCCGCCATAGCCGCCAGATTCGGCAGGAACACCGCCCAGACGTCGCCGGCCAGGAATACCGTCTGCAACGAGGCCACGAAGTAGCGCGCGGGTATCGCGTAGGTAATGGCCTGGATGGCCGCTGGCATGGCGTCGATCTCGAACAGGAAACCCGAGAGCAGGAAGGACGGCAGGAAGCCGGAGAACAGCGCGATCTGCGAGGCGAGGAACTGGTTCTTGGTGACCGCCGAGATCAGCAATCCCTGGCCGAGCGCGGGAATCAGGAATACGGCCGACAGGGTCAGCAGCGCCAGCAGCGAACCGCGCAACGGCACATCGAATACGAAGATCGCGAGCGCCGCGGAAGCCAGTGTGGCGAGCATACCAAGGATGAAATACGGCAGCAATTTGCCGATCAGGATCTCCGCCACCGAAGCCGGGGTCGACATGATGGCCTCCATCGTTCCGCGCTCCCACTCGCGCGCGACCACCAGCGCGGTGAGCATGGTGCCGATGATGGTCATCACGATCGCGATGGCGCCGGGCACCAGCGCACGACGGCTTTCGAGTTCGGCGTTGAACCAGTAGCGTGGCTCCAGTTGGATGGCCGCTGGCGGCGTGCTGGCACGGCGGCCTGCTCCCCAAGTCTGCACCACACCCTGTGCGTAATTGGCGACAAAATTGGCCGTGTTCGGCTGCGAGCCGTCGGTGATCACCTGTACCAGTGGTTGTGGTACGGAAGACGCTAGCCTCCGTTCGAAATCCTGTGGAATCACCACGAAACCGCGCAGCTTGCCGGATACCACCTGATCGGCGACCTCGCGGCGGTCGCGCGCCGGCGTGACTTTCAGGTAGCGGGTGCCGGCAAATCCGGCAGCCAGCGACTGCGCCGAGGCGGCATCGGATTCCAGTACCACGCCGATGCGCACCTCGCGCACGTCCAGCGACACTGCATAGGCGAACAGGAACAGCAGCACCACGGGCATCACGAAGGCGATCAGGATGGTGGACGGGTCGCGGATCGCCTGCAGGCTTTCCTTGCGCACCAGCGCCATCAGACGACGCCAGTCGAATTTGCGGCTGGCCTGCTCGCGGTTGGCTTGCCCGCGTGGCGCTGCACCTGCGTCAATATCGGTGGTTTCAACGTTCATGCCGCCGCCTTGGCGTTTTCGCGCGCCTCGTCTTCGAGATCGGCCGATTCGACCAGATGGATGAAGGCGTCTTCCATCGTCGGATCGGGATGCTTGTCGCTCCTGGAAGCGCGCTTGAGCGCGTCAGGTGTGTCGAGGTCGATCAGCTTCGCGCGGTACATCAGTGCCACGCGGTCGCAATACTCAGCCTCGTCCATGAAATGGGTGGTGACCATCACCGTCACGCCCTTGCGCGCCAGGCCGTTGATGTGGGTCCAGAACTCGCGTCGGGTGATCGGATCGACGCCGGAGGTCGGTTCGTCGAGAAACAGCACCGGCGGACGGTGCATCAACGAACACGCCAGGGCCAGGCGCTGCTTGAAGCCCAACGGCAGCGCGTCCGGCGAGGTGGTGAGGTATTGCTTCAGATCGAAAGTCTCGATCATCTCGTCGATGCGCTCACGCCTAGCCGCGCCTTCCAGCCCGTAGACGCCGGCGGAGAATTCCAGGTTCTGCTTCACCGTCAGCAAGCCGTACAGGGAGAACTTCTGCGCCATGTAGCCAAGTTGGCTCTTGGCCGCTCCGGTGGCGCGGCGCAGATCGAGTCCGACCACGTGCGCCTCGCCTGCGGTCGGTTTCAGCAGTCCACAGAGCATCTTGAAGGTGGTGGACTTGCCGGCGCCATTGGGCCCGAGCAGTCCGAAGATCTCGCCCCTGCGGACCTCAAAGCTGACGCTGTCGGTGGCAGTGAAATCACCGAAGCGTTTGGTCAGATCCTTGCAGGACACCGCGATGTCCGAATCGAGTTTGACCTCATCCATGCGGTCGGCCAGGGCAGAAGTGCCACCGGGGCCGCCGCCGAGCAGATCGATGAAGGCGTCCTCGAAGCGCGGTTGTACGGGTTCGACTTTCGCACCGACCTCGTTGGCCAATGCATCAATTTCTTCGCGTCCGGCATCCGCGCGCAATACCACGCGCACGGCGTCGCCCTGGATCACGCCGTCGCCGACGCTGCCAAGATTCAGTGCCCGCGACAACACGGCGCGGCGCTCGTCGCTGACTCCGGTCAGGCGAAAGCTGCGCTCCTTGATGCGATCGGTGAGCTCCTGCGGCGGGCCGTCGAACTCGAGTTTGCCTTCGTTGAGCAGCAGCACACTCTCGCAGCGCTCAGCCTCGTCGAGGTAGGCCGTGGACCAGACCACGGCCATGCCATCGTCGGTGAGTTCCTGCACCATGCGCCACAGATCCTGACGGCTGACCGGATCGACGCCGACGCTGGGCTCGTCCAGCAACAGCACTTCGGGTTTCGCCATCAGCGCGCACGCCAGTCCCAACTTCTGCTTCATACCGCCGGAGAGCTTTCCCGCGAGGCGTTTGGTGAATGGGCCCAACTTGGTGAAATCGAGCAGGCTTTTGAAGGTGTCGGAGTGCTGATCGGCGTCCATGCCGCGCAGCTGCGCGTACAGGCGCATGTTCTCCATCACCGAAAGGTCCTCGTAAAGGCCGAAGCGCTGTGGCATGTAGCCGCTGACGATGTGGATCGCGTCGTTGTCCTTGACGACATCCAGACCGGCCAGCGTGACGTTGCCGCCATTGGGCACCAACAGACCGGTCATGATGCGCATCAAGGTGGTCTTGCCGGCACCATCGGGGCCGACCAGGCCGGTGAGGCGCCCGTAGCGAATCTCGGCGCTGAAGCCGCGCAGGGCGTGGACCTCATCGAAGTGCTTGGCGACGCTGTCGATGACGACCGCAGGGGTGTCCTTGCCGCGCTCGCCCGTGGTATCGCTGGCGGTGTGCGCACTCATTTCAACGCCCTGACGCGTTTTTGTCAGCAGTGCGGGCGGTGTCGACATCGACCGTTACCGGCATGCCCTGGCGCAGACCCTCGTCAGCATCGGCAACCACCACGCGCAGCCGGTAGACCAGGTCGGTGCGCAAGTCGGTGGTCTCCACCGTCTTCGGGGTGAACTCCGCGCGCGGCGAGATGAAGCCGATCTGGCCGTGATAGACCTTGTCGGAAGAGTCGGTGAGCACGCGCACCGACGCCCCTGGCGCGATGCGGCCCAAGCCCGGCTCGCTGACATAGGCGCGCACATAGACCGGATCGCGCAGACTCAGGGTGTACACGGCCGTGCTGCTCGCCACCATGCTGCCTGGTTCACGAACCCGCGCGATCACGGTGCCGTCGCTGGGCGCCACAAGTTCGGTGTCGGCCAGTGCAGTGTGCGCCTGTGCCAGGGCCGCCGCAGCCGCGGCTACCCGCGCCTTGCCGGCGGCGACGTCCTCGCTGCGGAATCCGTCCTTGGCCAGCGACAGTGCTGCCTCGGCGGATGCCAGATCGGCTGCGGCCCGGTCACGCGCGGCACGTGCGGCGTCGACGGTGCGTTGGCTGCTGGCGCCCGATTCGAGCAGGGTGCTCTGGCGTGCGAAGTTGCGCTCGGCCTCGCGGGAGGTTGCTTGCGCCTGACGCACATGTTCTTGTGCCCGTGCAATTTCCTGTGGTCGGTTGCCGTTGCGCAGTTTGTCCAGTTCGGCCTGCGCTGCGTTCAATTCGGCCTGCGCTGCGGCAAGTTTCTCGCGATAAGGTACGGCGTCGAGTTGAGCGATCACCGTGCCGGCGGTAACGGCATCGCCTTCATCGGCAGCCATATCCGTCATGCGGCCGGGCTGGCGGAAGGCCAGCTCTACCTCGCGGATATCCACGTTTCCATACAAACGCAACACATTGTCATTGCCCCTGTCGTGCATTAGCCAAAAGACGAACAAGCCACCGGCGACCATGGCGGCGATGGTGGCGATAGCGAGCACGATCCAGCGAGTCTTGCCTGTGGGGGGGCTTGGAGTCTTCATCAGTGGGTTTCCGTTCAAGGCGGTGGTTCGATCCTGATCGGCAAGCGATCGTGGTCGACATGCCAGGTTGGGTGAGCGGCCGGGCGGAGGGCCAGAATCACTGCAGTTTATTTACCGTACTGCACTTTAGCATGTGCTCGACACATTGATCTTTCGCGTCGCCGGAAAAATTGCCGCACTTTTCGATTACCACTTTGTAGTCGGCATCGCGTTTAGCGGACGCTGCATCCTGGCGGACTTCGATGCCCATCTTCTTCATGAGCGTGGCGATGCGACTTGCCACAACTGGCGACGCAGCATCCGTGCTGCCCATGAATGGGTGTTCCAGATGCAGCTCGTCGATCCGGCGCATCAGCGCCAGGTCGGCTTCGGAGACGAGCTTGGACAGGTAGGTACACCCGCCCCCCCGGCCGATGCCCAGCAACTCGGCCTGACGGGTGACGGTGAGGGTATGGTCACGGTCGATCTGGCTTTGCGCTCAGCAATCCCGCTTTGGTAAGCGCGCATTCTAAAAAATCGTTCTCCAGCGCCAGCTGGCCGATCTTGGCGTGCAGCGGAACCAGATCGACCGGCTCGATGGGTTCCGTGCCCGCGCCGAAGACGTCGGTGGCGCGTTCAAGCAATTTCTTCTTCCATTCGGCGATTTGGTTCGGGTGCAACTCGAACTCCTTGCACAGCTCAGCCATCGTCTTGTCTTCGCGAAGGGCTGCCAGCGCTACGCG
>DATKUP010000063.1:0-25772 GCA_035530575.1 Thiobacillus sp. | reverse complement strand
GCGCTATACCTGTTACGGCTGCCACGAGCATACGCCAGGCGACATCCGCCGCGAGCACATCGAGGAAGGCATTCGCGATTTCAAGAATTGCGTCGAGTGCCACCGCAACGCAAACGAGGAGGACATTCGCGGTGAATTTGGTGAAGGGGGCGATGGCGGTGACGACGATTGAGCGTGTTGGCCTTGATTCATTCCGCCATGCGGGCGGCGAGGGCGGATCCTGATTGCCGGGTGACGCCCGCCTCAACCATTAGCCGGGAAACGTACCCTGGCCCCGAGGCCACTGCCTTCCAGGCCCTCGCCGAAGACCAGTTCGGCGCCATGCAGTTCCGCGATGCGTCGCGCGATGGACAAGCCGAGGCCGACACCTTCGACAGCTTGGTTGCCGAAGCGATGAAAGCGCTGGCCGAGCATATCCCGCTCCTCCACCGCCACGCCGGGGCCATTGTCCGCCACCGTCAATACCACGTATCCGCCCTCCCGGGCCAGGCCCACCCGCACCCTGCCAGCGTCGGGCACGTAGCGAATGGCGTTGTCGATCAGGTTGCGCAGCAATACCCGCAGCAGTTCGGCATTGCCGGTCAGCACGCAGTTCGGTTCAGTGTCGGTCTTCACCTGGATGCCCCTGGACTCGGCCTGGGGCGCCAGCCCGGCAACCACGTCATGAAGCAGGTCATCGAGGTTCACGTTCGCATCCGGCTTGTCGGCGGTCTCCGCCCCCAGCCTGGCCAGGGCCAGCAACTGCGCCACCAGATGCGTCATTCGGCTGGTTCCGCCCAGGGCCTTGGCGATGGCCGCCTGCCGTTCTTCCGGGTCCGGCGTGCGCTCGGCCACCTGCAGCTGGGCGCGCAGGGCCGCGATCGGCGTGCGCAGTTCGTGGGCCGCATCGCTGGTGAAACGGCGCTCCTTGTCCATGGCCATGCGAATGCGTCCGAAAAGCTGGTTCATGGCGCGGACGGGCGGTCGGAGTTCCCTCGGCAGCCCGGCTTCCGGCAGTTCGTCGAGGCGTTGCGGGTCGCGCCCGGAAAGGTCGGCTGCCAGGACATGCAAGGGTTTGAGCCCCCGGCGGATGGCCAGCAGCAGCAACACGGCCAGGATCGGCACCGCCAGCAGGTAAGGCGACATGTTGCTCAGCGCGATCTGGCTTGCCAGTTCCTGATGGATATGCAGATCGTTGGCTGCCAGGACGACGTAGCCGTTGTCGCCCCTGGCAACGAAGAAGCGCCATGCATGCCCCGTCAGGGTGACTTCCGAATAGCCGGACGGTTTCACGCCCTGCGGCCAATGGTGCGGCGCCTCCGGGGAACGGAGCATCAGGCGGGGGGCGCCCCTCATGTCCCATATCTGGAACATCAGCTTGCTCTGGTAGGGGTGGGCCTTGATGTCCGGCAGCCGCACCTCGTCATCCCGCCCCTCGTGGGCCAGGGAGAGCATGATCTGGGCGTACTGGACCAGCTGGGCATCGAGCAATTCATCGGCCTCGTGCAGCGCCCGCCGATAGCCGGTCCATCCGCTCACCAGTTCGACGGCCAGCAGCGCCCCCAGCACCAGCAGGATCAGGCGCGACTGGATGGAAGGTGGCCGGGTTGTCATCGCTTCATTCCATCAGGTAGCCGACACCCCGAACGGTGCGGATCAGGTCCGCCCCGAGCTTGCGGCGCAGATGGTGGATGTGGACCTCGACCACATTGGATTCCGCCCCCTCCCCCCAGCCATAGAGCGCGGATTCCAGCTGGGTGCGAGAGATCACCTTGCCCACGTTGCGCATCAGCATTTCCAGGATGACAAACTCCCTGGCCGAGACCTCCACCGTCTGGCCGTGCACGCGAACGCGCCGGGCCGCGGGATCCAGTTCCACATCCCTGAACTTCAGCAGCGGCGCGCGCGTGCCCGAGCCCCTGCGGGTCAGGGCCCGCAGGCGGGCAGCCAGCTCATCCAGATCCACGGGCTTGATCAGGTAGTCGTCGGCGCCGCTATCCAGCCCGCCCACCTTGTCCCAGGTGGTATCCCGCGCGGTTAGGATCAGGACGGGGATGGCATTGCCTTCCGCCCGCAGAAGGCGCAATACAGCCATGCCGTCCAGGCGCGGCAAGCCGAGGTCGAGCACCAGCGCGGCATAGTCCTCCGTCGCCAGCACCACACGGGCGGATTCGCCGTCCCGCAACCAGTCGACGTTGTAGCCGCAATGGCGAAGACCGGCGGCGAGCCCGTCACCGAGAAGTTCATCGTCTTCCACCAACAGGATGCGCATGGCTTTCTTCAGGAAATCGATCGAATCTGGATTATCCACGCCCGGCTTAAGCCTTGCTTAAGATCATGCTGAAGAATGGGCAGACTGCCGATAACTGGAACCTTTTCTCTCTGACTTCGTTTAACGAGGGTGCGGCAATTTGTCACAATTAATTTGCCAAAATTAAGCGTAAATTAAGGCCCGTATGGAGTTGCTATCTCAACAAATGTTCGCGGCAATCAATGTTGCCGGACCTTGCCTCGACAAACCGGCCGACAATCGTTGCAAGACCTGCATCCTGGACAGTTCCGATTATTTCAGCACCCTGAGTCTGGAAGTGAAGCGCGCCCTGCAGGAATTTCTGCAGTTCAAGTCCTTCGATCGCCGCGCCCTGCTTTATCGGGAAGGGCATTCCGGCGAAAATCTGTTCATCCTGATGTCGGGCGAAGTCAAGATCTACAAGTCCCTGTCCAACGGGCGCCAGCAGATTCACAAGCTGGCCGTCATCCCCGGCGATCTGATCGCCTGCGAGGATATCTACCTCGACAAGTACAGCAGCTCAGCCGAGGCCATCAGCCCGGTCACCATCTGCTACCTGCCGAAAGCGCATTTGCAGAGTGTCATCAGCCGTCACCGGGAGATTCCGGACGCCCTGATGCGCTCCATGGCGCGCAACCTTAATTCCTATATCCGCAACATCGCAAACCTGGGCCAGAAAAATGCGCTGGAGCGGGTTGCGTCCTACCTGCTGTTCCTGCACGAAACCCACCATGAACGCAATCTGCACAGCGAGGAGCTGCGCGAATCCCTGACCCGCACCGAACTGGCCGACATGATCGGCGTAACCCAGCGCACCCTGATACGCGGCCTGAAGAAACTTGAAAGCGACAAGGTCATCGCCCTGGTCAAGGATGGCTTCCGCATCCTCGATCAGAAGGCCCTGGAATATCTGAGCGCGGGCGGCTGAGCCCCGGCTTCAGGCGCAACCCATTGCGGACCCGGTCCGCACCTCTCCCAAACGGGGCGGACGCCCCACCCCCTTCTTCGTGTCTTGGCGCCTGCGGAATCGCATTCCGCGATCACGTCGCCGCCACATTCTGAAAATTTTTTCAGGTTTTTAAAAACCTAGAAAAAGCACCTCCGCTGACATTTGTCATCGTCATCCCCCTGTAATATTTTTAGTATTAAAAATCCTTAAGGGGACTTAAGAGAAGTTTAAGAAAAAACCACGCCGCCGACCAGCCTTTTGACGGAGAAGCGCTTGCCGGCGGTTTCATCGCAACGATTTGAGGAACAGGTCCACATGGCGACTCACAAACACGATCGGCACCCTGTAAAGGTGTTCACTCAGACCGAGCTGAAGGAGCTCAAGCAGGAGCCGCAACTCTGTAACCACGAACGGCGTACATTCCTCAAGTGGGGCGCGCTGCTGACCTCGCAAGCCATTGTCGGCGGAGGCGTGCTGAACCTGCTGACCGGCGAGGAGGCGATGGCCGACGATACCTTCGTCAATGTGGTCAGTTGGGTGAAGTCGGTGTGCGGCTACTGCTCGGTGGGTTGCGGCCTCGAAATCGGCATCAATGCCGCCGGTACGGCGGTGGCGGTGCGCGGCAATGCGGCGCACCCGACCAATGCCGGGCGGGTCTGCGTCAAGGGCCTGTACGAACACAAAATCCTGGCCGACCAGGACCTGCGGGTGGGCAGCCGCGCCAAGTATCCGATGAGCCGCGACGCCAGCGGCAACTGGCAGAACATCACCTGGGACGAAGCCACCACGCTGCTCGCCCAGAAGATCATCGAGGCGAGCAACACGGCCGGTCCCGATTCGGTGGGCATCTACAACACCGGCCAATGGACCATCGAGGAATACTATTCCATGGGCAAGCTGGGCAAGGGCGCCATCAAGACCAGCACCATGGACTCCAACACCCGCCTGTGCATGGCGGCGGCGGTGTACGGTTACATGAGCACCTTTGGCTCCGACGGCCCGCCCGGGTGCTACGACGACATCGAGAACACCGACTGCTTTTTCCTGATCGGCACCAACCCGGCCGAAATGCACCCGCAGGTATGGCGGCGCATCATCCAGGCGCGCCGTTCGGCGCGTGCGCCCAAGATGATCGTGGTCGACCCGCGCCGCACCGCCACCGCGCGCAGCGCCGATCTTCACCTGCAGCTCAGGCCCGGCACCAACGTGGCGCTGATGAACGGCATCCTGCAGCAACTCATCGCCAACAACTGGATCGACAGCGCCTACATCAATGCGCACACCCGCAATTTCTCTGCACTGGCGGCCAAGGTCGCGGCCTACACGCCGACCTACGTTGCCGGCATCACCGGGCTGGCGGCCGTCGACATCCAGACCGCGGCGCAGTGGATCGGCCAGTCGCCCGAAGTGTGGTCGATGTTCATCCAGGGCGTATACCAGTCGATGGGCGGCACCGACACGGTGCGACTGATCTGCGCCATGCACCTGATCACCGGCACGATCGGCCGCCCGGGCTCGGCGCCCTTCTCCATCACCGGCCAGGCCACCGCCATGAGCAACCGCGAGGCCGGCGGCTCCTCGGCGCTGGCCGGCTACCGCAATTACTACAACCCCACCCACATCGCCGAACTGGAACAGCTGTGGAACGTGACGCCCGGAACCATCCCGCCGCACGGCACCACGGTCGTCACCTCCGACATCGACCTGCAGCCGACCATTCCCAGCATGGTCGACATGATGCGCAAGGGCACGCTCAAGGTGTACTGGGTGGCCTGCACCAATCCTTCGGTCACCCTGCCCGACCTGGACAAGTATCACGACTACCTCAGCTTCAGTAACCCGGCGCGCCCCTTCGTGGTGGTGCAGGACATCTTCGACCCGATGGAATCCATGCACTTCGCCGACCTGTTCCTGCCGGCGGCGCAATGGGGCGAGAAGACCGGCACCTACACCTGCTCCGAGCGTCGCGTCAACCTCGGCCGGCAGGCAGTGCAGCCGGTCGGCTTCGATCTGCGACCGAACTACGGCGCCTATTCCGACCTCGAGATCATCAAGATGGTTTCCGACAAGCTGGCGGCATTCGACTTCCGCTTCCGCGATCAGGCCGGCGGTTCGCTGGTGAAAAGCGCCGACCCCGAAACGGTGTTCAACGAATGGAAGCAGGTGTCGACAGGCAAGATCTGCGACATGAGCGGCATGACCTACGCCAACATCGCCGCCAACAGCGGCATTGCCTGGCCGTCGACGCCCGCCAACGTGCTGGGCGGCAAGCGCCTGTACGCAGATGGCCTGTTCAACACCAACTGGGGCCGCGCGCAGTACGGCAAGACCCCGACCGCCGCGTGGATCGATCCGGACGGCCTGAGCCGCGCCTATCTGTGGGCAGTGGACTACGTGGCGCCGCCGGAAGTGCCGGATGCGAGCTATCCCTTCTGGCTCAACACCGGGCGGGTCATCGAGCATTTCCACTCGCGCACCAAAACCAAGCGCGTGGCGCAGTTGCACGAGATGGCGCCGGAGAACTACGTCGAGATCAGCACCGCCGACGCCAGCGCGCTGGGCGTAGTCACCGGCAACCTGGTCAAGGTAACCTCGCGCCGCGGCGAAATCGTGGTCAAGGCAAAGGTCACCGACACGGTGAAGGCGGGGGCGGTGTTCATCCCCATGCACTTCGGCGACCTCGACCCGATCGACGTGGCGGAGAACAACGGCCGCAAGGTGTCGGTCAACCGGCTGACCATGAACTACGTCGACAAGGATTGTGGCCAGCCCATCTACAAGCATTGCGCCGTCAAGCTGTCCAAGGCATAAATAAGGAATCCAACATCATGATGCTATCCAGAACATTCGCGTCGATTTCCAAGGTCTTTCTCGCCGGCCTGCTGCTGGCCAGCGCTTCGGCGTGGTCCGCCCAAAGGGGCGGCGGAGGCACGACCAGCGGCGTCTTGCCTGGCGAGGACACCAGCTATGCCATCGAGAAGGAGTACTCCTGCCTCACCGGCGGCTGCCACGAAACCAACACCCAGCTGCTGACCGAGCACGCTGGCTCGCTGATGACCCACGCCATGGTCAAGTGCAACGCCTGCCATGGCACCCATACCGCCTCGCAGCTGGGGCTGCCGAAACCCAATCTCACCGGCTACTATCCCGGCATCGGCGCAATCGGCTACGTGGTGGGCAAGGACCGCTGCCTCACCTGCCACAGCGCCCAGCTCCTTAGCGCAGCGGGGCATCGGAGCAACCCGAGCGAGTGCATCAGCTGCCATACGCCGCACATGTTCCTCAAGTAGCAGCCTCAGCATATTTCCCGGCAAGACCGGGAAATATGCTCCGCAAGCAGGACAGCAGCGGAGGCTCTCTGCGCTGCGCCTGCTTTTTTGTTAGCATCGACGTCACATGCGTGCTTCCACCGATTTTTGCCGTCATCAAGCCCGTTTTGCAGGGGCCGGACTGTGAATGACCTGCCGCCAGTCGCGGCAATCCAGCTCCTGGTCGGGCGGGCGCAGCCCTTTGGGCCCAACGGCGAACCCAGCGCCATCGACAAGCATCCTGTCGTGTACCCCTTGAGGCTCACCGCAAACGGCTTCGAGGGCGACGAGCAGGGCGACCCCCGCCATCACGGCGGCCCGGACAAGGCCGTGCACCACTATCCGGGGGAACACTACGCCGCATGGCGCCTCGAACTGCCGGAACTGCTGGCGGAACGATTCGGGGTCGGGGCCTTCGGCGAAAATCTCGGCACCGACTGGTCGCGCCGTCTGAACACGCCCGCAAAACAGGCACGGCGTCAATAAATGACGCAACCTTTTCTGACAGGTCGAGCTTCCAGACGCTAACGCCCGCTCGGGCCCGTTGCCGCAGCAGCACCGGCACCCTTACCTACCAGATCGGCACCCGCCATGCCGGCACCACGCTGCGCCTGGCGGTTCAATGCCCCTGCATAGCCGTCGTCGTATTACTTGTTGCCTTGATTGTTGCCTTTGTGCTGCCTGGTGATGGCCATGGTCTTGTCGTTGCCGGTGCCGGAATGCTGCACGTTGACATACAGGGTGTGCGGATCCTTGCCGAAGTAGATGCCGGAGCCTTCGGCCGGCTTGTCCTTGAGCGAAGCGAACAGATGCACGCCATCCTTGTAGCCGTCGCCGTTGGCATCTTTGGAGCGCGGATCGTACACCCAGATGTCGCTGTAGTCGTTGTCTTCCACCATCCACAGCTTGCCGTCAGGGCCACTGGCCAGGTTGTCGACCTTGGCGAAACCGGTCGTGGCGGTCGCATGGTTCTCGTACGGCGTGTTCTTGCCGGACGCCACGACATACCTGGCAGAAGTCTTCTCGCCCAGTTCGACGGCCAGCACAGCGCCGACGTTGAAGCCGGCGGCATTCTTGCCGCGGGTGTTGGCGGGGTTGTCGACGTCCTCGCAGGTCAGTGCCACATACAGGGTGCTATCGATGCGCTCGAGGTCTTCGGGACGGCAGTACTCGGTGGCGCCAACCGCGGTCGCAGCGGCATGTGCCTTGATCTGGACCTGGGTCATGTCGAGAGCAATCCATTCGGCAGCGCCGGTCTTGCCGCCGTCCATCACCTTCAGGGCATACAACCGGCCGCCGGAAAGATCGCCGTAGGTGGTCGGCACGAATTTATAGATCGAACCTTTGCGGTCTTCGTCGATGACGTAGACGTTGCCTTTGGCGTCGATTTCGAGGCCTTCGTGGGCCAGCGCGCCGAGCATTGGACGCACGGTCACGCTCGCGGCGGACATGGGGTCATGCTTGTCCAGTTTGAGCTCATACACCAGGCCAGCCCGGGCTTGGGGCGCATCGGGGTCGGGACGCGCAGCGGTGCCGACTTCTTCGGCGAACAGCACGGTCCGCCACGGGGTCCAGACGATGCCGTCCAGCGCTTCCCAGTCGGCACGGCCGACGACTTCCCTGGCGACCCCTGTCTTCAGATCGACCACCGACACAACACCGCCGCTGCTGTCGTCATTGCGTAGCGAGTTGCCGTCGATGCCGATGGCGCCGCCGCGCACTTCGTGGGTGCGGTACAGGTAGCGGCCGGCGTGCTGGCCGGTTTCGTTGACGGTCAGCATGTCGTACCAGTCGTTGGCGACGTAGATGTCGAGGCGGGTCTCGTCGGAAACGATGGACTGAACATAGCCCTCGGGAATCACCCAGGGGGTGGCGGCAATTCCGGGATCGGCGTCCATGCCGTAGGCGGAAGCGGCGATGGGGTTGAACGACATGGAGCCATTCACGACGGTGGCGGCGGCGTGGACATTGACGGCGAAGGCGGCGGCCAGGGTGAGGGCAAGCGCGGAAATCTTCATTGAATATCTCCTGAAACAGCAATGATAAATGGGGCTGCGGCACGGCCATGCCGCGCCCCGCATTGTTCTGGGAGTGTGTTACTTGCGGATGATCGTTTTGTGAAATGTAGCGTTGCCGTCATCTCCGGAACCCGCTGCCGCAGGCAAGGCTTGCGAGATGAAGCAAAGTTCGTCCGCAATGATATCGGCCAGTTTCTGCGTTGAGGCCCGAACCTCGGCACAGGGACTCTCACCCGGTATTGCACCGCCGATCTCGATGCCATAAAGATCCAGCCGGGGCGGCAAACTGCCGAGTTCGCGCGCCAGCGTCAAGGCATTGAGCACGCCGAATCCATGACCGGAGAGCCCCTGGCAGTAAGCCGGCCAGTCGTTCACCCCATACCGCTGGATCCACCCGGGCTGGCCGCCGCTTTGCATGGCGTCGACCAGAATGACCCAGCTGGCGTTGTCCAGGAGCGCAATCAGGCCGGCACCGGGCCGATCCAGCTTTTCGATGACAAGTTCGTCGCCGGCCTTCATGCCGCCGGCCAGCAAGGCGTCGACGGTGAGCCAGCCGGCCTGGTCGTCGCCCGACGGCGAGCCGATGCCGAAGATGCGTACCTGGTTCATCCGCGCTCGACCTTCATCCGCAAAAAATGGGTGGCGCAGGAAATGCAGGGGTCGTAGTTACGGATGACTTTTTCGCAATGCAGGCGCAGCGCGCCGTCCGCATGGTCGAGTCCGAAGTTGAGCAGCGACAGCCGCAAATCCTGCTCGATGCGCGCCTGGTTCTGACTGGTTGGCGGTACGATGCGCGCGTTGACCGCACGGCCTTCGTCGTCCATTTCGTAGCGATGCCACAAAAGGCCGCGCGGTGCTTCGGTGCAGCCGATGGCAATGCCGGCGCGCGGGCTGACCGGCACCGCGGGCGAATCCGGCACGCGGTAGGCGTCGAGCAGGCGCAGCGCTTCGTGCAGGGCGAGCAGGATTTCCAGCGCGCGTGCGACCAGGCTGTGAAACAGGTTGCGGCTGGGCAGCACCAGACCGGTCTCGTCCAGCAGCGCTTTGACCCGTTCGGGCAGGCGTTCATGATTGAGATTGAGACGCGCCAGCGGCCCAACCAGATAGGGCTGGCCGCGATAGCTGCCGAACAGCGCGGTGGAATGCGCCTGCTGCTGCTCGGTGAAGTGTTCGTCGAAAACTTCCGGTTCGATGAGCAGGCCGTCGCTGGTGGCAATCGTACCGGCCTCGATGGCGTAGTCGTGCGCGTGCCGCATTGCGACCGAGACAAAGGCCTGGTCGTCCTGCGGCACCGCAATGCCGGCCGCCCAGCGGATCAGCGCTTCGGCCTCGGGCAAGGCGGCGCGCAGTTTCTCCCGGATTTCCTCAACGCGGGACAGCGCGGGCGCGCCATGGAATCCCCCCACCCGGATGCCCACCGGGTGCACCGAGCGGGCGCCGAACAGCTCCATCAGCTCGTTGCCGAGTGCCTGGATGCGCAGGCCGCGACGCACTTCCTCCGGCGCGATTTTCGCCAGTTCGATGGCGTTGTCGCAGCCGAAAAAGTCCGGCGCGGCCAGCAGATGGATGTGCAGGCTGTGGCTCTGGATCCACTCGCCACAGTAGAACACCCGGCGCATGTCGCGCGCCCACGGATCGAGTTCGACGCCAAACAGCTTTTCCAGCGCCTGCGCCGCGGTCACCTGGTAGGCCACCGGACAGATGCCGCAGATGCGCGCCACCATGTCGGGGATTTCCGTGTAGTGGCGGCCCTCCAGAAATTTCTCGAAGAAGCGCGGCGGCTCGAAGATGCGCAGGCGCAATTCGGTGATGTCGCCGTCTTCGATGCGCAGATCGAGGGCGCCCTCGCCTTCCACCCGCGCGAGTACCGGGACATGGATCGAAACCGTTCGTTTCTGTTCACCCATCGCCGCGCATCCTGATCTTGTCGGCGGCCGCCAGAAACACCGGCGCCTGGCTGTTGATCGACTGGAAGCGCTGCACGATGGCCTGCGGCGTCAGCCCCTGGCTGGCGAACTGCGTCGCCAGCGCGTCGGTGTTGGCGTTTTCCGCCGGGCCGTAGCAGCCGTAGCAGTCGCGGCCGAGGCCGGGGCACAGCGCTCCGCAGCCGGCCCGCGTCACCGGCCCCATGCAGGCGATGCCGCGGCTCACCAACACGCAGGGATAACCGTTGCGCTTGCATTCGGTGCACACCTTGTCGGCATTGTCGCGCGGCGCCACCCCGAGCAGCAGGGAATTTACCACCGCCAGCATCTGCGCGCCGCTGACCGGACAGCCCCATAGCTCGAAGTCCACTTTCACGTGGCTGGCAATCGGCATGGAGCATTCCAGGCTGGCGATCGCCTCGGGATGGCTGTATATCTGCGCCACCCATTGCACGCCGTCGGCGTCGTTGCGCAAGGCCTGAATGCCGCCGGCGGTGGCGCAGGCGCCGATGGCGACCAGCTGGCGGCTGTGGGCGCGGATGTGGCGGATGCGCTCGACGTCTTCAGGCGTCGATACGCTGCCTTCGACGAAGGCGACATCCACGTCGGCATCCGAATCGAGCGGCCCGGCTTCGGCGAAGTGCACCAGATCGATGCGTCCGGCCAGCGTCAGCAGATCCTCGCCGAGGTTGAGCAAGGCCAGCTGGCAGCCGTCGCAGGAGCTGAACTTGTGAACAGCCACGCGCAGTTTGAGCGGATTTTTCATCGATGCATTCATCCTGGATAGCCATAAGCAATGAAGAAGATGCGCCGCGCCATGGGGGTGACCCATCGGGGCTGAAGCCCCTCCCACAGGTGACGGCGGCCACACGATCCTGTAGAAGCGGAGTTGTCCGCGATCAGAGCAGGCCATCGGAGCTGACAATGCAGGCACCGGCGCGCACGGCGCACGCTTCGTTCCACAAACCGGCCAAATGGATAATCCGAATTCATCAGAAGCCCCGGTGCGTCAGCAAGACCTTGGCCTCGCCCCAGTTGAACACCGGGCCGTCGCGGCAGACGAAGGCGCCGCCGAACTGGCAATGACCGCAGCGCCCCACTGCGCACTGCATGTTGCGCTCCATGCTCAGGTACAGGCTCGATTCAGGCAGGCCGCGTGCCAACAGGTGTTCGGCGGTGACGCGCATCATGCCTTCCGGGCCGCACATCATCGCCACTGCGCAAGCCTTGTTGAAGCGGGCGAGATCGAACAGTTCCGTCACGCGTCCGACATGCCAGGGCCATAGCGCGCCGCCCTCGTCGGCCGCCACCAGCACCTGGGTGTCCGGCAGCTTCGACCAGCGGCTGTAGTGCTCGCGCCAGATCAGGTCGTCGGCGTGCTTCACCCCCTGGATGATGACCAGCTTGCCGAAGCGCTCGCGCCGCCGCAACACGTAATGGATCACCGACACCGCCGGCGCGCAGCCGAGCCCGCCGGTTACCAGCATGACGTCGCGCCCGCCCATTTCCTGCAGCGGCCAGCCGCGCCCGAACGGCCCGCGCAGCCCCACCCTGTCGCCCGGTTGCAGCGCCGCCAGCCCTCGCGTAACGCGCCCCACCGCGCGGATGGTGTGACCGATCCCATTGCGCTCCTCCGGGTCGGACATGATGGAAATCGGCACCTCGCCGACGCCGTAGAGATACAGCATATTGAACTGGCCCGGCGCGAAGCGGTACGCCGCCTGCGCCGCCGCATCGTCGAGGCGCAGCTTGAGGGTAAAGATGGTCGACGACTCCTGGCTGCGCGCCACCACGCTGGCCGCGTGCGGAGGTCCGGAATCCATGGCGGGCGGCGCGTTCATCGCTGGACCCCGGCAGTGAGCGCGGCGACTTCTTCGGTCAGGTCGATTCCCGCCGGACACCAGGCGATGCAGCGGCCGCAGCCGACGCAGCCGCTGCGGCCGAACTGGTCGTGCCAGGTGGCAAGCTTGTGGGTGAGCCACTGACGGTAGCGGCTGCGGATGTCGGACCGTACGTTGAAGCCGTGCAGGTAGCCGTGGCTCTCGCCGAAGCACGAATCCCACACCCGCTCGTGGCGGCTGCTCTGCCCGTCGAGTGCGGGGGCGTCGGCCTCGGCATGGCAGAAACAGGTGGGGCACACCGCGGTGCAGTTGCCGCAGGCGAGGCAGCGCACCGCCACCTCGTCCCAGCGCGGGTGTTTCAGCCGGCTCATCAGGGCCTCACGCAGATTGCGCCCGGGCAGAGTGCGTGTCTGGGTGGCTGCGGCGGCCTGCCCCTGCTGGCGGGCGGCGTCGAGCTGCTGCGGCGTGGCCGGCAACAGGTTCAAGGCGTCCAGCACGGCATTTCCCTTCGCGCTCCCCGCCACCGCGACGAAGCCTTCCGCCAGTTCCGCCAGTGCCAGGTCGTAGCCCGCGGTCGGGGTCGGGCCGTCGCCGGTCGATGCGCAAAAGCAGGTTGCCCCAGGTTCCGCGCATTGCACGGCAACCAGAAACAGCTGTTCGCGCCGCTTGGCGTAGTGTGCATCGCGCCGGCCTTCGGACATGAAATGCGCGTCCTGCAGGGCCAGCGCCGCCAGGTCGCAGGCGCGTACGCCGACGATGGCCTGGGCCGGTGCGGCCGGCTCCACTGCGGCGAACTGCAGGGCGCCCGCATCGTCCCGTTCCACGCGCCACAGCGATTCCTTCGGCGCAAACGCCTGCGGCTTGATGGCCTGCGGCCCGTTGGCCCAAGCGAAATAACGATTAAGCGGATCGCGCGTCAGCCGGTAGCGGCCTGCTGCCTGCTCGGCCTGCAAGCCGCGCGGCAGGCCGTCCGGCGCATCCAGTTCGCGCATGACGATGGCGCCGTTTTCCACCGCCGGCCCCAGGCATTGATAGCCCAGCTGCATGAGCTGGGCTATCAATGCCTGCAATTGGGCGAGCGGCAGAAATCGGGCGTGATCGGGCTGAGAAAACATGGTAATGGAGATGCCGTGGTTCTTTACCAGTGTATGCATAAAGCCACGCTTGCAACAGGCTTGTGCAATTGCCAGCCCACCCAATGCCGGACAGCTGAAAAGGCCATCCCGGACCATTCGCTATAATCGGTCTTTTCAAGCAGCAAAAAAGGAGCGTGCCATGCAGCAACAATTCGACGTATTCGTCGCCTCCCTGACCACATTCTGGACGCAGCTGGCAGGTTTTGTTCCGCAATTACTGGCCGCGCTGCTGCTGCTGTTCGTTGGCTGGCTGCTCGCCAACCTTGCCCGCACGGGGATCACCAAGCTGCTGGACCTGCTGCGCTTCGACCGGCTGGCGGAAAAAACCGGCATCGAAGCTTTTCTCAAGCAGGGCAATCTGGATCTGTCGCTGTCGCGGCTGCTCGCCAAGCTGATCTACTGGATCGTCATCTTCATCGTGGTCGTCACCGTGGCCAACAGCCTGGGCCTGCACATGGTGGCCGAACTGTTCAACAAGATCGCGCTCTACATCCCCAACATCATCGTCGCCATTCTGGTGCTGGTGTTCGGCGTGCTGATGGCGCGCTTCATCAACAGCATGGTGTTCGCCTACCTCAACAACATCGGCGTGCAGGGCGCGCTCACCATCAGCACGCTGGCGGAATACGCGACCATCATCTTCGTGGTGTTCGTGGCGCTGGAACAACTGGCGATCGGTACCACCCTGCTGACCGCCGCCTTCCAGATCGGCTTCGGCGCGATCGGCCTGGCGCTTGCACTGGCGTTCGGGCTGGGCGGCCGCGAATGGGCGGCGGGGGTGATCAAGAAACTGACCGAGAAATAATACAAACCGGCCCCTGGCCGTTGCCTCGATGGTCGGAGACAGACGCTTGAAACGCCTGGCCGGGTTTCAAATCAGGAAAACAATATGGCGTGGAAATTCCACGCCATATTTATTTGTGCATCGAGAGCCCGGCTAAAAAGGATCAACCGAACGCGAGTAGACGGATAGCTTGAAGTTTCTCCTCACCCAGGCCTTCAAGATCTTGTTCTTCAATCCACTTCTCCCGCAGCAATCTCGCAAATACGAAGACCAGTTGCGAATAGCGGTAGTCGTACTTTGTGTCGATTGCTTTCCGCTGTTCGGTGAGGGAATCGTGGATTGCCCAGATGTCTTCAGGCTTGCTCGCACTGGCGGCAAGTTTCTTGAGCATCGCCATCATTGCCGTGCACTCTCTGTTCAATGCAGCATCGAATGCCCGCCTTGCAATTTTCTTTTCGGCACCCGACCACTTGAGACCTGTCATTGCTTCGTCCTGGTAAAGCCCCAACGTTCACGTGGGGGATTTGGCATAAGCGCGCTCGACCTTTGCGATTCTGAGTTCATAATGCTCGTACCAAGCGCGCTTGCCAACTTCTTGCGCAGCGAGGTGCTCGACATCGGCCTTCCAGGCTGTAATGGCCTCGGCTGACTTCCAATACGAGACGGTAATGCCAAAACCATCATTGCCCCGAACGCTTTCGACACCGATAAAGCCGGGTTGGCGGGCCGCAAGTTCGACCATTCTTGCAGCCATTTGGCTGTATCCGTTATCGCCATCGGTGCGCTGTGAAGAAAAAACCACGGCGTAATATGGTGGCTCGGGTGTATTGGCGAACGTGGGCAATGTGCTCATTGCTGCGGCCTGACGTTAAGCTTGAGGGACGCAGAGATAGCAAACGAAGCCCTGCATGAAGTTGCTCAAGCTTTTCTGTCTCCGGGGCCGGCCTGCACGGCTTTTCGTGCAGTGTCCGGTTGGAGAGTGTAAGAATTTTTGTGTAAACGGTCATTCGACATAATTTTACAGCGATCAGAGTGAAAAGAGACAGTGACGGGTTGTTCGGTAGTTGTGGACTTCAGGGAAGATGGCTTTTATTCTTCTTGCACTTCCTTGTTGTTGAATAACCTTCGCAACTAGCCGGTCGACTGCTAACGTTTAGCCGCGTACAAACGGCCTAAGCTTTTCGCATGACTCATTCCATAGGCAGCAACGTGTTCAACTTTCATTCTTTCCGTGCCCCTGTTATTGCCATGCTCGGTTTTATTCTACTGAGCGGCTGTGCGGGGGTAAAGACTGTATCAGTCAGCACCAATGATTATATGTCGCAACGCCGTGGTGATATTTTAACCACGGGTGAAATAAGCTCCGCTGTAGGGGTTGCCTTGCAAGTGGTAGGCATCAGCGAAAAACAATGCCGCGCCAGGCCGCAACAATGCCGTAGCCGATTAGCTGACAATATCGGCCTCGATGATGAACAACGCATGTCGGCTTTGGCCGAACTCTGGCTGCAAGAAGCGCTTTCCATTGATAAAGAAATTAATCAGGAAATTCTTGCTGAGGATGTGCTCAATGCTTACTTAGAAAGTGCTCGCCACGCTTATGCCTATTTATTTTTAACTCATCGCTCGCCCAGCCAGCGCGCACTGGAAGACCGACAAACACAAGTCCGTGATTACTATAATTTTGCCGTACAGAAAACGGTGACTCATGCCTTTAATCATCATCCTAAGCTCCTACGCGACAGTATTGATGAGCAAGGAAAATTCAGTATTATCTCAAAACAATGGACGATTGTCGGGCAGCTCAATGAAGTGCGCTTAGCCGAGCATCAACAAATACCCGAACAACTGATTCCGGCGTCATCATTGACCTTTAAAGGACTGCGCAACCAATACCGCCGCGATGGGATCGGTGCAGAACTGGTCGCAGTCACCGCCAAGCGTGTGGTCAATACACACAGCCGTGAAGAGGCCTTCAGCGAAACACCTTTCCCCGCCATTACCGTAGTGCTGCGTTTTTCTGGCGACACCCTAGAAGAGGTGCTGAGCAGGCAATATGTCGAGCTGCTGGGTTTTGACCCTTACCGCCGCAGCAGTGTGCTCTTAGCCGGCACGCAAGTACCGTTGGCTGCCAACTTCACCTCAGGTTACGGTTTATGGTTGGCGCGCTCAGGCTTTGCTCGACAATCGCTACTGACCCTAGTCGGACGCGGCGAAGTTTTAGAGAAACCACGCGTCTACCTGATGCAACCCTATGACCCAAAACGTCGAGTGATCATTATGTTGCATGGCTTAGCCAGCAGTCCAGAAGCCTGGATTAATGTCGCTAACGAAGTATTGGGCGATGAAACCTTGCGCAAAAACTTTCAAGTATGGCAAGTGTACTACCCGACCAATGCACCTTTAGCTTTTAATCAGCACGCCATTCGCCAGGCCATCCAAGACACATTGCAAGCTTTCGATCCAGAAGGGCATAACCGTGCCTCGCATGATGTGGTGCTGATCGGCCACAGCATGGGTGGTGTCTTGGCTCGCCTTTTAATCTCTGACTCCGGTGATCACTTCTGGCAACCGATTGTAGAAATGTATGGCCTGGAAGGTGAGCGTAAAGAACAAGCTCAGAAGAAGTTACGCAACTACGCATGGTTTAAGCCCATGCCAGAAGTCAGCCGTGCGATCTTTATTGCCGCTCCGCATCGCGGTACACCCTTTGCAGAAAACCGTTTTTCACGCTGGGCAGCGGGCATCGTCAAGCTGCCGGTCTCCATACTTGGGCGTATGACGGAAATTGCGCAACTGCTGGTCGATCCAAGTTCTGCCAATGCGGTACCACTGACACGACCGCTAAACAGTATTTCCAACCTTAGCGATCAAGACCCTTTTGTTCGTTTAGCCGCCGACTTATCCATCTCAAAGCAGGTGCCGTATCACTCAATTATCGGCAACAACACACCAGCGCTAAGTCTGCAGCTATCCACTGACGGTGTAGTGCCCTACAGCAGTTCTCACTTAGCAGGCGCGCAATCAGAAAAAGTCATACGTTCAGGGCACAGCGTGCAAGAGGCACCGGCAGCAATTGTGGAAGTCAGACGCATCCTGCATAAACATTTACAAGATACCAATGGGATTTCCTATGCTCATTAGGCTCTGCTCAACCCCTTGTTTCAGTTTGCAACTGCTGCTCTCGCTGATCATCCTCTGCGCCGCTGTGTGGGGCGGTTTGGCGCTGTATTATCAATTGCCACTGAGCATGCCGTGGCGTGCTGCGAGTCTGTTGTTATGGGCGGGATTATCAATATTTGCACTATTGCGCCTATGGCATGAAGGTCTACTGCAAGGTGTGCTGATCTATCTCGCCCTGCATATGGCACTCTTGTGGTGGTGGAATAGCTTAACGCCCTCCAATCAGCACCTCTGGGAGGACGATGTTGCGCAAATGACCTCAGGCCATGTCGACGGCAATCAAGTCACTTTATTTAATGTGCGCAACTTTACTTGGCGTTCAGAAACCGACTACAGCCCGCACTGGGAAACCCGCCAGTATGATCTCAGCAAGCTGCAATCAGTGGATATGCTGACCTCGCACTGGGGTATGGAAGCGATTGCCCATGTACTGGTCTCGTTTGGCTTCAGTGACGGTCAGTTTGTCACCTTTTCGGTAGAAATCCGTAAAAAGAAAGGTCAACAGTTTTCAGAAATTGCCGGATTTTTCAAACAATATGAGCTTAGCATACTGGCCGCCGATGAACGCGATGCAGTGGCTGTACGCCCGAATATTCGCGGTGAAGATACCTTTTTATACCGTATCGATATGCCTGAAGAGATTCGTCGCCAACTGTTTTTATCCTATATCGAGCAAGCCAATCAACTGATCGAGCAGCCGCGCTTCTACAATACAATAACCGTCAATTGCACCACCTTAGTGCTCGCTATGATGCAACATATCAGCGGTGGTTTACCGCTGGATTTTCGCCTGTTGCTCACCGGCTATCTGCCCAGCTATATCGAAGAGCAAGGTGGCCTCACCGACGGCTTTGATTTATCGCAGTTACGTACAGCAGGACGAATCACCGAACGATCAAAGCAAGCCGCACAAAGTCCCGCTTACTCGAAAATTATTCGCCAAGGTGTTCCAGGTTGGTAATTACAAAATCTAAAAGAAAGCAGTAAAGGGCAAGTAAAGGGTCGCTAACCTTTATTTAGGGTGATAATAGGCAAAAGGGTAGCGTCTCCTTTATTTTGGCATAGAATCCGGAGTCCCGGCCGATATAACGCACGAGATCGTCCAGGTCGTCCCCCGCGCAATCCGACCACTCAACCTTCATGGTTGAGATAGCGTTTTTCCATTTCTTCCTGGGAGATGATCTTGCCTTCTTCAGCCGCCTTCAGTGAGCGCTCCAGTTTCTGGCGCACGTAGAGAGCATACATGGCATCGTCGAAGCTTGCCTGGTCTGGCAAGTGGTCTGCCTCAAACTTGAATTCCCGGCTGAATTGCCGTCTTGTAACCATAAACCTCCTCCGGTTTCACACCTTAACAAAGTGTCTTTGAAACCGGCAGCAGCCCGCGAAGACAATCGGTATATAAAGAAGTCAATGCACAACCCCGAAGCCAGTCTGCCAAACACCCGCAAACATGATTAAAGAGAATGACAGGTAAAGCATCCGATTGGCGGTCATAGTGATTTTTCCTGTTTTGTGTTTGCTTGATCTTGGCAGCCCTGCTGCTCCCAAATCAAGTTAAGAAGTTCTGATATTTGAAGCTTTTGATTGACGGGACACTGTGGGCATCCTTTTCTAGTGGGCGGATTAGCGCAATGGAAACAGCCCTCCACGGTGGACGAGGCAAATAACAACTCCGATTCCAAATTAGCAAGCGACACGATTTGGTCCTTAACTTGCGAGATCAATCGGTGGAGAACAGCATGGACTTTGTGGCTGCTCTCCTCTCCGGTAGCGCATTCGCTTCTTATAGAGGCGAGTTTTTTGATGAGGCTAATCGGCAGCCCCGAATGAGCCAAACGCAGAACGGCCTTGAACCGGGCAATGTCTTCCTTCGAGTAGAGACGCATGCCGCCGGGTGTGCGGCAAGCCGCAACCAACCCTTCTTCTTCGTAATAACGTAAGGCTCTTGGTGTGGTGCCCAGTAGGTCGGCGACCTCTCCGATTTTTTTTAGGCTCTCCGCATCCATATTGACTAGCCGCCGATCAATTGTGCGTTGTAGCCGAAGGACTGAACCTTGGTCAATAGTGTTGCCGTGCTGGCAACGTCGGGGTTGAAAGCGACAAGTAACAGGTGCTCTTTTCCTGGATTAAATCGAGGTGCAACTACCCCTTCGATTTGGCGGACTGCTTCTTCCAAGGCGCTTCGCTGTTGTTCGTTAAGAGATTCGTTGATGTGAATCAAAATATCGCTGACGTTCATGATATTGCTCCTTTGTCGGTTTGCCGGTACGGGCAATATCTTTATATTACGTTAACGTAAGATAATCAAGTGCGCGAATGCCTAACGAATGAAAGGGACTTCCCCGTCCCGTGGCTGCGGCGAAGTAGCCGCGACCGGCATCGAAAGTGCCATGATGGAATTTCTGGATTTCATCAACACCTCAGGAGGGGAAGTCATGAGCATTATCGTCATAGGAATTGATCTGGCCAAGTCCGTTTTTGCGGTTCATGGTGTGAACGAATCGGGTCAAGCCGAACTGGTCAAACCCCGGGTAAGCCGGGAACAGTTGCTGCCGCCGATTGCCAATTTACCGCCGTGCCTGATCGGCATGGAAGCCTGCACCGGCGCCCACCACTGGGCCCGGCTGTTCCGGCAGCACGGCCACAGCGTCAAACTGATTGCCCCCAAGTTCGCACCCCGTACCGCATGAGTGGCAAGCGAGGCAAGAACGACGCAGCGCCGCCATCTGCGAAGCCGTCACTCGTCCCCAGATGCGCTTTGTCCCCACCAAGGAAGAACACCGGCAAATCATCCTGCTGTGCCTGCACCGCACCCGGCAAGGCTTTATCGAAGAACGCACCGCCACCTACAACCGGCTGCGCGGCCTGATCGCCGAATTCGGCATCGTCCTGCCGCAGAAAGTCACCGGCCTGCGACAGAGCATCGGCCCGCACCTGGAAGACCTGCCCGGTTATGCCAACCAATGTATTGGCGATCTGCTGGCGCATGCCGACCAGCTCGACCTGCGAATTGCTGACTATGACAAAGCCATTGCACAGGCCGCGCGCGAAGACGCGCGGAGCAAGCGTTTGATGCAACGCCCCGGCATCGGCCCCATCACCGCCAGCGCGCTGCTGGACAGCATCGGCAACGGCCACGACTTCAGGAACGGCCGCCAGGTCGCCGCCTGGATCGGACTGACGCCCGGCCAGCACAGCAGCGGAGGCCGTGCCCGATTGGTCACATCACCAAAGCCGGTGACCCCTACCTGCGCAGCCTGCTCGTCCTGGGCGCACGCGCCGTCCTCAACAGCACCGGCGACAAACAGGACAGCTTCAGCCGCTGGGCCCGCAGCCTGGTCGAACGCCGCGGCTACTGGCGCGCAGTCGTCGCCATCGCTGCGAAGAATGCGCGGCTGGCCTGGGGCCGTCCTGCATTACGGCGAAGACTTCAAGCTCAAGCCGAGCGCAGCTTGAACCCATTTAAAAAGAGTCTGCAAGAAAAGGAAATAGAAAGGAACGCGTAAGCTGCCGGACGGCGGACAAGAATCACCGATGCACTGCACGTGTTGATGTGAAGCGGGTTGGACCCGCGCCGGGGGAACCTGATTAGCTCAGGGGGAGAAAGTGTTCCCGACTAACGATAGAGGTCCCGGCGCGCGTCTTTCATCAGGGTCCGGGCATTGAGCCCAACATGACCGTTTGTAGTCTCGCAGTCCTTCGCCTACTTTCACGACCGGAGCGGCGCACTAGAGAAACCGGATGAGGAAATGGAAATGAACTGACAGCAAACCGCTAGTTGTAATTCTGAGGAAGCCCTTGTGGTTTGAGTTAGGCCTTGCGCGCGATCAGTCATTCGTTTTACCTCGGCCTTGACGAAGAATCATGGCGATTCCTCCCAAGACAAGGATGCTGCCCGGAATGAACATAGATGAAAGCTTTTCCCCGAGTATCAAGAAGGCGAATAGTCCTGCGAACAAAGGAATGAAAAGTGAAATCGTCGCCGTAACAACCGCAGGCAAACGCCTTGATGCAAGCGCGAAACCTATTGATGGAATGGCCGTAGAAAGCACACCAAGGCCGAGAAATACCAGCAGAGCATGTCCATTCAGAGTATCTAACCCGGAAGGTGTCGATGCAAAACTAACCATTAACACCAGGATGACGCTTCCAGAGATAAACGTCAGCAAAGATACGCCTATTGTCTCTGGTGCGACACCGCGCTCATGCAGAATCCGGTATGTATAAGCGTAGAGCGCGGTCAACCCCGCAGCGCACACTGCAAGAATGTTTCCCGTGAGATGGTGAATTGGACTATCTCCAGCGAAGGACATTCTGGGAACCAGAATCAAGCCTATTCCGGCGACCCCCAGCAGGGCGCCACCAATTTCAGTGTGGTTGGGGATATCACCCCGCATTCGGCGGAAAGATAGTATAAAAAGTGGTGGGGTACTCAGTAAAAGCGCCACATCCGCCACCGGTGCCATTTGAAAAGCCGCGGTTGCTAACAAGAAATATCCTGCTAATAGCAAGGCGAGAACATGAGCGATGGGGCGCTCCAGTGCTAATTTAAAACTCTGGCGACTGCTTCGGAATAGCCCAAAAATAGGCAGAACAACCACCAGCGCCACCAAGAGCCGCCCCGCAGTGACCGTCAACGGTGGGAGAGAGGGTAGCAGGCGCACAAAGATTCCGGTGAGTCCCCACATCAAGGATGTCAATCCGGCTGCTAGCAAGGCATTTCTTTGCATGGACACTGCTTCCTTAGGCCTAACGTTCGCCTTGAGGGACCAAGGGAAGCGCGCAGCGCTTTCCGAGGTCCCTCTCGAAAGCGGTGTTAAGCCGACACGCGGCACATGTCGACTTTGACAACTGCTTGCCCATCCAAACCCTCGAATCCAGTAGCTGGTGCCTCACTGACGACGGTGTAACCCAGTTGGCAGAAGAACTCGAGATTACCGGTCTCCTTGATCGTGCTCAGGGTCACGCTCGGCGTCCCTTCTCGGGCAGCAATTGCTTCGACCTCCCGCATCAAGGCTTTCGCAATTCCTCGCCGCCGCCGCTTTGGATGAACAGCGAGCCCACGGACATGCAGCGATTTTTCCCTTTCGCAGTACTCAATGACACCGACGATAACATCATCCTCAATCGCGACAAGAGATGGTGCTGCGTTGTCGTCTTGAGGTGCGGCGGAACCATGGGTTCTCGGTGCTGGCCGATACACACGACGCAGGTCCTTCGTTGCTAGAGCAACGATCTCGACGACATCATCTGTTGAAGTCTTCTCGCGTATCTCTGCCATGGTTCAACAGGCCCAACGTGGAGCTAGGGGGCTGCGCGCTTTTGCGCAGTCCCGCTTGAGCGTAGGGTTAGACAGGCTTGATGACCAGCATTTCATTGCCACCTCGCTGAAACTCGTAAGGTACGCGCTTGACCTCAACGCCGAAGCCGTGATTCTCAAGATATTTGCTCACAAAATCAAGGTGGGGCGATGGCGCGCCATCGAGCGCAAGCAGTGGAAACACACGCACTTCGCGAGCAACACGCAACATTTCTTGAAGAGCCTGAAGATGAAACTCCGCCGATAAGTGGGTACTGTACAAAAATAGAAAATGAGACGACAAGGCGATGTCGAATCGTCCACTTTCGAAAGGCAACGATGGTAGCTCCCCTGCAATGTATCTGCCTTCCTGTTTTCCTATTTCGAAGTCAGCAAGGAAAGTTTTCATCGCAGACATACGAACATTCCCGAGTTGTTCCACTGACGGAATGGCACCCCAAACGTAGTCGTTTTTGTTTTTGCGCATTTGAGTCATCACGGTTTCATACGTATCAGAGACGCGGCTTCTGATCTGCGCAGCGTCAAAAACATAGATCGGATCGACTGAGACGACGTTTCCGCCACGCTTGCTCAGAGCGGAATTAAATGCGGCAGGACCATCGCCACAGCCGAGAACACGAAGCTCCAGATTGCTCTCTGTGAGGTCGAACATGCTGACGTATTCGTCATACGATCGTCCCCACGGTACTACTTCGTCGAGCGAAAATCCCATAGATGGCTTGCCTGTCTAACGTAGAAGTCACCTGCGCTGTACGGCTTTATCGCGCAGCGTCCCTTGGAGCGCCGGGTTGGGCGATAATCTTTTTTGAATCAAAGTAAATCAAAGGGGCCAGGCACGAATTAATTTTTCTATGATGGTTCATGCTCCGTCGCGCCCGGAGATAAAATCGAGCCTGGCCCCTTTGATTGATGAAGTTTTGTACCAATTGTTTCCGTGCGAACAAGAACTGCCATGAATACTCTCCTGAGAGGGCTAATGCTTTAAGGTCAATAGGGTCAGACACGATTAATTGACTCAATACGATTAATTGACTTCAATATCGTGTCTGACCCTATTTATTGCTCTATTTATTGCTGCCCAATAACGCTTCATTTCCGCGAGGATATCTGCTTCGGAGGTCGACATCTGATCATTCATGGCAGCTAACAACGTGAAGCTAAGGGGCGCCGCGCTTTCGCGGCGTCACGCTTGAGCGTAGGGTTAGGAGTTGTCAATTTTCTTGGCCTGATGAATCACGCTCGGCAAAGGCTTCCTTTGCAGCAAAGGTGCCATTGAGCGCGGCAGGAAAGCCAGCATACACCGCCATTTGAATCATGATTTCGACAATTTCTTGTCTTGTACATCCGACATTGAGCGCGCCATGAATATGAACTTTGAGTTGCGGCAGCGCATTGCCAAGTGCAGCTAAGGCTGCGACGGTAGCGATCTCGCGTTCTTTAAGTGAAAGAACGCCGCGGGAATAAACATCTCCAAAAGGAAATTCGATAGTGTAACGAGCGAGATCGGGGGCAATGTCTTTCAGTGATTCAATTACCTTCTCACCAGCGTGACCATCAATTTCTTTGAGTTTCTCCAAGCCTCGCTTGTAGCGATCAGAATTCATTAGTAATACTCCTAACGTCGCAATTCACCGGCACATTAAAGCTTAGTTTACTTTGTGGTAAGATGTAGCAAAGCGAAATCACAAAGTAAACTAAGCTTTAATGTGTCCGTGTGCAATTGCCTTGTTAGGCGTATTGTTTGTGTGACAACGCGAATGGTCAAACATTAATTAATAATTAATTTCAGAGAAATTCTTGAGTACAGTTGATGCTAAGCTAGTCATTTTTAAACACTATGTTTACTATGTTAGGTAATGACGCAAGAATGACCAGCTATGACATGCCAGGCCCCACGTGGCGATGGTATCCAAACTCGGGTAAATCGAAAATCACCACTTGAATCATTTTCATTGTAACTGCCAACAATTTTTGCTTTTACTGAAACGACCACAACGTCTTTTCTTGGTAGAATATTTTTCTCAGTTAATACTATTTCTTTTATTATGAAAGCGCCAGAAGCATGGGCTTCTATATCTTGACTCTTAGTTATAACCTGACCGAAATGATTCGTGAATAAAAGCTCTGGTGCCAGAAGAACGTTAAGTGCATCAATGTCTGAATTAAGCATTGCTTTTCTGAGTTGTTCTTCCGCTTCTATAATATTCTCTTCGATTGTTCTATCCATAATAACCTATTTCTTTTTCTGCCTAACGTGGAGGTCACCGGCGCTGCGCGGCTTTACCGCGCAGCGTCCGGTGGACCGTAGGGTTATGCGTCTTCATAGATTCGCTGCTGCCTCCCACAGACGATCTTTGCCTACCTGTCGAAACCATGCCTCGAACTCGGTTCGGTCATGCTGCCACGGCTCACTCAGTACCGGTCGTGGGTCTTCGCTGAGAGAATAAGCCATGCCCTCAACAAACCATTCGGGGCTGACCATCCATACCTTGAGGCTACCCAGCCGTTCGTTCTGAACGTGATGGAGCATTTCGTGGCGAACATAGTGCGGCTGCCACGCGCGAGGACTGACCACGATAGCCAACGTTCCAAGCG
The DNA here is from genome assembly GCA_035530575.1 of Thiobacillus sp. GTDB lineage: Bacteria > Pseudomonadota > Gammaproteobacteria > Burkholderiales > Thiobacillaceae > Thiobacillus. The sequence continues at coordinate 447 of DATKUP010000063.1, read as the reverse complement.
TAGCGGCAGAGCGCCGGCCAAGGCCAAACGACTGGAAGCAACTGTCTGTTGAGCAAAAAACTATGCGGGGTTTGCGTTCCATTTGGCCAACTTCGGCTTCAACAAATTGGCGAGCACTCTCATAAAGATTCGAGGCGACAACGTAACGTGATAGATCATCTGTGCAAATGATGTCGCTTACGCACGAGACACCATTCCACTCGGGAGCCAAGACTCGAACGGGCTTGAGGAATGCCCAAGCTGCAAAGGGCGCTGCCAGGAGCGCAGCCAGCAAAAGTCGTTTCAGCATGTGCAGATTAAGACGCATAACGTCTGAATTGAGCGGCCTGCGCGGCTTTTCGCGCAGGTCTGCTCGAATGATGGGTTAGCCAGCAGATTGTTAGGGCTACGACCATTTGACAAGCCCCTTCTGAATACGCGAACAGAATACCTCGACTTCTTTGGCAG
>DATKUP010000062.1:0-16813 GCA_035530575.1 Thiobacillus sp. | reverse complement strand
CGCCTCCAGCGCCTGCACGGCCTCGACGATCTTGGCATACCGCTTCTCGGCGATGCCATTGATTCCCCGCAGCCCCTGCCCGTCTCCCGCGCGGATGTCGAACGAGATGGCTGCCACAGTCCGAAAGTTCCCCTCCCGCAGAATCTCCACCGTCTTGTAGTGCAGCTCCAGGCGGTCAAGGTCGTCTATGCGCTCCGGCGGCGCGTCCTGCAAGGGCGCAACCTCTGGCGCCGGTGGCGGGTTCGGCACGGCAATCTGCGGCGGCTGGATGGGCGCGTTCGGAATGTGCGTACCCGCCTCGGCTTCCTCTGGCAGCACCTCTCTAAAGTCCTTCATGCGCGCAAAGCGGGCCACAGCATCGCCCGCCGGCACCGTGAACGCCTCGCCCTGGCGCACCTTGTACTTTTTGCCGCGTTGGACCGCAGAGTTGACGGTGAACTGCCCCCCTCGAGTCCCAACGTACACGAACACGCGGTCGGGTCCGGTAGGTATCGGCACCGTTTTGCCAAGCACGACGACGGTTCCCTTTGCTTTGTTGCGACAGCCCACACAGGCCATCTCCTTCTCCTTTCTGTCTATCCAGTCACATATCTCATCAAACTTGCGCCTGTGTTCTGGCGTCCCGTGATCCATGTTGTCAATGGCGTTCTTGCTGCCCACTGTCGCGCTGTCTGTCCAGTGACGGTACACGCCCCAGCGCACGCCTTCCAAGTAGGCCGCGCCAATGCCCAGCAGGTGCAACTTTACACCGAACAGCCAGTCTTCGTACATTCCGTAAGGCTGATCGGTCGGGTATCCGCCCACCGCTTCCCACCACTGTTTCGGGCAGAGAATGGGAGACTGATAGACGGCTTGCGGGTAGTGATTCGCTGCGCGACTGGTTCCCATGATTCGTTCTGTGGTGAACTCGCCGCTGCGGTAGTATTCCCGCTCGCCCAGTTTTTCCTCAGTATCACAATCAGCATAGACTATACACTCTGGGTTCTCAAGGTATGCCTTGTACGCCACCTCCAGCCAGCCGGGGTAGTACATATCGTCGGCGTCCAGAACGGCAAACAGGGGCGCTCTCGCGGCGGCGATGGCCGTGTTACGCGCCACTGCTGGTCCCGCACCACCAGCAGTGTTGACTACGCGCACCCACGGGTGTCCCATCGCCGCCACGTCCAGCGGCTGTCCGGTGTCGTTGCAGACCACGCACTCCAATGCCGGAAAGGTCTGCCCCGCCACGCTGTCGAGCGCATCCTGCAGGAAGATGTCGTGTCCCGGCCCGCAGGCGATAATGACGCTGATGTGCGGCTGTTCATAGCTGCGCACGGGCCACGACCCCCGCGGCGCAGGCATCGTGCAAGCAAATGGCATGATGTTGTGGTCGTGCTTCCACGGGTAGTGGTAGTTCCACGCCAGCACCCCGTCAGGGTCATCCTCCCCACCCTCCGTCTTGGACTTATTCTCGCCATGCCAGCGATAGACGAGCACCGGGTCGGGCGTCACCTGCTCGAAGCGCAGCCCTGCGCTCATGGCCCTGCACCAGAACTCGCCGTCCTCGTTCTTGTGCTGGCGCCGTCGCCAGCCGCCCAGTCGCTGCACCGATCGCCGGCGCATCAGCGAGGACGATGCCAGTTGGTTGTAGTGGTGAAGCTGCTGCTCCACGTCCACTTTCCCAAAGGGCCAGTCATCCGCACGCCTGTGCTTGCCATCGGTGGAGTAGATGGCGATCTGCCCGCTTGCCACGTCCAGCCAGGGTTTGCTTTCCAGCGCGTCGTACAGCACCCCGAGCGCCGTGGGCGTGAGCAGGTTGTCGGCGTCCAGGGGAATGACGTACCTACCCCTGGCGTGGTCCAGCCCTGTGTTCAGCGCCGCAGGCAGGCCCGCGTTGTACTCGTGGCGCACGACCTGTATCCAGTCATAGTGCGACAGCACCTCTTGCGTGTTGTCGGTCGAGCAGTCGTCCACCACGATGACCTGCATCCGCGCCTGTAGCGTCTGCGCCTTGATGCTGTCCAGCGCCTCGGGCAGAAACCGAGCATAGTTGTAGCTGGGAACGATGACGCTTATGTCCACTTCGTACTGGTCGGCGTCGTATGCCTGCCGGATGACATCGGCGTAATAGCCCACCAGTGCGTGCCACTGGTAGTTTGCGCGCACCCATTCCCGCGCCTGTTCACCGATGTGTTCACGGTGCTCGAGGCAGTACCGGATGCCGTAGGCGAGGGCATCATAGTCGCCCGGTTCCGCGAGAAACCCAGTCTCCATGTGCCGCACCAGTTCTGCGGTTGCGCCCCAGCGGAAGCCGACGACCGGGATGCCCCTCGCCATCGCCTCGCGGGAAGCGATGTCGCCCGTTTCCCTGGTGGTAGCAAGCCAGATGGCGGCGCGGTCCATCACGCCCTGGAACTTGTCGTAGGGCATCGCGCCGATGACGCGCACGTTTCCTGCGGGCCGGCCAAAGGTCGACACAAACGGCTGATCTGGCAGGCACCGGGCAAGTTCATTCATCGGGGCGGGGTCTGATACCACGTCGACCCTTGGCTTGGCCCACAGGACGTATCCATCGTGCTCTTTCTGTCGTGCGAACTGGTCAAGCTCCACTCCGTGCGGGATGACCACCGGCTCGAGACGCATGTCGCGGCGGATGGGATGCGCCACCCACTCACTCGGCACGACCACCTTGTGCGCCCGCCGCAGCGCCTCAATCACCGCGCCGTTGTACTGCCAGTAGGGGTCATTCCACTCGAAGTCGCCGGTCCAATACGCCCCGTGGTTGACGGTCACGATCGGCTTGTCCGTTTCCAGCAAGCTACCGGCGTGGATCATCACCACGTCGGCGTCCTGTTCGCGGCCCACGATCTCGATGCCATACTCTGGCAGCCACCGCGCCTGGGCGTTGATCACGCGCCAGATGCCGCCGCTCCCCTTTCCGTCTTCCGTGTACTCGCTAGGATGTGGGAAGATATAAACCTTCACGTCGTGTCCTTTCTTAGACCTTGGCAAAGACCAGCAAGTTATCGGGCAGGAACTTGAACCCTTCCGGCACGATGCGCTCAAACGCCTTCCGTGCCTCCGCCGTGCGCGTGTTGGACAGCTTGATGTACGGCCATCGCTCGAACTGCTCGATCCAGTAGCCGGGCGCCTGCGAGTTGATGTGACCTGTTCCCGCCTGCCCCGGCTGCGCGGCGCTGAACATAATCAAGTCTCGCGTGCTTTTGACGAGTGTCGGCAGCAGCCCGTTCAGCGCCGCCGGCCTCGGCAAGTGCTCGGCCACCTCCAGGCACATCACCAGGTTGACCGTACCAAACTTGTCCGTCGGCTCGCGCAAGTCCTGCTGGATAAAGTACACATCTGGCGGCGTGTGCTCTCTCGCTATCTCGTCCAGCTCGACCGCAAAGCAGTCCTTGGACCCTGCCTGCTTGAAGGTGTGCGACCACCAGCCGTCGCCCGCGCCAAAGTCGGCAACTGTCTCTGGCTTGCCGAACTGCCCGATCCACCATCCGACCATGTACTCAATCCAGCGGTGCTGCCACGCGAGACTTTCAAACCATTCGTGCGTGCGGTACGTTGCAAAGGGATCATCTCTCGCCATCAGGATGCCTTTCTATTGTTACCCACTGCCCGTCGACATACCGCCTGGTGGGCACAGCGGGATTGCCCTCGACGATAGTGTACGGCTCGACCGTCATGTTGCGCACCACCGCGCCACAGGCGACGGTGGCGTGGTGCTTGATATGGCAGTTGTAGAGCAACGCCCCGCTGCCTATCCAGGCGTCATCGTCCACCGTTACCGGGCGCTCTACAGTCCGGGGCGAGTATGCGCCGCCCGATACATCGTGCGAACGGGTTATCACGAGAATGCGTGTGCCCCAATTCGACGTAGGGCTAATCTTGAGCGGGCCGCGACAGTCCAGGTTGACATCTCGCATGTCAAAGTAGGACAGGTCCCTACCAACCTTTTCGGGCGTCCAATCGCCGCGTAACAGGTGCCGGTCGAGCATCCTTGTGCGTGCGTCTGCCATTTCTGCCTCACCTACAGCTTTGCATAGTCGTTCGCCCTACCCGCTACGTGGTCCCACGGTGCGTGTACTGTGATCTCACCAATCGGAAACAGAATCTGCGGCCCATCCTCGCCCAGTGGCGACTCGTTGTACTGCGAGCCCAGTCCCGTTTCGGCCTGCCCCGGCGTGCAGTGCTCCGGGTGCCAGCCATAGGCATCGTGAAACCGCGTGTGCGCCACGTAGGGCTGCGTGCTGACCAGATAGTGGTCTCCGGGCCACCCACCGGGCCTGCTTTGCGCCCGCAGCAGCCGCTGCCACATAAAGTTCTTTCCCAGTCGCGGCGAGTCGTACCGCTGCGTCACCGAGTACAGCCAGGGCACCCAGTAGCTCAGGCGAATGAACCCCACTTCCTCGGACTGGTCCAGCACGTCCACCATCGGGCGCAGGTCCAGGTCGCGGAACAAGGCCCAGTCGTCGAAGTTCAGGTGGTACAGGCTGCCCCCGTTCTCCTTCATGGCCCGGATACCGGCGTTGATGTTGCCCCCGGTGTTGAACTCGCCCGGCTTTGTGTCCATCTCGTGCCATGTGACCTCTGGATAGAACTGTGCGATGGCGTCAACGAGGACGCCACAGTGCCATCTGTCGGTCCCGTCGTCGGTCTTTCCCGAGCCATCGTCGCATACGTGCCAGTGCAAGTTCGGATAATGCAAGCGTGTTCTTAGCTTGTCGATAGTTCGCAAAGCCACTGTGGTTCTCTTGAAAGTTGCGAACAGGAGCCATACGGTCGGCCATTCCATCTCTCTACCTTTCACTCATACCCAAGCTGCTCCATGATGTCCCCGCAGTAGTCGTCCAGCCACGCCGCGGCCTCGCGGGGCAAGTCCGTCACCCATCGTCCTGCGCGCCCCACGCACCTACCCCCAGCGTGGTGCTCCCCAAAGCAGTAGGACTGCACGACCGCGTGCGCCAGGCGCTCCTCGTCCAACTCCAGCCCAAGCTGTCCGACCAATGCCGCCAGCGTCCGCGCACGGTCGGTGCAAAGCGTCTCATAGCGCACTGTCGCCACGTCCCTGTCCAACCAGTAGCGCGTGTGGTCGCGCCATCCGCAGGGCCACAACTCCCAGTTCCCGGCAAAGTATGTCTCCAAGAACGTCATCAGGCCGAGTGGGCAGCCCCTGGTGAAATGGCGCTCTATGTAATCGCGTCCGCTCAACGCGCAGTCCCGTGGGTCACGATAGATGTAGGCGAGCGTGCTACTGCCCTTGTCCTGATAGGCCCAGTGAATCTTGTTGACGTGTGGATGGGCGGGCGTGCCAAGCCATACCGCCGCATCGGGACCGTCGACATAGTGCGCCAGCATCCGGTTCAAAAAGTTGGTGCCCGAGCGCGGGAACCCTACCACTGTTATCACGATGCGTACCCAACGTCATAGCCCAGCCGGGACATCATGGGACCGCAATGGTCCAGCAACTCTCGGAGCACCGCTGCTTCCAGTCTCTCTCGCCCTTTGCCCGGTCGTCCCATATCCCCGTCTATCTCGAGCGTAGAAGGATCGCATCGTCTGTCTTCCGTGCGCCCGACTGCCCATCCAACTCGCTCGGGTGGCACGCGCTTCCCCAGCGTCCTCAATATCCTGTTCAGCACCCGAACTGGATGGCTGTGCAAGCGTTCATAGTACACGAACGGGGCGCGGCGCGGATAACGGCGATTGAGATCAATCATCGCCTGCGTGTGCGCAACCCACCCCATGTCCCACGGTCGCCCTGGCCCTTTCTCTTTCTCGAACATGAACCCCAGCAGTTCGGACTGTGTTTTCTCCGGCCCGTGTTCATGCACGTACAGCCGACAGAATGAGGCGAAAGCATCCCGTGGGTCGCGGACGATGAGCGTGACGGGTTCGGTAATACTGCCGGGACAAGCGTGCGAGTGCCCCCACTGTTCGTCTTGCGCACCCGACAACATGGCCTGCAGCCAGTGCGTACCCGACCGCGGCCAACCGATGACCGTCTTCACCGTTCCAGCCCGCCTAGAATCTCTGCCGCACGGTGCGCATAGGTGTGCCGCGCCAGTACCGCATCGCGTCCCCGCTGGCGATAGGCCGCGTTGGCATCGTCATCTTCCAGCATCCAGCGCATCATATCGTGATACTGCGGCTCGTTCTCCGGTATCAACGCCTCGTCTGACCCAAAGAGGTGCGTATAGGCCGGCACCGGGTCGAACACTGTCAGGCCCCCGCTGCCCAGCACCTTGAACGGGCGCTCCACGGTGTCTCCCGTGACCGCAAACTGTGGTTCTGAGATAGTAGGGCATACAATTGCGCCGGCGTACACCCTGTGCTCGTCCTCTGCGGGCAGCACGCCCTGGTAACAGCGGGGCCACTTGCTGTATCCCCACACCTTCAGCCTGTCGGCGTAGGGCCACAGATAGGCGTCATACTGCGGCTCCTTGTAGACCCGATAGCCGCCGACGAATGCTACCCCCGACTCTATGGGGGCGCCCTCTAGCGGCATGTACTGTGGGCTATCGTAGGCCCACGGCAGCGACACCACGAGGTGTCCCGCATCCCGCCAGCCCTGGTAAAACGACTGATAGGACTCTGGCGCAGAGCACCACACAAAGTCGGGCTGCGATGCCGCGATCTTGTTCAATATGTGTTCGGGCACATGGGGGCTGGGCGCGCCGAACTTGGCGTGCAGCTTTTCCATGCCCTCGAACCACGTATTGACCTGGACGATGTGCGGGCACGCGCACACGTCTGCCAGCGTATCCCCGTCCATGTGGTCGTAATCGCCATACGTCAGCCACAGCAGCGGCGGCTCAGGCGACGCCGCGATAAAGTCCGACAGTGCGCCGTGCTCGACGAACTCGGCCTGCAGCCCGATGCGCTGAAAGCCGTGCAAGTAGCCCAGCCGCGTCGTGCCATAGGCGTTTGGGATGAACTTGTAGCCGTCGTGAACGACGATGCCGACCGTGTTCACTGCTCCATCCTGTACATGCGGCGCTCGCCCCCGCCGACCTCGTACACCTTCTCCACGTTGTGGAATGGGCCGATGGCCCCGGCGTATGTGGCCCGGTATGCGTCGTCCTCGAGTACGGGCAGGAGCGAATGCCCCTCAAAGTACGCCACGCTGCCCCTGCGCATCAACTGCGCCAGCATGTCGTGGTCGGGCAGGGGATTGTAGATCGAGAACGCCAGCACCGTGTCGAACTCGCCAATGTCGCCCAGCGGTTCCCGCAGGTCGTGCTTGATAAAGTCGGTCGGGTAGCCATAGTACGTCGCTTCCCGCAGCGCCGCGCCCAACAACTGCGCGTCCATGTCTATGCCGACAGCCTTGGTTGCGCCCCTCTCGCACGCCATAAAGCAGTCGCGCCCGTTGTTGCAGCCGAGCACGAGCACGCGCTTGCCGAGCAGGTCTTCCGGGCGAATCGTCTCGATGCGCGCCAGGCTGTCCCGCCGCTGCCCAGGCACCAGCTCTTTCCCGTTGACAAAGATGCTCTGGTAGAGATGCAGCCGCTGTTCCGGCGGCCTGCCCCACTCCCACTCCATGTTTACTGTTGCCGGCCTTACCTCGGCTTCCAGGCCGCATCCGAGAAAGTGGGCGATGATGGCCCGGTGGTTGCCCTCCTGTACGATCAGCCGCCCCTCTCCGCCCGGCGGCCCTTCCAGCAGGACGATGCGTTCCCGTATCCCGTTCTCTTTCATGTCCTCGTACAGCGCCATAATCTTGCGCCCATAGTTTGCCCCGTTCTCGGCGTTGGGGTGCCACCCCTTGGGCGTGTAACGCTTGGACACCGCGATGAACGTCTGTACTGCCTCGTCCATCGACTTTGAGAGCAACGCTTCCAGAAAGTGGAATCGCGGCTGGTCCAGAACGGAGACGGTGTGGCACTGCCCCAGGGTGCGGTTGTAGTATTCCCTGCTCGTCAGTGCGGGCCAGTAAAACAGCAGCTTGCCGATGTCTTTGTGCTCTACGTACATTTTGTCTCCTTCTTTCCCGGGTAGAATATCTCCCCGATCCCCCGCTTTGGCGACTCCGGACCACGCACGTCATAGTACCCCAGCGCCATCGCGCCGCAGAACCGCAGCCCCGCCTGGTTGTACTCCTCGTTGAAGGCCCCCTTGTTCGCCTCGCGGATGTTCGGGTTGACAAAGCAGGCCCCCACGCCCAACGCCTCTGCCACCAGGTAGATGCTCTGTGCCACAAACCCCGCGTCGAGGTAGGGCATAAAGTCGACCTCGGCAGGTGACTTGTAGGCTTTCATATCGGCGAACAGCAGAAGTACAACCGCTGCATCGTCCAGCCACCCCGCGCCGCCGACCAGCAGGGACGCAAGCCCCTCTCCGTGCCCGCGGTCGAGTGGGCGCACCACGATCGCCTGCCGATTGCAGGACGATGGCGCAAGCCGTATCGCCTCGTAGATGGCGTCCATTACGTGTGGTTCCAACGCACGACCTGTGAACGCGCGCTGGCTGTGCCGGGTGACTACAACGTCCCAGAACGACCGCACGCCAGCGTCGAGCCCGATGGCGTGCCGTTTCCGTGCGATGTGCGCCAGATAGCGTTGCTGATACACGTCGTGTTCGCTCATGCTTGTACTCTTCGTCCTGCATAGGACCTATAGCGATACCATGCCTTCTGTTCCTCTTTGTCGTACACCCTCCATGACCAGGTGCTGTGCGCCCTGTAGTTGATGAGGCCCTTCACGTCTACCAGGTCGTCGTGAATCACGATCTTGAGGCCGTCCTTGAAGTGCCTATACCGCCACGCCATTTCCATCTGCATGATGTCGATGCGCAGCCCTTCCGGGTACGGGCCGTAAAAGTCCCACGCCCTGCGGTGCATCAGGTTGAGCGACGTGATGATCAGGAACCGATTGGGCGAATCCTTGTCTATCTCGTTCCAGCCGCCCGCCATCGGGATCAACCGCAGGCTTGGGTGGGCCGACCTCAGCACGGCGTACCCGACGGCTGCGTTAGATTGCAGCAGTTCCGCCGCCGGTCGAAGGTCGAGTGGTTTCGTGAGGCAGATGTCGTCGCTCCAGTTCATCACGAGGTCTGCCTGTTGGAACGCCACGCGCAGTCCGGTGTTCAGGTTGCACCCAATATCCCCGTTTGCGCCGCTGCTGGTATAGATGTACGGTCGCGTTCCCATCCGGTCCAGAAACTGCTCCACATAGCCCGTGTCGCTCCCATCGTCCGCGATGTGCCACGCCCAGTTCGGGTAGTCCAGGTTCTTTTCGATGGATCGGAAGACCTCTGCCGCCCTGGACAGCCGCTCCGCCGCGATCTCTGGCGTCGGCCCCTGCCACGTCTTGAGCATGATAACGACCTTGGGCCACGTATCCACTATTGCTGCTCCAAGTACCAGTCTATGGTGCGCTGCAGGCCCTCTTTCAGTTCTACTTTGTGCCGCCAGCCCAGGGCCTGCACCTTGGTGGCGTCCGTACAGCGCGAGCGGTCCCCGATCGCGGCCTTGGTGGCGAACTCGAGCTTGCCGTTGTGTCCCGTGAGATGCTGGATATGCGACGCCAGCCAGGCGATGGTACACTGTGTCTCGCCGCCGGTGCCCAGGTTGTAGACCTCGCCACGCTTTCCGTTCTCCGCGACCGCCAGCATCGCGCGCGCCGCATCCTCGACGTACAGGAACTCTCGCTTTTGTGCGCCGCCGTAGACCTCGACCACATCTCGCCCATCGGTGAACTTGCGAATCAGCGCAGGGATGACGTGCGCCGTGTCGTCAAAGTAGTCGCGTGGGCCATAGATGTTGGTCGGCCTGACGACGACATACCGCGTCGGTGAGTCCTTGAACGCCCAGTGGCAGGCGCGTTCGCCCATGCGCTTTGCCCAGGCATACCCGGCGTTGCCCTGTTCCGGTTCGCCGATGTGCCCGAACAACTCGTGCGCCGGGTTGTTGCAGCCGTGGGCGTACACGCACACCGTCGACACGTCCACGTACACGCCGACGCCCGTCTTTGCCGCCGCCAATGCGGGTGGGACAAGCACCTGCATGTTGCCCCAGAACTGCTCCACCTGGTGGTCGATGTTGTAGTACAGCCCCCCAACGTGCGCGGCGAGGTTGAACACCACGTCAGCGTCCCTGAACACAGCCTCGCAATTGCCCTGGTTCGTCACGTCGGCCTGGCGCGGGTCGGTGTAGCGAATGAAGCTGTTGTGGTTCTTGCCGCGGATGCCCGTGTCCATCCCGCGCACGATTGCGCCGAGTTCCACGAGCATGTCCACCAGGAATGAGCCGACGAACCCCCGCGCCCCGGTGATGACGACGCGCTTGTCTTTCCAGAAGTCGGTCACAAGCCTTCCTTTCTATGTAACAACTCTGCGCACAGTGTCCTTGATAATCTCCGCCATTCTGTCCACGTCGCTATCCGTCAGGTACTGGTGCGCACCCACGTAGAGCCCGTCCGCGCCGTAGTGCTCTGCAACTGGCACGCGCCCGGCGTAGATGTTCTTCATCTGCGCATAGGCCGGCTGCTGCGTCGGGATGCACCCAAACAGTGGGCGCGCCTCGACGCCCCGGTGCTCGAGTTCGGCCACCACGCGGTCCCTGTAGCCGTGCTTGGTGAGTACGATGGGGTAGGCGATGTGTACCGTGCCGTCCTGCACAGCAAAGGGCTCGACTGCGCCTGACTCCTGTAGGTCAATCAGGTGCCCGTTGAGCCGGTCCACGTTTTCCCTGCGCCGTTCAATGTTCTCGTCAATGTGGCGCAACTGGACTCTTGCCAGCGCGGCCTGGAACTCCATCGCCTTGAAGTTCCAGCCAACATACAGCGACCGGAAGCGCGGGTCGCCGTGCTCGAGATGTGGGCAGCCTGTGGTCGAGCGCGTGCAGATGCGGCACGAGCACTCCCTGCCGTGGGCGCGTAGCTGCCGTGCCACCCGTGCGATTTCGGCGCTGTCGGTGACGATGCACCCCAGCTCGCCCGCTTGGACGGTGTGGGCAATGTAGAACGAGAATGCGCCCCACAGTCCGAATGTACCCGCCAGCTTGCCGCGCAGCCGCGTGCCGTGCGCTTCTGCGGCGTCCTCCGCCAGCAGTATCTTGCGCTCGTCACACTTGGCGCGAATCGCCGTCATGTTGGCGCTGTACCCCATCAGGTGAACAGGCAGCACCATGTCGACCGGCGTTGTCCCTATGACGTCCGGCGACAGGCCCATCGTGCCGGGTTCGATGTCGCCAAACATGACGCGCATCCCCGCCAGCTTTGCCGCGTTCGCCGTGGCAATGAATGTCAACGCCGGGAGAAGGATGCGCCCACCTTCCGTCATCGAGAACTGTTTGCTGACCGCTACCGCGCGCAGGCCGACCATCAGCGCCGCCGTGCCGCTGGATACAGCCACGCAGTGCCGGGTGCCCATGTAGTGGGCAAACTCTTCCTCGAAGGACCGTACCTCGACGCCCTGGCTGATGCGCCCCGAGTCGATGACGCGCTGTAGCGCCGCGCGTTCCTCGTCGCCAAGGGGAAAGTCGCCGATAGGGATTCTAGCCATCGCAACACTCGCCTCGGTAGAACAGGCCGTCTATCGCGTCCCTGAACTTTCGCGGGTCCACGCTTATCTGGCGAGTGATGCCGTCGACTGAGAGCGCAATGGAAACGGGTCTATCTTGGCTCATCTCTATCTCTATCCAGGGCGCCTCTACTTGGCACGCAGTCTGCCCCTGGATATACACCTTGCGCCTTATATCTCCCACTGCCGCACCCCTTTCTCGCTCACTTGAAACGGTATCTCGCGCAGCCCCAGCACGTCTATCACCGCGGGCTTGCGCTCCGGCTGCACCAGGAAGAACCAGCAGCCTCCGCTGCCCGCGCCGCACAGCTTGCCGCCCAGCGCGCCGGCCTGTATCGCCGCCCAATACTGCTCGTCGAGGTTCTTATCACTGACGCCAGAGATGCGGCGCTTCAGTTCCCACGTCTGGTCGAGCAGGCGCCCCAGCGTGACCGGCCCGATTACGCCGATGCAGTGCGCCGCTTCCTCCGCCAGTTTCTTGATGTCCTCTAGCTGCGCCGTGCTCTTTTGCCAGGAACCGAGCACCGTTTTCGCCTCGCGCGTCATGCCCGTGTAGAGCAGCAGCCCGTAGCGATTGATGACAGCCTGTGCGTGACCACCGATGGGCGTCACACCAACACCATCGCCGTTGAGTTCGTAACGTTCTGTCATCGCCACGCCGTCGATGCGGTAGGTGTTGAACCCGCCGTAGACCGCCGGTAGAAAGTCCTGCCATCCGACCCTTGGCGATACGGCCTTCTCAGACAGCCCCGCCTGTCGCACCAGGGATTCGCCCCGTAGCGTCGGGTCCACCAGTTGCGCCAGCGCCACCGACAGCGCCGAGGACGAACCGAGCCCCGTGCCTTTCGGTAGGTCTGATGTGATTGTCAAGGTGCATGGTTCGTCTATGCCGTGGACCTGCGCCACGTCGCGCACGAGCGTGTGCTGCGCGTTCCGCAGTGTGTCCAGTTCCTCCACCTGCGAGTAGGACAGCCTACAGCCGCCGGTGGGCCTGTCGTTCCACGTCAGGTAGATGTGGCGCGTGATGGCAAAGCTGACGGCTATGCCGCCGTGTTCGGAACAGAACGGCTCAAGGTCTGTGCCGCCCCCGAACAGGCTGACGCGCAACGGCGCGCGGATGATTTTCATCGACGATGCCTTTCTACCACGAGAGCAGGTACTGCGTCGTTTCGCGCCCGTACCGTCCCAAGATGGTCGGGAATGTCTGGCGCATCTTTGGCGTCAGGCTATCCTTGTTGATGCGGTCCTGCTTCTGCACCTGTATCTCTCTCGCTGCGTCCATCTTGCGTGCGATTGCCATGTCTCCATCGCGGTAGAGCCAGTTTGCCAAGCAGACCGCCTTGATGCCGGAATAGATGATCAGGTGTACGTCGTTGATGGCAAGTGATGTCGTGCCCTCTATGCCCGTCCGGTTTGCGATCTTGCTCAAGAGTGCGTCTCGAAATGCCTCCGAACCACAGTAGAAGCGTATCTGTGAACGACCCCGTTTGTCTATGCCGATATGCCCATCGCCGTCACAGAATCCGCGGATAAAGTCGCGCTCATACTTTGGCGGAACGTCAGGCCACTGTAGACCACGCGACTTGGCGCGCACATCATGCCCGAACAGCTTGTTCAGGAACTCGTAGAACCGGCGGCTGTAGAGTGTCCAGCGCATACTTCCATGTTGCGGAATGTGATAGACGGACCCCTGTCCCACGATCTCGCGTATGGTTTCCATCATACCGTCGCCGTGGCTCTGCGAGATAGAGATAGCTACGCCTTTGCCGGGGCGCACGTTGGCGTACCCGTCTGCCGCCCACAGCCCGATGATGTAGGCGCTCTCTGCTGTCCAGTTTTCAAAGAACGAGATGTCGTCTGGGTACTTGGCAAGGCCGAGCTTGTGCGCCTGCTGTTTCACGGCTCCCATCGAGCAGCCGATCTGTTCAGCTATCTCCCGCGTTGGCACATCAGCATAGTTCTCGACCAGCCAATCGTTCCAGTCTTTCCAGTTTGTTCTTGCCACATCACACCGCCTTTCGTGTGGCCTTGTCTGATAGGGTGCGGCAGGGCGGCAAGGCTTTCCGCTTTTTCGGCTGATCTGGCCTAGCCGCACCCCTATCATACTACACTCTACGTACTATTGTCAAGGTGTCGTCAGAACTCCGACAGCGAAGACCGATGTTCCAGACCACCACTGTCCAGACGACAATCCAAGAACGTAACGTATCACTACTAGTGATAGTAGCTCGAAGGAGCACGAGTTGATACGCCGCCCTTGAAAAAATATGAACCATCCGGGTCGGGCTCCCGCAGGTGCTGAAGCGGGACGTACTCGACATTCTGAATGCGCGCGGCCAACTGCGGCGTTTTCAGGATGATTCGTGGTTCCGTCTCAGCCTGAATCTTGAAGCAGCGCCCATCGCGCACCAACGAGTACGAGAACCGTCCGTCAGGTGATGGCTGGTAGAACCCGCCCACCAGGTCGTTCGTGGCGGCGATTTCGCCAGTCATGAAGCGATAGTCCTTGTAGTCGATCCTCATCGCGGGTCGACCGCCAAGGTAGGTGATGGGCAGCAGGTACACGTCGCTCGCGTACTCGCCCGCCGCACAGTTTGCGTCGTTGGCGTTGTTGGACTCGGGGATACCGTCGTCCAGCACCACGCGCACGTTCTCGCCGTTCAGGTTGATCGTCATGCCCTGGCGGATAGCGTTGCGCTCGTCAACCAGGCTCTGCCCGTTGATGATCACCTCGTACTCTGTCGGCACCGTCGCGTTCATCATCGTCGCCAGGATGCTCTGGTACGGCATGAGGCTGGAGGCGATCTGCCACAGCTCCGGTCGCATCACAACTACCCACCGCACCGGGTCCAGCCGCTGCCCTCGAGCGTTGTTGCGCACATAGTAGTGCGCCATCTCGAGGGTTTCCATGAAGGACGGGTTGGTCGCTGTCTTGATGTTCGCATAGTTCATGTCTTTCAAGTCACTGTCCAGACCGGGGCAGGTGACGTTTGCGAAGGCGTCCACAAACCCGGTGTTGACCAGCAGCTCGAGCCCACGGAACTCGCGGTAGGCGTTCCCGTTGTTGTTCGTCGGGTTGCCGCTGTAGACCATCGGCGATAGTGCGTGCATGAACAGCGGGGGCAGCTCGAAGAGCAGCGCCCACGCGGTTGCGACCTGCATGATCTCGCCAGACGTGGTGAAGGACGACCCTGGATGCCAGGGGCTGTCCGACCCGAGCTGGTCATTGAGCAGGTTGAGGTCGATGTCGCCTCGGTTCAGGCGCTCGATCGCCTTCTGCATCGTCATCGCTTTCGTCTCACGACACACCTTGGCGGTCGGGAAGTGTTGCACACATGCTTCCGACTCGCCGCTGATGCAGTCGCCGCACTCTGTCGTCGGTTCGGTCGAGCTGGTCGGCTCCACGCCGGTGATAAAGGGCAGGAAGACCTCGAGCGTTCGCACCGGGTTGCGGGGCAGCAGTTCCGCCACGCCGCGCCAGTGCATCATCGTGCTGATCACTTCCGGGTCAATGCCCACCTGGACAGCGCCGAACATGCTGCCGTCGCCGTGGACCATGTTGTAGGACGGGTTGTTCGGCATCGTGGCTTTCGCCGCCGTCTGCTTTGCCGCGTCCTGCTGCGCCTTGGACAGCGCCTCGGTGAAGCCCTTGGTCATAGCCGCCATAAAGGCGGGGTCGCTTGCCAGAGCACGTCCGATCTCGTCATAATTCTCACTCATGGTGGCACCTCCTTGCGCGCTATACCTTGTACTGCGCGCCTTGCATTTCTTGCTTGATGACGCGGCTGATGTCGCCCAACAGCTTCTGGGCATACTGATCGGTCGCGTCTTTCTGCTGGCCGAATGTCAGCCCCTGGGGCTTTCCATCCGGCACAACACTCGCCGCCATCTCGCTTGCCGACACCTTGACCACCGGGGGCAGGTCGCGCAGTCGCGCCGCCACCTTCTCCTCGACGGACACAGCCATCAGCTTGATGGCCTCCTCCAGTTCGGCAATCCGGTCATCTCGTTTCGCCATCTCGTCGCGCACCATCTCGCCGACCGACTTGGCGATGGTTTCGCCCAGCGGCCCGAGCAGCGCGCCGATGTCTGCGCCTACCGCCTCCGCCTCGACAGGATCGCCCCCAGCCTTTTCTTCTTCCGCTGGCTCTGCGGCGTTCGCCGGATCGTTCACCTCATCTGCCTTTCCAGCCTCTTCCGGCATAGAGGCAACGGGGGCCTCTTCCTCGTCCTTGGCCTCGACGGCCTTCTCCGTGAACAGCTCTTTCAGCCACGTCAGGAGCGTGGTCTTGGTGACCGGGGCTTCTGCCTCCTTTTCCATGACGTTCTCTTCTGGCGGGAGGGCCTTCTGCTTCTCCGCCAGTTCGGCAATCTCATCCTCCGAGTGGCCCAATTTTGCCAGCGCCTCGGCGGCCTTTTCATCCAATGCCTTGCTCATCCGTTCACCTCCTTGCACGGCGATGGCCGTGCCGTAGGAGGCCGCCATCGCTTGTGGCAAGATCGAGTGTTTCAGCACTTCGATGTCGCCGGTATAGATGCCCTTGACCCGCTTCTGTGGGTTGAACCTGAACTTGATGGACACCCCCCAGTAGTCGGGTTCGGCCTGCACGGCCTCGCGTGCCTTGGTCGCCTTTGGCGTGTCGTACCACGTCCCGCCGGCGCCGAACTTGGCTGGCTCGTCGCCCTTGACGATGAACAGCGTGTCACAGTCCCCCACGTCCGTGCCGTTGACGTGGACGAGATCGAGCTGTCCCCAGTCGTTCGTCTTTTGCGCGTGGGCGATGGCATCACGATACGCCTGCTCGCTTACCACCTCCGATTCCTTGTCGACCACGGCCCAGTTAGAGAGCGTCAGCCAGCGCCAGGTGCCGTCTGCGGCCTTGTAGATCGTCCAGCCGGGACGTTCACCCTCGTCGGACTTGGCCTCAGAGGGCGTGTCTTCCTTGCGGTCCACCTTGTCCAGCGATTTCTTGCAGTGCGGGCACGCTTTGGCGGTGCATGGCAGTGACTCGCCGCAGTGTGGGCACTTGCATCCGCTGCCGCCGTCATCCATAACGGCGCTGGTTTCTCCGATCATCGACCCCTCTCCGTGAACGGCCTTGTCCTCGTCTTCCTCGTCGTCGCCCATCTCGGTCTTGCAGCCAGGGCACTTGACCTCGCTGCACTTCTGGCCCATCGGCACATGGACCGTCTTGTCGCATTCCGGGCAGGTACAGGCGTGCGTTTCCTGCGCGGCCTTCTCGCGCCCAGCCTTGGGGTTGCGTCCCCCTTCCCCCTCGGCGGGCTTGTCCTCGCGCGG
>DATKUP010000061.1:0-1789 GCA_035530575.1 Thiobacillus sp. | reverse complement strand
GATCACCAGCACGATCGGTGCCTCGACCGCCAGGATCAGCGCCACCATCGCCCCCATTAGCACCATCCACACCTGCCAATTATCCGCCACGAACTGCCACGCCTGCGCGAACAGCGGCAGCGCACTCGACGCCAGCGTCAGCAACTGCTCCCCCCACAACTGCAGCGTTGGCAGGAATTCCACGATCGCCGGCCAGATCTCCCCCGTAATAATCTCCCCCACCGGCCGCAGCCCCTCCACGAACGCCTGCACGTTCGCCACCACCTCCGGCGGGAACAAATCCACCAGCGATACATCTCCCGACAACAGCGCTGTTATCCCGCTTACTAGCCCCTCGAACATCCGTTGCAGCGCCGGGCCGTGTTCGTCCACCATCCCAATAAACCAATTCACCAACTGCGTCGCCGCTGGCAAAAACGCCTCGGCAATCCCTATCTTGACCGTCTCTAACGCACCATTGAGCGCCTCCATTCTCCCGTTGAACGTTGTTGCCTTTGCAGCCGCCTGCACCTGCATCCCTGCCGCCTGCGCCGTCGCTGCTGCCATCGCATCCCAGCCCTCAACCCCCTCGGCCAACAACGTCTGCATCGCCTTCATACCATACGTCCCGGCGATTGTCTGGACGTATTGGTTCCGTTGCTCGTCCGTCAGTCCCCCCAGCGCCCCCTGAAATTGGCCAATCATCTCCGGCAGTGAGAGCATCATTCCTGCTTCGTCATATAGACTGATATTTAGATCACTCAATGCCTCCTTCACAGCCTTCATGGGCCGTAGCATATTCGTCAGCATTGATTTGAGCGCCGTCCCGCTTTCCGACCCCACGATTCCCCGTGTGCTCAAAATCGCCAGCGCATTGTTGACATCCTCGATCCCAAAACCAAACGCCGCTGCCGTCGGCCCCACATTCCGCAATGCATCCGCCAGGCCCGAAACCTCCGCCACGCTCGCATCCGCCGCCTGCACGAAATTATTTAATGCTACGTTTACAAATCCTGCCCGCTCTTCCTCCGTCTCCAGTTCACTCCCGAACGTCGCCAACGCAATCGCCGCCAGATCTGAGGCCCGCACCATATCCAATTCAGTCGCCGCTGCCAAGTCAATAGACGCCCGCAGCGCCCCGCCCAAGTCCACCGTCCCCGCCAGATACCCTTGCAAATCTCCAAAAATTTCCGTACTCGTCAAGCCCGCCTTAAACAATCCCGTCATTGACTCCGCGGCGCCACTCGCGCTTACCCCCAGCAGCGACACATCCCCACCAACTGCCAGCGCTGCATCGTGCAACGTCTCCATTGACTCGCCAGCACCAGCCGCTGCGAACGTCAACACCGCCATCTGATCCTGAAATGATGCTCCCAGATGCATCGTCTCGCTTGCTACGCCAGCGATCGCGTGCCCTATCCTCCGCAAACCTTCAACGAGCAACCCCCCTATCGCAAACTCCGCGATCCGCCCCAGCGATGCATGCACACTATTCAGCGCCCCGCTCGCCTGGTCCCGTCCCTCCACGATGATATTGATTCGATAATCGGACATTATCCGTTCCTATCCGTTCCGATCTGCGTTCATCCGCGTTTATCTGCGTTCATCTGCGTTCGTGATCCTGTAATCCGACATTAGACCTCGCCAACAAAAAAGGCCATTCCCCTCGCTGGAGAATGGCCCCGTGTATCCCCGTTCCTGGAACCGTCGCCGCCTGCTCAGACGGCCGTCCTATCCGTTCCTACCCGTTCCTACCCGTTCCGATCTGCGTTCATCTGCGTTTATCTGCGTTCATCTGCGTTCGTCTGCA
>DATKUP010000060.1:0-24528 GCA_035530575.1 Thiobacillus sp. | reverse complement strand
GCCCCGTTACCACGTCATCGCCAGCAACCGGCGCGAGTCAACCGAAGCGACGTTGATCTGGTATCGCCAGCGCGGCGACGTGTCGGAGAACGGCATCAAGGAACGCAAACTCGGCTTTGGCATGCAGTGCATGCCGTGCGGTCAGTTTGCGGCGAATGCGGAATTTGGGATACATGCATTGCGATGAAAAAGCCCGGCGGGGCTGCTACCATTGCGGGCTTATCCAATAACAAGCCTGAATCGTGTCCCTGGAGAGCCTGCAATCCTTTCTGGCGGACGACATGCGCGCCGTCGATCATGTCATCCGCCAAAGCCTGTATTCCGACGTGGTGCTGATCCGCCAGGTCTCCGAATACATCATCAACAGCGGTGGCAAGCGCCTGCGCCCGGCGCTGGTACTGTTGTCGGCCGGCTGCTTCAATTATTCGGGACGCGCGCATCATGAACTTGCCGCGGTGGTTGAATTCATCCACACCGCCACCCTGCTGCACGACGACGTGGTCGACGAATCGGAACTGCGGCGCGGCCGCGAAACCGCCAACGCCCTGTTCGGCAACGCCGCCAGCGTGCTGGTCGGCGATTTCCTCTATTCGCGCGCCTTCCAGATGATGGTCGGCATCGACAACATGGAAGTCATGCGCATCCTGTCCGACGCCACCAACACCATCGCCGAAGGCGAAGTGCTGCAGTTGCTCAACTGCCACGACCCCGACATCGACGAAGAGAACTACCTGCGCGTCATCCGCTACAAGACCGCCAAGCTGTTCGAGGCCGCGGGCCGGCTTGGCGCCGTCATCGGCGGCGGCACCGAAGAGGAGAAAGACGCGCTGGGACGTTACGGCATGCACCTCGGCACCGCATTCCAGTTGATCGACGACGTGCTCGACTACTCCGGCGACTTCCTCAAAACCGGCAAGAACATCGGCGACGACCTCGCCGAAGGCAAGCCCACCCTGCCGCTCTTGTACGCGATGAAGCACGGCACCCCGGATCAGGCTGCCAGCATCCGACAGGCCATCGAACACGGCGGCCTCTCCGAATTCCAGAGCGTGCTTGCCGCCATCAAGGACACCAATGCCCTGCAATACACGCGCGAAGCCGCACAGCGTGAAACCCACATGGCCAATTCAGCAATTTCTTGCCTGGCGGATTCAAATTCCAAGGCAGCTTTGTTACAATTAGCGGCTTTCGCGGTTGACCGAAGTTTTTGACCGCGCAGTTTTTGGAATTTCCCGGTAGTTCTTCAAAATGGGTTCAGCACTGAACCCGCCATCTGCCTCGGGGCGTAGCTCAGCCTGGTAGAGTACTGCGTTCGGGACGCAGGAGTCGGAGGTTCGAATCCTCTCGCCCCGACCAATATTCCAGCTTTCGCCACAATTAAAATCATCGCCACCGGAAACCGAACGGGACGCGCCATGACTAGCCCTGGCAAGACGCCAGTGTCGTCCGGATTGATCGCCCTGTTTGATCAATCCCACGATATGGCCGATAGTGGAAGTCGTTTTTCCCGCGCACGCCACACATGCTTTCCACCTTATTTCCCATCGTTTCCTTGCTGACCGGTATCGGCATCCTGCTCATCGGCAGCGGGCTGTTCGGCACCCTGCTCGCCCTTCGCGCGGGCCTGGCCGGATTCTCGGATCCCGTGATCGGGCTGGTGATGTCCGCCTACTTCGTGGGGTTTTTCGCCGGCACGTTCTTTTGCCCGGGGCTGATCCGGCGTGTCGGACATATCCGCGCATTCGCCATGTTCGCCGCTATCGCCGCCATCACGGCGATCCTGCATGTCCTCGTAGTCGAGCCGGCGGTCTGGTTGATCTTGCGCGTGATTACCGGCGTGTGTCTCGTGGGGATCTACACCGTCATCGAAAGCTGGCTCAACGCACAAACGCCGAATGCGCGGCGCGGGCAGGTGTTTGCGGCCTATATGGCCGTCACCCTGCTCGCACTCGCGTTCGGACAGGTGCTCATCACCTGGGCCGATCCGTCGGGTTTCACCTTGTTCGGGATTGCGTCCATTCTGCTGTCGCTGGGCCTCGTGCCCATCGCATTCACCGGCATCGCCCAGCCGCTGCCGGTCAAGACACCCCGCCTCGGTTTGCGATTTCTCTATGCCACGTCACCGGCCGCGATCGCCGGCGCGCTTGCGTCGGGGCTGGTGATCGGCGCGTTCTGGGGCATGGGGCCCGTGTTCGCGCAGCGCGTTGGACTCGACACCGCGGGGATCGCGAGTTTCATGGCGGCCACGATACTGGGCGGTGCCGCCCTGCAATGGCCAATCGGACACTGGTCCGACCGGGTCGACCGGCGGCGGGTGCTGGCGCTGGTCGCGGCATCGGCGTCGATGTTCGCGCTGATCTCGATGGCGGCGGCGCCGGGATCGATGGCCGGCCTCATGGTCTCAAGCTTCCTGTTCGGCGGACTCGCCTTCAGCGTCTATTCGATCAGCGTCGCTCACTTGAACGACCACCTCCGCCCGGAGGAAAGCCTGGAAGGTATTAGCGGTCTGCTGTTGTTGCATGGCATCGGCGCCGCCGTGGGCCCTGCGGCCGTGGGGCTGTTGATCGCGGGCTTCGGACCGCGCAGTCTGCCGGTGTATTACGCGGTCACGCTTTTGTTGTTGGCGACGTTCGTACTGCTGCGCATCCGGCAGGCGCCGCCGACGCCGATGGAGAACCATGCGCCGTTCACCCTGATGGTGCGGACGTCGCCCGAAGCCCTGGTGCTGCTGACCGATACGCCGGACGAGGCCGCCGCAGCCCCGCATGGAAACCGCTGATCGCTCCGCGAACGCAGCTGGCGTACCGGATCAGAAATACACGCCCGCGTTGACGTTGACGCGGTCGTGCCAGGAATCGTCGGCCCCGCCTGCGGCCAGACCCGCGCTGAAGTTGGGGCCGATATACGGATGCTGGCGGCCCCGCAGATAATCGACATAGACAAACACCTTGTCGATCGGCGTAAAGGACACGCCATACACCTGCTGCTGGCTGTCGCGAAATCCGGCGGCATCCTTGGAGAGCATGCTGTAGTCGGCATAGACAGTGATGTCGCGTAGCGCACCCCATTCGCCGACGCGATAACTCAGGTTGGCGGTATACAGATTGGCGCGCGCCGCCACCGCATAGGGGAAGTCGTACGCACCCATGATCACCACGCTGCGGTCCTGACCCGGCGGGTTCTCGACGCTGTTCACGTAGCGCGTCGCCTGCAACATGACGCCCCACGGCCCGTAATCGCCCCGGTAGTGCACCGCCCCCGCGCGGCGATGTCCGTCGCGGCCGGTGGTTGCGTTCGGCAGGCGCCCGGACAGCAGCGACACGCCGATCTCGCTGGATTGCTGTGTGTCCTTGCCGAAGGTATAGGCCGCCCGACCCACCACGGTATCGCGTTCGCTGTTGCGCACGGCGCCGTTCTCGACGACGTTGAAGGTGTAACGGGCGCTGCTTTCGCTGTCGCCGCTCCAATGGCCGCCGTCGCGGACGTAGTAAGCCAGTTGCAGATCCCATGGCCCGGTGCGATGAATCAATTTGCCGCCCAGGTTGTAGCTGTCTTCCAGTCCGACGTAATACGCCATAGAGAAAAAGTAATTGTGAGAGGAAAACGGCGCGATGCCGAAGGGAATCGGATTCAAACCGACATGCAGTTGCGTGTCGTCATTGAACCGATAT
Source organism: Thiobacillus sp. (assembly GCA_035530575.1). Taxonomy (GTDB): domain Bacteria; phylum Pseudomonadota; class Gammaproteobacteria; order Burkholderiales; family Thiobacillaceae; genus Thiobacillus. The sequence continues at coordinate 20,857 of DATKUP010000060.1, read as the reverse complement.
CCCACCCAGGCGTGCTGCAGGAAATGCGTATCGGCGCCCCCGCGATAACGGTAATAGCGGTACTGGGCTGATGCCAGCCACGGCCCGTTGTCATAGCCGGCATCGATGCGCGCGGTATCGAAATCGATCAGACCCGTGTCATTGTATTTGGGATCCCAGTCCTTGTAGGCATAGTTGTAGCGCAACGCGCCACCGAGCCGAAAACCGTTGCCGAGATCGACCGCCCAGGCGCCGTCTGTCAGAGCAACGCTGGCCAATAGCGCGGATAACAGGGCGTCGCGCAGGTAAGCAAACCGCACGGTGGATGTCGGCATTGGGTCTGCCTGGAGCGTCGATCCGCTCGCGCCGCTCATCGGACCGCCTGTAAAAAATGCAGGTGTCGTTCGTACTGATCGAGGACATCGTGGATCACCTCGTCGGCGCTCCATCCCATGATGTCGTAGTCCTGTCCGCCTTCGCGCAGATGGACCTCTGCACGGTAATATTTCAGCGCCTCGACGCGGCGAGCCCGGGTGTCGCGCAACACGAATGAGGGCGCTTCATAGGGCCGCGGATGGACCGAATAGAAAAAGTCGATCTCGTCGCCGTGGCCCACTTCAATCCAGGCCCGGCCTTGTTCGTCTTCGCCGGTGCGCGCGTCCCTGTCCTGTCGCTTCAATTCGGCGACCACTTCGCCCAGGGCCGGTTTGACCACCTCCCGGACGAAGCGGTCGACCTCGGTGCGACTCGGCTGGTGGATCACATTGTGCAAGCGGCTTTGCCAGCTCTGGCCTGCCTGCGGTCCCCTCGATGCCACCCCCGCCCGGCGCAGACTCAGGCGCTTGACCGACTCGATGCGCAGCGCCCTGACGAGCCCCCAGCACATCAGGATGATGATCACCGTGAACGGCAGTGCGCTGGCGATCGTCGCGGTCTGCAATGCCTGCAGCCCCCCGGCAAGCAACAGCGCGGCTGCGACCACGCCTTCCACCACTGCCCAGAAGACGCGCTGCCATACCGGCGATTCCTCTTCCCCGCTCGAGGTCAGCATGTCGACCACCAGCGATCCCGAGTCCGATGAGGTCACGAAGAACGTGACTACCAGCAGCGTCGCCAGCAGCGAGGTGATGCCGGAAAACGGCAAGTACTCGAGGAACTTGAACAGGGCAACCGAGGTATCCGCCGCCACCGCATCGGCGAGGTCGCCAATGTGCTGGATCATGATCATGTGGAGCGCGGTGTCGCCAAAAAACGTCAGCCACATGAAAGTGAATCCTACCGGCACGAGCAACACGCCGACGACGAATTCGCGGATAGTCCGGCCGCGCGAGACGCGCGCGATGAACATGCCGACGAAGGGCGACCAGGCGATCCACCAGCCCCAGTAGAACAAGGTCCAGCCGCCGATCCAGGTCGTTGGTTCGTAGGCATACAGGTTGAAGGTCATGCTAAACAGATTCGACAGATACGTGCCGGTGTTCTGGACCAGCGTCTGCAGCAGGAACACCGTCGGCCCGGTCACCAGGACGAACAGCAACAGCAGCGCCGCGAGCACGACGTTGAGCACGGAGAGGCGTCGTATGCCGGCGTCCAGGCCCAGCGCCACCGATAGCGTCGCGATCGACGTGATCACCGCGATCAGGATGATCTGGACGCCGACGGTAGCGGGCACATCGAACAGATAGTTCAAGCCCGCGTTCACCTGCATCACGCCTAAACCGAGTGACGTCGCCACGCCAAACAAGGTGCCGAGCACGGCGAAGATATCGACCGCGTGGCCGATCGGACCATAAATCCGCTCGCCGATGAACGGATAGAACGCCGAGCGGATTTTCAGCGGCAGGTTGTGCCGGTAGGCGAAGTAGGCGAGCGACAAGGCCACCACCGCGTAAATCGCCCAGGCATGCACCCCCCAATGGAACATCGTGATCCGCATGGCGTTGCGCGCCGCCGCAGCCGTCTCGCCAGTACCGACCGGCGGACTGACAAAATGCATGACCGGTTCGGCGACGCCGAAGAACATCAGGCCGATGCCCATGCCCGCCGAAAACAGCATGGCAAACCAGGACAGGTAACTGTAATCGGGTTCGCTGTGGTCGGGGCCGAGCTTGATGCGCCCGTAGCCCGAGACCGCCAGCGCCACCGCGAACACCAGAAAGCCCGCCACGGAGAGTACATAAAACCAGCCCGCCGAATGCGTGACCCAGTCCTGCGTGGCCGTGAAGAGTCCTTCTGCGGCGTCGGGATAGAGTACCGCCAGTCCGACGAACACCAAGGTAAAAACGCCCGACAGGATAAAAACCGGCGGATTGATCTGGACCCGCCAGGGCGACGTGCGTTCTTCGGTCGATTCAGACATCGGGCTCCCTTGGCAGTCGGGTCTATAGGCGTGGACGCGCGCGATGAAGACCGCATTGCCCAGTGTAGGACATGCCGCCTTGGAGCGCGCCGCACAGATCCTTATCCCTATAGGGTGCTAAAACTCATCAGGATCTGTTTTAGAGACTTGATTGTCGTTCGAGACGGATGAGTCGGAGGTTCGAATCCTCTCGCCCCGACCACCTTTCTGTCATATCCGTCGAGGCGCTGTAATCCAGCGCGCCGCCAGTTGCTCACGCCCAGTACTTCGCTTTGTCCGGCAGCACCCACCGCACGCCGCCGCGCGGGTCTTCCTTGTCGCCCCGGTAGCGGGGAATCAAATGAATATGCAGGTGCGGCACGCTCTGGCCGCCGGCCTGGCCGTGGTTGATGCCGATGTTGTAGCCGTCCGGCTGATGGTACTTGTCGAGGAGGTCCCTGGCGTGCGCCAGTGCCTTCAACAGCGCGGCCTGCTCGGCTTCGGTGGCGTCGAACAGGGTGGCGAAGTGGCGGCGCGGGATGATGACGCTGTGGCCGAGCGAGACGGGAAAGCCGTCGCGGTAGACGACGGTCAAATCGTCCTCGGCCATGATGCGGTTAGGGTCGAGGTGGCAAAAGGGACAGGGTTTGCTGGTGAGTGCGGTCATGCCTTGGGCGTGCTCGTGTTGTTTACGGAAAATCGGTGATGGTCCGGCGATCCCGGCGCGCATGCTGCCTTGAAAAGGGTGCGGGTTGCGGGCGAAGCGGATGCACATGCGCGTTCCATCCGATGGCGATGCATTGCTGCAGTGAGATCGGGTGTCATGCTGGGCGCTTTCCTTGCTGTCGTACCGAGTTTAACTCATGCGGTGGCGGGCTTTCAGGCGGCACCGGTTTCTGCCAGGGCGGAATTTCGGGTTTCGGGGGCATGCCGGCATCCAGCGCAAAAAGAAGTCGTGGCACCTCATCCGAAGCTGACAAAGCCTGCAAAGCCGCAGCATGCGATGCCGCACGGCCTTCGGGCCAGCCAAGACTGGCGCTTCGGAAGCGACTGGTAAGCAATTGATTCAAAAAGCATTATGGATTGCTTCTCGGCACCCACCCTGACGAGGAATGAATCGCTGCGTATCCAACCGGGGCGGGATTCGGGTAAGGTGTCACTGCCCGGCATCGACAAAATTGGCTACACTGCCCTGAAGGCACGGAAATTGGGGCATTGCCAGCAAGTGGTTTCTTCAACAATAATCCGAACCGGGTTTCCCTCCATTCACCCCCTCATTCACCAAGGAGCTTTAAACATGAACAGAAAAGAACTCGTCGACGCACTGGCCGCCAAGACCGAATCCACCAAGGCGGATGCCGAGCGTGCCGTCGGCGCGCTGATCGACATCATCTCGGGCACCCTGAAAAAGGGCGACTCGCTGACGCTGGTCGGCTTTGGCACATTCGAGGTGCGCAAGCGTGCCGCACGCATGGGCCGCAACCCCAAGACCGGCGAAGAACTGAAGATCAAGGCCGCCAAGGTTCCCGCATTCAAGCCGGGCGCAACGCTCAAGGCTGTGGTGAACGGCGTCAAGAAATAAGCTTGCCCTTAAGCTTCCCGTAGCAACGGGAAAGCCTGGCCGGGCACGGCTCATGCGGCAGTGCCCGGTGTAACTCCCTTCCATCGATCACAAATAAATGCAGCCGCGATTTTGAAGCGATGCAATATCGCATGCAGAAATCGTGCGCCCACGACATGGTTCGCTGCCTGAATTGACACAAAACCCGTAAGGATTTCAAAGCGGTCGATGCGGCTAGAATGGCGCATTTGCGCAGGAGTCCTCATGTCCGAACCCGTTGTGTATGACCGTAATCCTGCCGAACTCGAACTCGAACCCGGTGAATACTGGTGGTGCTCGTGCGGCCGCTCGATGACGCAACCGTTCTGCGACGGCTCGCACGAAGGTACCGACATGGAACCGGTGTCGATCGTCATCGCGGAAAAGACCACGGTGTGGCTGTGCAACTGCAAGCACACCCAGGACAAGCCGTTCTGCGACGGCTCGCATAACGACCTGCCCGACGATATTTTCTGAGATGATCGCCACGCCGGATGCGGTGCTCGATTTCTGGTTCGGTGCGCCGGGTCCGGCGGCGGATGTCGCCGCGCGTCAGCGCCCGCTGTGGTTCGCCAAGTCCGCTGCCAACGATCAGATCGTGATTGCGCGCTTTGCCGAAATGCTCGTCGCGGCTGGCAAGGGCGAACTCGATGGCTGGGCCGCAAGTCCGCGCGAACGGCTGGCGCTGATTGTGGTGCTGGACCAGTTTCCGCATCACATCCACCGCGACCACGGCCAGTCGTTTGCCTACGATGCGCGATCGCTGGCGCTTGCCATGGAAATGATCCGGCGCGGCGAGGATGCGCACCTCAGTCCGCTCGAGCGGGTGTTTGTCTACCTGCCGCTGGAACACGCCGAATCGATCGAGATGCAGGACCTGTCCGTCGCGCTGTACGAGAAACTCGTCACCGAAGCGCCTGCCGCCGAGCGTCGGCTGTTCGATGGTTTCCTCGATTACGCACGCAAGCATCGAGATGTCGTGGCCCGCTTCGGCCGTTTCCCGCACCGCAATGAATTACTCGGGCGCCCGAGCACTGCCGACGAAATCGAATTTCTCAAGCAGCCCGGCTCGCGCTTCTAGCCGGTAAAATGCCGGCTTCTTGTGCCCTTGGGTATTCGCCCGGCTTTTTCCATGTCCCGCCAGATCCTCGTCACCTCCGCCCTGCCCTACGCCAACGGCAGCATCCACCTCGGCCACCTGGTCGAATACATCCAGACCGACGTCTGGGTGCGCTTCCAGAAAATGCGCGGTCACGACTGCCACTACATATGCGCCGACGACACCCACGGCACCGCGATCATGCTGCGCGCGGAAAAGGAAGGCATCACGCCGGAAGCGCTGATCCAGCGCGTGTGGGATGAGCACACGCGCGACTTCGCCGGCTTTCATATCGGCTTCGACCATTACTACTCGACGCATTCCGACGAGAACCGCGAGCTGGCGTCAAAAATCTACCTGCGGCTGCAGGAAGCCGGCCTGATCGAAAAAAAGACCATCGCCCAGCTGTACGACCCGGTAAAAAACCTGTTCCTGCCTGACCGCTTCATCAAGGGCGAATGCCCCAGGTGCGGTGCTTTGGATCAGTACGGCGACAACTGCGAGGTGTGCGGCGCGACCTACAGTCCGACCGAGCTGAAGAACCCGGTGTCGGCGGTGTCGGGGGCGACGCCGGTGCACAAGGATTCCGAGCATTACTTCTTCAAGCTCGGCGACTGCGAGGCCTTCCTGCGCGAGTGGACCAAGTCGGGCGCGCTGCAGGACGAGGCCGCCAACAAGATGCAGGAGTGGTTCGCCTCGGGTCTCAACAACTGGGACATCAGCCGCGACGCGCCCTACTTCGGCTTCGAGATCCCCGACGCGCCGGGCAAATATTTCTACGTGTGGCTGGATGCGCCGGTGGGCTACATGGCGAGCTTTGCCAAATACGCCAAGGACACCGGCCTCGATTTCGACGCCTGGTGGGGGGCGGATGCCAAGTCCGAACTGGTGCATTTCATCGGCAAGGACATCCTGTATTTCCATGCTTTGTTCTGGCCGGCGATGCTCAAATTTTCCGGCCACCGCCTGCCGACCGCGGTGTACGCGCACGGCTTCCTGACGGTGAACGGGCAGAAGATGTCGAAATCGCGCGGCACCTTCATCACCGCCGGCAGCTACCTTGCGCAGAAGCTCAATCCCGAGTGGCTGCGCTACTACTACGCCGCCAAGCTCAACGGCTCGATGGAAGACATCGATCTCAACCTCGACGATTTCGTCGCGCGGGTGAATTCCGACCTGGTCGGCAAGTTCATCAATATCGCCAGCCGCACCGCCGGCTTCATCCACAAGAATTTCGACGGCAAGCTCGCCGACGGCGTGGCGAACCTCGAACTGATCGGCGATTTCCAGGCCGCAGCAAACACCATCGCCACGCACTACGAGGCACGCGATTATGCCAAAGCTTTAAGAGAAATCATGGCGCTGGCCGACCGCGCCAACCAGTACGTGGCCGACGAAAAGCCCTGGGAACTGGCGAAGAAGCCCGAGGCGGTGTATCGACTGCATGAGGTCTGCACGGTCGCGCTCAACTGCTTCCGCCTGCTGACCCTGTACCTGAAGCCGGTGCTGCCGAAACTCGCCGGCGAGGTCGAGGCCTTCCTCGACATTCCGCCGCTGGCCTGGGAGGATTCCCAGAGCCTGTTCATCCGCCACCGCATCAACGCATACAGCCACCTGATGACCCGTATCGACCCGAAAGCAATCGAAGCCATGGTAGACGCCAACAAACAGAATCTTGAACCCATCCCTCCCTCCGCGCCGGTGCGCCACGCCGAAGCGCAGGCGCATGCCGCGCAGCCGGCGGCCGCCATGCCGATGTCCGAAACCATCGGCATCGACGACTTCGCCAAGATCGACCTGCGCATTGCGCGCATCGCCAACGCGGAACACGTCGAAGGCGCCGACAAGCTGCTGCGGCTGACGCTCGACGTCGGAGAACTCGGCACGCGCCAGGTGTTCGCCGGCATCAAGTCGGCCTATGCGCCGGAAGCGCTGGTGGGCCGGCTCACCGTGATGGTCGCCAACCTGGCGCCACGCAAGATGAAATTCGGCATGAGCGAGGGCATGGTGCTGGCGGCTTCGGGCGATGCGCCCGGCCTGTTTATCCTGTCGCCGGACAGCGGCGCGCAGCCGGGCATGAAGGTGAAGTGAACCTGAAATGATACTGGCATGAAGACGCAGCGCCTGCTTATCAAGGGCCGCGTGCAGGGCGTATGGTTTCGCGAATCGATGCGGCGCAAGGCCGAGCGGCTGGGTGTCGCGGGCTGGGTGCGAAACACGCCCGATGGCGCGGTGGAAGCCGTGGTACAGGGTCCGGCTGAAGCCGTCGACGCGCTCATTGCATGGGCACGCAGCGGCCCGCTCATGGCGCGGGTGGATGGCATCACTTTGACCGGGGCCACAGGACATTACCGGGCTTTCGAGAAGCGGATCGACTAAAGGGCGCAGGGGCGCATGCTGCAGCGGTGGGGGGCTTGCGGAGGCCAAATGCCGGGCAAAAAAAAGCCCGGCTCAAGGGCCGGGCGGAATATCCACCAAAGGAGGAGGATTGGAGGAGACAACACGAGAGTCCTTGCAGGCCCTCGCGTTATTAGAATTGTCTAATATAATAAAATACCTGTCAACTACTTTCTTGCCCCAAAGCACGAATTGGTACTTATTTGCCATCTCCCGGCATTCAGTAAATCACGCTCACTGCCTCCGGCTTGAGCCAGCCCCCCAGCGACTCGAGCAGGCGGTCGTCCAGCCGCACCCGCCAGTCCTCACCCAGCCGCACCCGGCAGCGCGCATTCTGGTTATGGTAATCCACCCATACCGGACAGCCGCCCTCCTGCACTTTATAGGGCGCGAGCATCTCGGCCAGCTTGCGGCCGCTATTGGACTGGGCATGGCACTGACCGTTGCACGCCAGCCGCAGCCCCTGGGCAAAGCGGGTGCGCGCCCCCGCCAGATCGTAGATCCGTTCCGCGGTCACCCGCACGCCGCCCGAATAATCGTCGCGGTTCACCTTGCCCTCGATGACCAGCAGGGCATCGTCCTTCAGCAGATGGCGGCTCTGCTCGTAGAGTTCGTTGAAGATCACCACCTCGACCTGCGCAGTGGCGTCGTCCAGCAAAAGGATCAGCATCTTGCCGCGCCGTGTCATCTGGGTACGTAGCGAGACGGCAATGCCGGCCAGCATCACCGGGTCGCGCGAAGGTTCCAGGCTGTCGAGCTGCCTTTTGGCGAAACCGGATACCTCGGCCAGGTATGAGGTAAACGGATGGCCGCTGAAGAAATAGCCGAGTGCAGATTTTTCCTGCAGCAGCTTTTCCTGTTCGGACCACTCGGGCACGTCGATCAAATCTTCGCCGCCGTCGAGCATTTCGCCGAACAGGCCGACCTGGCCGCCGCTGCGTGCTGCGCGGTCGGCGGTTTCCAGCGCCGCGCCGACCGAGGCCAGAAGGCTGGCACGATGCGCGTTGATGCTGTCGAACGCACCTGCCTTCACCAGCGCCTCGAGCACGCGACGGTTGAGATAGCGCTTGTCCACCCGCCGCGCCAGATCGAACAGGCCCTGGTACTCGCCGTTGGCCGCACGCTCGTCGACGGTGGCGCCAATGGCCGCCTCACCGCTGCCCTTGAGCGCGCCCAAGCCGTAGCGGATCTCGGTCTTGCTGACGGGCTCGAAGCGGTAGCCCGACTGGTTGATGTCGGGTGGCAACATGGCCAAGCCATTGGCACGGCAGTCCTCGTAGAACACCCGCACCTTGTCGGTGTCGGACATTTCCGACGACATCGTCGCGGCCATGAACTCGGCCGGATAGTAGGCCTTGAGCCAGGCGGTGTGATAGGCGATCAACGCATAGGCCGCCGAGTGCGACTTGTTGAAACCGTATTCGGCGAATTTTTCCATCAGGTCGAACAGGCGCTCGGCGATCTTGGTGTCGACCCCGCGCTTGGCCGCGCCTTCGAGGAAAATCGTGCGCTGAACCGCCATTTCCTCGGGCTTCTTCTTGCCCATCGCGCGCCGCAGCATGTCGGCGGCGCCAAGGCTGTAGCCGGCCAGAATCTGCGCCACCAGCATCACCTGTTCCTGGTAGACGATGATGCCGTAGGTCGATTTCAGCACCGGTTCGAGGTCGGGGTGGAAGTACTCGGGCTTCTGCTTGCCCTGTTTGCGCGCGATGAAATCGTCCACCATGCCCGAGCCGAGCGGCCCCGGCCGGTTCAGCGCCATCAGCGCAATGATGTCCTCGAAGCAGTCGCCCTTGAGCTTCTTTTCCAGATCCTTGGCCGAGCGCGATTCGGACTGGAACACCGCCGTGGTGTTGCCCACGGCAAACAGCCGGTACACCGCGGGATCGTCGAGCGGCAGGTCCTCCAGTCGGAAATCCTTGCGGTCCTCGTGGCGCTGCACGAAGCGCACCGCTTCGGCGAGGATGGTCAGCGTGCGCAGCCCAAGGAAGTCGAACTTGACCAGGCCGATCGCCTCGACGTCGTCCTTGTCGAACTGCGACACCATCGATTCCGAACCTTCTGCGCGGTACAACGGGCAGAAGTCGGTAAGCCGGCCCGGCGCAATCAGAACCCCGCCCGCGTGCATGCCGACGTTGCGGGTGATGCCCTCAAGCTTCTCGGCCAGCGGCAGCAACTCGGCGAGTTCTTCCTCGCTGCTGGCGCGCTCGTCGATCTGCGGTTCCTTCTCGCGCGCCTCGGCCAGGCTGATCCCAAGCTCGTTGGGCACCAGCTTGACGAACTTGTCGACGAACAGGTACGGCAGATCGAGCACGCGGCCGACGTCGCGCAGCACCGCTTTCGCCGCCATGGTGCCGAAGGTAGCGATCTGCGACACCGCCGCGTGACCGTACTTGTCCTTCACGTACTGGATCACCCGCTCGCGCCCGTCCTGGCAGAAGTCGATATCGAAGTCTGGCATCGACACCCGTTCGGGGTTCAGGAAGCGCTCGAACAGCAGGTCGTAGGCCAGCGGATCGAGGTCGGTGATGGAAAGGCTGTACGCGACCAGCGAACCGGCGCCGGAGCCGCGCCCCGGCCCCACCGGCACGCCGTTGTGCTTGGCCCAGTTGATGAAGTCGGACACGATCAGGAAGTAGCCGGGGAAACCCATCTGGATGATCGTCCCGAGCTCGAACTCCAGCCGCTCGGTGTATTCGGGCAACCTGGCGGCACGGATATCCGGGTCGGGATAGAGGTGGGCCATGCGCTCATGCAGGCCTTCGAAGGATCGCTGCCGCATGTAGTCGTCGAGACCCATGCCGTCCGGAGTCGGAAAGTCGGGCAGGCGGCTCTTGCCGAGCTCCAGCGAGAGGTTGCAGCGCTTGGCGATTTCGACGCTGTTGGCGAGCGCCTCGGGCAGGTCGGCGAACAACTCGGCCATCTCTTCCGGCGTCTTGAAATACTGCTCGGCGGTGAATGGCCGCGGCCGCCGCGGATCGCCCAGCATCATGCCCTCGGCGATGCAGACGCGCGCCTCGTGCGCCTTGAAGTCGTCAGGCAGCATGTACTGGATCGGATGGGTGGCCACCGACGGCAGTTTCAGCGCCGCACCGAGGTCGAGCAGACCGTCGATCAGGCGTTCGCCGTGCGGCTGGCCGAAGCGCTGCAGTTCCAGATAATAGCGCCCGGGAAACAGCGCGGCCCACGCTTCGGCCGCCGCGCGTGCGGCGTCCGGCTTGTCGTCGAGGATCGCCTGCGCGACGTTGCCGCTGTCGCCGCCCGACAGCGCCAGCAGGCCGTCGGTGCCGTCACGCAGCCAGGCAGGATCGATCTCGGCGCGGCCGCGATGGAGATTTTCAAGATAGGCGCGGGTGAGCAGTTCGCACAGACGGCGATAGCCTTCGCGATGCTGTACCAGCAGCAGCAGCCGCGAAGGGCGGCTCCTGTCCGCGGCGTTGGTCACCCACACGTCGCAGCCGAAGATCGGCTTGATACCGGCGCCGCGCGCGGCGCGATAGAACTTCACCCAGCCGAAGGTGTTCGACAGGTCGGAGAGCCCGAGCGCAGGCATGCCCGACTCGCGCGCGCGCTTGACCGCCTCGTCTACCCGCACCAGGCCATCGGCGACGGAATACTCGGTGTGCAGGCGGAGGTGGATGAAATGCGGGTCGGTCATGGGGCGAAAGCGGAAATGCAGCTCGCTATTTTAACGCCGCTGCGCGCGACCCAAAAACAAAAGGCAGCCGCAGCTGCCTTTCGTTTGGTCAAGCGCCGGTATTACCGGTATTTACCCGCAAGGGGCAGGCCGTGGTTGTCCTCGCAAGGAGGAGGCCATGACTGTAAAGCTGCTAAAGCAGCAACATTCATGCTCTAAAGCCGACAAGTCGGCAACAACCACGCTCAATTGGCGCGGCGCTTGAATTCGTTGGTGCGGGTGTCGATTTCGATCATGTCGCCGATGTCGACGAACGCGGCGACCGGCAGCTCGAATCCGGTGGGCTTGATGCGCGCCGGCTTCATCACCTTGCCGGAGGTGTCGCCACGCACGGCCGGCTCGGTGTATTCGACTTCGCGAACGACGGTGGTGGGCATCTCGACCGAGATCGCCTTGCCGTCGTAGAACACCACCTCGACCGGCATGCCGTCGTCGAGGTAGTTCAGCGCGTCGCCAAGGTTGTCGGCTTCGATTTCATACTGGTTGTAGTCGCTGTCCATGAACACGTACAACGGATCGGCGAAGTAGGAGTAGGTGCATTCCTTGCGCTCGAGGTTGACGGTTTCGAATTTGTCGTCGGCGCGGTAGACGCTCTCGGCACCCGAACCGGTGAGCAGGTTCTTGAGTTTCATTTTGACGACGGAGGAATTGCGGCCCGATTTCGAAAATTCGGCCTTTTGCACCACCATCGGGTCTTTCCCGACCATCACGACGTTGCCGGCGCGGAGTTCCTGTGCGATTTTCATGGATGTGTCCTGCTGCGAGAGCGCTATTAAGGATTTTAAGGGTTTGAGAAAACCCCGTATTTTATCTTATTTTCCGCAAAATCCACCAGCTTGTCGGTGAGCCGGCCGGCCAGCCTGAGGCGGTCGCACCAGGCCACCGCATGCGCCTCGATGACGGCCTGGTGCGACCGCCATATCGTCCAGCTGGCGGCCAGGCCCCCCGTATCCGGCATCCCGTTCCAGTGCCGCCACATTGCGCTCACCGCGTGCGCCGCGGCGCCATCCAGCCCCTCCGTGTAGTGCGCCAGCAGCGCGTTCGCCTTGTCCCAGTGCGCCGCGTCGGCCTGCGGATAGGCCTGCCACACCAGCGGGCGCGCCGCCCACTGCGCGCGCACGCAGGAATCCTCGCCGCGCACGAAATTCAGATCGCATGCCCACAGCAGATGGTCGTACCGATCCTGGTCCATAAACGGCAGGATGCGCAGTCGCAGGGCGCCGCGCCGATGCGATGCGCCTGCTTGTAAAGTTGTTACCGAAAGCCACGCCGCCAGTTGCGGAATGACCCGGCCTTCGGGCACCAGACAGGTGATGGGGCGCGAGTCGGCCGTCCAGGCATCGAGCAGGGCCGGCAGCGCCGGATTCTCGTAGGCGAACAGCGATACCCGCAATTCGCCCGGCTGCGGCGCCTGCAGCCCCAGTTGGCGCCAGAATGCGACGGTTCCGCGCTGCACGAACGCGGCGCGACGCGCGTCCAGGGCTGCCTCGGCCAGCAGGCCGCCGGTGTCCGGTGTGTAGCCGGGGAAGAAAAAAAAACGCGTCAGCGGCAGCTGCGGATGCGGCGACGGCAGGCCATGGTGTTCGGCCACCCAGGGCTCGGCGCTGAGATATTCGAGATTGATCCACACTGGCGGCGGCGACTGCTCGCTCATCGCCGCCAGATAGGCTTCAGGCAGGGCGCAGCCGAAGGCATCGATCACCACCTGCGCCGGCGCGGCTGCGACAAACGGCGTGCGCCACGCGCACACCGTCACCCCTTCGCAGGACTGCTCGGCCGCATTCGCATCGATCGCCGGCCAGATGCGCTGAAACGCATGCAGATCGTCCACCCACAGCCGCACCGCCAGGCCATGCTCGCTGACCAGCCCGCGCGCCAGTCGCCAGGCGATGCCGATGTCGCCATAGTTGTCGACGACCTTGCAGAAGATGTCCCAGGTGCGCATGCCGCGCATCCTACCGCATCGATTCGGGTGACTGCGGCGTGCCGGCGCGCCAGGCAGCATCTCCGCTTTCCCCCATTTCCGGAATCCCGGGTTGGCAGGAAACCACAGTCCGGCCAAGGCCATTGTTTTTTCACGCATTCCGCTTGAAAAAACATATTCCAGGTAGTAAAAAGCAGTAAGTTTGGTTTCAAGAACCGTAAAGGCTTGGCATTACCGCAGGAACATCACCGGGTAGCGCGCTTGAATTCAGACCGACGGCCAACAATTCCCGCCGTCACGTCATCCGCCAGCGCAATTGCGCTTATCGCGGTTATGTTGGGTATCACGCCAAGGAGGAAGTTTGAATGACAACAGGTACGGTCAAGTGGTTCAGCGACGCCAAGGGGTTTGGCTTCATCACCCCCGATGACGGTGGCGAGGATGTGTTCGCACATTTTTCCACCATCCAGTCCAATGGCTTCAAGACCCTGAAAGAAGGTCAGAAAGTCGCTTTTGAAGTCACCCAGGGCCCCAAGGGCAAGCAGGCTTCCAACATCCAGCCCCAGGATTGAGTACTTGGGCCAGGCAACAAAAAACCCCGCCAATGCGGGGTTTTTTGTTGCTGGATAAACAGTCTTACATCTTCGCGACCATCACCTCGGCAAACTGCGAGCACTTCACCTCGGTCGCGCCGTCCATCAGGCGCGCAAAGTCGTAGGTCACGGTTTTTTCGGCGATGGCTTTGCCCATGCTGGCGATGATGAGGTCGGCCGCCTCGATCCAGCCCAGGTGGCGCAGCATCATTTCCGCCGACAGGATCAGCGAACCCGGGTTGACGTAATCCTTGCCGGCGTACTTGGGCGCGGTGCCGTGAGTGGCCTCGAACATCGCCACGGTGTCGGACAGGTTGGCGCCCGGCGCAATGCCGATGCCGCCAACCTCCGCCGCCAGCGCGTCGGAGATGTAGTCGCCGTTGAGGTTGAGCGTGGCGATGACGTCGTACTCGTCCGGGCGCAGCAGGATTTGCTGCAGGAAGGCGTCGGCGATGACGTCCTTGATGACAATGCCGTTCGGCAATTCCATCCACGGGCCTTCGCCGATCATCCTGGCACCGAATTCGCGCGCGGCGAGCTCGTAGCCCCATTTCTTGAAGCCGCCCTCGGTGAATTTCATGATGTTGCCCTTGTGCACCAGGGTCACCGAGCGGCGCTTATTGTCGATAGCATACTGGATCGCCCTGCGGATCAGGCGTTCCGAGCCTTCGACCGACACCGGCTTGATGCCGATGGCCGAGGTTTCCGGGAAGCGGATCTTGGTCACGCCCATTTCCTTTTGCAGGAATTCGATGACTTTTTTCACTGCGTCGCTACCGGCTTCCCACTCGATGCCGGCGTAAATATCTTCGGTATTTTCGCGGAAGATCACCATGTCGACTTTTTCCGGCGCCTTCACCGGGCTCGGTACGCCGGTGAAGTAGCGCACCGGGCGCAAACACACATACAAATCCAGCATCTGGCGCAGCGCCACGTTGAGCGAGCGCATGCCGCCGGAAGTCGGCGTGGTGAGCGGCCCCTTGATCGAGATCACGTAGTCCTTCACCGCCTGCACGGTTTCCTCCGGCAGCCACTGGTCGCCACCGTAGACCTTGACTGCCTTCTCGCCGGCAAACACTTCCATCCAGGCGATCTGCTTCTTGCCGCCGTAGGCCTTGGCCACCGCTGCGTCGACCACGCGGCGCATCGCCGGGGTGATGTCGATGCCGGTGCCGTCGCCTTCGATGAAGGGGATGACGGGGGTGTCGGGAACGTTCAGCGTGTTGTCGGCGTTGACGGTGATTTTTTTGCCGGAGGCGGGAATCTGGATGTGCTGATAAGTCATGGGGGCGGCTCGTGTAACGTTAAAATGAGTGTTTTTCCGGAAGTTCGTCTTTCAGCGTGGCGCGATTGATCCTGCTCAACAAACCCTACGGCGTGCTGAGCCAGTTCACCCCCGAGGGGCGCTGGCAGGGTCTGCGCGACCACCTCGGCGTACCCGGCGTATATGCGGCCGGGCGGCTCGACGCCGACAGCGAAGGGCTGCTGATTTTAACCGATGACGGAAGCCTCCAGAGCCGCATCGCCGATCCCAGGCACAAACTGCCCAAAACCTACTGGGCGCAGGTCGAGGGTGCACCCGATGATGCCGCGCTCGAAACGCTACGCTGCGGCGTCGACCTCGGCGACTTCGTCACCCGTCCGGCGCAGGTGCGCCTGATCGACGAACCCGCCGGCCTGTGGCCGCGCAATCCGCCGATCCGCTTTCGCCAAGCCATACCGACCAGCTGGATCGAACTGATAATTACCGAAGGCAAGAACCGCCAGGTGCGCCGGATGACGGCCAGAATCGGCTTCCCCACCCTGCGCCTGATCCGCGCCGTCGTCGGCGAATGGACCCTGGGCGCGTTGCAGCCCGGAGAATGGAAGGAACTGCATGTCTGACATCTGGACCCCGCACGTGGTGGTTGCCGCCATCGTCGAGCGCGACGGCAAATTCCTGCTGGTGGAGGAGCACACCGCCGAAGGCCTGCGTCTGAACCAGCCGGCCGGCCACTGGGAGCGCGACGAAACCCTGCTCGACGCAGTGCGCCGCGAAGCGCTGGAGGAAACCGCGCACCACGTAGAACCGCTGGCGCTCCTGGGCTGCTACAGCACCCACTACCCGCGGCGCGACATCACCTATCTGCGCTTTGCCTATGTCTGCGAGGTCAGTGGCTTCGACGCCGGGCGCGCGCTGGACACCGGCATCGTACGCGCCGTATGGCTGACGCCGGAGGAACTCACAGCGCATCCCACGCCGCACCGCAGCCCGCTGGTGATGCGCTGCGTCGAGGATTACCTGGCCGGACGGCGCTTTCCGCTCGATTTCGTGAACCACGCATGAGCACGCGCGTCGTCGTCGGCATGTCGGGCGGGGTCGATTCCGCCGTCGCGGCCTACCTCTTGAAGCAGCAGGGCTACGACGTGCTCGGCGTCTTCATGAAGAACTGGGACGACGACGACAACACCGGGCAATGCACCGCGCGGCAGGATTTTCTCGACGTGCTGGCGGTGGCCGACGTGCTCGGCATCGAGGTCGAGGCGGTCAACTTCGCCGCCGAATACAAGGACCGCGTGTTCAGCTATTTCCTCGCCGAATACCGGGCCGGCCGCACCCCCAACCCAGACGTGCTGTGCAACGCCGAAATCAAGTTCAAGGCCTTCCTCGACGACGCCATCGCGCGCGGCGCCGAATACATCGCCACCGGGCATTACGTCGGCAAGGGCACGGAC
Organism: Thiobacillus sp.; assembly: GCA_035530575.1. Lineage (GTDB taxonomy): Bacteria > Pseudomonadota > Gammaproteobacteria > Burkholderiales > Thiobacillaceae > Thiobacillus. The sequence goes on along the minus strand of DATKUP010000060.1, from coordinate 4,515 downwards.
GCCGCCGACCGCGCCACGCTGCTGCGCGCTTTTGACACCAACAAGGACCAGAGCTATTTCCTCTACCGCTTGAGCCAGGCGCAGCTCCGCCCTGCCCTGTTTCCACTGGCCCATCTGCCCAAGCCCGACGTACGCGCGCTGGCGCAGAAGATCGGTTTGCCCAACGCCGCCAAAAAGGACAGCACTGGAATTTGTTTTATCGGCGAGCGCAATTTCCGCGAATTCCTCGAACGCTATCTGCCGCGCGACCCAGGTGAGATGAAAACGCCCGAGGGCCGCGTGGTCGGGCTACATCAGGGCCTGATGTATTACACCCTGGGGCAGCGCCAGGGCCTCGGCATAGGCGGGCAGAAGGACGGCAGCGACGAGCCGTGGTTCGTCGCCGCCAAGGACATGGCGAGCAACACGCTGGTCGTGGTGCAGGGGCACGACCACCCGCTGCTCAAGCGATCGACACTCGCCGCCGGCCAGCTCAGCTGGATCAGCGGCGTCGCCCCCGATCCCGAACGTGCCTACACCGCAAAGACCCGTTACCGGCAGACCGACGCTGCCTGCCGCATCACCACACTGGTCGACGACACACTGGAACTCGTGTTCGACGCCCCGCAATGGGCGGTCACGCCCGGCCAGTCGGTTGTTTTGTACGACGGCGAAGTCTGCCTCGGCGGCGGCATCATTATTTGAACCCGCTACAATTCACGCTTTCAAGCACCGCAGCCCATCATGTCGCACGACACCGCCCCCGCCGCCAATTTCATCCGCAACCTCATCGACGAGCAGAACGCCGCCGGCAAATGGGGCGGTCGCGTGGAGACGCGCTTTCCGCCCGAGCCCAACGGCTATCTGCACCTGGGTCACGCCAAATCGATCTTTTTGAACTTCGGCCTCGCGCGCGATTACGGCGGCGTCTGCCACCTGCGCTTCGACGACACCAACCCGGAAAAAGAAAGCCAGGAATATGTCGATTCGATTATCGAATCGGTGAAATGGCTGGGCTTCGACTGGGGCCAGCACCTCTATTTCGCGTCGAATTATTTCGACACCATGTACGCCTGCGCCGAATATCTGATCCAGTCCGGCCATGCCTACGTCGACTCGCTGTCCGCCGACGAGATGCGCACCTATCGCGGCACCTTGACCGAACCGGGCAAGGACAGCCCCTACCGCAGCCGCAGTGCGGAAGAGAACCTCGACCTGTTTCATCGCATGAAAACCGGCGAATTTCCCGATGGCGCGCACGTGCTGCGCGCCAAGATCGACATGGCCTCGCCCAACATCAACCTGCGCGACCCGGCGATTTACCGAATTAAAAGAGCGCATCACCACAACACCGGCGACACCTGGTGCATCTACCCGATGTACACCTATGCCCACCCGATCGAGGACGCAATCGAGCACATCACCCACTCGATCTGCACTCTGGAATTCGAGGATCAACGCCCGTTCTACGACTGGCTGCTCGACAAGCTGGCCGATGGCGGCTTCTTCACCCGTCCGCTGCCGCAGCAGATAGAATTCGCCCGCCTGAATCTGACCTACGTCGTGCTGTCGAAGCGCAAGCTGATCGAGCTGGTGGAAGAAAAACATGTCAGCGGCTGGGATGATCCGCGTTTACCCACCTTGGTCGGCGCGCGCCGTCGCGGCTATACGGCCGAAGGCTTCAAGCGTTTCACCGACCGCATCGGCGTATCCAAGTCCGACGGCTGGATCGACTACAGCGTGTTCGAAGAATGCCAGCGCGACACCTTGAACGACACCGCACATCGCCGCATTGCCGTACTCGATCCAGTCAAGCTCATCATCGACAACTACCCCGAGGCGCAGTCCGAAGAATGCTTCGCCCCCAACCACCCGCAGCAGCCCGACCTGGGTAAACGCACGGTGATGCTCTCCAGGGAACTATGGATCGAGCGCGAAGACTTCATGGAAACCCCGCCCAAGGGCTACTTTCGGCTCTACCCGCCGCGTCTCGACGCGTCGGGCATTATGCAGCCCGGTAACTCGGTGCGGCTGCGCTATGGCTACGTCATCACCTGCACCGGTTGTGACAAAGATGCCAACGGCACCATCACCGCCGTGCACTGCGACTACCTGCCCGACACCAAATCCGGCACGCCCGGTTCCGACTCGGTCAAGGTCAAAGGCAACATCCATTGGGTATCTGCAGTGCATGCCTACGAAGCCGAAGTCCGACTGTACGACCGCCTGTTCAAAACCGCCCAGCCGGGACAGGAAACCGGCAATTTTCTGGACGACATCAATACCGACTCGATACGCAGCATCCACGCGCAACTGGAATCCGCGCTGCAAGATGCTGCACCCGAAGACCGCTTCCAGTTCGAGCGGCATGGCTATTTTGTAGCGGATCGTATCGATTCAAGACCCGGCGCGCCGGTGTTCAACCGAACGGTGACGCTGAAAGATTCGTGGGTGAAAGCGGAGAAGTAAAGCTGGGGCTCGCAACCCTGTGAAGGCAAAGACCCCAGCAGAAATTCAGCGAACAACGAAAGCGTGGCTTTTGGCGGTGTGTTGGGATGATTTACCAGGCTGACTGGGCATAGAGTTGGAAGAATGTCCCATCAGGAAGAACGAATCCTCTTCAGCCAGTACCGCCCATCCCTCACGTTCATAGAACCGCTTCGCATTGACATTCGATTTGAACACTCTCAGCAACAGCGTTTTACCGTTGTCATGAGTTATCTCCAGAATTTGCGAAAGCACTTTTGCTCCGATTCCAGCAGATCGCGCTGAGGGCTTGAGAATCAACATTCGCAAATGGTCATGATTTTCATTTTGGTCGATTTGGAAATAGCCCAAAAGAGTCGAGCCAGACTCAATTACATAGGTCAAAGAAGATTGGAAGGCGCTGTTGAAGTCATTGTCCTGCCACGATTGGTCCCAACCCCAAATCGTCTCGATATGATTCCTCATCGCTTGTTCGTATAATTGGCGGATCGCGTCCCGATCTTGTGGCAGGGCAGCACGTGCGGCAATTTCCATGGAAACCCCTAAGGAAGCGCTGATTAATTCGATATGGCCGTCATTGCGAGCGCAGCGAAGCAATCCAGCGTATCGATCAAGTGGGCATTTCTGGATTGCCGCGTCGCTGCGCTCCTCGCAATGACAAATTAATCAGCGGTTCCCTAACGTCATATAGCCACTCTGGTCATTCAGCGTTAACGGTTCCAGGCTCGATTTGAATTTGGCGAGCCAACTCTCAGGCCGCCAGCGAATGCCCCTGCGTCTGATCGCCGATTCCCATCAACAGACCTTCGACGCTGATGTCTTCATCCAGCGCATCCCAGTGCAGCCCCGTGCCGTTGCCCGACATTTCGTATTGCAAGCGCTGCTCCGCGTCGCCCGCAACAGGCGCGGGAAATAGGCGAGGGGCACGCCGAGTTTTTGTCCGTCTGACAAATCCACCCACATCATCGATTCGTCGAAGTCGAGCCTAGTCGCCGAAATGTTCATGCCATGCCCTTTCAATCTCGTCTCTGTGCATTTCCACGATCTGCGCCAAACTGTTCACTTCCTTGCCGGTGAAGCCCTGATTGTTTGCGAGGCCTACGGACTCAACCAGAACTTCGCGCGGCTGCCCTCCTTGCGTATGTGCACATGGATCGGTTCCCGAGGACTGCCTTCGTTGGAGAAGAAGAAAAAACGATAACCCTCGAACAGGAAAATGGTCGGCATGGCCGGATGTTAGCGCATCGCTTCCCGTTTTGCCCGCCCGCTACGCGCTTCAGTCCTTGAAACGCGCGGCAAACTTCGCCTGCGCCTTCGCGACCTTCGGCGCAACCACAAACTGGCAGTAAGGCTGGTTGGGATTCTGGTCGAAGTAGCCCTGGTGGTAATCCTCGGCAGGGTAAAACGTCTCCGCCTCGGTGACTTCGGTCACGATGGGGGCATCGAACTGTTTGGCTGCAGCGAGTTCGACGATGATAGATTCGGCTTCGGCCTTCTGCTCCGGCGTGTGCCAGAAAATCGCCGAGCGATACTGGGTGCCGACGTCGTTGCCCTGTCTGTTCAGTTGCGTGGGATCGTGCAGGGTGAAGAAGACTTCAAGCAGCTCGCGATACGAGATCGCGTCCGGGTCGAAGCGCACCTGCACCACTTCGGCGTGGCCGGTGTCGCCGTTACAGACGTCCGCATAGGTGGGGTTCTCCGTGCGCCCCCCCATGTAGCCGGACACCGCGGATTCGACGCCGCGCAGCTGGTTAAACACCGTTTCGAGGCACCAGAAACAGCCTCCTGCCAGAGTCGCTACCGCGTAAGCCATGTCTCTTCTCCTTTACTAATGCCGCATGTCATCGCGAGCCCGCAGGGCGTGGCGATCCAGCAACAGGACACGCACACTGGATTGCTTCGGCTTCGCCTCGCAATGAACTGTGCTTCTCGTCAAGCATATTCTGTCGAAAAAGGCGCATTGGTCGTTGCCACCGCGAAGGCCTGCCTCAACAATTTATGCGCAATTGCGACGTTGATGACCTTCGGCGGCTTGCCCAGTGCTTTCAA
>DATKUP010000059.1:0-1447 GCA_035530575.1 Thiobacillus sp. | reverse complement strand
CTCAGCGGGATGCCGAGCGCGTCGGCTACCCCCTTGCCATACGCTGGATCGGCCTTCAGGCAGTTGCCGATGTGGCGGAGCTTGACCTCCCGCGGCGCGTCGCCCATGGCGCGGGCCGTGTTGGCAAACAGAACCTGCTGCTGTTCAGGGCTCATCAGCCGGAAAAGCAAGCCGGGCTGGGTGTAGTAGTCCTCGTCCTCGCGGTGATCCCAGTGGGCGGCGGCACCTTTCAGTTCCAGGGGCGGCTCGGCGAATTCCGGCTGCTGCTGCCACTCACCGTAGCTGTTCGGCTCGTAGTGCAGCGTGCTGCCAAAGTTGCCGTCCACCCGCATGCGGCCGTCGCGGTGGTAGCTGTGCACCGGGCAGCGGGAGGCGTTGACCGGGATCAGGTGGTGGTTCACGCCCAGCCGGTAGCGCTGAGCATCACCGTAGGAGAACAGCCGTCCCTGGAGCATCTTGTCAGGCGAGAAGCCAATGCCCGGCACGATGGCGGCAGGATTGAAGGCCGACTGCTCGACCTCGGCAAAGTAGTTTTCGGGATTGCGGTTCAGCTCCATCACGCCCACCTCGATCAGCGGATAGTCCTTGTGGAACCAGACCTTCGTCAGATCGAAGGGGTTGTAGGGGCTCTTGAGTGCCTGTTTCTCGGTCATCACCTGGATGAACATCGTCCAGCGCGGGAAGTCGCCCTTCTCGATACTGTCGTACAGGTCGCGCTGGTGGCTTTCCCGGTCCTTGCCGACAAGCATCTCGGCCTCTTCGTCAGTCAGGTTGCGAATGCCCTGCTGTGTGCGCAGGTGGAACTTGACCCAGACCCGTTCGTTTTTGGCGTTAATCAGGCTGAAGGTGTGGCTGCCAAAGCCGTGCATGTGGCGGTAGGAGGTTGGGATGCCCCGATCGCTCATGACGACGGTGACCTGGTGCAGCGCCTCAGGCAGCGACGTCCAAAAGTCCCAGTTGTTGCGGGCGCTGCGCATGTTGGTGCGTGGATCGCGCTTCACCGCGTGGTTGAGGTCGGGGAACTTGAGCGGGTCGCGCAGGAAGAATACCGGCGTGTTGTTGCCCACTAGATCCCAGTTTCCTTCCTCGGTGTAGAACTTCATGGCAAAGCCCCGGATGTCGCGCTCGGCGTCGGCCGCGCCGCGCTCGCCTGCCACCGTCGAAAAGCGGGCAAACATGTCGGTTTTCTTCCCGATCTTCGAGAATATCTTGGCCTTGGTATAGCGGGTGATGTCGTGCGTGACGGTGAACGTGCCGTAGGCCCCAGAGCCCTTGGCATGCATGCGCCGCTCGGGGATCACCTCCCGGTCAAAGTGGGCCAGCTTCTCCAGGAACCAACCGTCCTGTAGCAGCATCGGGCCACGCGGTCCGGCGGTCATGGCATTCTGGTTGTCGGCCACCGGAGCGCCGCTGGTGTGGGTCAGTTTCTTTTTGCGTGCCATTTGCT
>DATKUP010000058.1:0-15819 GCA_035530575.1 Thiobacillus sp. | reverse complement strand
GCGCCGATTCAAGGCACCAGATTCTCTGATGCGATTTCTTCAGACGCTGTAACTATGTGCACCTGCGCCGGCCTAAACCAGGGCCGGCGCTGACAATCCCAAATTGACTGCACATAGTTTCAAACTGTGCATAGGGGTCGGAAATTCGCGTTCGCGGTTTTGGAAAGCAGACACTCGTCCCGGCAATCCTGAAAGTCGGCACGAACGACGGCTACCCATTCCAGCGTGGCCAGCTCCACCGCCTCCTTGGTCTTCCAGGGCGCTCTGCGGTGGATCAGTTCAGCCTTGTACAGCCCGTTGACCGTCTCGGCCAGGGCGTTGTCGTAGCTGTCGCCTTTACTCCCCCTTCAAATTGTGGGGGGTTGCGACGACCGGTTGAATCCGCCCTGCGAGCCGCGGTCGGAATGATGGATCAGGCTGCGGTCGCGCTCGGGTTGCCGGGCGTACAACGCCTGCTCCAGTGCATCCAGCACGAAGTCCGTATGCATTGAGCTGCTCACCCGCCAACCGACGATGCGCCGGGCAAAGACGTCGATGACGAAGGCCACGTACAGCCAGCCTTGCCAGGTCGAGACGTAGGTGAAGTCCGATACCCAGAGCTGGTTGGGCCGATCCGCCTTGAACTGGCGGTTGACCTGGTCCAGCGGGCACGCTGTCCTGGCATCAGAAATCGTGGTGCGCACGACCTTGCCACGGATGACGCCACGCAAGCCCAGACGTCGCATCAGCCTCTCGACCGTGCAGCGGGCGACTTCAATGCCTTCGCGGTTCATCTGCTTCCAGACCTTGTCTGGCGCCGTAGACCTGCAGGTTGACCTGCCAGACGCGTTCAATCTGCGGTATCAGCGATTCATCGCGCCGGGCGCGTGCGCAACGTAGGGATGGATTGCGCTGCTGCGCTGCATGACGCCGGTAGCCTGACGGGGCGATCTGCAGCACCTGGCAGATCGGCTCGACCCCGAAGGTTTCGCGTTGCGCTTCAGTCGTGGTCACGCCAGGACGCTGGCCGGTGTCGGTCTCATGCCGGCGCACCCAGGTGTGCAGGGTGGCTGCCGAGCAGCCGATCTTGACTGCGATCGATTCAATGGCAGCCCACTGCGATGGATGATCCTTGCGGCATTCGGTGACCAGGCGCACGGCACGTTCGCGGACTTCGGGAGAATACTTTACGGGTTTCTTCATGGCTCCATCTTCTCAAGAGTTGGAGCCTCCACAAAATCCGGGGCGGTTCAGTATGCGCTCAGGAAGCAGACCGTGGAACCGGTGTTCGGCATCATCAAATCGGTGATGGGGTTCAGGCAGTTCTTGTTGCGCGGTTTGGAGAAGGCGAAGGGCGAGTGGACGCTGGTTTGTCTGGCGTGGAATTTGAAACGCATGGCCGTGTTGCGCAAGAAATCCGCCCCATGCCTCTGAAATGTACAGAAATCCGTTCAAACCCGACATCCGTGAGGCTATGAGCGGCTAAAGATGCCTAAATATTGTGCAAACACAGCCCCGGTTGGGGAAATCGCCGCCGTGCGGAGTTCAAGTCCGACAGGCTGCTAGCGAGCCGACAGGTAGCGGGGGAAGACATGTTTGTCGAGCAGGATTTCGATGAGGTTGATTGTGCCGGTGAGGTCGGCGTTGGCGAACAGGGCGTCGAGCTCGGCCTCGCTCTCGATGCGGTAATGATTGACCCCGAACGACTGCGCGAGCAGGCCGAAGTCGGGGTTGGTGAAGTCGCAGTCGATGTAGCGCTCGCCGTAGAGCTGGAACTGGTTCTTGCGGATGAGGGAAAGGGTGCCGTTGTTGATCACCACTACGTTAAGCGGGATGCCGTAGTTCACCGCCGTCATCATTTCCATGCAGCACATCTGGAAGCCGCCGTCGCCGAGGATGGCGAAGGTGGGGCTGTCTTTCGCAAAGCAGCGCGCGCCGATGGCGGCCGGGATCGCGTGGCCGAGCGACGAGATGCCGGAATTCGGGAAGTAGTGGTTGCGGTCGGAGACGTCGAAATAGCTTTGCGCAAAGACGATGTTGTCGTCGAACACCAGCGCGTTGTGCGGGAAGCGTCGGGCGAGTCCGCCGAAAAATGCCTGCATCAGGCGGAAGGGTTCCGCTTGTGCAGCGACGTCCGCGCCCGTCGGCTGCGCGGAGGCGGCCTGGTGGCTATCGAGTAGATCGCGGGATTTGGGCGGCATGCCGTCGGCTTCCAGCACGTCGAACACGTCTTCCATTGTCGCGCGGATGTCGCCGCAAATCGCCACGTCCGGCTGGAACACGCGGCCGAGCTGCGCGGCGTCGCGGTCGACCTGGGCGATTTTCTTGTTGGCCAGCAGCCTGGCATCCCACAGGTAGCTGGTGCGTTCGTTGAAGCCGGCGCCAAGGAATATCAGCAGGTCGGCGTGCTCGGCGATATAGCGATACGCCTCGCCGTTGGACGTTACGCCGAGGCAGCCCAGCGACAGCGGGGTGCCCTCGGCCACCACGCCCTTGGCCTTGAGGCTGGTGGCGACCGGGATGTTGAAGCGTTCGGAGAACGCAGCGACGACGTCGCGCGCGCCGGCCTGGATGCAGCCGTGCCCGGCGACAATCACCGGGCTGTGCGCGGCGTGCAAAAGCGCGGTGAGTTCGGCGGTGGGCGTCGTGTGCCGGATCGCCGACTTGCCGGGAAAATGGATCTGCTCGAGCACGCCGTCGTCGACCAGCTCCTTCTGCACGTTGTAGGGAATCGACAGCAGCACCGGCCCCTGCTCGCGCCCGAGCAGCGCCTGGGTGGTCTGGTTCAGCACCTGGCCGAGATAGTCGGTGCGCTCGACCAGCTTGTGGTAGCGGGTGATGCTGGCAAACAGCGCGCCCTGGTCGATGGCGCCGCCTTCGCCCGTGCTTTCCTGCAGCCCGCCCTTGCCGAAGATGTAGGTGGAGGTCTCGCCGGTGATCGCCAGCACCGGCAGCCGCTCGGCATAGGCGTTGGCGATTCCGGTGATGAGGTTGGTCGCCCCCGGCCCCGCCGTGGCGATGCAGGCGGACGGCCGGAGCGACACCCGTGCGTAGCCACCCGCCATGAAGGCCGCGCCCTGCTCGTGCTTGACCAGCACGCTCTTCACGCCGGAGTCGTGCAGGCGGTCGTAGATCGGCAGCACGTGCGCGCCCGGCATGCCGAAGATGTGGTCGATCCCCAGGCGCTCCAGATACCGGACGATCAGTTCGCTGACGGAAATATTCATGTGCTGTACGGGGTCTCGTGTTCTGCCGGTGCGCGCGGATGACGCGACAGAAAATCCCGGATTTGAGCACAAGACGCCGCGCGGGAAAACCTCAGGGGGTGCGTGAAGCCCGAAACGGGTGCGCAGCCCGCGTGGATTGGCGGCATTTTTGGCCACAATCCACGCCTATCGACCTGCCCGGTCGCAGCTGCGCGGATCAGTCCTGCGTGAGGTGTTGCCCGATCTCGGTGAAGGTGTGCGCCACCTCGGTGGTCTCGATGGTGACGCCCAGCTGCGTGGACAGCTGCGACAGCGACAGCAGGCCGCGCACCATTTGTTTGCCTTTCACGTTTTCGATCACCAGCGCGTGCTGGCGGCCGCGTGTCTTGAGCGTTTCCAGCACGTGGCCGACGCGGGCGTGGGCGATGTCGTCGAAGTCGACTGCTTCCAGACGTTCCACCGGGGTCATGATGTCGGCCACCAGCACTTCGTGGCGGAGAATGCCGCGGCTTTGCACCACCTGCATGGGTTTTTCGCCGTGGATGTCGGTACTGGTGATCAGGCCGGCGACGCGATCCTCGTTGTCCATCACGAACAGCAGGCGCACCTTGCGGCGGATCATGCGCTCCTCAGCCTGCTTGATGGTGTCGCCGGGGGTGGCGATGAAAGCGGTCAGGCGGCGGAAATCGGTCATCGCGTCGAGCGCCGGATTGTCCAGGCCGACCCGCTCCGGCAACACACAGGCGGGGCGCAGCAGACCGGCGACCTTGTCGAGATTGCGGGAAGGCAGGCGGGTATACGTTGTGGTCATGGCGGGTCTCCTTGTCATGGTTGCGGAATACACCCCAGCTGATTAAAAGTAGACGGGGAAAGTGTGATCGTGTCCCCGACAGGCTCGCCTGTCTATTCAAGATTCTTTTGCGGGATATAAATTGTGCTTGCTTGATCCGCAGCGGTGCCAGGCGTAGCGCTGTCGATCCGCTTTCACGCCGCCAGCGTCCGCGCGTGAAACGCCAGATGCTCGCCGATGAAGGTGGCGATGAAGTGATAGCTGTGATCGTAGCCGTCCTGCATCCGCAGCGTGAGCGGGATGCCGCGCGCGGCACAGGCGGCTTGCAGATTCTGCGGAAACAGCTGTTCGGCCAGAAATTCGTCGGCGGTGCCGTGATCGATCAGCGCGGGGGGCAGCGGTGCATCGGCGTTGACCAGGCAGGTGGCGTCCCAGGCTTCCCAGGATTTTCGGTCATCGCCGAGATAGGCCGCGAAGCAGCCCTGCCCCCAGGGGCCGATCACCGGGTTGCAGATAGGCGCGAAGGCCGAGACCGAGGCATACATGCCGGGATTTTTCAGTGCGCAGATCAGCGCGCCGTGGCCGCCCATCGAATGGCCGCTGATGGCGCGTTTGCCGGGAAGGGCGGGGAAGCTCGCTTCGACCAGCGCGGGCAGTTCGCGGGTGATGTAGTCGTACATGTGATAGTGCGTCGACCACGGCGCCTGGGTGGCGTTGACGTAGAAGCCGGCGCCCTGGCCGAGGTCGTAGCGCTCGGGCACGTCGGGCACGGCGTCGCCGCGCGGGCTGGTATCGGGCATGACCAGAATCAGCCCCAGTTCGGCGCAGTAGCGCTGCGCGCCGGCCTTCACCCGCACGTTGTCGTCGGTACAGGTCAGCCCTGATAGCCAATACACCACCGGCAGCTTTTGCGTGGCCGCCTGCGGCGGCAGGTAGACCGAGAAGTTCATCGTGCAGTGACAGGTTTCGGATTCGTGCTGCCAGCGTTCGAGCCAGCCGCCGAACTCCTTGATGGACTCGATTTTCTTGGCGCGTTCAACGTGTTTCATCGTCGACCTCAGAAAATGATGACCGAGCGGATGCTTTTGCCTTCGTGCATCAGGTCGAATGCGCGGTTGATGTCTTCGAGCGGCATGGTGTGGGTGACCAGCTTGTCCAGTTCAATCTTGCCGGCCAGGTAGTTGTCGACGTAGCCCGGCAGCTGCGAGCGGCCCTTGACGCCGCCGAACGCGCTGCCTTTCCAGGTGCGGCCGACCACCAGGTTGAACGGCCGGGTGCGGATTTCCTGCCCCGATCCGGCAACGCCAATCACGGTCGATACGCCCCAGCCCATGTGCGTGCATTCGAGCGCGTCACGCATCACGTTGACGTTGCCGATGCACTCGAACGAATAGTCGACGCCGCCTTTAGTCAGATCACGGATGTATTCCGGGAGCGAGCCGTTGACCTCGCGCGGGTTGATGAAGTCGGTTGCGCCGAGCGCCTTCGCCATCTCGAATTTGTCGGGGTTGAGATCGATGGCGAGGATGCGCCCGGCCTTGGCCATCACCGCGCCCTGGATGCAGGACAGGCCGATGCCGCCGAGGCCGAACACGGCGACGGTCGAGCCGGCTTCGACCTTGGCGGTGTTCAATACCGCACCGATGCCGGTGGTGACGCCGCAGCCGAGCAGGCAGACCTTGTCCAGCGGCGCTGCGGGGTTGATCTTGGCGAGCGCGATTTCCGGCACCACGGTGTATTCGGAAAAGGTCGAGCAGCCCATGTAGTGGAAGATCGGCTTGCCGTTCCTGGAGAAGCGGCGGCTGCCGTCGGGCATGTAGCCGGTCCACACGGTGGCGGCAATCGACTGGCACAGGTTGGTCTTGGGCGAGGCGCAGTATTCGCAGTGGCCGCATTCGGGGATGTAGAGTGGAATGACATGGTCGCCGGGCTTCAGCGTTTTCACCCCCGGCCCGCACTCCACCACGATGCAGCCGCCTTCGTGGCCGAGGATGCAGGGGAACGCTCCTTCCGGATCGTCGCCCGACAGGGTGAAGGCGTCGGTGTGGCAGACGCCGCTGGCGACGACCTGCAGCAGCACCTCGCCCTCACGCGGGCCTTCGACGTCGACTTCCTCGATCGACAGCGGCTTTTTGGGTTCCCAGGCAACAGCGGCGCGAGCTTTCATGGTGTTTCCTATTTTTGATGTGTGAACGGTAGTGGGTGCGAAGACCCGGTTTCGATGAGGCCGCATCGGCCGCGCGGCGACAACGCGCGCGCTGCCCTACGCGGTCTGTTCGAGCAATTTGGTAAACGACGCCTCAAAGCTGTTCACCCCGTCGATCTGCAGGCGTTCGCCGACCGCGTCCATGCTCACCCCCAGGTGCGCGAGTGCGGCAAGCTGCGCGGCGGCCTCGTCCGTCCCGGTTTCCAGGGTGAGCGCAGGCTTGCCATGATCAAGCAGCGCGGCGAGCGTCTTCTCGGGCAGGGTGTTGATGGTCTCGCGGCCGATCAGCGGTTCGACGTAGAGCAGGTCGGAATAGTCCGGATTTTTCGTGCCGGTGCTTGCCCACAGCAGGTACTGCGGCGTCGCGCCTTGTTGCGCCAGCGCAGCGAAGGGCGCGCCGTGAAAAGTTTGCATATAGTCCCGATAGGCGATTTTGGCCATCGCCACCGCCGCGCGGCCGCGCAGCGACAAGGCCTCATCGGTGCCGATGGCGGCCAGCTGCGTGTCGACCAGGGTGTCGACGCGCGACAGGAACAGGCTCGCCACCGTCTTGCTGCGGCGCACGTCGGCGCCGGCCGCGACGCGTGCGGCGAGCCCGCGCAGGTAAGCGTCGAACACGGCCTTGACCTGCGCGATCGAGAACAGCAGGGTCACGTTGACGTTGACGCCGAGCACCGTCAGCGCCTCGAACGCGCGCACGCCTTCGGGGGTGCCCGGCACCTTGACCAGCAGGTTGCGGCGATCGACCGCGGCCGACAGGCGCTGCGCTTCTTCCACCGAGCGCGCGGTATCGTAGGCCCAGCGCGGTGCGACTTCCAGGCTGACGTAGCCGTCGTTGCCGCCGCTGGCCTCGTAGGTCGGCAGCAGCAGGTCGCAGGCAGCCTGGATGTCCGGGATCATCAGCGCTTCGTAGCGTCGCTCGGCATCCGGCTCGCCGGCTTTCAGCCGCGCCAGATCGTCGGCGTAGTACGGGCTGGTAGCGAGCGCCTTCTGGAGAATCGACGGGTTCGCGGTCACGCCCGACACGCCGTCCTCGGCAATCAATGTGGCCAACGTGCCGTCGCGGAGCAGGCTGCGCGACAGGTTGTCGAGCCACAGGCTTTGGCCGAGGGTGGCGATGTGCTGGGCGGCGTTCATGGGCGGTCCTTTCGGTTGGATGAAGTTCAGAAAATGCTGATTTGTCTTAAAGCCCCACCACAGAGATATGTCCCGCAGGGACGGTATCCCTTGGGACACAGAGGCACGGAGAACGGCAGGAAATCAATGGCTTGTCGATCAACCCGGCCTTCACCCATCGGGTGGGCGCACTCAACCCATGCAAGGTGTTGTTTTTCCTCTGTGCGCTCAGTTCCTCTGTGATTCAACTGCGGTTTCAAGCTTAAAGGGTAGCAGCCAAATATAGAGCCGTCTTGTGACCGTAAGTTCGGCCAGTGCCGCACCAGCGGCGCAAGCCGCGCCTGTGCTAGACTTCGGCGCATTATTTCGGCTCATTTTCCGGCTTATTCCCATGTCTGGCAGCACACTCGGCAAACTGTTCCGTGTCACCGTCTTCGGCGAATCGCACGGCCCCGCCATCGGTTGCGTGATCGACGGCTGCCCTCCCGGCATGGTGCTCGCCGAGGCCGATATCCAGCACGACCTCGACCGCCGCAAGCCCGGCACCTCGCGCCATGTTACCCAGCGCCGCGAGTCCGACACCGCCGAAATCCTCTCCGGCTTGTACCAGGGCAAGACCACCGGCACGCCGATCGCGCTTTTGATCCGCAACGAGGATCAGCACAGCAAGGACTACGGCAACATCGGCGAGACCTTCCGCCCCGGCCACGCCGACTACACCTACACGCAGAAATACGGTTTCCGCGACCCGCGCGGCGGCGGGCGCTCGTCGGCACGGCTGACCGCGCCCATCGTCGGCGCCGGCGCCATTGCCAAAAAATGGCTGGCCGAAAAATACGGCATCGTCATCCGTGGTTACATGAGCGCACTGGGGCCGATCGACATCCCCTTCGAGTCGTGGGACGCAATCGGCAACAACGCCTTTTTCTCGCCCAACGCCGCCATCGTGCCCGAGCTTGAGACCTACATGGACGCGCTGCGCAAATCCGGCGATTCGGTCGGGGCGAAAATCAGCGTGGTGGCAAAGAACGTGCCGCCCGGCTGGGGCGAGCCGCTGTACGACAAGCTCGACGCCGACCTCGCCCATGCACTGATGGGGCTGAACGCCGTCAAGGGCGTGGAAATCGGCGACGGCATGCAGGCCGCCCGGCAATTGGGCACCGAGCACCGCGACGAAATTACCCCCGAAGGATTCTTGAGCAACCACGCCGGCGGCGTGCTCGGCGGCATCTCAAGCGGCCAGCCCGTCGTCGCCCACATCGCGATCAAGCCCACCTCGTCGATGCGCCTGCCCGGCCGTTCGATCGACCTCGATGGCCAGCCGGTCGAAGTCGTCACCCATGGCCGCCACGATCCCTGCGTCGGCATCCGCGCCACCCCCATCGCCGAGGCGCTGATGGCGATCGTGCTGATGGACCACGCGCTGCGCCACCGCGCGCAGTGCGGCGACGTGGCGCCTGGCACGATGGTGGTTCCGGCTGCGATCCAGGATGACGCGGATTAAATTAATCCGTCATTGCGAGCGCAGCGAAGCAATCCAGCGTATCGATTAAGCGGGTATTTCTGGATTGCCCTAAAGGACTCCGATCCACTATGGGCTGAAGCCCATATGGAATCGTATGCCACGTCGCTGCGCGCCTCGCAATGACAAATTAATCAGCGGTTCCCTAAAGTTCCAGTAGGGCGCGTCTCCCCTGAATTTTGGCGGCCAGGCTGCTATGTTTAAATTCCTGCGCCTTCCGTACCTGACCCCATGCGACTGCCCATCAGCCTGAAAATCTTCAGCATCACCACCGCCCTGCTGGCGTTGATGGTGGTCGTCACCTGGCTGTCGGTGCTCAATTTCCGCAACCTCAACAACCAGGTGCGGGCGCTTTCCGATTACTACCTGCCGTTGCAGCAGCAAGTGGCCAGCGTGGAAATCCTCATTCGTGACCAGATGGTGCACATGGAGCGCGTGCTGGCGGGCATGGACGTGGCGCGCCCCGACCCTGAATTTCTCGCCAAGGAATCGAACGGCTTCGACATGCGCGGAGTCAACGCCGACCAGATCGTCGATTCCTCGCTGCGATTCCTCGCCGAGGCGGAGGCGGAAAAGCGCATCGAACTCGACCGCCCGACCCTCGCCAGGCTGGGTGAGCAGTTGCCCGCGATCCAGACCGCACGCCAGCACTTTCACATGACTTTCCGCCTGTTCCAGATCGAGGCGGAAGAAGGCACCCCGCGTTCGCAGAAAATCGTCCGCGAAAACCTGCTGCGCGAGAAGGACACGATCGACGTCGAAATCCAGAAGACCATCGACCTGCTTAACAAGCTGACCCAGGACACCGCACTGCAGGCCAAGGTGGAGGAGGCGCGCGCCACTACCCTCAACTGGATCATCACCGCGCTCGCCACCATGCTCGGGCTGATTTTTGCGGCCTTCGTCACGCGCTCGCTGGTCGATCCGGTCAAGCGCCTGGTGGGCGGCACGCGCGCGGTCGAGGCGGGCGACCTCGATGTCGAAATTCTGGTACACACTCACGACGAACTCGCCACACTCGCCACCTCCTTCAACCACATGGTGGTCGGGCTGCGCGAGAAGGAACGCATCCGCGAAACCTTCGGCCAGTATGTCGATCCGCGCATCGTGAAGAGCCTGCTGGAAAACCGCATCGGCGCGGACAAGGGCGGGCGCCAGGTGATGACCGTGTTCTTTTCCGACCTCGAAGGCTTCACCCGTCTATGCGAAGGCTTCACGCCGGACGCCTCGGTGCGCTTCCTCAACCGCTACTTTTCGATGATGTCCGAGGTGATCCGCAGCCGGCAGGGCATCGTCGACAAATACATCGGCGACTCGGTTATGGCCTTCTGGGGACCGCCCTTCACCGATCCCGCCGACCACGCGCGGCTGGGCTGCCTCGCCGCGCTCGAGCAGATGGCGCAGCTGGAAGCTTTTCGCGCCTGGCTGCCCGAGATGTTCGGCGTCCGCGACAACCTGCCCGCGGTCAACGTCCGCATGGGCATCGCCAGCGGCGAAGTGACGGTCGGCAACATCGGCTCCGAAACCTCACGCGGCTACACCGTCATCGGCGACATTGTGAACCTCGCCTCGCGCCTGGAACAGGCCAACAAGTTTTACGGCACCCGCATCCTGGTGAGCGAGCCGACGCACACGCTGGCCGGCGACACCCTGGCCTTCCGCGAAATCGACAGCCTGCGCGTCGTCGGCAAACTGGAGCCGGTCAGGGTGTACGAGTTGCTGGGGCTGGCGGCGGAGCTGAGCGACAGCGACAAACGGCGCGTGCAGGCGTATGAGGCTGGGCTGGCGCGCTACCGCGCGCAGGACTGGGATGCGGCCGAGACAGCCTTCCGCGAATGCCTTGCGATCGAACCGAAGGATCAGCCCAGTCGGGTCATGCTGGAACGGATTGCGGCTTTCAGGCAGGTGCCGCCGGAAGCTGGGTGGGACGGGGTCTGGGTGGCGCTGAGCAAATAACACGGCCGGCTGGCGAAGCGCCAGCCGGCAACCTGGTTTTCAAGCGGCTTCCGCATGCAGTCGCACGCCAAGTGCACGCGCGACTTTGAGTACAGTCGCAAAGCTTGGATTGCCGTTCTCACTGAGCGCCTTGTAGAGACTTTCCCGGCTGAGTCCGGCATCGCGCGCAACTTGCGACATGCCCTTGGCGCGGGCGATGTCGCCCAGCGCGCGGGCAATGCCTGCGGCATCGTCCGGGGCTTCTTCCAGCCAGGCGTCGAGATAAGCGGCCATTTCCTCGGGGGTGCGCAGCTGCTCGGCCACGTCATAAGGCACGGTCTTCGTCTTGGCGGTCAGTTTGGTGGCAGTCTTGGGCATTTGGGTTACTCCTGCGAATTTCTGGCAAGCACGGCGGCTGTTTTAATGTCCTGCTGCTGGGTCGATTTGTCACCGCCGGCGAGCAGGATGATCAATTCCCCATTTCGCTCCGTGTAATACACACGGTAGCCGGGGCCGACGTCGATCTTCAGTTCCGATATGCCGTGCGTGAGATTGCGATGCTGCCCGGGGTTGCCGTGAGCCAACCGGTCCACGCGCACTTGAATGCGGGCGCGGCCGGCTCGATCCTTCAGGTCATTGATCCAATCCCGATAGACCTCGGTCATCGATACGCGCGTAGCCGAAGTGTATCCTATGGGCTACATGTGTCAAGAATGATTTGAACGGCCTTATTCAACGATTCCTTCATCCCCGTGACACGTACACCCCGGCTCGGTGCTGATGGAGCTATCGCAGCACACGAGCTTGCCGGCGCGGCAGCCACAGATGCCTTTGTGCCCCTTGCAGCAATCGAGCTGGGCGAGATGCGTGCCCTTGGCATTGGCGAGGCAGGCCTCGGTTGAAATCGATGTCTGCTGCGTGGCGGGCGTGAGGTCCACGCCTGAATCGGCAGCGGCCGGGAGAATGAAGCAGGCCGGGACAAAGGCCAGCAAGGTGAGCAGGGTACGGATGCGCATGGAAATCTCCTTGGGAGAAGCGGATCGGCTCACTATAGCCGATCAAACGCGACCTTACCCGTCGCGCAGCAGCAGCCCCAACATCAGCGCGGCCGCCACCAGAATTGCTGCCAGCAGGGTGAAGGCGCTGGTGTAGCCGGCGACGCCGACCATGAAGCCGGTGAGTACCGGGCCGATCGACTGGCCGACGTCCATCACGGTGCGCAGCACGCCCATCGACGAGCCGTAGCGGCCGTCTTTGGTGAGGTCGGCGACGAGGGCGACGGTGGACGAGGTGACCGTGGCGAAGCCGAGGCCGAACGCGAGGCTCAGCGCCGACAGGCCGATGAAGTTCGGGAAGTAAGGCAGCAGTACCACGCTCGCCGCGCCGATCAGCAAGCCCGGCAGGATGACGCGACGGCGGCCGATGCGGTCGGACACCCGGCCCATCAGCGGCTTGGCGAACACGATGCTGAGAAGCTGCACCCCGAGGATGACGCCGATCTGCCACGCCGGGATGCCGTGCGAGGCAGCGAACAGGGCGATGAAGGCTTCGACGGCGCCGAACACCAGGTACTGCGCCGCCTCCACCAGGCTCACCAGCATGATGCCGCGGTCGCGCAGCACCGTTCTCAGACTCGACCAGAAATGCGGCAGCTCCAGCTTCGTCGTCGGGCGCGGCTCGTAGTCTTTGAGCAGCAGCCCGGCCGCCAGCGCCAGCACGCCGGCGATCGCGCAGGCGACGTACACCGCGCCGAAGCTCGCCAGCGAGATCAGCGCGCCGCCGAGGAAGGGCGCGATGGAGCGGCCCACGATGGTGACCGAGGAATAGGTGGACAGCCGCGCCGCGCGGTCGGCGCTGTAGCGTTCGGCGATCGCCGCGCTCGCCACGGTGCCGAAGATCGCGGTGGCGAAGCCGTGATAGAAGCGCACCGCCATCAGCTGCCAGGCGGTTTCGATCAGCAGATAGAGGAAGGGCGCGCTGGCAAACACAATGAGGGACGCCAGCAGCATGCGCCGCTTGCCCAGATAGTCCGACAGCGCGCCGGCGGGGTAGCTGATGAGCACGCCGGGGATCGTAGACGCCATGACGATCCAGCCGATTTCCGCCGGGGTGGCGTTGAGCGACGCGGCGAACAGCGGCAGCACCGGGGTTTTCGACAGGGTGGAGCTGAAGATGGCGAGGCCCCCGATCAGGGCGATCAGGACGAAGAAGGAAGGCTGCGCGGGTTTCATCGGGTGGCGTGCGAGAGAGTTTTTGCGAATGTAGTGGATCGGAGTCTTTTAGGGTAATCCAGGCACGTGCGAACCACAGCAAGGATTGCCCCGTATCGCTGGTAATGACAAAGCACGGGGTTTATATCGTAGGGTGCGCTTTGCGCACCGTTAATATTGTTGGTGCGCAAAGCGCACCCTACGAAATCGCTGTGGGCCGGTCTTGCGCAATAATCCAGAACCCACAAAATCCAAAACCCACGCCATGCCGATTGCCGCCCTGTCTCCCGCCGACCTTCGCCTGACCCTCGACCCCGCCACGCTGGGATTTGCCGACACCTCCGAATTGCTGCAGGAACCGCTGCCGTGGATCGGTCAGGCGCGCGCCGAGGCGGCCGCGCGTTTCGGCCTTGGCATGGACCAGCCCAACTACAACCTGTTCGTGCTCGGCGAGGTTGGCAGCGGCCGCTCCTCGCTGCTTAAGCAAGCGATGCGCGAGGTGGCGGCGGGCAAGCGGGTGCCGCCCGATTTCTGTTATCTGTACAACTTCGACGCGCCGGAGCGGCCGCTGGCGCTGCGCCTGCCGGCCGGCGAGGGGCGGCAGCTGCGCCAGTCGCTGGCGCAGGCGGTGAAAAATCTGCAGGATGAAATCCCGCAGCGACTGAATGGCCAGGACCACAAGGCCGAGAGCGAACGCATCGAGAAGGCCTGGAAGGCCGACATGGAGCGGCATTACGCCGAACTGTCGGCGTTTGCCGAGGCGCGCAGCTTTTCGCTGCACCGCGAGGCCGGACGCATGCTGTTCACGCTGGTCGGCAAGAAGGGGCAGGCGCTCACCGAGGACGAGGTGCTGGCACTGCCGAAGACGCGCCGGGCCGAAGTGGAGCAGGCCGAGCAGGAACTGCGCGCCGAGATCACCCGCTACATCGAGAAGACCCAGCCGCTGGAGCGCGCGATGAACGGGGCGCTGGCGGCGCTGCGGCGGCAGACCGTGAAGCCGCTGGTCGAGCGCGAACTGCAGGCAATCCGCGACGGGCTGAAGAAGCAGATCAAGGACGCCGCCAAGCTCAACGCCTGGCTCGACGCGCTGGAACAGGACGTGTTCGACAATCTGGAACTGTTCAGCGGCGGCGAGGACGACGAGGACCGGCTGGAAGCGCTGAATTCCATACTGGCGCGCTACCGCGTCAACCTGGTGGTCGACAATGGCGGCCTCGACGGTGCGCCGGTGATCGTCGAGGACAACCCGCTGTTCCGCGCGCTGTTCGGCAGCATCGAGTACCAGTCCGAAAACGACGTGCTGGTCACCGATTTTTCGCGCATCCGTGCCGGCAGCCTGCTGCAGGCGCATGGCGGTTTTCTGATGCTGCATTTGCGCGATGTGCTGGCCGATCCTCTGGTGTGGGAGCAGCTGCGGCGCTTTCTGCGCAGCGGGCGGCTGCAGATCGAGGAGCCTGGCGTGTCGTTCTCGCCGATTGCCGCAGTGTCGCTGGTGCCGGAAGCAGTCGACGTCGAGGTCAAGCTGGTGCTGATCGGCTCGCGCGAGCAGTACTACGAACTGCAGGAGGCGGCGCCGGAATTCGTCCGCCATTTCCGCGCCAAGGTCGATTTCGCCGACAGCTTCGTCGCCACGGCCGACAGCCGCCGCGCTTCGGCGATTTTCGTCGCCCATGCCTGCCGCGAGTTCGGCCTGCCGCATTTTTCGGCGGCGGCAGTGGCGCGCCTGATCGAGGAATCGCACCGCGAGGCGGGCGACCAGGCGCGCGAGAGCGCGATTTTTGCCCGCGCCGAGGCACTGGTCGTGGAAAGTGCGGCGACCTGCCGCGCACGCGGACCAGGTCTGGTTTCGGTGGCCGACGTCGAGGCGGCGCTGGCGGCGCACACCGCGCGCCACGATTATCCCGAGCAGCGCCTGCGCGAGGAGATCGCCGAGGGCGACGTGCTGATCGCGCTTGCCGGCGAGCGGCTGGGTCAGCTCAACGGCCTCACCCAGATCGACCTCGGCGATTATCGTTTTGGCCTGCCGGTACGGCTGTCCGCCCGTACCTACGCGGGCGAGGACGGCCTGCTCAACATCGAGCGCGAGGTCGAACTGTCCGGTCCGATTCACGACAAGGGCGTATTCATCCTGGAGAACTACCTGGCGGCGCTGTTCGCCCACCTGGCACCGCTCTCGCTCAATGCATCCATCGTTTTCGAGCAGCAGTACCACGGCGTGGAAGGCGATTCCGCCTCGTGCGCCGAGCTCTATGCCCTGCTGTCGGCGCTGTCGGGCCTGCCCCTCAAACAGGGCATCGCCGTCACCGGTGCGCTCAACCAGCACGGCGAGGTGCTGCCGGTGGGCGGCATCAACGAAAAGATCGAGGGCTGGTTCCGCGTGTGCGAGGCTGCCGGCTTCGACGGCAGCCAGGGCGTGCTGATCCCCGCCCGCAACCTTCGCCACCTGATGCTGGCGCCGCGGCTGGTCGAAGCCGTCGGCGCAGGGCGTTTCCACATTCATGTCGCGGATCACGTGACCGAAGGCATCGCGCTGCTGGCCGGCGTGGCGGCGGGCGAACTGAACGCGGCGGGGCACTACCCCCGCGGCAGCGTGCTGGGATACGCGCAGGACACCCTGCTGGCATTTCGCCGCGCTTGCCAGAAGCAGGAATATCCCAAGCGGCCGCGGCGGCATTTTCGCGCGGGCGAGCAACCGCATCGGCGCTAAAAAAACGCTAAGGAACCGCTGATTAATTTGTCATCCTATGCTTGCGCCAACTCGTTTTGAATAGGATATTCGAGACGAGCCAGGAGAAGGGTCTGAAGCCGAAGTTGTCATGAGTCGTTCGAGGCTGTTCGCAATGGTGGTTGCCCTT
>DATKUP010000057.1:0-41315 GCA_035530575.1 Thiobacillus sp. | reverse complement strand
AAGGGCAACCACCATTGCGAACAGCCTCGAACGACTCATGACAACTTCGGCTTCAGACCCTTCTCCTGGCTCGTCTCGAATATCCTATTCAAAACGAGTTGGCGCAAGCATAGGATGACAAATTAATCAGCGGTTCCTTAGGGATTTCTGACGACGACCGCTTACCCCGTACTCAACACGGTCTCATCCTGTTTGAGTGGCCGGATGGGGATCGGTCAACCGTCCCAGGCGTCCTTGGCGGCGCGGATTGCGCCGAATACCTCGGCCAGGCCGGGATGCGGGCGTTTCAGATAGCGGGCGGCAAAGGCCGTCATGTCGGGCGCGTGAAAGCGCAGAAACGGATTGGTGGCTTTTTCCAGCGCCAGGGTGGAGGGCAGGGTGGGTCGATTTTGCGCGCGCAGGGCGCGGTCGGCGCGCTCGCGTTCAAGCAGTGCAGGATTGTCGCCATCGATGGTTTTGGCAAAGTCAATATTGCTCAAGGTGTATTCGTGCGCGCAGCAGACCCGGGTAGTATCGGGCAGCGCTAAAATGGCATCGAGGCTGGCGGCCATCATCGCGGGGCTGCCTTCGAACAGTTTGCCGCAGCCGCAGCCGAATACGGTATCGCCACAGAACAGGCAGCCGTGGCCGACATAGCTGAGGTGATCGAGCGTGTGGCCCGGTGTCGCCAGGACGTCGAAGTGCAAGCCCGGTTCGGCGATGTCCACCACATCGCCGCCGCGCAGGACATGGGTGACAGCGGGAATGCGCGGGTTGTCCGGTGCATAGATGGCACATTGATAGCGTTGACGCAGGGATGCGTTGCCGCCAGTATGGTCACGGTGGTGGTGAGTGATCAGCACGGCTGTCAGCACAAGCCGATTCGCGTCGAGAAAGGCGATCAGCGGCGCCGGATCGCCGGGATCGACCGCAACGGCATGACGTCCGTCGTGCCACACCCAGATGTAGTTGTCTTCGAACGCTGGCAGGGAAATGAGGGTCAACATGTCGGGACTGCCGGAAAGGAGAGATGGCTATGTTATCCAAGTTGAATACAGGATGGTTTGAAACGCCGTTGGGGCAACACTTGCTGTTTCGCGAACAGCGCTATTTCGACGATGCCGTATCGGACGTGTTCGGTTTCAATGCGGTGCAGGTCGGCTTGCCGCAGATCGATTTCCTGCGCAACAGCCGCATTCCGCTGCGCGTGACCTGTGCAGTGGAAACCCCGGCCCAGGTGCGGGCCGATCCCATGTTTTTGCCGTTTGAGAACCAGTCGCTCGACTTGCTGTTGTTGCCGCATGTGCTGGAATTCAGCGCCAATCCGCACCAGGTGCTGCGCGAGGCCGGGCGCGTCCTGCGCCCGGAGGGCCGCCTGGTGCTGGCCGGATTCAACCCGCGCAGCCTGTGGGGGCTGGCGCGCACGCTGCAGGGCGGCGAACGCGGCTACCCGTGGAACGGCAGCTTCCTGAATATCTCTCGGGTGAAGGACTGGATGGTCCTGCTGGGACTCGAAGTGGCGGCGGGCAGGATGTGCTGCTACCGTCCGCCGATCAACCGTGAAACCTGGCTGCGCCGGCTGCGTTTCATGGAGCCTGCCGGCGACCGCTGGTGGGCGATGGGCGGCGGCGTGTATTTCCTGCAGGCGGTGAAGCGTGTGCAGGGTATGAACATTATTTTGCCGCAGTGGAAAACGCCGGTTGCACAACGCCTGTTGTCACCGGCGGCAAAAGTCATCAATCTCAAACAATATCGGGTAGGTCGTGAACGCTGACACCATTTATATCTACAGTGACGGTGCCTGCAAGGGCAATCCCGGCCCGGGCGGCTGGGGCGCCCTGCTGGTGACGGACGGGCATCGCAAGGAAATCTGCGGGGGCGAGGCCAACACTACCAACAACCGCATGGAGATGACTGCAGTCATTCGTGCGCTGGAATCGCTGAAGCGCCCGTCCACGGTCGAAGTCCATACCGATTCGCAGTACGTGCAAAAAGGCATCAGCGAATGGATGATCGGCTGGAAGCGCCGCAACTGGCGCACCGCCGACGGCAAACCGGTAAAAAACCAGGATCTGTGGCTGCAGCTGGATGCCTTGAGCCAGTTGCACCGCATCGAATGGAAATGGGTGCGCGGCCACAACGGCCACACGGAAAACGAGCGTGCCGACGAACTGGCCAACCAGGGCGTACTGCAGGCGCAATAAGACCAATATGCGACAAATCATCCTCGATACCGAAACGACCGGCCTCGACCCGAAACAGGGGCATCGCATCATCGAAGTGGCGGCGGTGGAAATGGTCAACCGGCGGCTCACCGGCAATCATCTGCATCGTTATGTGAATCCGGATCGCGACATCGACGCCGGGGCGATGCAGGTGCACGGCATCACCCCGGAATTCCTGCAGGACAAGCCGCGCTTCACCGACATCGCGCACGAGTTCGTCGACTTCATTCGGGGCGCCGAACTCGTCATACACAATGCGCCATTCGACGTCGGCTTTCTCAACATGGAGCTGCGTCTGCTTGATATGGCGCCGCTGCCCAACTGGTGCGACGGCGTGACCGATACCCTGGCGATGGCCAAGGCGCTGCGCCCCGGCCAGCGTAACAACCTGGATGCACTGTGTAAACACTATGGCGTGGACAACACGGCGCGCACGCTGCACGGCGCATTGGTGGACTGCGAACTTCTGGCGGCGGTGTACCTGGCGCTGACGCGCGGGCAGGAAAGCCTGTCGATCGGGCTGGAGGTACGCAGCGTGCAGGCCGATCGGGTGGCTGCGCGCGCGCGCCCCAAGGCTGTATTGTTGCAGGCGTCGGCTGACGAACTGGCCGCGCATGCCAGCCTGCTCGGGGCCATCGCCCAGGAAAGCAAGGGCGCCTGCCTGTGGAGCATGGAGCAGGAGTGAAGTTGACGGATGGGGTGTCGCGCAGACGGACCGCGCTCCAGCGTATCGTGCGGTTGGGGCTGGCTTGCGCCTGTCTGCTCCTGGTGTCGGCACCGGCTGTCGCGGCGCGGGTGACGGTGGTATTGAGCGACGATTCGGCGTCGTATCAGGAGGTCTATCAGGTCATCCGCGCCTATCTTGACGACACCTCCCACGAGGTTATCCGGGTGTACGCCAAGAGATTGAATGCGGTTTCGTTGAATGAGTCGCGTTTGGCCGTTGCAGTGGGGGTGCGCGCGGCGGAGTCGCTGGCCGCATTGCCGGTTCGGCCGCCAGTATTGGCGGTGCTGGTGCCGCGCGTATGGTATGCCAAAATCGGGCGCACCCGCCTGAGCGGCGGTGGCCGGAGCGCCTCGGCAATCTATCTCGATCAGCCCTTCGAGCGTCAGGTACGGCTGATTCGCCAGGCTTTCCCCGAGGTGCGACGCGTGGGAATGCTGGTGAGCGCCGAGCAAAGTGGGCTGGTGGGCGAGCTGGATGAAGCCTTGCAGGCACAGCGGCTCAGTCTGGTTCATGTCACGCTGTCCGGCGAGGAGCGGCTGATCACTGCGCTCGAAAACGTGTTGTCGGATGCTGAATTGCTGCTGGCGGTGCCCGACCCACTGATATTCAATCGCAACACCGCACAAAGCCTTTTTCTGACGTCCTATCGTTACCATGTCCCGGTTCTGGGCTACTCGCATTCGTTGACGCGGGCGGGTGCGCTGTTGTCGCTGCATTCCAGTCCTGCGCAAATCGGTCGACAGACCGCCGAATGGGTGAAGGGCACCATTCAGGACACGCCGGTGAATTTGCCGCCGCCCGCGCACCCGGCCTATTTCAGCATTTCAATCAATGAACAGGTGGCGCGCTCGCTCGGTTTCACTTTGCCGCCGGAGGCCGAGCTGGAAAGACGTTTGGGCGAGGGATATTGATGGCGGCTTCATTGGGGATACGTGGGCGTGTCATCGGCCTGGCCGTGGTGCCGATGGCCATCATCGGCGTGCTGCTGCTGTTCCAGCTCATCGCCGGGAAAATCGACGATCTCGATCAGTCGCTGCGCAACCGTGCCGTGGCCATTGCCCGCCAGCTCGCGCCGGCAACGGAATATGGCGTCGCCGCAGGCAACATCGAAGTATTGCAGACCCTGCTCGAAAAAGTGGCGATCGAGCCTGACGTTCGTGGGGTGGCGGTATTTGCCGATAACGGCCAGGCGCTGTCGCAAGTCGGCATGGGTGCCTGGACGGAACCCGCTCAGGGCGGGCTGCCCACCGATCGCATCCTTCAGATCGAATACAAGGACCGCCTGGTGTACTACGCGCCGATCACCCGTACCGAGGTGATGGTGGACGATTTCAACCTGGTGGACGGGCGCACCGCGCAGCCGGGCACGCAGACCCGGCTGCTGGGGTGGGTGGGCCTGGACGTTTCGCGCAGCGCCACTTTCACGAGCCAGCGCGAGGTCATTCTGCGCAGCCTGGCGCTTCTGCTGGCCGGTCTGGGCGTGAGCCTCTATCTCGCCTGGCGCATCGGGCGCCAGATCTCCCGGCCGATTCTGGACTTGACCCACACGGTCAGCCGCATCGGCGAGGGCCACCTGGACGAACGGGTCGAGCAGACCGGCGGGGCCGAGCTGGGCTCGCTGCAGCGCGGCATCAATCACATGGCGGCCCATTTGCAGGCGATGCATGATGAGATGCAGGAAAAGATCGACCAGGCCACCGCGCGCCTGGTTTATCAGGCCAGCCACGATGCGCTGACGGGGCTGATCAACCGCCGCGAGTTCGAGCAGCGGCTGGAGCGCACGCTGCTGTCGGCCCTGCAGCAGAACCGGGAGCACGCACTGTGCTACATGGATCTCGATCAATTCAAGGTGATCAACGATTCCTGCGGCCATGCGGCGGGCGACGAACTGCTGCGCCAGTTGGCGCTGCTACTGAAAGGAAATTTGCGCGAACGCGATACCCTGGCGCGCCTGGGTGGCGACGAATTCGCCCTGCTGCTGGAAAATTGCAGCATTCCCGATGCGCTTGAGGTGGCGGATACGTTTCGCGCCGAAGTGCAGCGCTTTCGCTTCAAATGGGGTGACCGCATTTTCACCATCGGCATGAGCGCGGGCATGGTGGCGATCAATCGCGACAGCGGCACCGTCGCGAGCCTGTTGTCGGCGGCGGATGCCGCGTGCTATGTGGCAAAGGACCGCGGGCGCAACCAGATTCATGTGTATGAAAGCAGCGGCCACGACCTGGTGCGCCATCGCGGCGAAATGCGGTGGGTGACGCGCATTCAGAGGGCGCTGGAGGAAGGTCGCCTGCGCTTGTTGTGGCAGGAGATCCGCCGCACCGATAGTGTGGGGGAGCCGCCCTGCCATGTCGAGTTGTTGTTGCGGATGATTGACGACGACGGCAGCGAAATTCTACCGATGGCTTTTATCCCCGCGGCCGAGCGTTATTCCATCATGCCCGCCCTCGACAGCTGGGTGATCGGGGAAACGCTGCGTGTGTGCCAGCGGTATCTGACGGCCAAACGCGAGCAGCATTGCCTGTTTGCGGTCAACCTGTCGGGCGCGTCGCTGAAGGACCCGGAATTCCGCCGTATGTTGCTGGTGCGCCTGCAGGAAAATCCCACGCTGGGGCCTCACTTGTGCTTTGAAATTACCGAAACCGCAGCCATCGGCAATCTCGCCATCGTCAACGAATTCATCGATGCCATGCGCGGCTTCGGTTGTAGTTTTGCGCTCGACGACTTCGGTAGCGGCCTGTCGTCCTTCACCTATCTGAAGAACCTGAAAGTGGATTTCCTCAAGATCGATGGCGCGTTCGTTCGCGATATCACGACCAATCCCGTCGACCGTTCCATGGTCGAGGCGATCCACCGCATCGGCCACCAGATGGGATTGAAGACCGTGGCCGAATATGTCGAGTCGGAGCAGACGCTGGCCGTATTGCGCGAGATCAGGGTGGATTATGTGCAGGGCAACTGGGTGCGCTGCCCAGAGTCGCTGGAAAGCCTGTACGGAAAATCCTGAGTGCGGAAGCAGGCAGACGGGTCAGTCGCCCACGCCGAATCCCGCATCGATGATGGCCTGCGCCAGCGTGGCGCGGTCAATACGGGCGGGTTCGACCACCACGCGCGCCTGACCGGGCGCCAGCGAGACCTCGACGCTTTGCACGCCCGGCAAGGCCGCCAGCACCTTCTGCACGCTGTTGACGCAGCCGCCGCAGGTCATGCCGGTCACGGATAAAATGATTTCGCTCATGTGCTGAATCCCGAAAGAATATTCGAAGCTTGATTTTATTTCAATTCATTCACCACATAGACACAGAGGCACAGAGAAAACAAGGCTATGTCACTGTTTGCTGTTGACGTTATATATCTTGCTCCCTCTCCGATGAGGCCCCTACCCTGCGGCATCTCGCAGGCGACTCCGTGGGAGCGGCTTTAGCCGCGATGTGCCGCCAGGCTGCTAGCACCCGCATCGTGGCTAAAGCCGCTCCCACGAGGTTGGCCAACACCAACAAATAACGGTGAAAGAGCCAAAAATAAACAGGTTGCAGGAAGATCCGCCATCTGACCTCTTCTGGTTTTTTGACTCTGTGTCTCTGTGATTAACTGTTTTTCCCGGGATTATTTCTTGCGCGGGCGCTTGCGCAGGGCTTCTTTGGTGTGATCGATCAGGCGGTCGGCCACCACTTCGGCATCGACGGTGAATGAGCCGTCGGCAAGGGCCGCCTTGACCGCTTCAACCTTGCCGATGTCGGTGACATCGACCGCGGCCAGCTGGGTTTCCAGCGAACGGACACGGGTGCTCGACTCGGTCAGCGTCAGCGAGTCGCTGCCGCCCGCCGTGGAGGCGGACGCCTTGCCCCTCCCTTTGCCCTTGGTGGCAGAAGCTTTGGCCGTGGCGGGCGGGGTGATGCGTTTGTCGATTTTCACGGGCTTGATTACCTGTTGGCCAGTTTTCCGGATATTGCTTATTGTTGGATGGTAATACGGCATCTATCCGGAAAACCTTAGCGCCGATTTACACCAGCATATGCGACGCCAGTCCATCCGCCAGTTTGGGCTCGAACCAGGTGGACTTGGGCGGCATGACCTCATTGGCATCGGCCACCGCCATGAGGTCTTCCATGCGGGTGGGGTGGAGCGCGAAAGCCAGCGCCATCTCCCCGCTGTTCACCCGCTTTTCAAGTTCGGGCAAGCCGCGGATACCGCCTACGAAATCGACGCGTTTGTCGCGTCGCGGGTCGGCGATGCCGAGGATGGGCGCGATCAGGTTGTTCTGCAGCAGGCTCACATCCAGGCGTCCCACCGGATCGGCCGGAATCAGCTCGGGGCGGATGCTCAGGCGGTGCCATTTGCCGTCGAGGTACATGCCGAAAACGCCCGGACGCTCGGGTTTGACCGTGCTGGCGGCAGGTTCGACGCCGAAGGCGACATTCACGCGTTCGAGGAAAGCCTGCGTAGAGAGCCCGTTGAGGTCGGCGATGACCCGGTTGTAGTCCAGGATTCGCATCTGGTGCGCGGGGAAAACAACCGACAGGAAGAAATTGTAGGGCTCGTTGCCGGTGTGCACGGGATTGGCGGCACGGCGTGCGGCAGCGATGCGCGACGCCGATGCCGAACGGTGGTGGCCGTCGGCAATGTAGAGCGCGGGCATGGCGTTGAACGCGGCGGTGATGCGCGCCTGGATCGCGGGGTCGCGGATTACCCACAGGGTGTGACGCACGCCGTCGAGCTCGGCATCGGAATCGGCAATGCCCGTCGAGGCCTCGGCCAGGATGGCATCGACTTCGGGTGCGGCGGGATGGGCCAGCAGCACCGGGCCGGTCTGGGCATCGAGCGCGTCGATCTGGCGCACGCGGTCGTCTTCCTTGTCGGGACGGGTGAATTCGTGCTTGCGGATGCGGTTGGTATCGTAGTCGGCCACCGAGGCGGCGGCGACGATGCCGGTCTGGCTGTGGCTGCCCATCACGATGCGGTAGGCGTAGTAGCAGGGCGCGGGGTCGCGTGCCAGCACGCCGGCCTGGATCAGGGCCTGCAGGTTTTCCGCCCCCTTGGCATACACCTCCGGCGCGTAGGGATTGGTGCCGGCGGGAAGGTCGATTTCCGGCTTGGAAATGTGCAGGAAGCTCCACGGGCGGCCGCTGACGCGTTCGCGCGCTTCCTCGGTCGACAGCACATCGTAAGGCGGCGCGACGACATCGTTGGCGCGTCCCGGTGCGGGGCGGAGGGCGGCGAAAGGCTGGATCAGGTTCATAAGATTATTTATTTTGCGGAAGTAATGGGTTCGCCCAACGCGGCCAGGAAGGCGTTCACTGCACCGACACGCCGGGCGACATCGGGCAGGGGCGTGGTCAGTTTCAGCCGGTCGGGACCGGCGAGCCGGTATCCGGCCTTGCCCTGGATCAACTGAATGATTTTACCCGGATCGATGGGCGGGTTGGGGACGAATTGCACGCTCATGCCCTCGCCGGACACGTCCAGCCGGACAATGCCGTAGGTGCGGGTGGCCATGCGCAGACGGTGCACCGCCAGCAGGGCGCGCGCGGTATCGGGCAGCTCGCCGAAGCGGTCGACCAGTTCCTCCTGCATCTGCGTCAGCTCGTCCGCGTTGTGGCAGCTCGCCAGCCGCTTGTACAGCACCAGCCGCTCGTGCACGTCGGGGCAATAGTCCACCGGCAGCAGCGCGGGCAGGTGCAGGTTGATTTCGGATACCACCCCGAGCGGCTGGCTCATGTCGGGTTCCTTGCCGGCTTTCAGGCTGGCCACCGCCCCGGCGAGCATGTCGTTGTAGAGCGAGAAGCCGACTTCGAGAATCTCGCCGCTTTGCTTCTCGCCCAACACCTCGCCGGCACCGCGGATTTCGAGGTCGTGCATGGCGAGATGGAAGCCGGCACCCAGTTCCTCCATCATCTGAATTGCTTCCAGGCGTTTTTTCGCCTGCGGCGTGAGGATGCGATCCTCGTCCACCAGCAGATAGGCGAAGGCCTGATGGTGCGAGCGCCCGACCCGGCCGCGCAGCTGGTGCAGCTGCGACAGGCCGAACTTGTCGGCGCGGTTGATCAGGATCGTGTTGGCAGTAGGAACGTCGATGCCGGTCTCGATGATGGTCGTGCACAGGAGGATGTCGTAGCGCTGCTGGTAGAAGTCGCGCATTACCTGTTCCAGCTCGCGCTCGCTCTGCTGCCCGTGGCCGACGCGGATGCGCGCTTCCGGCAGCAGCTTTTCCAGCCGCTCGCGCATGGCCTCGATGGTGCTGACCTCGTTATGCAGGAAATACACCTGGCCGCCGCGCTTCAGTTCGCGCAGCACCGCTTCGCGAATCAGCCCGTTGGAAAACGACTGGACGAACGTCTTCACCGCCAGCCGTTTCTGCGGGGCGGTGGCAATCACCGAAAAGTCGCGGATGCCTTCGAGCGACATCGCCAGCGTGCGCGGGATCGGCGTCGCAGTCAGCGTCAGCACGTCGACCTCGGCGCGCAGCGCCTTCAGCTGTTCCTTCTGGCGCACGCCGAAGCGGTGTTCCTCGTCGAGGATCACCAGGCCGAGGCGGGCGAATTTGACGTCCTTCTGGATCAGCCGGTGGGTACCGATGACGATGTCGAGCTTGCCGTCCGCGAGCGCCTGCAGCGCTTCGGCCTGTTCCTTGGGGCTGCGAAAGCGCGACAGCTCGGCGAGCTTCACCGGCCAGGCCGAGAAGCGGTCGGAGAAATTCTGGAAGTGCTGCTCGGCGAGCAGCGTGGTCGGCACCAGCACCGCCACCTGGTAGCCGCCCATCACCGCCATGAAGGCGGCGCGCAGCGCGACTTCGGTCTTGCCGAAGCCGACGTCGCCACACACCAGGCGGTCCATCGGCTTGCCCGTCTGCATGTCGGCCATCACCGCGGCGATGGTGGCGGCCTGATCGGGGGTTTCCTCGTAGCCGAAGCCTTCGGAAAAAGCTTCGTAGTCGTGCAGCGAGAACTTGAATGCGTGGCCCTCGCGTGCGGCGCGCAGGGCGTACAGGTTCAGCAGTTCGGCTGCGGTGTCGCGTGCCGCCTGCATGGCGCGGCGGCGCGCCTTCTCCCACTGGTCGGTGCCCAGCCTGTGCAGCGGCGCCGCGCCTTCGCCGGTGCCGCTGTAGCGCGAAATCAGGTGCAGGCTGGCGACCGGCACGTAGAGCTTGTCGCCCTTGGCGTATTCGAGCTGCAGGAACTCGGTGTCGCCGTCGCCGAGGTCCATGTTGGCGAGGCCAAGGTACTGGCCGACGCCATATTGCGCATGCACCACCGGGTCGCCGGGCTTGAGCTCGGAGAGGTCGCGCAGCAGGTTGTCGATCTGCGTCGCGCGGGCCTCGCGTGCGCGCCGGGTTTTCGGCGGAATGGCGTAGAGCTCGGTTTCGGTAATGACGGCAAGCGGGTCGTCGCTGACGATGAAACCCTCGGCGAGCGGGCCGTGTGTGAGCAGGATGCGCTCGGCGCGTGGCAGACAGTCGGCCCAGCCCTCGCACAGGATGGCGTCAAGGCCGTGCTCGGCGAGGTATTCATGCAGGGTTTCGCGCCGCCCGGCAGACGGCGCGACGATTAGCACCTTGCCCTGAAAGCTGTCGATAAAGCCCCGCAGCTTGGCGACCGGGTGTGCTTCGCGGCGGTCGACCGAAATGGGTGGAACGGGGCGGGCCAGCCCACTGCCGGTCTGTTCCACGTTCAGTCGGTCATAGGCCCTGGCCAAACTGAAAAAGGCGTCGGTCGGCAAAAACAGCTCGGCGGGCGGCAAGAGCGGGCGATCCTTGTCGCCCGACAGCAGGCGGAAGCGGCTTTGCGCGTCGGTCCAGAACGCCTGGCCGGTGGAGTCGAGCGCGCCGTGGCTGACGAATCTTGTCTGCGCGGGCAGGTAGTCGAACAGCGTCGCCGTTTCCTCGAAAAATAGCGGCAGGTAGTACTCGATGCCGGCCGGCGCGAGGCCGTTGCTGACATCCTTGTACAGCTTGGATTTCGAGGGGTCGCCCTCGAAGCGCTCACGGAAATTCTGCCGGAAGCGCGTGATGCCGGTTTCGTCGAGTGGGAACTCGCGCGCCGGCAACAGCCGCACCTCGCTCACCGGATAGATGCTGCGCTGGGTGTCGACGTCGAACGCACGCAGCGTCTCGATTTCGTTGTCGAACAGGTCGATGCGATAGGGCAGGGCGCTGCCCATGGGGAACAGGTCGATCAGGCCGCCGCGGACCGAAAACTCGCCCGGCGAGTAGACCTGGTTGACATGGGTGTAGCCGCCCAGCGCCATCTGCGCGCGGAAAGCGGCTTCGTCGAGAATGTCTTTCTGCTTAAGAAAGAAGGTGTGGGCGGCGAGGAAGGCCGGCGGCGCCAGCCGATACAGCGCGGTGGGGAGCGCCACCACCGCGATGTCGAATTCGCCGCGCGAAATCTGGTACAGCGTCGCCAGCCGCTCGGAAATCAGGTCGGGGTGAGGCGAAAAACTGTCGTAGGGCAGGGTTTCCCAGTCGGGGAAAGTGCATACCCGCAGGCCGGGGTCGAACCAGCGCAACTCCTCGGTCAGGCGGTTGGCGTCCCACGCGCTCGCGCACACCACCACCAGCGGCGCGGCACGGCGCGCCATCTCGGCCAGGTAAAGGGCATCGGCTGCGCCGGCCAGTCCGGATGCGTTGTGCGGAAGGCTGGAAGGCTGGGAGGTGGAAGAGAAGAACATCATGCAAATGGCAGGATTATAGGGTTAATCGCGGGCGGGCGAAGCGCGGTGGGGGGGCGGGTATAATGCTCGCCTTTCCTTGTTTGTGTGGCACTCCATGAGACTTAATAAAGTCAGTTCCGGCCGTAACCTGCCCGACGATTTCAACGTCATCGTCGAAATCCCCGCTCACGGCGAACCGGTCAAGTATGAAGTGGACAAGGAATCCGGCGCGATGTTCGTCGACCGCTTCATGTCGACTGCCATGCATTACCCCTGCAACTACGGCTACATCCCGCACACCCTGTCGGAAGACGGCGACCCGGTCGACGTGCTGGTGATCACGCCGATTCCGCTGATCACCGGCGTGGTGGTGCGCTGCCGTCCCATCGGCATGCTGAAGATGATCGACGAGGCCGGGGTGGACGGCAAGCTGCTGGCCGTGCCGGTCGACAAACTGTGCGGCCTCTACCGGGGCGTGAGCCGCCCCGAAGACCTGCAAGCCCTCTTGCTGGCGCAGATTTCCCATTTCTTCGAGCACTACAAGGATCTCGAAGAAGGCAAGTGGGTCAAGGTCGAAGGCTGGGTCGGCGTCGACGATGCCCGCGCAGAAATCCTGGCCGGTGTGGAGCGTTATCGCAACGCGGCGGACAAGCCGGCGTTCTGACAGCAGGGGTCAGGATTCAGGGGAGGGTGCTTTCGCATTGGTTACATGCGCGGCCGCAGGCCGCTCCACCCCTGACCCCTGCATCCTGGCCCCTGACCCCTCAATAACCAAATGAAAATCTGCATTCTTTCCGACTCTCACGACAACCGCCGTCTTTTAGGTGCGGCGGTCGAGCACGCCAGGGCGCACGGGGCAGAAGCTGTGCTGCACTGCGGCGATGTGGTCGCGCCGACTACGCTGCGGGTGCTGCAGAAGTTCGAGCTGCCGGTGCATGTCATCCACGGCAACAACACTGGCGACCTCTACAACATGAGCCGGCTTGCCGCCGAGCCCAACAGCGTGATCCGTTACCACGGCCAGGATGCATCCATCACCCTGGCCGACCGCAACCTGTTCCTGGTGCATTACCCGCACTATGCGCGCGCGCTTGCCTGTACCGGCGACTACGATCTGGTGTGCTGCGGTCACGACCACAAATCCAGCATCGCGCAGGTCGCCACCGTCAAGGGCGGGCAGACCTGGCTGATCAACCCCGGTACTGTGGGCGGCGTCGGTGCGCCGCCCACCTACATCATGGCCGACCTCGCCACCATGCAGTTCGAGATCGTCACCGTCGATGCCGCGCCGACCTCGGTGCTGCCTCCGGTTACCCCGCATGTCTAATGGCAGGTATCTGGGGCTTGAATGAATAAAAAAACGGGGCACGAAGCCCCGTTTTTTATGGGTGAAACAGCTTTATTTATTTCGCCGGCTTGACGGTGGTCAGACCGAGTACTTCCCATTCCTGCATGCCGCCCCGGTACCATTTGATTTTCTCTGCCGGGTAGCCGATTTTCAGCAAGCCCTTGATGTTGGTCGGCGACTGGCCACACCAGGGCCCGTTGCAGAACATGACGACGGTTTTGGCGTTGTCGAACATGTTGAAGCCGTCCTGGTTCTTGACCCCGAAATGCTTTTCAAGAATGTCCTGAACGGTGATGGGATCGGACTTGCCGATATTGAGCTTGTCCCAAGGAATGTTGATCGCGCCCGGGATCGTGCCTTTCGCGACCCAGTCCGGGGTGCGCGAGTCGACCACCATGATGCTCGTGTCGCCGTCGCTCATCATCTTCAAATAGTGAATGACTTCAAGTTCACCAATGGTCTGCACGCCGGGAGCCAGCACAGCGGGCTGAATACAGAACGGCGGGCATTTGCGCGAGGTCTTGGCAAAGTCAGGATTGACGGTGTTGTTTTGATTCTGGTTGCGCTGGATGCTGATTTTCTGGCCGTTGTGCATCACGTCCACCGACGGCAGGCCGGCGGCAAGGGCGACTTCCAGGGGTTTGTCGGGCGTGGCGGCCGTGTTGCCAGTGGAAGCGCAGCCCGACATGCCGATTGTGGTGGCAAGCGCCAGGGCAAGACCAGAAAGCTTGAGCAGATTTTTCTTCATGAATTTCATCCTCTGAATTTTGTAAGCTTATTGCCGGTTCAAGGCTTTACCGTGTGCAGGCCGAGCATTTCCCAATCCTGCATGCCGCCCCGGTACCATTTGATCTTGTCAGCCGGGTAGCCGATCTTCAGCAGGCCCTTGATGTTGGTTGGCGATTGGCCGCACCAGGGTCCGTTGCAGAACATGACGACGGTTTTGGCGTTGTCGAACATGTAGAAGCCGTCCTGGTTCTTGACCCCGAAATGCTTTTCAAGGATGTCCTGAACGGTGATGGGATCGGACTTGCCGATGTTGAGCTTGTCCCATGGGATGTTGATCGCGCCGGGGATCGTGCCTTTCGCGACCCAGTCCGGGGTGCGCGAGTCGACCACCATGATGCTCGTGTCGCCGTCGCTCATCATCTTCAAATAATGAATGACTTCCAGTTCACCGATGGTCGCGACGCCCGGCG
This sequence comes from Thiobacillus sp., assembly GCA_035530575.1. GTDB lineage: Bacteria > Pseudomonadota > Gammaproteobacteria > Burkholderiales > Thiobacillaceae > Thiobacillus. The sequence continues at coordinate 27,191 of DATKUP010000057.1, read as the reverse complement.
CCAGTTCGCCCGGCTGGATGCAGAAGGGCGGGCATTTGCGCGAAGTCTTGGCAAAGTCAGGATTGATGGTGTTGTTTTGGTCCTGATTGCGCATGATCGCGACTTTCTGGCCGCCATGCATGACCTCGACCGAGGGCAGGCCGGCGGCGATGTTGACATCCAATGCGCTTGCCGCCATCGGCGTGGCGAGGGCGGTAAACAGGGCGGATGCGGCGAATAGGGTGCGAAGCTTCATAGGTATGTCTCCTGGAATATGCTGGACAAGCAATCGTGACGATTAATTGCAGTCCGGTTCTTGTTGGGTTTTGGCCGGCGCTTCTTGGGTTGCGGGTGTTTTGCTTTGCGATGAGTTTTGGGTGGCTTCCTCCCGGGGCGTGGACTGGTTTTCAGGGGCGTTTACGGCAGTGGGCTCGGCGTGCTGCACTTCGGTATTGTCTGCTGGATGGTCTGCGGCCATGGCAATACCACAAGTCAGGTGCAGCACGACTATCATCACGCAAGATAAGCGGGTTGTCTTCGTCATCTGTTTCCTTGGTGTGCTGAGATAAAAGCATCTTGATATAAGCACCTTGCGTGCCAGCGCCTTATTGCCTTGATTGGAATAGATTTTATCCTTATGTTTGCGCTCAAAAAACTGACAGTGTTGTCAGGTGGCCTGTCATGTTGTCATGACAGCGGGGGAGGGGAATATCATTGTTTGGCCTCTGAAAGCGAGGAGAGGGGGGTAACGGGCCGTTTTCCTTCCCGGCCCATCTGTGCCCGCCCGCGTACCCGTGCCGCACACATCCTCGTTTATTCGCACATAGAAAACTTCGATTGAAAATGCGCACTTGCCCGTGGCGGCAGGTGCGGCCTTCGGGGTACCATTTCAGGGATTCACTCCGGGCTAATAACCCGGCTGTCCGGGAGGGTATTCCGGATGGTTTCAGATTACTTTGCATCCATCGGATGGAGGAAACAATGACGGAGCATGTTGCGACCAACGAGACCATACTCGTAGTGGGCGGCGGGATTTCCGGCATGACCGCCGCACTCGAAGCGGCCGAAACCGGCAAGAATGTCGTTCTGGTTGAGAAGAATCCCGCGCTGGGCGGACGCACCTCCCAGCTCTATCGCTACTTTCCCAAGTTGTGCCACCCCATCTGCGGACTGGAGATCAACCAGCGCCGCCTCAAGGGCAATCCCCGCATACGCTTGCTGACGCTGGCCGAAGTGACCGGCATCGAAGGCGGCGCCGGCAACTACACCGCCACCATCAAGGTCCGTCCGCGCTATGTGAACGAGAACTGCACCGCCTGCGGCGACTGCGCGCGCGCGGTCGAGACGATGGTGGACGATCCGTTCAACTACAACCTCGGCCAGCACAAGGCGGCCTTTCTGCCGAACGCGATGGCCTACCCGCAGCGCTATGTGCTGGATCCGGCGATCATCGGCACGCCCGACGCCGACCGCGCGAAGGCAGCGTGCAAGTACGGTGCGATCGACCTCGACATGCAGGAAGAAACGATCCAGGTCAAGGCCGGCGCGGTGGTGTGGGCGACCGGCTGGAAGCCCTATGACGCGGCAAAGATTCAGCCCTACGGCTACGGCCGCTTCAAGAACGTCATCACCAGCGTCGAGTTCGAGCGCCTGGCGGACATCCACGGCCCCACCGGCGGCAAGATCCTGCGCCCGTCCGATGGTAAGGAAGCGAAGAACATCGCCTTCATCCAGTGCGCCGGTTCGCGCGACGAGAACCACCTGCGCCATTGTTCGCGCTTCTGCTGCATGGCCTCGCTGAAACAGACCCATTACGTGCGCGAGAAGTATCCGGAAGACGGTACGTCGACCATCTATTACATCGACATTCGCGCCATCGACCGCTTCGAGGACTTCTACCAGAAAGTGCAGGCCGATTCGTCGGTGACTTTCATCAAGTCCAAGGTGGCGAAGGTCACCGAAGACGAGCACGGCAATCCGGTGTGCTGGGGTGTCAACACCGAAGGCTACAAGCGTTACACCACGCCGCATGATCTGGTGGTACTGGCCGTCGGCATGGAGCCCTCGGTCAAGGGCATCAACATTCCCGGCCACATCGTGGCGGATTCGAGCGGCTTCATCGAGGCCGATCCAGCCAATGGCGCCGTGTTCGGCGCGGGCTGTGCAACCAATGCGCTGGACGTGAACCGTGCCGTGCAATCGGCTACCGCGGCGGCATTGCGTGCCATTCAGGTGGTCAACAAAGTAGCAAAGGCGGAGGCTTAAACCATGGCTGACATCAAAGTCGCAGCGTATATCTGCAAGGGCTGCGGACTCGGCGAGCGTCTGGATACGGACGCATTGGTCAAGATCGCACAGAAGGACGGCAAGGTGCCGCTGGCGAAATCGCACGATTTCCTGTGCAACGCCGACGGCGTGGCGATGATCAAGAACGACATCGCCAACGAAGGCGTTACCCATATCATGATCGGCGCCTGCTCGCGCCGTGCCAAGACCGAAGCGTTCTTCTTTCCCGAAAATGCGGTGGCACGCGCCAACCTGCGCGAAGGCGTAGTCTGGATTCGCCCCGACACCGACGAGGCGCGCGAAACCACCCAGGAAATGGCGGAAGACTACATCCGCATGGGCTGCGCCGAAGTGAAGGCGATGACCGCCCCGAGCGGCAACCCTAACACCGGCAGCAGCAAGACTCTGCTGGTGGTGGGGGGTGGCATCACCGGCATGACGACCGCGATCGAAGCGTCGAAGACCGGCTATCCGGTCGTGCTGGTGGAAAAAACCGGTGTGCTCGGCGGCTGGGCCGGCAAGCTCTACAAGCGCACGCCGGTGCATGAGCCCTACAAATCTCCGGCCGATACCGGCGTGGCCGATCTGGTCTCGCAGGTGCTGGCCGACAGCAACATCAAACTGTATCTGAACGCGACGCTCGCCAAGACTGATGGTGCACCGGGGCGCTTTGTGGTGGATATCGCTACCGAATCGGGCGCGACCCACACGGAAGACATCGGTGCCATCGTTCAGGCGTCCGGTTTCACCCTGTACGACATGAACAAACTGCCGGAACTCGGCGCTGGCAAGTCGCCCAACGTGGTGGATCAGGCCGGCCTCGAAGTGCTGGCGATTGAAGCCGCCGGCAAGGATGGCGTGATCCGTCGTCCGTCCGACGGTCAACCAGTCAAGTCGGTTGTGTTCGTCCAGTGTGCCGGCCAGCGTGACACGACCGGCAAGCATCTGTCGTATTGCTCGGGTTTCTGCTGTAACGCCAGCATCAAGCAGGCGATGTATTTCAAGGATACGAATCCGGCGGTCGATACCACCATCATCTACACGGATCTGCGCACACCCGGTAACGGCGAGGACTTTTATCGCAGCGCACAGGAAAAAGGCGTCATCTTCACCAAGGGCAAGGTGGCCGAAGTGGTGCCCAATGGTGCCACCAGTACGGTTAAATTCCATGACCTGATTCTGGATGACAGCAATGCCGCCATGGTCGACGTCGACCTGGTGGTGCTGGCCACTGGCCAGGTGTCGAATTCGGGTATAAACATTGACGCTCCTGTCGCAGCAGCGACGGCAGAAGGTGCCGAAGAAGGCGCCGAGCCGAAGGTTGAGGTCAAGCCGATTTCCATCCTCAACCTGACCTATCGTCAGGGCAAGGACGTGCCGCAGCTGAAACAGGGTTTTACCGATTCACACTTCATCTGCTTCCCGTATGAAACACGCCGCACCGGTATCTACACGGCCGGCCCGGTACGCCGTCCGATGGACATCGCGCAGGCGCGTGAAGACGCGACCGGCGCTGCCCTGAAGGCGATCCAGGCATTGGAGAATGCCGAACTCGGCCGCGCCGCGCATCCGCGTTCGGGTGACTTGTCTTTCCCGAAAGTACGTTTGGAAGGCTGCACCCAGTGCAAACGCTGCACGGTGGAATGCCCGTTCGGCGCCATCGATGAAGACGAAAAGCGTTTCCCGGTATTCAATGAATCGCGCTGCCGTCGTTGCGGCACCTGCATGGGTGCCTGTCCGGTGCGCGTGATCTCGTTCGAAAACTACTCGGTCAACACGGTCGGCGCACAGATCAAGGCAGTCGACATTCCCGACGAGTTCTCGGAAAAGCCGCGCATCCTGATTCTGGCGTGCGAGAACGACGCCTACCCGGCGCTCGACATGGCGGGGATGAGCCGCAACGAGTATTCGGCGTTTGTGCGCATCATCCCGATCCGCTGCCTGGGTTCGGTCAACACCATCTGGATCACCGATGCGCTGAACGCCGGCTACGACGGCGTGATGCTGATGGGCTGCAAATCCGGCGACGAATACCAGTGCCACTTCGTCAAGGGCTCAGAGCTGGGCCGCGTGCGCATGTCCAAGATCGACGACACGCTGAAGACGCTGAATCTGGAATCGGAGCGCGTACGCGATCTCGAGGTCGCGATTGCCGACATCGAGCGGGTTCCGGAAATGATCAACAAGTATGCCGCCGAGCTGGTCGCCGTTGGCCCCAGCCCGTTCAAAGGCTTCTAGTCGTGCATCGGCCATTTTTGACGATGCATCATTTAGCAGGCAAGGACACGACATGAGCGCAAACACCGCAGTGGCGGATAAATACCGCAACAATTTCCTGAAGGAAATCGAAGAACAGGTCGAGATGGGCGACTGGGTCAAGATGTGCATGCAATGCGGCGTCTGCTCCGGTTCCTGCCCGACCAACTTCCAGGGCGCGTGGGAACATCCGCCGCAGGAACTCTTCATGATGATCCGCGCCGGCAAGCGCGAAGAAGTGCTGACCAGCAGTTCGATGTGGAACTGCACGTCCTGCTACAACTGCATCGTACGCTGCCCGCGCAAGCTGCCGATCACCCACATCATGCACGGCATCGCCGAATACGCGCATCGGCTGGGTATGGCGCCGAAGATGCAGCCGACGCGCTTTTTTTCCGGCCTGTTCTGGAAAAACTGCACCCATACCGGACGTGTCAACGAGCTCAAGCTGTCGATGGGCCTCTATTTCAAGGACGGCTTCGTGCAGGGCATCAAGAACGGCATGGCGATGCAATCGGTTGCGCTGGGCCTGGTCAAGGCCGGGCGCCTGAATGTGATGGAACTGTTCGGCGGCCACAAGTGCAAGGATCAAAAGAAAATCCATGCCATGCTGGCAAAAGCCTACGAAATCGAGCGCAGCCGCAAGGCCGCCAAAATGGCGGGCTGAGGAGAGATATATGGCCAAACATGAATATGCGTTTTACCCCGGTTGTTCGTCGCAGAAAGGCGCTTCCGCCTCCAACTACCTGACCTCGGTCGAGTCGATGTGCAAGACGCTCGACGTCAAGCTCACCGAGATCCCCGACTGGAACTGCTGCGGTGCCTCGATCGGTTACGCCGAAGCCGGCGAATTGCCGCGTCACGTGCTGAATGCGCGCAACTTTGCGCTGTCCGAAAAGAACCTGCCCGGACAGGAGATGGTCGCGACCTGCGCTGCTTGCTGGCTGGGCGCACGCGAGACCCGCGAGCGGCTGACGCACTCCGATACGCTGATGGCGGACACCCGCGAAGCGTTGAAGGAAGCTGGCCTCACGATCAACGAAATGCCCAACATCCGCCACATGGTTGAAGTGCTGATCGAGGACCTCGGCTTCGAGGAAATGGCGAAGCACGTCGTGCGGCCGCTCGAAGGCGTCAAAATCGCCGGCTACGTCGGCTGCCAGACCAACCGGCCCTTCGGTGTGGCGGGTGAATCGTTCGAAAACCCGGTCTATCTCGACAAGATGGTCGAAATGGTTGGCGCCGAATCGATCCCGGAATACGAGCAGAAGGTGACCTGCTGCGGTGGCGCGCTGGCGTTCTCCGAGCCCGAAAAGGCGCAGGCGCAGATCAAGGACATCGTCGAGTCGGCCTACGACCATGGCGCCGAAATGATCGTGACGCCGTGCCCGCTGTGTCAGGCCAACGTCGAGATCTACCAGGGCCAGATCAACAAGAAATACGGTACCAAGTTCGACATTCCGGTGCTGTATTACAGCCAGCTCATGGTCGTCGCCTACGGCGGCAGCGCCAAGGAAGCCGCGCTGAATGGCCAGGTCATCAAGGCCCGCAGGCTGGAGGAAATCGCCGCCAAGCCGGTCAAGCGCTGAGCGGGTTCACATAGGCAAGCAGGGGCTGTGTGCTCCTGCTTTTTTTTCGTCTGTCGAATGTGTACCAGGTGAAAATGACAACGCAACGCTCAGGCCGCCTGCTTTCACCCCGATGACCGTAGCGGCGCTTTCGATGCGGGCCCGGCGAATGGCGTCGCGCAGAAAAGCGGAGAATCCGTGGCTGGCCTGACTGAAAGAGCGGCCGGAATCAATGCTTCGCGCGCGAGGGTGGAAACTTTCTGTTTGATGGTGTGGCCGGTTTAATCTGCGATTTCGTGAAACTGGACAGGCGGTTGTCGGACTTCAGTGAGGATCAACCGTCAGCCCATCATTCCTCGTGTTCGCGCCGCAGCAGTTCTGCCTTCCTTGCGATTCCCCAGCGGTAGCCTGATAACGCCCCATCGGCGCGCACAGCGCGATGGCAGGGAACCGCCACCGCCACGGAATTGCTGGCACAGGCATGGGCTACGGCACGGTAGGCATTCGGTTGTCCAAGGCGCTCGGCAATCTCGCCGTAGCTGGCGGTCTCGCCGGCGGGGATCGCCTGCAGTGCCTGCCAGACACGGTGTTGGAAGACCGTGCCCTGTATGTCCAGCGGCAGATCCAGCATGCCGCGTGGCTGCTCGATATAGGCAAGGACCCGTGCGATCCAGCACCGGAATTCGTCATCGGCCGGCTCGAACTGCGCTTGCGGAAAACGGACCCGCAAGTCATTTACCAGCGTCTGTGGCGCATCCCCGAGCGCGATGGCGCATATCCCCTTGCGGGTGGCCGCGACAATGACCCAGCCAAGCGAACAGGGTTCGACGGCGTAACGGATATGCTCGCCCGCGCCCCCCTTACGATAGCTGCTCGGCGACATGCCGAGCAGCGCGGGGGCGGCCGCATAAAAGCGCCCGGACGAGTTGAAGCCGGCGTCGTAAAGCGCTGCCGTCACCGACGACGCGGACTGCAGCGAATCGGTCAGGCGCCTGGCCAGGACAGCCTGATGGAAGGCCTTGGGCGTGAGGCCGATAGCAGCCTTGAATATGCGGTGGAAATGACAGGGGCTCATGCCGGCTTGCCGCGCAAGCTGCGCCAGCGTTGGTGTCGAGTCGCTGCATTCGATGGCCTTACAGATCTGGCGCACCAGCATGTTGCGCGTATGCTGCCGCGAAGCCCAATCCGGCTTGCAACGCTTACAGGGGCGGTAGCCCGCCGCCGCGGCGAGTTCGCCCGACTCGAAGAATGCCATGTTCTGCCGTCTGGCAGCGCGCGACGGGCAGGACGGCCGGCAGTACACGCCGGTGGTCCTGACGGCGTAGACGAATTCACCATCCGCCTGCGCGTCGCGGCGGACGACCGCCTGCCAGCGCCGTTCGGCAAGCGGGTCGGCGTTCAGTGTTGGGGCAAGGGATTTGGTATCCATGATGGATGTTCATCCGGGATTCGGGAATGACAGTGTCAACCGGTTTAAAGCAGCCTGCAATCCGGATCTTGCGCTCAAATCCTGTTCCGGTCGCGCTACCCGCCAGGCGACGGTGCGGTATCCTTATGCTTTGTCAAAAAGCACACGAACATGAAAAAGGCTCAAGATCTCAACCAACTGATCGACCTGGTGCACGAAGCGGTGTACGAGGTCGATGAATTACGCGCCTGCCTCGAGCATGACGACGAAGAAGCATCGATCTACATGCCGTTCCTGGATGACCTCGACACGATGTTGCGCGGCCTCTACGAATCGATGACGTCCGGAAAATACGAGGGCGTAGGGAAAGGCGAAGATCTGGCCTTCATGCCGCTGTTCAAGAAACACGAGCGCAACATCCCGTTTCGCGAACTGCTGCGCGCCATCAATGCGACCCATCGAGAAGGGTACGAGCCGTCATGACGGCCCATCACGCTGGACCGATTTATCCGCATCTGAAGGCCAGGCTGAATCGGGTTCCATGCCAGTAATCCGGATCTTCGCCCCGTTGCGTGGCCGGAATTGTCTGGCGCCTGTTTCGGGGCATGCCGACTCGCCGCAGTCAGAATCTCTGGGCATAGTACGTGCTCGATCCTGAGAATGGGCGCTTGCCGCCAGAATGAACATGAGCATAGAAAATCCCGTCAAGCACCTGCTGATGACTGTGACCCAGGGCGTCTATGTGGTGGGCGTGGGGAAAGACGGCCTGCGCAATGCTTTTACAGCTTCCTCCGTCATGCAGGTGTCCATACAGCCACCCATGCTGGCGCTTGCCGTCAATCCCGGCAACGCTTCCTATCCCTTGCTCGTGGAAAGCGGTGTTTTTGCAGTGACTGTATTGCGGCACGACCAGTGCGCCCTCGCAGATTTCTTCGGCAACCGGAGCGCCCGCGACGAAAACAAGCTGGGCGCCGTGTCCTGGACCGTGGCCCGCTCGGGTGCCCCGATACTTGAGGAAGGTCTCGCCTATCTTGACTGCAGGGTCGTGTCGAAACATCCGGCGGGTGACCACGTCATGATTCTCGCCGAGATAACGGGCGGTAATTTTTTGCGCAGCCACGCCACGCACAGCCACCCCAGGCCGTTGCGCTACGACGAGGTAGGGGATATGGACGGCAGTGACGAATTGCTGCCCGACCACCTCGGCATTCCTGGCGCTGATACGTCCTGACGTGCCGAAGCCAGCCCTGAGGCTGACCTGTTTTAAACGTCCGGCGGGCTTATTTGATCGTGAGCTGGTTGTTGACGCTCGTTACCCCGTCAACGCCCTGCGCAATCGTCGTGGCGAGCGACCTGGCGTCGTCGTTCTGCACTGTCCCCGTCAGCGTAACGACACCGTCCACGGTTTCAACCGAAATATCCAGACCTTTGAGTGTGTCGTCGGCGAAATATCTGGTTTTGATCGAGGTGGTGATGGCCGTGTCGTCGAGCGCCTGCCCGGCCTGGTCGGTCTGCTGCTCGAGCGTATTACCCAGTTCACGGGCGTTCTGTTTCGTCTCTGCGACAGTATTGTCAATCGTTTCACCGGCAGTCTGATCGGCAGGCTTGCGGTCGCAACCGGTTGCGAGCAGGGCAAGGCTTGCGGTCAGGGTGATCGCTGCGATACTGGATACGTTTTTCATGAGGTTCTCCTTACGAACGTGGTGATGAAAGGCTAAAAACTGGCACGGGCTTGCGTGTCGGCCATACACTCAGCGAGGCCACCGTGCGTATGAGTGACGCAGATGAGAATTTAGATGGACCGCTACTTTATTGGTATAGGCGAAAAAATCGGCTTCTTGTAGGACAAACGCCAATGGAAGGCGTCAAGCGTGGGCGGAGCATTGCCGGGTTTTTGCTTGCGGATGCGTATCGGACGATTTTTTGCTCGATCCGCAACGCATCCACCGGACTCAGGCGCGCCACCCGCATTGCCGGCACGCCGCCGGCGCCAGATCAACGCCCGCACGGGATCGAGCCTTGAAGTAAACCGGCTCAATGTAATATCCGGCCATGCTCAAAACTATCGCTCCCGCTCCCCTAGAATTCAAGGACGGCGTGCCGTATTCCGCCGCTTACGGCGACATCTACCATTCCGCCGACGGCGGCGCAGGGCAGGCGCGCCATGTTTTCCTGCACGGCTGCGACCTGCCGCGCAGATGGGCCGGGCGCGACAGCTTTGTGGTGCTGGAAACCGGTTTCGGCACCGGACTGAATTTCCTGACGACCTGGGCGGCCTGGCGCGACGACCCGCAACGCCCGGCGCGGCTGCATTTCCTGTCGGTCGAGAAGCATCCGTTCAACGCCGACGACCTTGCGCGTCTGCATGCGCTGTGGCCGGAGTTCAGTGCGCTCTCCGATGAACTTCTGGCGAACTGGCCGACGCTGACACCGGGCTTCCATCGTATCGCGCTCGATGGCGGGCGAGTGCAGCTGACCCTGATGCTGGGTGATGCGCACGACTGTCTGCCGCAGGTGCACGCCGGGGTGGACGCTTTCTATCTGGACGGCTTTGCGCCCGACCGCAACGCCGATTTGTGGCAGCCCCGTCTGTTCGATGCGCTGGCGAAGCTGGCCCGGTCCGGTGCGGTCGCTGCGAGCTACACGGTGGCGGCAGCGGTGCGGCAGGGCCTGACGCAGGCGGGCTTTGCCTGCGAAAAACGCGCGGGCTTTGGCCGCAAGCGGCATTGTCTGAGCGCGCGCCATGCGGGCCGATCCCGGCGCGTTGAATCTGCGGTGCCGAGGCGTGTCGCTGTCATCGGTGCCGGGGTGGCGGGTGCTGCAGTGGCGCATGCACTGGCGGCGAGGGGCCTGTCCATTACGGTATTCGAGCGTGCCGATTCGCCGGCGCAGGCCGCCTCGGGCAACCCGGTGGCGATTTTCCGGCCGCTGATCTCGCGCGACGACAACTGCGCCGTGCGCCTGACGCGCGCGGCGTTTCTGCATGACCTGCGCACCTGGGCGGCGCTGGATGGAGTTAAATGGTCGCGTTGCGGCGTACTGCATCTGGCGAACGATGCGGATGCAGCAATGAAGCAGCAACAGGCGCTGGCCGCTACGGCGCCGCCTGCCGATTACGCACGCTGGGTGGAACTGGGCGCGGCACGCGAACTGGCCAACTGGCCAGTCGCAGCACCCGGCACGTTTTATCCGACGGCAGGCTGGGTGGTGCCGACGGGCCTGTGCCGCGCCTGGCTCGATCATCCGGCGATCCAGCTGAAGACCGGCAGCGCCGTCGCATGCGTGGAGGCCGTCACAGCGGGCTGGCAGGTCCTGGGCGATGACGGCGCGGTGCTGGCCGAGGCCGATGTCGTGGTGCTGGCGAACGCGCGTGACGCGCTCAATCTGGTCCCGGATCAACCCTGGCCGCTCAGTACCGTGCGCGGGCAGATCACGCAGTTGCCGCCAGGCTACCTGCCGGCAATTCGGCGGGTGATCGCGCGCGAAGGCTATGTGGCGCCGGGTGGGGGCCAACTCCTGGTCGGTGCAACCTACGAGAACGATGACGACGATACCGCGCCGCGCACGGCGAGCGACATGGCCAACCTGGCGCGGCTGGAGGCGATCCTGCCGGGGGCGGGCGAGCATCTGGCAGCAGCTGAAGTGAAGGGGCGCGCCTCGCTGCGCGCGACCCTGCCGGACCGGCTGCCGATCATGGGGGCGGTCAGCGGGCAACCGGGATTATTCGTGGCGGCAGGCTATGCCTCGCGTGGCGTGGTGTGGGCTGGCTTGCTGGGCGAGGCGTTGGCCGATCTGCTGACGCAGCAGCCCTTGCCGCTGGAGGCCGAACTGATGCGGGCGATGAGCCCGCAGCGTTTTACGCGCCCCGATCCGGCCACATGAAATTTGAAGCCTGCAGGGAGTGGGAGGATGGCCGCCCCAGCCCGAAGCTGGCGAAGGCGCCGGTGCGTGGTTGTTACCGATTTATCGGCCTTACAACAACGGCCTACCCCGTGCGGGTGCTCCCACAGGCAGGGCGAAATGATTTCGCGGGCAAGCCCGCTGCTACGGCAAACCCGTTCAGGTCGTTTAATAAGGCTCTTTCACCGTTATTTGTTGGTGTTAGCCAGCCCCGTGGGAGCGGCTTCAGCCGCGATGCGGGCGGTAGCCCGCAAAGGTGGCGCGGCAAGATCCTGGCGAGCATTTGCTCTTTGCGCCTTGCGGCGCATCGCGGCTGAAGCCGCTTCCACGGGGCCGCCTGCGAGATGCCGCAGGGTAGGGGCTTCATCGGAGGGAGCAAGGCATAACTTCAACAGCCAACAGTGACATAGCCTTTAATAATCAGGCGGCGGCGAGCGGTTTGCCTTTGTGGGCGGCGACCGCCAGGCCCGCCTGGTCGTACAGACCGCCCTGGCTGGTTGCGCTGTGGACCAGTACATTGAGCGCCTGGCGGGTGGTGGTCAGGCGCAGCTCGATCAGCGTGCCGATGCGCTGGTTCGCCGCCTGGGCGTCCTGCTCCATTTGGTGCAGTTGCTGCCAGCAGGCGCGCGCTTCGGGCTGGCCAAGCTGCGCCAGCCAGGCGTCCATGCCGGCGTGATCGGGCGGGTGGCCGGCCGCCTGCAGATCGGCAAGACGGCTCCGCGCATGGTCGCTCATGGTCTGCAACTGGGTCAGCTTGGCGGTGTTCAGCAGCGCCAGGCGATCGGCGTCACCCTCGATCAATGCTTTCTCCTCCTCCTGCAGCACATCCAGCAATGCCTGCCACGCGGCATTTTCCATCTTCAGCCTGGCAAGCAGGGCCGTGTTGCCGTGCGACGGCTTAGCTGGCGACATGGAGCATTTCCTTCACCGAGTCGATCAGGCTTTCGGCGATATTCCCGGTATTGATGGTGTACTGGCCGCTGGTAATGGCTTCCTTGATGCTGTCCACGCGCGCACGGTCAACGACCGGAATCGCTGCAAGCCGGGTTTCCAGTTGCTTGAGTTCGACCGCACGCTGGCTCAGGCTGACATCGGTCTGTTCGATGTCGGCATGCTTGTTCGCCTGCGGCTGGGCGGGTTGGTTTTCGACGGAAGCCGGCAGCGTAAGTGGCTTCGGTCCGGGATCGATTTTCATGATGGATTCCTGTATCGGGTCGGGCAGAGCGGGGAAATGTTTTTTCAAACTACATCAGTAACGTCGTTTTGCGAATTTACTGAAGCCGGACCTCAAAAGGTAACCACTACCCGCTGGCCGTCCTGCGCCACACCGCTGACCACCTGGCCGGAGCGGGTTTTCACCCGTACCCGGTCGCCGCGGCTGGCATTGGCCAGCGCCTGCCCCTGGCTCTGGACGGAAAAGCCCGGGCCGTTCATCACCAGGCGGGTGGTCTGTCCCTGCTGCACTGCCAGTGGCGGACGCAACAATGCACCGCGCAGCGGCGCGCCCGCGGCCAGTCCGGAAACCGCGCGATAGCCCAGCATCGCATCGGCATCGGTGACGACGTCGGCGGGCAGGCTGCCGAGGTCGCCCTCGCGCAGGGCGATGTCGGCCGCAGTCAGCACGTGGTTGGCGGGTAGCGGCTGACGGGTGACGGCATAACTTCCGATCAGCCGCACCTGGGCGGACAGGTAGACCGTCCACTGGATCGGCGCCAGGCAGCGCACCCCCACGGTGATCTTGCCGATGCTGCGGCTGCCCGCAGGCTGGAAGGTGTCGAGCGCCGCACAGGCCGGCAGCGAACCGCGCGGCGGCTTGACCTGGATGCTTAGCTTGCCCGGCAGGCCGCCGGTCTGCGTTTTAAGGAAGCGTTCGACATGCGCCTGCAGCGCGGCCGGATCCTGCCGGTCCGCCGCATGGGCGACGGCCGACACGCACAGGCATGCGGCGGCCAGCCACCCCCGGTGGACTCGTTTGCCTGCCTGGATCGATCCTGCTGCCATCTGCGGCTCCTCGACTCGGTTTCTCACATTGCGCCATTGTAGGAAGCGGCGCGTCATCTTAAACGGCGAAATGGACCGGCTTTCTGCCGCTTATCGTGCGATTGGATGGACAGGCGCGTGTCTAGGATGCAGTCATCGCAAAAAGGCTTTGCGGCACACGCGGCAAAGTAACGAGGTGACGACCATGCTGAACCGGCTGGATGACATGCTGAGCTTTCACACCCAGGCGCTGCGCGTTCGCGACCAGCGCCAGCAGGTGCTGGCGTCGAACATCGCCAACGCCGACACGCCCAATTACAAGGCGCGCGACCTGGATTTCAAGTCCTCCCTGCAGGACGCGCTCAACGGCGCAGGCAGCTCCGGCGGTACTGCGCTGACCACCACGACGCCGGGGCATCTGGCGGGTAATCCCGGCCAGGCCGCCGACGCGGGTTTGCTCTACCGCACCCCGGCGCAGGGCAGCGTCGACGGCAACACGGTCGACATGGACGCCGAGCGCGCCGCCTTCGCCGACAACACTATTCATTATGAATTCAACCTGACCCGGATCAGCCAGCAGATCAAAGGCATGCTGGCGGTCATTCAGGGATAAGGAGTCTAGCGCATGTCTCTGTTCGATATTTTCAGTGTGGCCGGCTCGGCCATGAATGCCCAGTCGCAGCGGCTCAATGCCGTCGCCAGCAATCTTGCCAACGCCGACAGCGCCGTCAGTGCCAACGGCGAAGCCTACAAGGCCAAACAGGTGGTGTTTGCCGCCACTCCGGTGGGTGTAAATGGTGCAACCGGCGTCAACGTCGCTGCCGTGATCGACGATCCGTCGCCGATGAAGATGGTGTTCGATCCGAAGAATCCGCTCGCCGACGAAAAAGGCTACGTCACCATGCCCAACGTCAATGTCGTCGAGGAGATGGTCAACATGATTTCCGCCTCGCGTTCGTACCAGTCCAACGTTGAAATGACGAACACCACCAAAACCCTGCTGCTCAAGACCCTGAACCTGGGCCAGTGATCAGCCTGAATAATCAAACCTGAAAACGTAAAAAAGGATACGCCATGAGTACGGTACAAGACGCAAGCAGTGTCAGCAGCCTGTCCAGCGCTGGCACGACCAGCACCGCCAAGGAAACGGAAGACCGCTTTCTGACCCTGCTGGTCGCGCAGATGAAAAACCAGGATCCGCTGGATCCGCTCGACAACGCCGAGGTGACCAGCCAGATGGCTCAGCTTTCCACGGTGCAGGGCATCGAGGACATGAACGCCACCCTGGATGCACTTGCCGCAAGCATGGGCGTCAACCAGATGGCGCAGGCGGCCAACCTGATCGGAAGCGCCGTGCTGGTGCCGGGCGACAGCATCAGCCCGGCCGAACTGGAAAACGTGATGGGCTTCGATCTATCGCGCCCGGCCGACAAGGTGACGGTCGATATTTTCGATGCCACCGGCGGCGCGGTGCGCAGCCTCGATCTGGGGCCGCGTGAAGACGGCGTCAACCTGATGGCGTGGGATGGACTGACCAGCAGCGGGACAGCCGCGCCGGATGGTGCGTATACCTTCAGGATCAATGCCACCCAGGGCGGCGAGCAGGTCGACAGCACTGCCCTGCACCTGGGGCTGGTCAACAGCGTCTCGCAGAACAGCCAGGGTGTGCAGATCAACCTGGCGAACAGCGAGAGTGTGACGTATGCCGATATCCGGCAGATTTTTTGAGTACGACAACGTGAACCTGACGGGTAAACCGGGCGCAATCAACACAAGGAGCAGAACATGAGTTTTCAGCAAGGCTTGAGCGGCCTCAATGCCGCCGCAAAGAATCTGGATGTCATCGGCAACAACGTCGCCAACACTGGCACAGTCGGGTTCAAACAGTCGCAGGCGCAGTTCGCCGACGTCTATGCCAACTCGCTGACCGGCGCCGGCGGCGCCAATATCGGCATCGGCACCAAGGTGGCGCAGGTGTCCCAGCAGTTCACCCAGGGCAACATCACGGCCACCAACAACCCGCTCGATATGGCGATCAACGGCGGCGGCTTCTTTCGCATGGACAACAACGGCGAGGTCACCTACCAGCGCAACGGCCAGTTCCAGCTCGACCGCATGGGCTTTATCGTCAATCCGACCGGTGCCAAGCTGACCGGCTACACGGCGAATGCCAGCGGCGCGCTGTCGACCGGCGCGCCGGCGCCGTTGAACATCAATGCTGCCGACCTGTCGCCGCAGATCACGAGCGAAGTGAATGCCGTGGTCAATCTGGATTCCGGCAGTGTAGAACCAGTGACGATTCCGTTCGACATGAACAATCCGACCGCCTTCAATAATTCCACGGCGGTTTCGGTCTATGACAGCCTGGGCAATGCGCACACCCTGCAAACCTTCTACGTCAAATCGGCACCGGGAACCTGGGAGGTGCATGCGTCTTTGGATGGTGACGCAGCTTCATCTATTGGCACCCTCAGCTTCGACACGAACGGCTTGATTGACACGACGGCGACCACCATGCCGTTTTCGGTCGGTCCCTTGACGCTAGACACGGGCGCGGCCGATCTCAGTTTCGACCTCGACTTCACCGGCTCGACCCAGTTCGGCTCCGTCTTCAGCGTCAACACACTGAACCAGGACGGCTATGCCTCGGGGCGGCTGGCCAGCTTCAACATCGGCGCCGACGGCATGGTTCTGGGGCGCTATACCAACGGCCAGTCGGCGGTGCTGGGCCAGGTAGTGCTGGCCAATTTCGCCAACCCCAACGGCCTGCAGCCGCTGGGCAACAACATGTGGGCCGAGACCTCGACGTCGGGATCGGCGTTGGTGGGCACGCCGGATTCCGGCAACCTCGGCGTGCTGCAATCGTTGGCGGTCGAAGATTCCAACGTCGACCTCACCGCCGAGCTGGTCAATCTGATCACCGCCCAGCGGGCGTATCAGGCCAACGCGCAAACCATCAAGACCCAGGATGCGGTGATGCAAACCCTGGTCAACCTGCGTTAAGCGCCGATTCAATAGGGAGGTTGTATGGACCGTCTCATCTACACCGCCATGTCCGGCGCGAAGCACATCCTGGAACAGCAGGCGACCGCTTCGCACAACCTGGCGAACGCGACCACCACCGGCTTTCGCGCGCAGATCGACCAGTTCCGCGCGGTGCCGGTACAGGGCGCGATCGTGGACACCCGCGCCTTCGTGGTCGACTCCACCACCGGCAGCGATTTCCGCGGTGGAGCGATCCAGCACACCGGGCGCGAGCTCGATGTGGCGGTGCAGGGTGACGGCTGGATTGCGGTGCAGGCCGCGGACGGCAGCGAGGCCTACACCCGCAACGGCAGCCTGAAGCTGGACGAGAACGGCGTGCTGCAAACGGGCAGAGGGCTCACCGTGATGGGCGACGGCGGCCCGCTGTCGATCCCGCCCGGCCGCAACATCGCGGTGGCCAAGGACGGCACGATTTCGCTGGTGCCCGATGGCTCTGACGCCACCGGCCTGACCACGGCCGGGCGCATGAAGCTGGTGAATCCGCCGGAAGCCGATCTGAGGCGCGGCGACGACGGCCTGTTTCGTCTGCAAGACGGCAGCCTGGCGGCTGCCGATCCAGACGTGACTGTAATCAGCGGCGCGCTGGAGTCATCCAACGTCAATGTCGTCGACGGCATGGTCAACATGATTTCTCTGGCGCGCCAGTTCGACATGCAGATGAAACTGCTGCAGCACGCCGAAAACAACGACAGCAAGGCAGCGCAGCTACTGAGCATGAGTTGAAAACCTATTCACCACAGAGGCACAGAGGAAAAGCATTTGAAGCAGGCAGAAAACGAGGCGGAGTTATTCAGGATATTGACGGGTTTTCTCCGTGTCTCTGTGTCTCTGTGGTTAGTGGTTAAAACGTTTAATTAAGGAGCCGATATGATTCGCTCACTATGGATTGCCAAGACCGGCCTGGATGCGCAGCAGGCGCAGATGGACGTGATTTCCAACAACCTCGCCAACGTCAGCACCAGCGGCTTCAAGCGTGCGCGCGCGGTGTTCGAGGATCTGCTTTACCAGACCATTCGTCAGCCCGGCGCGCAGTCGTCCGAACAGACACAACTGCCGTCTGGTTTGCAGATCGGTACGGGGGTCAAGCCGGTGGCGACCGAGCGCATCTTTACCCAGGGCAACCTGCAGCAGACCGATAACGCCAAGGATGTGGCAATCCAGGGCAACGGCTTCTTCCAGGTGCTGATGCCGGACGGCACTACCGCCTACAGCCGGGACGGTTCGTTCCAGGCCGACGCCGACGGCCAGCTGGTCACCTCCAGCGGCTACGCGGTGCAGCCTGCCATCACCATTCCGGCCGACACGCAAAGTCTGACCATCGCGCGCGACGGCACAGTGTCGGTGCAGCAGGCAGGATCGGTCACGCCTGTCACGGTCGGCACTCTGCAGCTGGCGATGTTCATCAACCCGGCCGGTCTGCAGAGCCTGGGCGAGAACCTCTACAGCGAAACCGCCTCGTCCGGCGCCCCAAGCTCCAATGCACCAGGCAGCAACGGTGCCGGCCTGCTCAATCAGGGCTACGTCGAAACCTCCAATGTCAACGTTGTGGAAGAGCTGGTCAACATGATCCAGGCCCAGCGCGCGTACGAGATCAACAGCAAGGCCATCCAGACATCCGACCAGATGCTGCAGCGTCTGACCCAGACGTGAGACTGGCGATGACTATCTTGCGTTCACTTGGCGTGTTCGGTTTGCTGTTGGGGCTGGCGGGTTGCGGCACCACGCCGACGTCCATCGTCGAGAAGCCGACCACCGCACGATCGCAGGCGCAGCCCGTACCGGTGTCCAACAATGGTGCCATCTACCGGGCGGCGGTCTATCGCCCGCTGTTCGAGGACCGGCGGGCGGGCCAGGTCGGCGACGTGCTGACCATCGTCATCAACGAAAAGACCCAGGCGGGCAAGCAGGCGTCGTCCAATGCATCGAAAACCAGTGAGGTCGACTCGTCGATCAGCGCAGTCGCGGGTTTGCCGCTGAAGATGTTTCAGGGGCTGGGGGTGAACGCCGAAGCATCGAATACCTATGACGACAAGTCGGCACTCAATTCCAGCAATACCTTCAGCGGCAGCGTCACTGTCACCGTGATCGAAGTGCTGCCCAACGGCAACCTGCTCATCGCCGGCGAAAAGCAGATCGCGCTCGACAAAGGAACCGAATACATCCGCCTGTCGGGCGTGGTACAGCCCGACACCATCCAGGCAGACAACACCGTGTCGTCGACCAGGGTGGCAGACGCGCGCCTCGAATACCGCACCAGCGCCAAATTCGACACGGCCGAAGTGATGGGCTGGCTGGGACGCTTTTTCCTGAGTTTCATCCCTTTATAAAACCGAACCCTTCACCACAGAGACACGGAGGCACAGAGATGATTGAAGAAACGATGGGGTGTCGCGCGTGCAATCGCCCGATGGGTGACGCAGGCAGGCGAAGCAATCCATTTGTTCTTCTCTGTGCCCCTGTGCCTCTGTGGTTCAATTTTTCAGGATAAATGGTGGATACCATGACCATTCCACGTCTGCTCATGCTGGCCGTGCTGTTGCTCTCCGGCATGGCGCATGCCGAGCGCATCAAGGACATCGCCGCCATCCAGGGTGTGCGCATCAACCAGCTGGTGGGCTACGGTCTGGTGGTGGGCCTGGACGGCAGCGGCGACCAGACCACGCAGACGCCTTTCACCGTTCAGAGCGTCACCAACATGCTGACGCAAATGGGCGTCAACCTGCCGACAGGCGTGAGCATGCAGCTGAAGAACGTCGCCGCGGTGATGGTGACGGCCGAGCTGCCGCCATTTGCTCAGGCCGGCCAGGCTATCGACATCACGGTGTCGTCGATCGGCAATGCCAAGAGCCTGCGCGGCGGCACCCTGGTGATGGCCCCTCTGAAAGGCGCCGACGGCCAGGTCTACGCGATGGCGCAGGGCAACCTGGTGGTCGGTGGCGCCGGCGCCTCGGCCAACGGCAGCCAGGTGCAGATCAACCATCTGAGCGTCGGCCGCATCCCCGCCGGCGCAACGGTCGAGCGCAGCATCGCCAGCACACTGGGCGAAGCGGGCAGCATCAATCTTGAATTACGACAAAGCGATTTCACCACCGCCAGCCGCGTGGTCGAAGCGGTGAATGCGCACTTTGGCCAGGACACCGCGCGCGCCCTCAACGGCCGCGTGATCCAGGTGAAGACGCCGCTCGGCGACGACGCGCGGGTGGCCTTCCTGGGCGCGATCGAAAGCCTCGACGTCAGCCCCGCGCAAGCCATGGCGAAGGTCATCATTAATGCGCGTACCGGTTCGGTGGTGATGAACCGGGCCGTCATGCTCGACCCCAGCGCGGTGTCGCACGGCAACCTGTCGGTGGTCATCAGCACCGAACCGGTCATCAGCCAGCCCGCGCCGTTCTCCAAGGGCCAAACCGTGGTCGCCGCGCAGTCGCAGATCGAAATCCGCCAGCAGCCGGGTGAAATCATGCTGCTGAAGGGCAGCGCTGCGCTCTCCGATGTGGTGAAGGCGCTCAATTCCATCGGCGCCACCCCGCAGGACCTGCTGGCGATCCTGCAGGCGCTGAAAGCGTCCGGCGCACTGCGCGCCGAGCTGGAGGTCATTTGATGGGCGTCGGCGGCGCCGACCTCTCCTCGAAATTTGCCCTCGATGTCCAGGGCGTCAACCAGCTCCGGCTCGATGCTAAAAACGCGTCACCCGAGTCGCTGAAGCAGGCAGCGCAGCAGTTCGAGGCGGTGTTCATGAACATGCTGATGAAAAGCATGCGCGAGGCAACCCCGCAGGACGGCATGTTCGATAGCGAACAGACCCGCATGTACACCTCCATGCTCGACCAGCAGCTGACGCAGCGCATGGCCAGCCGCGGTATCGGCCTGGCTGAGGTGATGGTGCGCCAGCTCTCCGGCGCGCTGGATGTGCCGCCGGGCGAGGATGCTGCGCAGGGCTTTCCTTTGAACGCCTCGCAAGGGAACTCCGATCCACTACGCGCTAAAGTCCCGCAAGGCGGGATGGAGTCGTATGTGCCGGGGCTGCCGGCAACGCCGGCTCGCAGCAGCGGGGACACACCGGCGCACGTCGAGGCCTTTGTGCAGCAGCTGCTGCCGCACGCCCAGGCGGCGAGCGCCAGCACCGGCATTCCCGCCCGCTTCATGCTGGGCCAGGCGGCACTCGAAACCGGCTGGGGCAAGGCTGAAATCCGCGGGGCCGACGGCCACAACAGTCACAACCTGTTCGGCATCAAGGCCGGCGCCAACTGGAAAGGCCAGACGGTCGATATCGTTACCACGGAATACGTCAACGGCCAGCCGCAGAAGCAGGTGGAATCCTTCCGCGCCTACGATTCCTACGCCGACTCCTTCCGCGACTACGCCAACCTGCTGCGCGGCAACGCACGCTACCAGAACGTGATCGTGCAGGGACAGGATGCCGCCGGCTTTGCCCAGGGCCTGCAGCAGGCCGGCTATGCTACCGACCCCAAATACGCCCAGAAGCTGATGAGCGTTATTCGCCTGGTCGAAACCACCTGATTCAAGAAACCGGCGAACCTGCCGATTCCTCCAGCAATCGCACTCGTTCCCTCCAATCCCGACTCGCGCGCATCGACAAAACATGGCAACCAGCATACTCAGCATCGGTCAGAGCGCACTTGCAGCCGCGCAGGCAGGCATCAACACGACTGGCCACAACATCGCGAATGCCGCAACGCCGGGCTTCAATCGCCAGGTCGTGGTGCAGAGCGCAGCCCAGCCGCAGAGTTACGGTTTTGGCTTCATGGGGCAGGGCACCGAGGTTTCCACGGTCAAGCGTGTTTACAGCGAGTTTCTCGGCAGCCAGGTACGCACCGCGCAGACCACGAAAAGCGGACTCGACAGCTATTACACCCAGATCAAGCAGATCGACAACATGCTGGCCGACCCCGCTTCCGGTCTGTCGCCCGCCTTGCAGGATTTTTTTAGCGGCACGCAGGAGATGTCCTCCAATCCCTCGTCGATTCCGGCGCGTCAGGCGGCGCTGTCATCGGCCGAATCGCTGGCCTCGGGTTTTCAGAGCATGGCCGGACGGCTCGACGAGATCGAGCAGGGCGTCAATAGCCAGATCACGTCGAGCGTCAGCGTCATCAACGGCTACGCGAAGCAGATCGCGCAACTGAACGATGCCATCGGCCGCGCCCAGGGCGCGACCGGCCAGCCCGCCAACGATCTTCTCGACCAGCGTGACCAGCTGATTCTCGACCTCAACAAGGAAACCAGGGCGACGGTCGTCAAGCAGGGCGACGGCGGCTACAACGTTTTCATCGGCAATGGTCAACCGCTGGTGGTCGGGGTGAGCACCCTCTCGCTCACCACTGTCGCCTCGCCCACCGACCCTGAAAGAATCGAGGTAGCCTACCAGACCGCCAATGGCCCCGTCATTATCGGCGAGTCCAGCCTTGGCGGCGGCAAGCTTGGCGGCGTGCTCGAATTCCGCAGCCAGACGCTTGAACCGGCGCAGCAGTCACTCGACGACCTCGCCATTGGCCTCGCCACCACGTTCAACGCCCAGCATCGCCTGGGGCAGGATATCGACGGCAACCTCGGCGGCAATTTCTTTTCTGCAACGAGCGCATCCGACTTTTCTGTGGCGATCACCGATCCCAGGCAGATCGCGGCAGCCGCGCCGATTCTTGCCGAGGCCGCAAGCACCAATAGCGGGACGGGGGCCATCAGCCCGGGCAGCGTAAACACGCCATCGCCTCCCGATGCCAATTTGCAGGAACCCGTCACGATCACATTCACCTCTCCCACGAGCTACAACGTGACGGGAATCGGGACGGGAGATCCGATCGGGGTTTCGTATACGCCCGGTGAAACGATTACCTATAACGGCTGGAGCGTCACGATCAGCGGCGCACCGGCCGACACCGACACCTTCACCGTGGGCCCCAACACCGGCGGCGTGGGCGACAACCGCAACGCCCTGCTGCTGGGTGCGCTGCAAACCGCCAATACCATGAATGGGGGCACCACCACTTACCAGGGCGCCTATTCGCAGATCGTTAGCCAGATCGGCAACAAGACCCGCGAACTCGAGGTGACCAGCAGTGCAGCAGGCAATCTCTTGTCCGAGGCGAACCTCTCGCTGCAGTCCGAATCGGGCGTCAACCTCGACGAAGAGGCGGCCAATCTGCTGCGTTACCAGCAGGCCTATCAGGCGGCCGGCAAGGTCATGCAGGCTGCCAGCGAGATGTTCGACGTACTGCTTTCGCTCGGCTGACAAGAAGGGAAACGAACACCATGCGTATCAGCACCCAAACCCTGTTTGAATCCGGCGCAGCTCAACTCGGTGAACTGCAGTCCAGCCTGGTCAGGACGGACCAGCAGATCGCCTCCGGCCGTCGCATCCTCACCCCGGCGGACGATCCGGTCGCTGCCGCGCGTGCGCTGGAAGTTTCGCAGTCGCAGTCGCGCAATACCCAGTACGGTGTCAACCGCCAGTATGCCAAAAGCGCGTTAAGCGAAATGGAAGGTACGCTGTCGGGCGTGACCGAGCTGATGCAGGACGTAAAAACCACCATCATCACGGCCGGCAATGGCACATTGAGCGATACGGAACGTGGCTTCCTGGCGACTGAATTGAGCGCGCGCCGGGATCAGTTGCTGGGGCTGGCCAACAGCCGCGATGGAATGGGCAACTATATGTTCTCCGGATTCCAGACCGCAACGCCCGCGTTTTCCAAAGACGCGCTCGGTGTGGTGACATATGACGGCGACGCGGGACAACGTCTGATTCAGGTCGATACCACGCGCCAGATGTCGGCCACTGCCCCCGGGTCGACCGTGTTCCAGGGCGGAGGGCAGGACGTATTCGCCACCCTGAGCGATCTCATCGCCTTGCTACAGACACCTGTAGTCGATGCCGCAGCCGCCACAGCGCTAACAAATGGGCTGGCAACCGCCAATACCAATATGGACCAGGCGCTGGATAACGTGCTCACGGTTCGCACCTCGGCCGGGTCGCGCCTGCAGGAGCTCGATGCCCTCGACTATGCGGGCGAGGACCGCCATATCCAGTACAGCCAGACCCTGTCCGACCTGCAGGACCTCGATTACAACGAGGCGCTGACACGGCTCTCGCAGCAGCAGTTCACGCTCGAAGCCGCGCAGCGCTCCTTCGTGACAGCCTCCGGCCTGTCGCTATTCAACTTCCTGTAAGCCCGGCCATGATTGCCAACGACATCTCGGCCAGCGAGCACCTGCGCGCGCAGGTGATGCACCTGCTGTCGGGGGTGTCGGAACACGGCGACCAGCATCTGGCCGAGGTGGAGCGCGACCTGGTACAGATGGACGTGTTGCTGGACGAGGCCATCAAAAAACTGTGTGCAAGCTTCATGGCGATCCATCGCGCTGTCGACCTGCAGCAGGAGGCCCTGGACGGCCTGCTGGCCGAAGGCAGGCTGGCGCCCGTGCATGCGGCGCGCTTCGAGATGCTGCGCGGCGAGATCAATCGGCATGTCGCCGCAGCGGTGACCGGCCTGCAGTTTCAAGACATGACCAGCCAGCTGATCGGCCGCATGGTGCAGCATCTGGCCGGGCTGCGCGGCGTGTTTGGCGCACTCGACGCGAGCGGCCCGGTTCTGCCGGAAAGCAACAATGAAGCCCTGCTGGCGATGCTGAGCCAGATCGGCAACCGGGTGGGGACGTGCTGCACCGAACGGGCAGGCGGCGTGCGCAGCACGGTGAACCAGCGCCACATGAACAGTGGCGACATCGAACTTTTTTGAAATGATGGAATATGCGGGCAGCGGTCCGAACATGGAAAGAGCGGGAGCGACAAAGATGAAAACAATACTTGCAGTGGACGACTCGGGCTCATTGCGCCAGATGCTGTCCTTCAGTCTTAAAGCCGCGGGCTATGGCGTGATCGAAGCGGTGGACGGCCAGGATGGCCTCGACAAGGCGAAGCAGCAGAAAGTCGACCTGGTGCTGACCGACCAGAACATGCCGGGCATGGACGGCTTGAGCCTGATCAGGGCGCTGCGCGCCATGAGGAATTACCAGAATGTGCCGATATTGATGCTGACCACGGAGTCCGGCGACGACATGAAGGCCATGGGTCGTGCCGCGGGGGCCAATGGCTGGCTGGTCAAGCCATTTGATCCGGCGCGGCTGACCGAGGTGGTGAAAAAGCTGATTGGCTGAGTCGCAGCCAGACGACACGTAACAATCCGCACAACAAAAACGGAGTTTCAGCATGACGATTGATATGAGCCAGTTCTACCAGGTTTTTTTCGACGAAGCGGATGAACTGCTCGCCGAAATGGAGAAGCTGTTGCTGGCTCTCGATGTATCCACACCCGATAGCGAGGATCTCAATGCGATCTTCCGCGCCGCCCATTCCATCAAGGGCGGCGCCGCCACGTTCGCTTTCAACGACATCACCGAAGTCACCCACATGCTGGAGTCGCTGCTCGACCGCATCCGCAAGGGCGAGATGGCGTTGACGTCCGAGCATGTGGAAGCCTTCCTGGTGTCGAAGGATATCCTGGTCATGCAAATGGATGGTCATCATCATGGTTCGAGCGTCGACCAGGATGCGGTGGGCAGCGTATGCCAGCGGCTGAAGGCGCTGTCGCAGGGCATGCTTCCGGAGACAACGGATGCCGTGGCGAGTCCGGCGCCTGCACCTGAATCCGTACCTGAACCCGCCAGGGCCGAGGCCGCACCGATTGCGGATGCGGACGGCAACTTTCACTTCCGTATCGAACTGCCCGAAGTGCCGCAGCGGGATGTGGATGCGCTGGCGACGGAACTGGGTTTGCTGGGAACGATCAGCCAGGAGGGTCTGGCCGACAAGCGCGTGGTGTTCACCCTGATCACCAGCGAGGGCCAGGACAGCATCGTGGCGATCTGCTCGTTCGTACTCGACCCGGACGACCTCAAGATTACGCATGGCGGTGCGGAAGGATCGCCGCAGGCAGCGGCGGAAACCAGCGCCGAACCGGAGCATGCCGATGCCAAACCATCGGCCGAAGATCCCGGCTATGGGATTTTCGAGCCGGAGAATACCGGCGCCGCCAGCGCGCCCGCCGTTACGGCCGAGGTGGCCAAAGCCGAGCCTGCGGCCGAGGCCAAGAACTTTGGCCGTCGGGCTTCAGACAAGGAAGGCACCAGCCAGGAATCCTCGTCGATCCGGGTCGGCATTGAAAAGGTCGACCAGCTGATCAATCTGGTCGGCGAACTGGTCATCACCCAGGCCATGATCGAGCAGCGTATCGGCGTGCTCGACCCCATCCATCACGAACGCCTTCTCAACAGCGTCGGCCAGCTTACCCGGAATACGCGCGACCTGCAGGAAGCGGTCATGTCGATCCGCATGATGCCGATGGATTACGTGTTCTCGCGTTTTCCGCGCATGGTGCGCGACCTCGCCGGCAAGCTGGGCAAGAAGGTCGATTTTGTCACGCGCGGTGCCGCCACCGAACTCGATAAGGGATTGATCGAGCGCATTGTCGATCCGCTCACCCACCTGGTGCGCAACAGCGTCGACCATGGCATCGAAATGCCCGAGAAGCGCCGTGCCGGTGGCAAGAGCGAAACCGGCAGGCTGACCCTGTCGGCCGCGCATCAGGGCGGCAATATCGTGATCGAGGTAAGCGATGATGGCGGCGGCCTGAATCGCGACCGGATTCTTGCCAAGGCGAAGCAGCAAGGTCTGGATGTATCGGACACGATGCCCAATGCCGATGTCTGGCAGCTCATTTTTGCCCCCGGTTTTTCCACCGCGGAAGTCGTCACCGACGTGTCCGGCCGTGGCGTCGGCATGGACGTGGTCAAGCGCAACATCGCGGCAATGGGCGGCACCGTCGATATCCGTTCCGTCCCCGGCGCCGGCACTACCATTGCCATCTCGCTGCCGCTGACCCTGGCGATTCTCGACGGCATGTCGGTAAAGGTGGGAGAAGAGGTGTACATCCTGCCACTCGGCTACGTCATCGAATCGTTGCAGCCGGCAGCTGCAGACGTCAAGGAAATCGCCGGCCAGGGCAAGGTGGTCAAGATCCGCGAAGAGTATTTGCCACTGATTCCGCTGTACCGGATTTTTGACATCGAGCCGGGCTTTACCGACCCGACCCAAGGGATCGTCGTCATTCTCGAAGCCGACGGCAAAAAGGCAGCCCTGCTGGTCGACAGCCTGGTCGGGCAGCAGCAGGTCGTTGTCAAAAACCTCGAGTCGAATTTCCGCAAGGTGGCCGGCATTTCTGGCGCCACCATTCTGGGGGATGGCGGTGTTTCCCTGATTCTCGATGTTTCCGCACTCTTGCGCTCCAGCCGCCAGCTCAACGCCGACCCCGTTTTTTTCTGAGGCCAGATAAGGATCAAAGCCATGTCGTATAGCACGCAGACACAAGCAAAAGCCGAAGCCGGGGAGGCTGCCGGAAAAGAGTTTCTGGCCTTCACCCTGGGGCAGGAAGAATACGGCATCGACATCCTGCGGGTGCAGGAGATTCGCGGTTACGAGCCGGTCACGCGGATTGCCAACGCGCCCGACTTCATCAAGGGCGTGGTCAATCTGCGCGGCATCATCGTGCCGGTCGTCGACATGCGCATCAAGTTCAGTCTGGGCACCCCCACCTACGACCAGTTCACCGTGGTGATCATTCTGAACATTGCCGGCCGCGTGATGGGCATGGTGGTGGACAGCGTCTCCGACGTCACCACGCTGTCCCCCGGCCAGGTAAAGCCCGCTCCGGAAATGGGGACGATCTTCGACAGCGATTACCTCATCGGCCTTGGTACGC
>DATKUP010000056.1:0-1029 GCA_035530575.1 Thiobacillus sp. | reverse complement strand
CGCCTGCACATAGGTTTCGGGAGTGGGGAGATAGCCCACGCGCAAACCCACGGAGCTGGTGGGAAAGACCGAAGGTCCGTTCAGCCCGGTTTGAGCAAATTCGGAGCCGATGCCGGGAGACGGGTGGAGAAAAATCCCCGCGCTGTGGCTGACGTAAAACTCGGAATTGAGGTCGTACAGGCCGAACAGCGCAGACAGCTTCTCATTTAGGAACTGCTTCTGGATCCATGCCTGGAAAAGCTTCGCGGCATTGGTATCGACCTCGATGTTGTCGACGCCCTGGCTGCTCCCGACAAGGTTGGCGTTGGGTTTTCCGCCATGGCTCGCGATGCCGTGCAAACCCACCGAAACCCCATCCCAGCCAATCAGTTTGTCGAGGTCGAAACCGAGCTTGACGTCAAGGTTTCCCAACGCGGTCGTTCCCTGCTTCAAGCCGCCAGAGACGTTGGAAAGAACATCGGCCCTGTACAGAAATCCGAAAGCGATGCCGTTGTCGACAGCAGGCGTTTGCTGTGCCTCGATTGCGGCTTCGGCGCCCATCGCGCAAGCGGGAACCACGAGTAGTGTGCCGGCTATCAGCGTCGCAATACTTTTCCCCATCCCATGTTTCATCACAAGCGATCCCGAAGCAATGGTGCCGGCTATTTATTGAATCGGATGTTTATACCGAAAACGAATGGGGGCTTTGTACCTTGGACAAAGCTTGTTTCAAGCGGTCGCTCAAAACTCTTCCCACTCCTCATTGCTGCCGCCGGCAGCCGCCAGCTTCTTCGGGCTCGCGATCATTCTGGCCGGCGCGCCCTTTGGCTTCGGCAAGGCTGTCGTGGCGCCCTGCCGAACCGGAGACGCCGGCTGCACGCTGTACGCCCCACTCTCCAGCTTGAACACGCTCACCGCCTCGGTGAGCTTGCCGGCCTGATCCTGCAGACTCTCGGCCGCCGCAGCCGCTTCTTCGACCAGGGCGGCGTTCTGCTGGGTCACTTGATCCATCTGGGTGATGGCCTGGTTGACCTGTTCGATGCCGGAACT
>DATKUP010000055.1:0-159382 GCA_035530575.1 Thiobacillus sp. | reverse complement strand
AAGCTTGTGGCGCCAACGCAAGCACGCAGATCAAGCGTTCGGAATTCAACATGGGCAAGAACGCGCCCTTTGTCAGCGATGAGGTCACGCTGACACTGGCGATCGAAGCGGTCAGGGAACAGCCGGCTGCGCAATAAGCCGGGCGGGCTCCGGTAAAATGTTGCTTTAGCTGTCCGGAACACCGCCTCGTGGAACCCCATCGACTTGAACTGCTCGCGCCCGCGCGCGACGCCGATATCGGCATCGAGGCCGTCAACCATGGCGCCGATGCGGTGTACATCGGCGGGCCATCGTTCGGCGCGCGCGCGGCGGCGTCCAACGAAGTCGCCGACATCGCGCGGTTGGTCGGATACGCACACCGCTTCAACGCACGCGTATTCGTTACCCTCAACACCATCCTTACCGACGACGAACTGGAACCGGCACGGCGGCAGATCATTCAACTGTACGACGCCGGCGCCGATGCCCTGATCATCCAGGACATGGGCCTGCTGGAGCTCGATCTGCCGCCGATCCAGCTGCATGCCAGCACCCAGACCGACATCCGCACGCCGGAAAAGGCCCGCTTCCTGCAGGACGTTGGGCTGTCGCAGATCGTGCTGGCACGCGAGCTCGACCTCGGCCAGATTGCCGCCATCCGCGCCGCCACCGATCCTGCGCGCTGCACCCTGGAATTTTTCGTCCATGGCGCGCTGTGCGTCGCCTACAGCGGCCAGTGCTACATCAGCCACGCCCACACCGGGCGCAGCGCCAACCGTGGCGACTGCTCGCAGTCCTGCCGCCTGCCGTATCAGGTTACCGACCTGGAAGGGCGCATCGTCGCGCACGACAAGCATGTTCTTTCCATGAAGGACAACAACCAGAGCGGCAACCTCGAAGCGCTGGTCGACGCCGGCATTCGCAGTTTCAAGATCGAGGGCCGCTACAAGGACATGGGCTACGTGAAGAACATCACCGCCCATTACCGTACGCTGCTCGACCAGCTCGTCGAGCGCCGCCCGGAATTCGCGCGCGCGTCCGCGGGTCGCACCGCGTTTGCCTTCACCCCCGACCCCGAGCAGAACTTCAACCGCGAGTTCACCGACTACTTCGTCGGCGGCCGCCGCGACGACATCGGTGCGTTCGACACGCCGAAGAACCCCGGCCTTTCCATCGGCTACGTCAGCAAGGTCGGCGACAAATGGGTCGAACTGCACACCGACTCGCCCGATATCGTGCTCAATAACGGCGACGGCCTCTGCTACTACACCTTGCAGAAAGACCTGACCGGCCTCGCCATCAACCGTGCCGAAAAGCTGGGCGAGGGCGCCTGGCGCGTGTTCCCGAAAGACACCATCGCGAGTTTCAGGGACTTGCGCGCCGGCACGATGGTCAGCCGCAACCGCGACATGAACTGGACGCGCCTGCTCGACAAGCCGTCGGGCGAGCGTCGCATCGGCGTGTGGCTGCGGTTGGAGGAGACTGCGGACGGCTTCGCGCTGACGCTGACCGACGAGGACGGCCATGCCGCGACAGTCGAGGCGGCGCACGCCAAAGAGCCGGCCAAGGACATCGTCAAAGCGGAGGCCACCCTGCGCGAGCACCTCGGCAAACTCGGCGCCACGCCGTTTGCACCTATGGGAATCGCGCTTGAGTTGTCGCAGGACTGGTTCATGCCGGCGTCCTTCGTCAACGCCCTGCGCCGCGACGCCGTCGCCGCGCTGGAAGCCGGACGCGCCGCCGCTTACCGGCGTCCGCCGCGTGCGCAGGCGGTCGAGCCGGCGGCGGTCTATCCCGAGGACACGCTTACCTATCTCGCCAACGTCTACAATCATAAGGCGCGTGACTTCTACACGAAGCACGGCGTCCGGGCCATTGCCGCTGCCTACGAGAGCCACGAGGAAACGGGCGAGGTCTCGCTGATGATCACCAGGCACTGCGTGCGCTATTCGCTCTCCCTGTGCCCCAAGCAGGCCAAGGGCGTCACCGGCGTGCAGGGCACCGTGCGCGCCGCGCCGCTGACGCTGATCAACGGCAGCGAAAAGCTCACCCTGCGCTTCGACTGCAAGGCCTGCGAGATGCACGTGATGGGGAAACTGAAACCGGCCGTCGCCAAAAACAGCGCGCCGCTGAACTTTTATAAAACGCAGCCCGTTGCGTGAGCCGGTAATCCCACTTGAAACACACCGAAATGCGCCAACCCGAATTGCTGGCACCCGCCGGCTCGCAAACCATGCTGGAAACCGCGCTCGCCTTCGGCGCCGATGCGGTGTATGCCGGCCAGCCGCGCTACAGCCTGCGCGTGCGCAACAACAGCTTCCGCGACGAAGTTGCGCTGGGCATCGGCATCGACTACGCGCACAGCCGGGGCAAGCAGTTCTACGTCGTCAGCAACATCTTTCCGCACAACTCCAAAATCAAAACCTACCTGGCGGACATGGCGCCGGTCGTCGCCCTCAAGCCGGACGCGCTGATCATGGCCGACCCGGGCCTGATCGACATGATTCGCGAAACCTGGCCTGAAATGCCCGTCCACCTTTCGGTGCAGGCCAACACCGTCAACTACGCGGCGGTGCGGTTCTGGAAAAAGCTCGGCATCCGCCGCGTCATCCTGTCGCGCGAACTGTCGCTCGACCAGGTCGCCGAGATCCGCCAGGAATGCCCGGACATGGAGCTTGAGGTCTTCGTGCATGGCGCGCTGTGCATCGCCTATTCCGGGCGCTGCCTGCTCTCGGGCTACTTCAACCACCGCGACCCCAACCAGGGCGCGTGCACCAATTCCTGCCGCTGGGAGTTCAACACCCACCCCGGCAAGGAAGCGCCGGATGGCGACGTGTATCTGCTGGAAGAGCGCAAACGCGCCGGCAGCTACATGCCCATCGAGGAGGACGAGCACGGCACCTACATCCTCAACTCGAAAGACCTGCGCGCCATCGAACACGTGCAGCGGCTGACGGAAATCGGCATCGACTCGCTCAAGATCGAAGGCCGCACCAAGTCGCCCTATTACGTGGCGCGCACCTGCCAGACCTATCGCCAGGCCATCGACGATGCCGCCGCCGGCCGCCCGCTCGACCCGGCCCTGCTGCGCGAGCTCGACGGCCTGGCCAACCGCGGCTATACCGGCGGTTTCTACGAGCGCCACCCGGATCGCGAATACCAGAGCTACCTGAAGAGCCATTCCGAGTCGGACCGCAGCCTCTACGTCGGCGATGTCATAGGGTATGACGCAGAAGGCCTGGCCGAGATCGACGTGAAAAACAGGTTTTCGGTCGGCGACCGCATCGAGATCATCCATCCCAGAGGCAACCTGGAACTGACGATTGCCACCATGCAAGGCAAAAACAGCACCCCGGTCAAGGTCGCACCGGGTAGCGGCCATCGTGTAAGCATTCCCCTGCCGGCGGGTTACGAGGGGGCATTCGTCGCGCGTTTTGTTGCGGAACACGAATGAACGCCGCCTTCAGCACAGCTTCTGTAACCACGCGTTGATGAACCCGCTGCTTGTGCGGTGGGTTTTTTACAGGTCGATGGTGAGTTTCAGCATGAACGCGGTGTGACGTGCTTCGATTTTTTGAAACATCGCGATCAGCCGCTCGGCTTCTTCGGTTAGCCGGCTGCCGGCGGGGCCGCTTTCCACCAGGGGCGATCGCCACGCGGCGTTCATCGCATCGATCGCATCCCATGCCGCCTTGTAGCTCATCTTCATCGCCTTGGCAGCTTTGGAGATGGAGCCGGTTTCGCGGATGCGCTGCAGCAGTTCGATGCGGCCGCGGCCGAGGAAATTCCTGCCTTCCAGAGTCAGCCAGAAGCGACCGTCTGCCTTGAGTTGCGTTGTCTTCGATCGCGTTGCCATGCGGCGAGTGTAGCAAATGGCCATTGCTGTTTATCCGCGAGCGGATGAAAATCGGGGTTTGCAATCCAGGATGAATGTCATGAAAAAAATATTTGCCGTATGCGCGATGCTCTGCCTGCCCTTTTCCGCGATGGCGGCCGAGGATTATGTGGTGACCTTCAAAACCCAGGGCGACTACCAATTTGTGCGCGATTTGGTGCAAACCGCGATCGAGGGCCAAGGCCTGAAGATCACCAACACCAACCATATTGCCGAAATGCTGGAGCGAACCGGCAGGGATATCGGCGCGACCAGGGTGGTGTATGAAAACGCCGAGCAGTTCGAATTCTGCAGTGCCACTATTTCGCGCCGGATGATGGAAGCCGATCCGCACGCGATCGTAATGTGCCCCTACAACGTGGCGGTGTATACGATTCCCAACGACAAGCATGTTTATATTGCCTATCGCAAGCCCGCTGCCACCCAAAATCCGGCCCTGCAAAAAGCCCTGGCCGATGTGGAGAAGCTGCTTAACGACATCATCCGGGACGCGATGTAAGCGCCGGACTTGAATAGAAGGCGTACATGATTTCAGCCGACGCGCGCCAGCCATGACCGCCTTCTTCGCCATCGGCCTGGGTGCGGCCATCGGCGCGTGGCTGCGCTGGGGGCTGGGGCTGTGGCTCAACCCCGCATTCCCCTCGCTGCCGCTCGGCACGCTGGCCGCCAATCTGATCGGCGGTTATTTCGTCGGCCTGGTCATCGCCTGGTTTGCCGAACATCCCGGCGTGCCGCCGGAAGCGCGGCTGTTTCTCATCACCGGCCTGCTTGGCGGGCTGACCACGTTCTCTACGTTTTCCGCCGAAGTCGTCACGGCGCTGATGCGCGGCCTGTGGCTGACCGGCGGCCTGATTGCGTTCGCCCACATGACGGGTTCCTTTCTGGCGACCGGGCTGGGGTTTTATTCGATGAGGCTTTTCAAATGAACGCGGTCTGTCTGCAGGTATTTGTGTCGGAGGCCAGCCGCCATCACGGCAAGCTGACCTACGAATGGCTGCTCGATACGGCGCAGGAACTCGGCATTGCCGGCGGTTCGGCGTTCCGCGCCGTTGCGGGATTCGGCCGCCATGGCCGCCACGACGCAGGATTCTTCGAGCTCGCAGGCGAGCTGCCGGTGGTGGTGGAGTTCTTCGTCGATGCGGCGATGGCCGACCAGCTGCTGCAGCGCATCGCCGAAGCGGATTTAAAACTGTTCTACGCCAGGCTTCCGGCCGAAACCGGCGTCACGCTTTAGCCGGCGTGCTCGACCAGCTGATTCTGTTTGTCGCCTCGCTGGCGGCAAATTTCTTTTCGGCACTGTCGGGCGGCGGGGCAGGGCTGATCCAGTTTCCCATGCTGATTTTTCTGGGGCTGCCGTTCGGCGTGGCGCTCGCCACCCACAAGGTCGCCAGCGTCGCGCTCGGACTTGGCGCCACGCTGCGTCACCTGAAGGAGTCGCATCTCGAACGCCGGTTCTCGCTGATCATCCTGGGTGCAGGGCTGCCCGGCGTGGTGCTGGGCGCGGTCACGATCCTGCAGATCCCCGAGCGCATCGCCACCCTGGCGCTGGGCGTTCTGACGCTGGGGCTGGGTCTGTATTCGGTGTTCAAGCCCCGGCTCGGCATGGACCATGCGCCCAGGAACCGGCAGGGCGCGGCGCTGGTCGGCGGCATGGCGGGGCTGTTTGTCGTCGGCTTTCTCAATGGCTCGATCACCAGCGGCACCGGGCTGTTCCTCACCATCTGGCTGATCCGCTGGTTCGGCCTCGACTACACTCGCGCCGTGGCCTACACCCTGATTCTCTGCGGCCTGCTATGGAACGGCACCGGCGCACTGATACTGGGCGTGATCGGTACGGTGGCGTGGGACTGGATGCCGGCGCTGCTGGCCGGCTCAGTCCTCGGCGGCTACCTGGGCAGCCATCTGGCGATCAGGAAAGGCAATCTGTGGATCAAGCGGGCATTCGAAATCGTGACAATATCGATCGGCCTGAAACTGATCCTTGGCTGAGCGACCTGCCGCGCTCAGTCCTCGTCGGTGCGGATGCGGTTGCGCCCGTCACGCTTGGCCTGGTAGAGCGCTTCGTCGGCGGCTTTGATCAGCGCATCGCCGGTTTGATAGAGCGGATAGGTGGCGATGCCACCGCTGGCGCTGACGTGGAAATGGCTGTTGCCATGGGGATGGCGGATTTGCGCGAAATCCTGACGGATGCGATCCATGATGGCGAAAGCCTGTTCGGCATCGGTGTGCGGCAAACCGATGAGGAATTCCTCGCCGCCGTAGCGGCAGAGAATGTCCTGCTTGCGCAGGCGCTGCTTGAGCAGCCACGACAGGCTGCGTATGACCTGGTCGCCGACGGGATGGCCGTAGGTGTCGTTGACCTGCTTGAAATTGTCGATATCCATCATCACTACCGACAGGAATCCGCCCTCGCGTGCCACGCTGGACAGCAGCATGTCCAGCGTGTTCTTGCCGCTTGAATGGTTGAGCAGCCCGGTCAGGCTGTCGTGATACATGGTGCGGCGCAGCGCCCGGTAGCGCTCGATCTTGCTCTTGACGATCGCGTTGAGGAACACCGGGTTGAACGGCTTGGTGAGGAAATGGTCGCCGCCCAGCCGCATGGCGTCGACCTGCAGTGCAACGTTGGTTTCGCCCGACAGGTAGACGATCGGGGTACTAAGAAATTCGTTGTGCTGGCGAATGATGCGCGCGGCCTCGACGCCAGTGCAGTTCGGCATGTACATGTCCATCAGGATCAGGTCCGGATTGAACCGCCGCAGCGCATTCAGCGTCTGCTGCGGATCGTTGATGATCTCGGAGACAATCTGGTTTTCTTCCAGGGTACGACGGATCATGTGGCTGGCGGTCCTGGAATCCTCCACGATCAGCACGCGATACGCTTCCTGCTCATGGCGCTCGTTCAACTCCATGATGTGCTCGACGATGGCATGTGCGGGCGTGCCGTCCAGCAGACAACTGTCGCAGCCGTCACGCAGGACTTGTTGCAGCCGTTCGAAATCGGAGCGTACCCCGACGCAGATCAGCTGCCCCATTGCGAACCGTTGCCGCAGTGCCTGGATTCTGCTGCACCACTCGGCTTCGGGCAGGCTGCTCAGGTCGAGCAGCAGGAGCGGGGCGACGCCGGCGCTGTCCGGCAGAGGCCGGTCCCACGTGGTGTACTGCGCGGCCATGCCGAAACAACCAAGCTGTGCCTGCAGGTCACCCCAGACCGCCTGATCATGCCCGATCAGCCAGGACTGGCCCACCGCCATGTCATGGGCGGCAGGGTGCGGTCGGTCATGGCGTCGCTCGGCCAGACCGGCGGTCGCCGAGGCGTGGGTCGTCGCCATGCGCGCCAGCGCGAGCATGCGCTCGTTGAGGTCGTCGAGCGCGGCTTGCGGGAGCGGATGCGCCACCTCCGTGTTGAACAGGGCCAGCGTCACCTGCTCCAGCTGGTGGCTGGCGTGATGCAGGGCCGTGATGCCTTTGTCGATCAGGAACTCGGTGAAGCTGTTGATCGATACCGCCAGCTCGACGAAACTCTCGAAACTTGGCGCCGCCTGATAACGCTGCCACGTGTTCGACAAAGCCTGGTTTTTCTGCAGGAGTTCTTCGGGGGAGCAGAGCATGGAGCAAGCCGGATAAGATTTTCCTGTTGATGCCTGTTCAGCAATTATCACGCTTTATACGTGAATGGGATAACGGCGGTACGAATTCGCCGTGCCCCCGGTCGTGAATTCACGCGTTGCGGCCCCTTGGCGCTTGCCGCATTTGCTTTTGCCCGCCTGTCCGGGCCGCAAATAAAGGCTGAATGCATTGTCCGTCTGGATTGTCGAATGCCGGCATGGCAGGGTATTTCGATCAGCCGGTTTTTTCTGGGCGTCTCCGGCAGCCTGGGGTCAGCGAGTGATGCTGTGATATCTTCAAAGCTGTAACGGGGGGTGTCAGGCGTGTTCAAGAAACAGTGGCCGGCGTTTGTGCTGGCGTTCGTATTGCCGCTGCTGGCGGTGTTCTGGTGGTGGGGCGGGTTCAACCCGGTCAATGTCACCGAAACCGGGGCAGGGCCTTATCGCTATGCCTATCTGGATTACGATGGCCCGATCAGCAACGTGCGCAAATCGCATCGCACGGCGCTGGATCGATTCACTGCGTCCAGGGTGGCGGCGGGCGACACGATCAGCGTGATTCTCACCGACCCGCGCGCTGCCAACGGCAAGGTGCGCGCGCAACTGGGCTACACCCTGGCCGACAGCGCCCCGATCCCCGAAGGCCTGAAGGAAGGCCGCATCGAACGTCGTCCGGTGTATGTCGCGCAGGTACAGGCAGCGGTGCTGCTGGCGCCGTCCAAGGCCTACCAGGCGCTGTCCGACACGCTGGCGTCGCGCGGGCTGGCCATCGTCATGCCGACGGTCGAGCTGTATCGACCGTCGGGTCAGGCAAACCGTATCGGTATCTTTACCCTGGAAATGAACCGCTGATGGCTTTTTTCTCCGTCCTTGCCGCCGTGGCCCTCGAACATCTGCGCCCGTTGCGGCAGCCGCTGTCGTACTACCAGCACTACCGCCGCTTGACCCACTGGCTTGAGCGTCGCTTCAATGCCGGCGAATTCAGCCACGGTGCGATTGCCTGGGCGCTGGCGGCGTTGCCGCTGCTGGCGGGCGTGTGGCTGGTTTTTGTCCTGCTTGACGGCATCAGTCCCATTTTCGGCTGGCTGTGGAATGTGGCCGTGCTGTATTTCACTCTGGGGTTCAAATATTTCAGCACCATCGCCGAGCAGATTGCGCGGCTGCTGCGCGCCGGCGATATCGAGGACGCACGTGCGCGCCTGGATGCCTGGCGCGGCGGCGATGCCAGCCAGTTCAGCGTCGACGAACTGGTACGGGTCACCGTCGAGCAGGTAATGGCAGCAAGCCACCGTCAGATGTTCGGTGTGTTGTTCTGGTTCGTGCTGCTGTCGTCGCTGGGGCCGGTCGGCGCGGTGCTGTTTCGCATTGCCTCGATCCTGGCGCGGCGCTGGGAAAACGCCACCGGACAGTTCGGCGGCTTTTCCCGGCGCGCGTTTCACGCCATCAACTGGCTGCCCGCGCGGCTGACCGCGTTGACCTACGCCATCGCCGGCAATTTCGAGGATGCCACCTATTGCTGGCGCACCCAGGCGTCGGCGTGGCCGGAGCCGGAAGAAGGCGTGGTGCTCGCCGCTGGCGCCGGCGCCATGGGGATCCTGCTGGGGCAGGGCGTCAACGTGGGCGGAGAAACCGTGTGGAGGCCCGAACTCGGCACCGGTCAGGCCCCGGAAGCCGACTGCATCGACAGCGCCGTCAGCATGATCTGGCGCGGCCTGGCGATCTGGCTGGCGGCGGGGCTGCTGGTCGTCATCGCCGGCTGGACTTCTTAAGCGTAAATGCTCAACGCGCTGTGGATCGGGTTCTTTCTGGTCGCCTTCCTGATTGCGTTGTTCAAACTGGTTTTCCTCGGCGACGCCGACATTTTCGCCGCGCTGGTGAAGGCGCTGTTTACCAGCAGCAAGACCGCGTTTGAAATCGCCCTGGGTTTGACCGGCGTGATGGCGTTGTGGCTGGGGGTGATGAAAATCGGCGAACGCGCCGGCATGCTCGACGTGTTGACGCGTGGCCTGGCGCCGCTATTCCGCCGCCTGTTTCCCGACGTGCCGGCGAACCATCCGGCGCTCGGCGCGATGACAATGAACATGGGCGCCAACATGCTGGGGCTGGACAATGCGGCCACCCCGCTCGGCATCAAGGCGATGCAGGAACTGCAGAAACTCAACCCGTCCAGCGACACCGCCAGCGACGCACAAATCCTGTTCCTGGTGATCAACACCGCGTCAGTCACCCTGCTGCCGGTGACCATTTTCACCTTCCGCGCACAGCTGGGCGCGGCCGACCCTACCGACGTGTTTGTGCCGCTTCTCATCACCACCTATATCGGTACCCTGGTCGGACTCTTCGTCACCGGCATGTTCCAGCGCCTGCACCTGTGGAACCGCGTCACCATGGCCTACCTGGGTGGCGCCACCGCGCTGATCGGCGGGCTGGTACTGTATTTCGGCAGCCTCGACGCCGCGGCGATGACACGGCAGTCGTCGATCCTGAGCAACGTGCTGCTGTTCGGCCTCATCGTCACCTTCCTGCTGATGGCGGTGCGGCGCCGGGTCAATGCCTACGAGGCCTTCGTCGAAGGCGCCAAGGAAGGCTTTCACACGGCGGTTACGATCATCCCGTATCTGGTCGCGATGCTGGTGGCGATCGCCGTGTTCCGCGCCAGCGGCGCGCTCGACCTGCTGATGGGCGGGATGCGCGGCATGGTGCTGGCGCTGGGGTACGACGCGCGCTGGGTCGACGCGCTGCCCACCGCGCTGATGAAACCGTTTTCCGGCAGCGGCGCGCGTGCCATGATGATCGACACCATGCAGGCGCACGGCGCGGATTCGTTTGCCGGGCGACTGGCTTCAATCGTGCAGGGCAGCACCGAAACAACCTTTTACGTGCTGGCCGTATATTTTGGTGCGGTCGGCATCCGTCGGGTACGCCATGCGGTGGCATGCGGTCTGATAGCCGATATCGCCGGCATTCTTGCCGCCATCGGCATGGCCTATCTCTTCTTTGGCAGCATCGCATGAATCTGAAACCCTACGACACCCTTGCCGCCGTCGATCTCGGCTCCAATTCGTTTCGCCTTGAGGTCGCACGGGTCTCCGGCGATCAGCTCTATCCGCTCGATTCGCTGAAGGAAACCGTGCGCCTGGCCGGCGGGCTGGGCGACGACAAGCAGCTCGATGAAACCGCCCAGGCACGCGCGCTGGCCTGTCTGCACCGCTTTGGCGAGCGCCTGCGCGGGCTGTCGCCCGAGGCGGTCCGCTGCATCGGCACCTCGACGCTGCGCATCGCCAGGAACGCCGACGCCTTCATTGCCAGGGCCGAAATCGCGCTGGGCCACCCGATCGAGATCGTCGCCGGACGCGAGGAGGCGAGGCTGGTCTATCTGGGGGTGGCGCACTCGCTGGCGGCCTCGCCCGACAAGCGGCTGGTGGTGGATATCGGCGGTGGCTCCACCGAGCTGATCGTCGGCCAAGGCCTGAAACCGCACGAACGCGAAAGCCTGCACATGGGCTGTGTGAATTTCTCGCAACGTTTCTTCGCCACCGGGGTGATCGACAAGGCTGCGCTGAAAGTCGCCGAGGTCACCGCCCGGCTCGAGGTCGAGCGTATCGCCAGGAAATTTTCCAAAGCCAACTGGCAGCAGGCGATCGGGTCGTCCGGCACCGCGCGGGCACTGCGCGAGATTCTCGAACAGAACGGGTGGTCGGCCAGCGGCATCACCGCCGATGGCCTGGCGCAGTTGCGCACCCAGTTCATCAAGGCCGGGCATATCGACACGCTGCAGCTTGCCGGTCTGCGCAACGACCGCCGCCCGGTGATTGCGGGCGGCTTTGCCATCATGGCGGGGGTGTTTGCCGAACTCGGGATCGAACAGATGGCTGTCGCCGAGACCGCGATGCGTGAGGGCATCCTGTACGACCTGCTGGGCCGCTTCCACGAGAAGGACATGCGCGAGGCGACGGTGGACGAATTCATGCGCCGCTACCACATCGATGTCCAGCAGGCGACGCGCGTCAAGCGCGTGGCGCAAAAGCTGCTGGCGGCCTGCGGCGGCGGCGACGAGAACGACGAACGCTTCCTCGACTGGGCCGCACGTCTGCACGAAATCGGATTGTCGGTGTCGCACGGCGGCTACCACCGCCACGCCGGCTACATCCTGGAAAACGCCGACATGCCAGGCTTTTCGCGCACCGATCAGGCGCGCCTGGCCCTGCTGATGCGCGCCCAGCGCGGCGCGCTGACGAAGCTGTCGGCCTTCGCCAGCGGCGCGGTGCCGGACCGCGACCGCCTGCTGGTCTGGCTGCTGCGCCAGGCCGTCATCCTCTGCCGCAGCCGCGCAGACCCTCGCCTGCCCGACGTGAAAGTGGAAGCCAGCGGCAAGCGCTTGCACCTCTCCTTGCCCGAAGGCTGGCTGGAGCGGCGCCCGTTGACCCATCGCGCGCTGGAAGAGGAAATCGGGCACTGGCAGGCCATCGGCATGAAGTACACCTTTGGCTAGCAGTCTGTCAGGGGCCTGGCGGACGAGACAATCCCGACGGAAAGGGCTGCCTCAGCTGTCAGTACCCGGTTTCGATGTGCGCAGTTTCTTGGTTTCGCCCCGCCGCTGCTTGCCTTCCAGCCGCCGTTTCTTCGATGCCAGGGTCGGGCGGGTCGGGCGGCGCGGTTTTTCCACTTCGCAGGCTTCGCGGATCAGTTCGATCAGTCGTTCCAGCGCGTCGTCGCGGTTGCGTCGTTGGCTGCGATAGCGCTCGGCCTCGATGATCAGCACGCCGTCCTGGGTCACGCGACGGCCGGCCAGGGCGATGAGGCGGGCGCGCACCGGGTCGGGCAGCGAAGGGGAACGGGCGACGTCGAAGCGCAGTTGCACCGCGGTGGACACCTTGTTGACGTTCTGCCCGCCGGGGCCCGAGGCGCGCACGAAATCCTCCTGGATTTCACGCTCGTCGAGCTCGATCTCGGCGTTGACCCGGATCATGCGTGCGGCTTCGTGACTACCACTTCACCACATGCACGTTGTTGAGCGTGCGTCCGAGAAAGCGCTCGCCGATGGTCTGGAAGCGCAGCGGCACGTCGGTGACGTAGAAGTCGTAGCGCGGCTGGGCCGGGCCGGGGTTGGCGATCCGCTTTTCGGCCAGCACCGCGGCGACCTGCTCGGCCATGGCTTCGGCGGAATCGACCAGCGCGACGTCGTTGCCCACCACCTGGCGCAGCAGCGGTTTCAAGAGCGGGTAATGGGTGCAGCCGAGCACCAGGGTGTCGATGTGCTCGCCCAGGAGCGGCTTCAGGTAATCCTGCGCGGTCAGCCGGGTGACTTCGTGGTCGAGCCAGCCTTCTTCCACCAGCGGTACGAACAGCGCGCAGGCCTGCGAGTGGATGCGCGAATCGGGCGCGTATTCGTGAATGGCGCGGGCGTAGGCGTTGCTGTTGATGGTGGTGGGGGTGCCGATGACGCCGATCTTCCTGCCACCGCGTGCCGATGCCGCGCCGGCGTCGATGACGTCGAGCACCGGCACCGGCGACAGGTCCTTGACGATTTGCGAGGCTACCGCCGCCATGGTGTTGCAGGCGATGACCAGCAGCTTGACGTCCTTTTCCAGCAGGAACTGCGCGATCTGGGTGGTGAAGTGGGCGATGGTCTCGACCGATTTCACGCCGTAGGGCACGCGCGCGGTGTCGCCGAAATAGACGATGTTCTCGTAGGGTAGGCGCTCCATCAGGGCGCGCACCACGGTCAGCCCGCCGATGCCGGAATCGAATACGCCGATTGGGGATTTTGCATTCGTGGACATGGGTGGCAGGATGGCGCGATGAGAAAGACGGCATTTTACCTGCAGGGCAGCATGAGGCGAGATCCGGCATGAGCGAGTGCGGCTGCGATTCGGTGTGCGATGCGGCGCCGTCCGATCCGCGCTACCGGCGCGCGTTGTGGGTTGCGCTGGTGCTCAACGCGCTGATGTTCGGCGTGGAGATCGTTGCCAGCTTTTCGGCGCAGTCGGTGTCGCTGCTGGCCGACGCGGTCGACTTTCTGGGCGACGCCGGCAACTACGCCGTCGCGCTCTTCGTGCTGGGCCTGGCGCCGGTGTGGCGCTCGCGCAGTGCGCTGTGGAAAGGCTGGCTGATGATCGGCTTCGGCGTGTTCGTGCTTGGCAAGTCGGCCTGGCAGTGGTCGGCCGGCGTGGTGCCGGAGCCGTTCGTCATGGGCTGGGTGAGCCTTCTGGCGCTGGCGGTCAACGTCGGCGTGGCGGCGCTGCTTTTCGCGTATCGCCGGGGTGACGCGCAGGCGCGCTCGGTGTGGCTGTGCTCGCGCAACGACGTGCTCGGCAATCTGGCGGTGATGGGCGCGGCGGGCGGCGTGTGGGCGACCACGCACGGCTGGCCGGATATCGCGGTGGCGCTGGTGCTGGCCGGGCTGGCGCTGAGCTCGGGTGCCTCGGTGATCCAACATGCGCAGCGTGAGCTGCGCATGAACTAAAACGGTGTGGTTTCATGGTTGCGAAAATCGCGGCGAGGGCGCGCCTCCATAAGAGTGCCTTTCGGTAGGAGCGGGTTTACCCGCGATTGACGCGCCTATCGGGGCTAAAGCCCCTCCCACAGGGTGACTTATGGTGGGGCGACAGTGCGAAACTGGCAGTAAATTCACAGTAAGCCTAATCGTCGGCCCAGTCCATTGAAACCACGGATTCCGGCTTTCGCCGGAAAGACAATTTGCAAGCCTTGCGCTTACGCCACTTGTTGGCGCGCAAGCGCCCACGCCACGTGCTCGCGTACCAACTCGGACGGATGATCCAGGCGGGCGCCGAGTGCGGCCTGAACGACGGGCGAGGGCGGCGCGTTGCCCAGCGCGACGGCGATGTTGCGCTGCCAGCGCTCATGCCCGATGCGGCGGATCGGCGAGCCCGCCAGCCGTTCGTTGAATTCCGTTTCGCTCCAGGCGAACAGGTCCACCAGTTGCGCACTGTCGAGTCTGTTCCTCACTTCGAAATCCGGCAGCGCGGCGGTTTGCGCAAAGCGGTTCCACGGGCACGCCAGCTGGCAGTCGTCGCAGCCGTAGATGCGGTTGCCCAGCAGCGGACGCAGCTCGGGCGGGATGCTGCCCTTGAGTTCGATGGTGAGATAGGAGATGCAGCGCCGCGCGTCGACTGTGTAGGGCGCGACGATCGCAGCGGTGGGGCAGACGTCGATGCAGGCGGAGCAGGTGCCGCAGTGGCCGGCTTCGGGCGCGTCTACCGGCAGCGGCAAATCGGTATAGATCTCGCCGAGGAAAAACCACGAGCCATGCTGCCGGTTCAGCAGCAGCGTGTGCTTGCCGCGCCAGCCCAGCCCGGATTTTTCTGCGAGTGCCACTTCCAGCACCGGCGCGCTGTCGGTGAAAACGCGGAAATGATACGCGCCGATTTCCGTGCCGATTTTTTCGGCCAGGCTTTGCAGGCGGTTGCGCAGCACCTTGTGATAGTCGCGTCCCAGCGCGTAGCGCGAAATATAGGCGGCGTCGGCGTCATCCAGCACCGCCTGCGGATCGGCCGACGTCGGCGGAAAATAGTCCAGCCGTGCGCTGATG
This sequence comes from Thiobacillus sp., assembly GCA_035530575.1. Lineage (GTDB taxonomy): Bacteria > Pseudomonadota > Gammaproteobacteria > Burkholderiales > Thiobacillaceae > Thiobacillus. Next base: position 144,351 of record DATKUP010000055.1, on the reverse strand, counting down.
ATGCGGACGGTTCCCGGTACCAGTTCGGCCGGCCGGCTGCGCTTGGTGCCGTGCGCCGCCATATAATCCATCTCGCCATGAAAACCTTGCGCCAGCCATTCCTGCAAGCCCGCTTCGGCCGTGCTCAGGTCGCTGTCGGCAATGCCTACCGCGGCAAAGCCGAGCTCGCGCCCCCAGTACTTGATTTTCTGTGCCAGTCGGCTTAAATCCTGCTCATGCATACCGTCGATGATATCGTGCGTTGCCGCCGCCGTCTGGCCGACGAGGCTGCGACGCTTGCATTCGGTGCGCAACTGGCACGGGGACTGGCGGCGGGGATGACGTTTTACCTCGAGGGCGATCTGGGTGCGGGCAAGACGACGCTGGTGCGCGGCTTGTTGCGTGCGCTGGGATATAGCGGGCGGGTCAAGAGCCCGACCTACACCCTGGCTGAAATCTACAGCCTGCCCGCGTTTGAGCTATATCATTTTGACCTGTATCGTATGCACGACCCGCGCGAGTGGCTGGATGCGGGGTTTCGCGACATCAGCGACGGCCAGGCGGTGAGTCTGATCGAGTGGCCGGAAAAGGCCGCGGGCTGGCTGCCGCCGCCGGACGTGATCATCCGGCTGGCGATTACGGACGAGGCCCGCGACATCGAATGCGAAGCGAGAAGCCCGCGCGCTGCACATTATCTGGAGTCATTTTGCACGCTCTGCTGAAAATTTTCCTGCTGTGCGGTGTGCTGGCGTCGGGCTGGGCCCAGGCGCTGCAGCTTTCCGCCACGCGTTTGTGGCCGTCGCCCGATTACACGCGTATCACGCTGGAGGCCGCGCAGCCGGTCGCGCATCAATACTTTACCCTGTCGAATCCCGAGCGCCTGGTGATCGACCTCGAAGGCGTGGAGAAGAACGCCGTGCTCGATGCGCTGACCGCCCAGCTGAGTGCGGATGATCCCTACATCGGCGCGATTCGGGTGGGCATCAACCGCCCCGGCGTGATGCGGGTGGTGCTGGATCTGAAAGCAGCCGTCAGGCCGTCGGTGTTCCAGTTGCAGCCGCTGGCAGAGTATGGCCACCGCTTGGTGATCGACCTGTATCCGGACCAGGTGGCCGATACGGCATCAAGCCCGGCTGTCCTTCCGCAGCCGGCGATGGCCGGACTGAAGCCTGCCGGACCGGGTATTCCACAGTACGCGCGGCTCGTCATCGTGGCGATCGATGCCGGCCACGGCGGCGAGGATCCCGGCGCCATCGGCGCCAAGGGTTCGTACGAAAAGCACATCACCCTGGCATTGGCAAAGAAACTCAAGCAAAAGATCGACGCGCAGGAAAACATGCGTGCCGTGCTGATTCGCGATGGCGACTATTTTGTGCCGCTGGTGCAGCGCGTCACCAAGGCGCGTGCACTGAAGGCCGACCTGTTTCTGTCGATTCATGCCGATGCCTTCATCAAGCCGCACGCGCGCGGATCGTCGGTGTTCGCGCTGTCCGAGAACGGCGCAACCTCGGTCGCCGCACGCTGGCTGGCCAAGAAGGAAAACGAGGCCGACCTGGTGGGCGGCGTCAACATCGACGTCAAGGACCCCTTCCTCAAGCGCACCCTGATCGATCTGTCGCAGACCGCCACCATCAACGACAGCCTCAAGTTGGGGAATGCCGTGCTGAAGGAAATCGGCGGCGTCAATACGCTGCACAAGGCGCAGGTCGAGCAGGCCGGGTTTGCCGTGCTGAAGGCGCCCGACATCCCCTCGATCCTGATCGAGACTGCGTTCATCTCCAACCCGGAAGAGGAGCGGCGCCTGAACGATTCTGCCTACCAGGACCAGTTGGCCGACGCCATCGTCGTCGGCGTCAGGAATTACTTCGACAAGCATCCGCTGGGCGCGCCGTCGCGGCTGACGCTCAATCCATGAGCGCCGGTTTTCCGGGCGCCGCGGCCACGGGTTTGGACCGGCCGCTGGCGAGGCTTGCGTCGTGACGTTTGCGAACTGACATGTCGATCCGCGTATTGCCCGATGTGCTGATTTCGCAGATCGCCGCCGGCGAGGTGGTCGAACGCCCGGCCGCGGCCTTGAAGGAAATTCTCGAAAACAGTCTCGACGCCGGCGCCACCGATATCCAGATCGATCTGGAACAGGGCGGCATCAAGCGTATCCGGGTCGCCGACAACGGTAACGGCATCGCGCGCGACGAACTTGCGCTGGCCCTGACCCGCCACGCCACCAGCAAGATCGCCAGCCTGGCCGACCTCGAACAGGTTGCGAGCCTGGGATTTCGCGGCGAGGCGCTGGCGTCGATTGCCGCCATCGCGCGGGTGCAGCTCAGCAGCCGCGGCGCGGACGCCGGGCATGCCTGGGCGGTGGGCGTCGAGGGCGGTCGCCTGAGCGAACCCGCACCGGCGGCGCGCGCCGCCGGCACCACCATCGACATCCAGGACCTGTTCTTCAACACCCCGGCGCGGCGCAAATTTCTCAAGACCGAGGCCACCGAATACGCCCACTGCGCCGAAACCGTGCGGCGGCTGGCGCTGGCGAACCCGTGCACGGCCTTCACCCTAAGCCACAACGGCCGGGTACAGCTGCGCCTCAACGCCGATTCCGCCGCCGCGCGGGTGCGTCAGGTGATGGGCGAGGCATTCGAGCGCAACACGATTGCGGTCGATGCCGCCGCGGGGGCCTTGAGGGTGTCCGGCTGGGTGATCCGCCCCGGCGCCGCGACGGCCAGTCGCGACAGCCAGCACGTGTTCGTCAATGGGCGCTACGTGCGCGACAAGCTGATCGTCCATGCGCTGAAGGAAGCCTATCGCGACGTTCTGCACCATCAGCTGAATCCGGCGTATTGCCTGTTCATCAGCCTGCCGCCGGATGCGGTGGACGTCAACGTGCATCCGGCCAAGACCGAGATCCGCTTCCGCGACAGCCGCGGCGTGCACCAGTTTCTGTTTCATGCGGTCGAGCGCCTGCTGTCGGTGCCGGTGCCGGCCGAGCGCATGCCCGAGGCGGCCGACACGCCCTCGGTAGCGGGGTTCAGACCGGGGTTTGGCGCGCCACGGCAGGCATCGATGCCGCTGCAGGTGACCGAGGCGATGGGGTTCTATGCGCCGCTTCAGGGATCAGGGGTCAGGGGCCAGGATTCAGGGGCGTTTGTTGCGCCTGCGGCGCAGGCTTTGCCTGAAAGCGGGCAGGGCGATGCGCCGCCGCTCGGCTATGCGCTGGCGCAGCTGCACGGCGTGTACGTGCTGGCGCAGAACGCGCAGGGGCTGGTGCTGGTCGACATGCACGCGGCGCACGAACGGGTGGTCTATGAAAAACTCAAGGCTGCATTCGATGCCCGCGCGGTGCCGGCGCAGACCCTGCTGATCCCGGTGGCGCTGACGGTGGACGCGCGCGACGCGGCGGAAATCGGCCCGCACCTGGATCAATTGCGCGAAATCGGTTTCGAGCTGTCGATCACTTCGCCTACCTCGGTGGCGGTGCGCTCGGTGCCGTGGCTGCTGAAGAATGCCGACCCGGTGGAACTGACCCGTGCCGTGCTGGCCGAAATCGCCGAATTCGGCGTGGCGCGCCTTTTGGCCGAGCGCCGCAACGAACTGCTGGCCACCCTGGCCTGCCATGGTGCGGTGCGCGCCAACCGCCATCTGACGCTGCCAGAAATGAACGCGTTGCTGCGCGAGATGGAGGCCACCGAGCGGGCCGGACAGTGCAACCACGGCCGCCCCACCTGGTTTCCGATCAGCCTCAGGGAGCTCGACGCCATGTTCATGCGCGGCCGCTGATTTTGCATCCGGCGCTTTTGTATATAAGCTTTGTCTGATTGATCTGTTTGAACGAGACCCCCATGAACGAACGCAGCGAACGCAAGACCATCCCGATCCAGGATGTCAACGAGGCCAGTAACTGCGCCAGTGCCGAACCTTATGCGCTGATGGTGCTGGGGGACTCCATGATGCCGGAATTCGAGGAGGGCGAGATCATCGTCGTCGAGCCGTCCGGACTGATCAAGGACGGCTCCTATGTGGTGGCTTTTGTGAACGACGAGTATATTTTCCGCCAGCTCGTGCAGACGCCCGATGGCTGGATGCTGAAGCCACTCAACCCCCTGTACGAGAACATACCGGTTGCCGACATCGACGTCGCCAAGGGCGTGGTCATCATGAAAAAGCGGCCCGGAAAACGCAGCGAGCAAAAGCGCTACGTATGAACCTGCCACAGCGGGATTCTTCAACTTGCCGATATGAAAGAAATCGCCTTGTCAGGACCGCCATCAATTTGATCAATGGCGCAGTGAGAGAATTGAATAAAGTAGTTGACTAAATTACTCGGGTATATACACTGGAGGCCTGTTCAACCCTTTCCAGACAGGAGATAAACCATGAGTGGACTGATCGCTAATTTCCCGACCGACGGTATCGTGACAGTCAATCGGGTAATTCTGAAACCTGAATTCACGGTGGATGATTTGCAGGAGCGGGTGGCATTTCTGTGTGAAAACGTCAAGACTTACCATTCCGACACTGGCTTCGTCGGCGGCTTCGTCGCGCTGAACTCCGGCATCGTGTCGAACGCGGGTTCGACCATCGGCCAGGCGGTCGAAAGCCCGATGAAGGGCAAGGAGGCATTGATCGTGACCTTCTGGACCGACTACGAAAACCACGAGAAATCACACCTATCGGAAACCTTCCAGCCGCTGTTCCAGAAAGTGCTGGATCTGTGCGAGAACGGCAACGAGGAAATCGCCTACGACATGCTGTGGTCCGGCAAGGCCTACGGTCCCGACGAAATCGCGGCCGCACGCCAGGCCAAGGCGCAGTACGCCAACGCAGCCTGATTACGCGAGCAGTCGAAACTGAAGCGGCGGGGGGAGACTTCCGCCGCTTTTTTGTGGCCGGCTTTCCCGGGAAGGGATGGGTCAGTGGGTCAGTAGGACTGCAGATAGCGCACCCCGACATGGTCGAGTCCCTCGTTTTCGCCGCCGACGATCCACTTGTGCGACATGTGATCCGCAAACAGGGAAACCGACCTGGCGGCGCTGATCCGATAGCCTGTTTCCAGCCCGAAGCGCGGCATGACGCGAATGCCGTACCCGCAGTCGCTGTATAAGCGGCAGCCCTCCGGATCCTTGTGCAGCGGCCCGTCATGCACGGCCACACTGAGCAGAAGGTCGGCGAACCATTGCCTTGTTTCGCGCACGCGGTAACTCAGGCCGGCGTAGGCCATGCTGGTATCCCCCACAAAGTTCAGGGTGCCGCCGAGATGGGGGTGCAACGAGTCTGCGAACGCAAGCGGCGGGTACTGGATCTCCAGATTGAGATCGACTCCGTTTTCGTGGTGATCGCTCGCCGGTCCGCGGTCGTGCGCGATCACGCCGATCGCCAGAATCCGTTTGCTGCTTGCGGCGATTTCCGTTGCGCAGGCGGATGCATGAAAGCCCAGCGCGATGGCCAGCCACAGGCTCGCCAGGCGGACGCTGCGGAGTAGCCGATGAAACCGCTTGGGCATCAGCTCCGGCGCCTGTCCGCGGGAATGGCAGGCGGATCCGGAACCGACCGCCGGTCGACCGGGGCGCCAAGCCCTGGCGCGATCATGCGGCGCTTTCCATGGAGCGGGAATATTTACCGGCACGGGCCAGGCCGTTCAGATGGCAACGGTTCATCAGCGCGGTCTGCGCGGCGGCGACGTTGTCTTCCTGACCCTGCCAGGCGGCCAGTACCGGCGCCTGCAGCGCCCGCCCGTACGAGAAGCTGACTTCCCACGGCTGCGGCTCCATCGCGTTCATGGCGTTGAGGTGGTCGGTCGCATCCTCCGCACTCTGCCCCCCGGAGAGGAACACGATTCCGGGAACCGCCGCCGGCACGTAACGCCTGAGGCAACGTAGCGTGGCCTCGGCGACCTCCTGCACGCTGGCCTGGCGCGGGCACTTTTTGCCGGCAAGCACCATGTTCGGCTTCAGCAGCATGCCTTCGAATTGCACACCATGGGCGTCGAGCTCGGCGAACACCGCTTGCAGCGCTTGTGCCGTTACCGCCTCGCAGCGCTCAATGCCGTGAGCGCCGTCCATCAGCACTTCCGGCTCCACGATCGGCACCAGCCCTGCCTCCTGGCACAGCGCGGCGTAGCGCGCCAGTGCGTGGGCATTGGCACGGATGCCAAACGGCGACGGAATATAGCGGTCGTCGATGTCGATCACCGCCCGCCATTTGGCGAATTGCGCGCCCAGCTGCTTGTATTCGGCGAGCCGCTCGCGCAAGCCGTCGAGTCCTTCGGTCACCCTGTCGCCGGGGCAGAGCGCCAGCGCCTTGGCGCCCTTATCGACCTTGATGCCTGGGATGATGCCCCGGTCCGCCAGCAGTTTGGGGAAGGGGATGCCGTCGTGCGTGCTTTGGCGCAGGGTTTCGTCGAACAGGATGACGCCGCCGATCTGGCGCTCGATGCCGTCGGCGGTGAACAGGATTTCGCGGTAGCGCCGGCGGTTTTCCTCGGTCGATTCAACCTGGATCGTGTCGAAGCGTTTCTTGATGGTGGGGCTGCTTTCGTCAGCCGCCAGCACTCCCTTGTGCTGCGCAACAATGGCTCTCGCCACGGACTTGAGTTCGTCGATGTTCATGGGCTATGGCCCTCCTTCAGGAATAAATGAGTCAGGGCATTCGTCGATGCCCTCACCCTATACTGTACTGTAGACCCTGTTTTTTTTACGCCTCGCCTGCCGGCAACGCACCGAACCGCCAGCCGCCATCGGCGCGACCGCCAGGCTGGTGGATAATCCCCGCATGTCCGCACCCAGCCTTCCCCCCGCCGTTTTCCTCATGGGCCCGACCGCATCGGGCAAGACCGCGCTGGCGGTCAGCCTGGCCGAACGCTTCCCGCTCGAAATCGTCAGCGTCGACTCGGCGCTGGTGTACCGCGGCATGGACATCGGCAGCGCCAAGCCCGATGCCGCCACCCTGGCGCGCGCCCCGCACCACCTGCTCGACATCCGCGACCCCACCGAAGCCTATTCCGCCGCGGCGTTCTGCGACGACGCGCGCAGGCTGATGGCCGACATCGTCGCGCGCGGCAAGGTGCCGCTGCTGGTCGGCGGCACCATGCTGTATTTTCGTGCGCTGTTGCGCGGCCTGGACGACCTGCCGCGCGCCGATCCGGCGCTGCGGAAAGCGCTGGAAGCGAAGGCGAAGGCGCACGGCTGGCCCGCGCTGCACGCCGAACTGGCGGCGGTCGACCCGGCGACCGCCGCGCGGCTGGCGCCGAACGATTCCCAGCGTATCGGCCGCGCGCTGGAAATTTTCCGGCTCACCGGTACGCCCATGTCGGCACTGCTCGATCGCGCGCAACCCGAATTGCCCTATCGCGTGCTGCAGCTCGCCCTGATTCCGTCCGACCGCGCGGTGCTGCACCAGCGCATCGCCACGCGCTTCGACGCCATGCTCGCGGAAGGCCTGGTCGACGAAGTGGAATTTCTGCGCCGTGCCTATGTGCTCAGCCCCGATCTGCCCGCCATGCGCGCGGTCGGTTACCGCCAGGCGTGGGCCTGTTTAGACGGCAATATCGATATGAAGGCGCTGCGCGAACAGGGCATCGCCGCCACCCGCCAGCTCGCCAAGCGCCAGCTCACCTGGCTGCGCACATGGCCCGACGCGGTGGTGCTGGACTGTCTGGCGGACGATCTGGAGACGCAGGCGACGGCCCTGGTGGCACGTCATTTGAAGGCTTGACTGTGCCCTAATCCTTGCGGGTCGATTCTATCCGGGCGCGGGCCTGCCCACGGTGGAAGCGGATGCCGACGGCGTCGCCGGCATCGAGCGCTGCAGCATCCTGCACCACGCGGCCGTCTTCCCGCCGGACGATGCTGTAGCCGCGCGCCAGTACGCCTTCCGGATTGAGGTGGGCGAGGCTGCTGGCGAGCCGTGCCAGGTTCAACTGGCGTTGCCCGAAACCGCCCTCGACCGCACGCCTGCCGCGTATGTCCAGCGCGTCCAGCCGCTGCTGTTCGCGCCGGATGACGTGAATCGGCGTCACCAGCCGCTGGCTCAGCCGTGCGAGGCGCAGGTGCTCGGTCGTCAGGCGGGTGCCGCAGGCATGGCGCAGGCGCTGCGCCAGCCGGTAAAGGTCGCTGTGCCGGCGGCGCAGCTGCTCGGCCGGGTGGACCAGGCGTCGTGCCAGGTAATCCAGCCGTTGCATTTCGGTCTGCTGTCTGCGCGTGAACGGGTGCTGCAGCCGGCGTGCCAGCTGTCCCAGCTGCAGCAGCAGCTCCTGTCGCAGCGGGCTGGCGAGCTCGGCTGCCGCCGTCGGGGTGGGCGCGCGCAGGTCGGCGGCAAAGTCGGCCAGGGTGAAATCGGTTTCGTGGCCGACCCCGCTCACCACCGGCATCGGGCTGGCGGCAATCGCCCGCGCCACCGGCTCATCATTGAACGCCCACAGATCTTCCAGCGAGCCGCCGCCGCGGCATACCAGCAGCACGTCGCATTCGGCGCGCGCACCGGCCGTGCGGATGGCGACGGCGATCTGCGCGCCCGCGCCGGCGCCCTGCACCGGGGTCGGATAGAGGATTGCCGGCAGGCCCGGCATGCGGCGCGAAAGCGCGGTCAGGATGTCGTGCAGGGCCGCCGCCTGCGGCGAGGTGACGATGCCCAAGACGCGCGGAAAGCGTGGCAGGGCGCGTTTTTTTGCCGGATCGAACAGGCCTTCGGCTTCCAGTTTCGCCTTGAGCATGAGAAAGGCCTCATACAGGCGACCGGTACCGGCGCGGCGGATTGCCTCGGCGCCGAGCTGGAATTCGCCGCGTGCCTCGTACAGCGAGGGCAGGGCGCGAATTTCGACGTGGTCACCGTTGGCCGGGGTGAAGTCGGCAAACTGGTTGCGGCCGCGAAACATCACGCAGCGCACCTGCGCGGTGGCGTCCTTCAGCGAAAAATACCAGTGGCCGGAAGCGGCGCGCATGAAGTTGGACACTTCGCCTTCCACCCACAACAGCGGCAGTTGCGATTCCAGCGCGCGGCGCGCCATGCGATTGAGCTCGCTTACGGTGAGGACGGGCAGGGCAGGTGCGATGGCGGGGAAATCGTCCGGATAATTCATGGGCTACAGGATAACGGGTTAACTTCCAGCGCGGTTCATGCACCGTCATCAAGCTTTCACAAAATAAATTGTATCAATACTATTGACGTGGGTTGGGTTTTATAACTTCTTGATATTTAAGCAATATTGCCATTGTCTACTTTTTGGGCCAAACGGCTTTTCCCTTGATGGGCGGGTGTTTAAGAGGGTAGGCAGGCAGTTCCCAACAGACTTATCCACATCAATTGTGGAGAACTCGCAGGGAGCCCGAAAATACGCCGTCCCCTCAATTGGTGCTTGCCGAAACCCGCACGCGGGGGCACCATTCCGCCTGGTGTTTTCATTGTGGAGTGGTATTTAGTGTTTGCCATCATAGAGGCGGCCGGTTGGCCGGTCTGGCCGTTGATTCTGGCGTCTGTCGTCGCCGTGGCCATCATCATCGAACGTGCGTACAGCTTGCGGACCCAGGAAGTCGCCCCTGTCAGCCTGCTGCTGGAAACGATCAAGAGTTATCAGGAACGCGGCGTCACCCAGGAGCTCGTCACGCGGCTGGCCGACGGTTCGGCGATGGGACGGATTTTTGCGACCGCGCTGAAGAATGCCCATAACTCGCGCGAGATCATGAAGGAATCGATCGAGGAAGCCGGCCGCGCCGTCACCCACGAACTCGACCGTTTCCTGACGTCGCTCGGCACCATCGCCAGCATGGCGCCCCTGCTCGGTCTTTTCGGCACGGTGATCGGCATGATCGAAATCTTTGGCGCGCAGACGGGGGGCGGCACCAACCCCGGCCAGCTGGCGCACGGCATTTCGATCGCGCTTTACAACACGGCGTTCGGCCTGATCGTGGCGATTCCGGCGATGATCTTCTACCGCTACTTCCGCGCCAAGGTGGAGTCCCTGGTGGTCGATATGGAGCAGCAGGCGATCAAGCTGGTGGAAATCGTCCACGGCGAGCGGAAATAAGGGAAATAAAGCAGCCATGAATTTTCGTAGAGGCCGCCGCGAGGACTATCCGGAAATCAACCTGATTCCGTTCATCGACATCCTGCTCGTCATCGTGATTTTCCTGGCGGTGACCACTACCTACGCGCGCTTTGCCGAACTCAAAATCAACCTGCCCACCAGTAGCGCCGAGCAGACGCCGACCCCGCCCAAGCAGATCGAGGTGGCCGTGGCGGAAAACGGCCGCTATCAGGTCGACGATGCCGCGGTGGGCGAAATCTCGGTCGACGAGCTGGCCGCCGCGCTGAAAAAGGCCGCCGGCAGCCAGGTCGACCCCGTGGTGGTGATCAACGCCGATGCGCGGGCCACGCATCAGTCGGTGGTGAACGTGATGGAAGCGGCGCGCCGGGTGGGATTGAGCCGCATCACCTTCGTCACCCAGACTGCCCCGTAAGCGGGCGCATTCGTGTTTTCCCTTCAGCATCTCTGGGCGCGCACCGGCGTGCTCACGCTGCTGCTCTCACCCCTCGCTGCGCTGTTCGCCGCCGTGTCCGGGCTGCGTCGTCTGGCATACCGGCGCGGCTGGCTGGCTGCCATTTCCGTCGGCGTGCCGGTGATCATCGTCGGCAACCTCAGCGCCGGCGGCAGCGGCAAAACCCCGCTGACGATCTGGCTGGTGAACCGGCTGCGTGCCCAGGGCTACCGTACGGGTGTGGTCAGCCGCGGCTACGGCGGCGCGGCGCGCGGTTGCGTCGAGGTGTGGCCTGGCAGCAACCCGGCGGAGGTGGGTGACGAGCCGCTGCTGATCCATCTCAAAACCAGCGCGCCGGTGGTGGTCGGACGCGACCGGGTGGCGGCGGCGCGCACCCTGCTGGCACGCCATCCGGGGATGGACGTGATCGTGTCCGACGACGGCTTGCAGCACTATCGCCTGCAGCGCGACCTCGAACTGGTGGTGATCGACACAGCGACCGGACTGGGCAATGGCTGGCCGCTGCCGGCCGGACCCCTGCGCGAACCCCCCAGCCGGTTGAACAGCGCGGATGCGGTGATCCAGGTGGTGCGCGGGACGGCACAGCCACATCCGTATGGGGTAAAGACCTGGCGCGCCGACTACAGCGCAGGGCAGGCCTGGCGCCTGCATGCGCCTCGGGAAACAAGGGCGCTGCGCGACCTGCCGCAACACGACTGGCTCGCCGTGACGGGCATCGGCCGCCCGCAGGGTTTCTTCGACATGCTGCGAGCCGCGGGCATCCGTTTCACGCCATGCACCTTCGCCGACCACCATGCCTTTCGGCCGCAGGATCTGCCGGCCGACGCTGCGGTGCTGATGACTGAAAAAGACGCGGTAAAATGCCGCTCGTTTGCGGGAACGGACTGGTGGGCGGTGGAACTGGATGTTGCGCCGGAAGCCGGATTGATCCATTGGCTGGACGCACGCCTCGCGCAATCTTTATCAAAGCCGGCCGTAGCCGCCCGTAACGGCCCGCGCGCCGAGAAACCACAGGACCCCGATCGATGAACCCCAAGCTGCTTGAAATCCTCGTCTGCCCGGTCTGCAAAGGCCCGCTCGAATGGAAAAAATCCGCGCATGAACTGGTGTGCCGGGCATGCCGCCTGGCCTATCCCATCCGCGACGATATTCCGGTGATGCTGCCGGAAGAGGCGCGCACCCTGAGTCCCGACGAAATCCACAATCGCTGATCGTCATGCGTTTTCGCGTCGTCATCCCTGCGCGCTATGCGTCCAGCCGGCTGCCGGGCAAGCCGCTGGCGGATATCGGCGGCCGTCCGATGGTCCTCCATGTGCTGGAACGCGCCCTGCAGGCGGGGGCCGAGTCGGTGGTCGTCGCCACCGACGACGTGCGAGTACAGCAGGCGGTCGCGGCAGCAGGCCACCAGGCCCTGCTGACCTCGCCGGATCACCGGTCCGGCACCGAACGGCTGGTCGAAGTGGCCGAAACCCTGGGCTGGACCGACGACACGCTGGTGGTCAACGTGCAGGGCGACGAGCCCCTGATCGACCCCGTGCTGATCCGCGAAGCCGCGCGCCAGTTGGTGCTGCACGACGATGCGGTGATGGCCACGCTGGCGCATCCGATCCACGATCATGCCGACTTCGTCAATCCCAACGTCGTCAAGGTCGTCGCCGACGAAGCCGGCTATGCGCTGTATTTCAGCCGCGCGCCGATTCCGTGGCCGCGCGATGCTTTCGCTGCGCAGCAAGCGATATCGGATAAAATTGGCGCCGCGCATCAGACCATGCCGCACGAACTCGGCGCGCTGCGCCACATCGGCCTGTATGCCTATCGCGCCGGGTTTCTGCGCACTTATGCCAGCCTTGCCAGTTCGCCGCTGGAGCGCTACGAGATGCTCGAACAGTTGCGCGTGCTGTGGCACGGCCACCGCATCAGCCTCGGCATCACCCCCATCGCGCCGGCGCCCGGCGTCGATACGCCGGAAGATCTGGCGCGAGTTCGTGGTCTGTTTCAGGCAAGCTAACAGGCTGTTGAATCCCCCAATAAAAAATTTTAAGTGTTGCAGAAGCGGGCCTTGGCTTAGGCTACGGCAGTTTGGCATTTTCAAAATCTAAGGGAGACATGCAATGCGTTTGATTCTGTTGGGCGGCCCCGGCGCGGGCAAGGGTACGCAAGCCAATTACATCAAGGAAAAATACGGCATTCCGCAGATTTCCACCGGCGACATGCTGCGTGCGCAGATCAAGGCCGGCACCGAGCTCGGCATGAAGGCCAAGGCCATCATGGACGCCGGTGGCCTGGTCTCCGACGACATCATCATCGGCATGGTCAAGGCACGTCTGACCGAAGCCGACTGCAAGAACGGCTACCTGTTCGACGGTTTTCCGCGCACCATTCCGCAGGCCGAGGCAATGAAGGCTGCTGCCGTGCCGATCGACTACGTGGTCGAGATCGATGTTGCCGACGAGGAAATTGTCAAGCGCATGTCGGGCCGCCGCGTGCACCAGGCATCGGGCCGCACCTATCACATCGTGTTCAATCCGCCCAAGGTTGCCGGCAAGGACGACGTCACCGGCGAGGATCTGATCCAGCGCGACGACGACACCGAAGAAACCGTGAAAAAGCGTCTCGATATCTACCACGCACAGACCGAACCGCTGGTGAAGTACTACGGCGACTGGGCGGCGCGCGGCGAAGCCGGTGCGCCCAAGTACGTGAAGGTTTCGGGCGTCGGCAAGGTCGACGGAATCCGCGATTCGATTTTTGCCGCACTTGGCTGAGCCGGAATTCCGCCAGCGATGCCGCAGCAGATTGCCCCGCTGACCGACACCGAGCGCTGGGTCGTCCAGCAGTCGGTCAACGAGCGTTATGGCAGGGAAGTCGAGATCCAGAATGTCGACACTGAAATCCGTCTGCACATCGACGACCGCGAACTGACGCTGTGCCCGGGCTTTTACTGGAACGAGCATGGCTGTCATTTCGTGCTGTCGAAAACCGGTGATTCGCGCTATCGCAGCATGTTTTTCTATCGTATTCGCGATCGCTTTGCGACCGGACGCGAGGAATACGACGACATTGGCGACTGCGTCACCACCCTGCTGAAAATGCAGGCCGACGAGGAAGTCAGGCGCCTGGCCGAGAGCGAAGTGTCCGGCCACAGTTGATATCAAGCCAGCTCTGTTTGTTGAATAAACCGGCGCTGGCCTTTTGTTTTGCAAAAATACGATTCATTACGTTGAATTTAAAGTATCGAGGGAGGCAATAGTAAGTATGGCGAAGAAAATGAACGCCTTTTACGCACAGTCCGGCGGCGTCACAGCCGTCATCAACGCATCGGCCTGCGGCGTGATCGAGACCGCGCGCAAGCACAAGGACAAGATCGGCAAGGTTTATGCCGGCCGCAACGGCATCATCGGCGCGCTGACCGAAGACCTGATCGACACCACCAAGGAATCCACCACCGCGATTGCCGCACTGCGCTCCACGCCGTCGGGCGCCTTCGGTTCCTGCCGTTTCAAGCTGAAATCGCTGGAAGCCAACAAGCGCGAATACGAACGCCTGATCGAGGTGTTCAAGGCACACAATATCGGCTATTTCTTCTATAACGGCGGCGGCGACTCGGCCGACACCTGCTTCAAGATCAGCCAGCTGTCGGAGGCGATGGGTTATCCGATCCAGGCCATTCACGTGCCGAAGACGGTCGACAACGATCTGCCGATCACCGACTGCTGCCCCGGCTTCGGCTCGGTTGCCAAGTACATCGCTGTGTCGACGCTGGAAGCCAGCTTTGACGTGCGTTCGATGGCCAAGACCTCGACCAAGGTTTTTGTTCTTGAGGTGATGGGCCGTCACGCCGGCTGGATCGCAGCCGCCGGCGGTCTGGTCGAGGACTACGGTATTCCCGTCGTCATCCTGTTCCCGGAAATCGAGTTCGACCAGAAAAAATTCCTCGCCCGTGTCAACAGGCTGGTGAAGGAACACGGCTACTGCACCGTGGTGGTGTCCGAAGGCTGTCATTACCCGGACGGAACGTTCCTCGCCGAGCAGGGCACGCGTGACGCCTTTGGCCACGCGCAACTGGGCGGCGCCGCTCCCGTGGTCGCCAACATGATCAAGGACGCGCATGGCCACAAGTTCCATTGGGCCGTGGCCGACTATTTGCAGCGCGCCGCGCGCCACATCGCTTCGAAGACCGACGTCAAGCAGGCTTATGAGCTGGGCCAGAAAGCGGTCGAACTGGCGATCAAGGGCCATAATTCGGTGATGCCGACGGTCGAGCGCATTTCAGACGCGCCCTACAAGTACAAGATCGGCATGGCGGATCTGAAAGACGTCGCCAACGTCGAGAAATTCATGCCGCGCGATTTCATCACCAAGGATGGCTTCGGTATCACACCCAAGTGCAAGCGCTACCTGACGCCGCTGATTCAGGGCGAAGACTATCCGAAATACAAGGATGGCCTGCCGGTGTACGTGACGCTGAAGAACGTCGCGGTGGCGAAGAAGCTGGCGGCGTTCAAACTCTGACAGGGATCAGGATTCAGGGGCCAGGGGTCAGGGGATGTGCGGCTGTGCCGCGCAACAAATCAGGGCGAGGGCTTTGCCCGCACGTTTCCTGATTCCTGAATCCCAACCCCTGACCCCTGAAAAAATGACACTCGATCGCGCGAAGCAGCTGCTCAAGGTACAAGCCGACTTCGGCGGCTTTTACAATGGCAATTCAGCCAAGCTGATCCTGTCCGAGGTGCAGCGCGAGCACGGGCAGGATGCGGTCGATCAGCTCATCAGGGAATTGCAGCTCGACCGGATTTTCGGGTTCGAGCCAGGCACACGCTTTGAAGGCGGCTTGGTAATAGGTAAGTAGGAGTAAACAGGAACGGTGGCGAAAGTGGCCGTTTTTTTGGGGTTTTTTGAGGAGATAAAGATCATGAATGAAGGTTTGCTGTTTGCCCTGGTGGCGGCGGTGCTCGCACTGCTCTACGGGATCGTGTCGATCAAGTGGATTCTGGGATTGCCCACCGGCAACGACCGCATGCGCGAAATCGCAGCGGCCGTGCAGGAAGGTGCTTCCGCCTATCTGAACCGGCAATACACCACCATCGGAATCGTCGGTGTGATTCTGCTGGTCGCGATTTTCTTCGCCCTGGGCTGGCAAACCGCCGTCGGCTTCCTGCTCGGCGCCGTTCTTTCCGGCCTCACCGGCTATATCGGCATGAACGTCTCGGTGCGCGCCAACGTGCGTACCGCCGAAGCGGCATCGAAAGGTCTCAACGCCGCTCTTAACGTCGCCTTCAAGGGCGGCGCCATCACCGGCATGTTGGTGGTCGGTCTGGGCCTCTTGGGTGTGGCCGGCTACTATGCCGTGCTCACCCTGGGACTGGGCGAGAGCACCGAGCAAGCGACGCACGCACTGGTCGGTCTGGCCTTCGGCGGTTCGCTGATCTCCATCTTCGCCCGACTCGGCGGCGGCATTTTCACCAAGGGCGCTGACGTCGGCGCCGATCTGGTGGGCAAGGTCGAAGCCGGTATCCCTGAAGACGACCCGCGCAACCCCGCGGTGATTGCCGACAACGTCGGCGACAACGTCGGCGATTGCGCAGGCATGGCCGCCGACCTGTTCGAAACCTACGCCGTGACCGTAGTCGCCACCATGTTGCTGGGCGGCCTGTTGATCACCGGTTCCCCCGAAGCGGTTATTTACCCACTGGTTTTGGGCGGTTTCGCCATCATCGCTTCCATCGCCGGCACCTTCTTCGTCAAGGCGCGGGAGGGCGGCAAGATCATGAACGCGCTGTACCGCGGCCTGATCGTGTCAGGCGTGCTGGCAGCGATTGCGTTTTACCCCATCACCACCTGGATGCTGGGCGAGGGCGTGATGATCGAAGGGGTGCTGGTGACCTCGCTGAATCTGTATTACGCCAGTTTGATAGGCCTCGCGCTGACCGCCGCCATGGTGTGGATCACCGAGTACTACACCGCGACCGAATTCAATCCGGTGCGCCACATCGCGCAGGCCTCGACCACCGGTCACGGCACCAACGTCATCGCCGGCCTCGGCGTGTCGATGAAGTCAACCGCCGCACCCGTGCTCGCCGTTTGTGCCGCCATCTGGGGCGCCTACGAATTGGCCGGCCTGTACGGTATCGCCATCGCCGCCACCTCGATGCTGTCGATGGCCGGCATCATCGTCGCGCTCGACGCCTACGGCCCGATCACCGACAACGCTGGCGGCATCGCCGAGATGGCCGGCCTGGACGACAGCATCCGCAACATCACCGATCCACTCGACGCCGTCGGCAACACTACCAAGGCCGTCACCAAGGGCTACGCCATCGGCTCCGCCGGTCTCGCCGCCCTGGTGCTGTTCGCCGACTACACCCACGCCCTTTCCGCGCACCAACCCGGGTTGACCTTCGACCTGTCCAACCACATGGTCATCATCGGCTTGTTCATCGGCGGCATGGTGCCCTACCTGTTCGCAGCGATGGGTATGGAAGCCGTCGGTCGCGCCGCCGGTTCGGTGGTGGTGGAGGTTCGCCGCCAGTTCAAGGAAATCCCCGGCATCATGGCTGGCACCGCCAAGCCGGATTATTCGCGCGCGGTCGACATGCTGACCAAGGCCGCGATCAAGGAAATGATCGTTCCCTCGCTGCTGCCGGTTGCGGTCCCCGTGATCGTCGGCCTCACCCTCGGCGCACAGGCCCTGGGCGGCGTGCTGGTCGGCACCATTGTCACCGGCATCTTCGTCGCCATTTCCATGACCACCGGCGGCGGTGCATGGGATAACGCCAAGAAATACATCGAGGAAGGCAACTTCGGCGGTAAGGGCTCGGAAGCGCACAAGGCTGCCGTCACCGGCGATACCGTCGGCGATCCCTACAAGGACACCGCCGGTCCCGCTGTCAACCCGCTGATCAAGATCATCAACATCGTCGCGTTACTGATTGTCCCGCTGATTGGTTGAAACAGGCGAGCCCTGAAATGCGTTAAGCTTGCTCCGGGGCAACTACCCCGGAGGAAGTAAGACACATAAACCAAGAGAGGAAACAATAATGGCAAAGAATGTTGGTGGTATCGACCGCGCAATCCGCGCAGTCGCAGGGATCGCTTTAATCGCCTACGCAATATCGAATTTGCCGGGAGCCGAAGACTGGATGGTCCCGGCGGGCATAGTCGGTTTTATCCTGGTGTTGACTGCAGTTTTCAGCCGATGCCTGATCTATATGCCTTTCGGCATCAGCACCTGCAAGACGAAATAAACTTTTGACAGATTGCAGGGTCATTGAGAGTGCGCCCGAAACAGGCGCACTTTTTTTTGGAGTTTTCATGCGATTCGTTTCTTTGTTTTTTGCACTTGCCCTGGCTGGCGCAGCCCACGCCGGCGGCGTCGATCGCCTGAAAGCCTTTATTGCTGGCGCCAAAACCGCCGAGGCCGACTTCAGCCAGACCGTCTCCGACAAGACCGGCCGCGTCACCCAGCAGGCCAGCGGCAGGATGGCGTTTGCCCGCCCCGGCAAGTTCCGCTGGGACTACACCGCGCCGTATGAACAGGTAATCGTCGGCGATGGCGTCAAGCTGTGGCTGTACGACGCCGATCTCGAACAGGTCACCGTCAAGTCGCTCGACGACGTCATTGCCGGCACCCCCGCGGCGCTGCTGGCCGGTGACAACTCGATCGAAAAATACTTCATCCTGGAAAACGCAGGCGAGGCCGGCGGCCTGGAATGGCTGGAAGCCACCCCCAAAAACAAGGACACCAGCTTCGAACGCATCCGCATGGGCTTCAAGGGCGACGTGCTGGTGCAGATGGAGCTGGACGACTTCTTCGGCCAGCGCACCACGCTCAAGCTGTCTCGCTTCGTGCGCAACCCGACCATCGCGCCGTCGCGCTTCACCTTCACCCCGCCGAAGGGCGCCGACGTCATTGACGAATGATTGACCGGCATGTGGGAGCGGCGTCCACGCCACGATTTTTGTGCCGTCGAAAAAATCATGGCATCGCGGCGTGGCTGCAGGAACAGAAAATCGATCCGTTGCGCCGCTGGGCGTACGATGCCAGCGAGCTTGCCGTCGCCGAAGAAGAGGGCATGTCAGGCAACGAGCCTTCGCGGCTGTCGAGGATCCTTGCCGTGCTTCATGCCCTGACGGAGGGCTACGATGTTGAACACAGCCCGTCCACGAAGCAGAAAGGCGTGTAAAGCGCTTTATGCAGCGTTAATTGCATACTGTTGATCTGCGCATGCGAAACAGGCTGGACCTGCCTGAATCCGGTTTCCGGATCGCGCCGGGAGGGGTATTCATGCACACACGGCCCGGCTCGCGGTTTCCCATGGCGGGCCTGCCTCTCCTGTCGCGCCACCGATCCCGCGCATAAGTTTTTTTTGTTGGCTCTTTCATTGTTATTTGTTGGTGTTGGCCAGCCTCGGAGTGGCTTCAGCCGCGATGCGGGCGGTAGCCCGCAAAGGTGGCACGGCAAGACCCTAGGGAAGCACTGATTAATTCGATATGGCCGTCATTGCGACCGCGAGCGAAGCGCGGCGGGAAGCAATCCAGCGTATCGATCAAGCGGGCATTTCTGGATTGCCGCGTCGCTGCGCGCCTCGCAATGAATTAATCAGCGGTTCCTTAGGGCGCGAGATGCCCGGAGTAGGGTGCACTCCGTGTACCTTCAGGCGTCAATCGGTGCACAGAGTGCACCCTACGGCACTGGCCAACACCAAAAAATAACGATAAAGGAGACTAAATCAAGGCCCTTCCACAGTTGGCTGTTGAAGTCATGTCTTGCCCCCTCCGATGAAGCCCCTACCCTGCGACAGGCGGCCCCGTGGGAGCGGCTTTAGCCGCGATGCGCCGCAAGGTGCAAAGAGCAAATACTCGCCAAAGCCTTGCCGCGCCACCTTTACGGGCTGGCGCCCGCATCGCGGCTAAAGCCGCTCCCACGGGTGCCGTCTGCGGGATGTCGAGGGGTGGACTTCATTGCCGCACAAAATGGCAAATGCCGCCGGTCATCATCCATGACCGGCATCCACCAAAATGGTGGTTGGACACGACACAGCACGATTAAATCATCGTTGTTTGTTGGCATTGGCCGGCCCCGTGGGAGCGGCTTTAGCCGCGATGCGCCGCAAGGTGCAAAGCGCGTCAATCGGTGCACAGAGTGCATACAACGACACTGGCCAACACCAATAAATAACGATAAAAGAGTCTAAATCAATAACAATGTGGGTGTGTGGCGCATCCTTGGCTTCTCAAGTTGGCCAGAAGTAATGAGATTGGCTAAACGGATTCGAGACCCCAAGTGAATAGATCACTCAGCACCATCGCCGTGGATGTAACCCCCGTCCTCCCTGGCGGGGAAAACGGGGGCGCGAAGATTTTCGTGCTGGAATTGCTGAACCGCCTGGCGGAAATGGCGCCTCAGATCCAATTTGTATTGCTCACGCAAGCTGCATCGCACGCAGAACTGGCAACACTGGATCGGCCCAGCATGCGGCGCCTGATGGTCGTCGGCCCGGTGGTGGCGAACGGAATTCGTCCATATTTGATGAGCCTGGCCTCCCACATCCCTCCCCGCAGTCACTGGCGCGCATGGGAGCTGCCCGACAAACGATGCAAGCACTTCATGCAACGGGATACAGGTTAAATTGAACACCTCGTTTAACTGTTGATCGAACATGAAAACGGCGTACTATATCCGTTGTTTAACATTTAAGCGGAGTTCAACATGCAACATTACACGCTAGACCAGTTCAGGGCGCTTTCCGAGTCGGGCGGGGTGATTGGGGTGACGTTACGCGGTAACGGAGGTTCGTTCTACATTGAGGCCGAGACCCGGCGTGGGGATGCGGTTCTGGTGCCTATGCGTGGCAAGAACCCGCGGCGTTTCTCTGACCCCAGGAGGGCTTTGTCCTTGTTGCGTGATCTCGGCATACGGGAAGCCAGGATCGACGCTCGTAACTGGCGACCCGAGCAGCTTGAGTTGGAAAAGGTGTCCAGGCCGGACAGGAGCGAGCAGATGAAAGCCGCGCATGCGGCGCTTTCGCATACGGACTGGCTGCGTGAGAAGTTAGCCAGGTCTGCCGCTGACACCCGCCCGCGGGTGTCACACGAGCAAGTCATGAGCGAGGCGCAAGCCATTATTGATCGAAAGCGTCAAGCCCATGCAGAAAACACCCCGGATTGAGTGGAGTGAGGAGGCCCGCGCCGACCTGTTGGCTATCGTCGATTACATCTCGAATGACAACCCGCGGGCGGCGCAAGATCTGAAAGACGAGATCGAGGCCGAGGTCAACGCCTTGCCCTCTCATCCGAAAAGGCATGCTCAAAGCAGACGTGCCGCCGGCTATCGGCAATTGACTGTGCGCAGCAATTACTTGGTGTTCTACCGCCTGTTGAGCGAGAAGTCGCCGCAGATTATCGACGTATCAGCCGTGGTGCACGCACGTAGACAGTGGCCGCCCGTTATCCAATCGTAGCCCGTCTAGCAGCCTGTCGGACTTAAAGGAAATCGGCCGCAAATCCGCTTGGCCGGTCCATGTTTCGCCGCTTTTTTGGTCAATAGAATGACTCGTGCTTATCCGGTTAGTGCCCAAGCCTACTACCTGTAGTGGGCCGTGACTTTTTTGCATAAAGTTCGGCATACGTCGGCGCCGTGACATCGTCAGCAATGCCAAGCAGGGAGCGGAAAGCGTTGAATGGATAGAAGCGGCGAAATATTGACCGGCCCTGTGGGAGCGGCTTTAGCCGCGACGCGCCGCAAGGCGCAAAGAGCAAATGTTTTCCAGGGCCACGCCGCGCCACCTTTGCGGGCTGGCGCCCGCATCGCGGCTAAAGCCGCTCCCACGGGTGTTGTCTGCGGGACGCTGGAGGGTGGGGACTTCATGGACGCCCAAAATGGCAAATGCCGTCGGCCATCCCTATGACCGGCATCCACCAAAATGGGGTTGGACACGACACGGCACGATTAAATCATCGTTGTTTGTTGGCATTGGCCAGCCCCGTGGGAGCGGCTTTAGCCGCGATGCGCCGCAAGGTGCAAAGCGCGTCAATCGGTGCACAGAGTGCACCCTACGGCACTGGCCAACACCAAAAAATAACGATAAAGGAGACTAAATCAAGGTCCTTCCACAGTTGGCTGTTGAAGTCATGTCTTGCCCCCTCCGATGAAGCCCCTACCCTGCGACAGGCGGCCCTGTGGGAGCGGCTTTAGCCGCGATGCGCCGCAAGGTGCAAAGCGCGTCAATCGGTGCACAGAGTGCATACAACGACACTGGCCAACACCAATAAATAACGATAAAAGAGTCTAAATCAATAATAATGTGGGTGTGTGGCGCATCCCTGGCTTCTCAAGTTGGCCAGAAGTAATGAGATTGGCTAAACGGATTCGAGACCCCAAGTGAATAAATCACTCAGCACCATCGCCGTGGATGTAACCCCCGTCCTCCCTGGCGGGGAAAACGGCGGCGCGAAGATTTTCGTGCTGGAATTGCTGAACCGCCTGGCGGAAATGGCGCCTCAGATCCAATTTGTACTGCTCACGCAAGCTGCATCGCACGCAGAACTGGCAACATTGGATCGGCCCAACATGCGGCGCCTGATGGTCGTCGGCCCGGTGGTGGCGAACGGAATTCGCCCACATTTGATGGGCCTTGCCTCCCGCACCCTGCCGCACTTGCCCATCCGGCTGCGCAGCGTCGTTAGCCGCCTGGGCTACAAATTGAACACCCTGCTGAAACGGGGCGGATCCGGTTCGCTGTTGCGCGACATGGGCGTCGATCTGCTCTTCTGCCCCTTCACCGCCCCCACCTATTTCGAACCGGGGATCCCAACGGTCTGCACGATGTACGACCTGCAATTCAAAACCTATCCCGAGTTCTTTGCGGCAGAGAATGTCGCCCACCGCGAGCGCACCTTCATCGAGGCCTGTCGCCGGGCAACGGCACTCACCGCAATATCCGACTACTCGCGGGACGCCGCCATTGCCCATGGCCGCCTCGATCCGGCGCGCATACGCACCATCCACCTGCGCATGGCCCAACGAATCATCACTGAAACCGAGCACGACAAGGCCATATTGGGCCGCCTTGGACTCGCACCGCAGCGATACCTGATCTACCCCGCCAACTTCTGGAGGCACAAGAACCACGAAATGCTTCTAACCGCCTTCGGCATGGCTTGTCACGACGGATTGGCGGCGGATATCAAGCTGGTATGCACGGGAGCGCCGGGGGCGAGACAGGCATGGCTGATGCGCGCCGCACGCGCCATGAATCTGTGCGAGCGGGTGCTATTTCCGGGCTACCTTCCCGAGACCGAATTGGCAGCCTTGATGGCCCAATGCCGTGGTGTCGTGTTCCCCTCGCTGTACGAAGGTTTCGGTCTGCCGGTCATCGAGGCCATGGCTGCCGGCGTGCCGGTGGCATGCAGCAACACAACGTCGCTGCCCGAAGTGGCGGCCGGTGCCGCTATAATGTTCGACCCTCGGGTTCCGACGCAGATTGCCGAAGCCATTCGTGCCCTGGTTCAAGACGACGCAACCCGTGCCGAACTGATCAAAGCCGGGCTCAAGCGTGCCGCGGAATTCGCCGATACGAAGCGGATGGCCGGGGAATACCTGGATTTGTTCAATTTCGCTCTGTCCGGAGACAAAAGGCTTTGATCCATCCCGTCATGTTCCGTTCGCTATGGGCCTATCGCGGCTTCGTCTGGAGCAGCGTGCTGCGCGAATTCAACGGCAAGTACCGCGAATCGCTGTTCGGCGCGTTCTGGTCGGTGGCCAGCCCCCTGACCATGATCATCGTCTACACGGTCATCTTCAGCCAGCTCATGCGCGCCACGCTGCCCGGCCAGGAACAAGTCCCCTTCGCCTTCAGCATCTACCTGTGCGCCGGCATCATCACCTGGGGGCTGTTTGCCGAAATGCTCGCTCGGCTCAACAACGTTTTTCTCGAGCACGGCAACCTCATCAAGAAGTCTAATTTCCCCCGCATCTGCCTTCCGGCCATCGTGACGCTATCGGCGCTGATCAACTTCGGCATCGTGTTCGGCCTCTATCTCGCTTTTCTTGCCATCATCGGCCACTGGCCCGGCTGGATGGTGCTCGCGCTCATCCCGTTGCTTGCGCTGCAGCTGCTGTTCACGATTGGGCTGGGCGTCTTCCTCGGCACGCTCAACGTCTTCTTCCGCGACGTCGGGCAGCTCACCGGCGTGGTGCTGCAGTTTTGGTTCTGGCTCACCCCGATTGTCTACACCTTGCCGGCGCTGCCGGAAGGCGTGCGCAGCGCCATGCAGTACAACCCCATGCAGCCGCTGATGGCCGCCTACCAGACCATATTCCTGGTCCGCGAAATGCCCGATTTCACCTCGCTCGCACCGCTCGCCGTGCTCACCGTGCTTTTCCTGCTGCTTGGCGCCCACTTCTTTCTCGCCCGCGTCGGCGAACTGGTGGATGAGCTCTGATGGGTACGCTCGTCGTCGCCAACGTAGGCAAAGCCTACAAACGCTACCCCGGCAAATGGTCGCGTGCGCTCGAATGGATTACCGGCAAGCCGCGCCACGACAAGACCTGGGTATTGCGCGACATCAGCTTCAGCGTCAGCCCCGGCGAAGCGGTCGGCATCATCGGCGTCAATGGCGCGGGCAAGAGCACGCTGCTGAAGATCATCACCGGCACCACCCAGGCCACCACCGGCAGCGTCAGCACCCAGGGCCGCGTTGCCGCGCTGCTCGAACTTGGCATGGGCTTCCACCCCGACTTTACCGGCCGGCAAAATGCCTTCATGGCCGGGCAGTTGCTCGGCCTGCGTGCCGATGAAATCGCCGCCTGCATGCCCGCCATCGAAGCCTTCGCCGAAATCGGCGACTACATCGATCAGCCGGTACGCATGTACTCCAGCGGCATGCAGATGCGGCTCGCCTTCAGCGTCGCCACCGCGGTGCGCCCGGACATCCTCATCGTCGATGAGGCGCTGTCGGTGGGCGATGCGTATTTCCAGCACAAGAGCTTCAGCCGCATCCGGAAATTTCGCGAACAAGGTACGACCTTGCTGATCGTCTCGCATGACAGATCCTCCATCCAGTCCCTGTGTGACCGCGCCATCCTGCTGGAGCACGGTTTCGTCATCAAGGATGGCAATCCGGAGGAGGTGATGGATTTCTACAACGCCATCATCGCCGAAAGGGAAAACGCCACTGTCGAGGTGAAGCGACTGGAGGATGGCAGGGCGCAAACGAGTTCGGGGACGGGCGAGGCGCGGGTCGAATCGATCACCCTGCTCAACGAGGACGATGAAGCGGTCGAGTTCATCAACGTTGGCCAATCCGTGCGGTTGAAAGTCGAGATCCGCATTCATGCCGACCTACCCGAACTGGTCTTCGGCTACATGATCAAGGACCGCCTCGGCCAACCCGTTTTCGGCACCAATACTCATCATCTCGGTGTCGACATGAGACACCTTGCCAAGGGCGACCGACTCACGCTGCTCTTCTCCTTTCCGGCTAATATCGGGTTGGGCTCGTATTCCGTTTCCACTGCACTGCATATCGCGGACACGCATCTCGCGGCCAATTACGAGTGGCGCGATCTCGCGCTGATGTTCAACGTGGTCAACCTCAACCGCAATCAATTTGTCGGCGTGAGCTGGATCCCGCCGCAAGTCGAGTACCAAAAATGACTTCAACTGGTTTTTACCGTGCGTTCGAAGAGCGCCATCGCGGTCCGCGCGACCTGATCAAGCAGAGGCTCGTAGCCTACTTGCCGTTCATTTCTCCGCTGCTGCAGTTGTACGAACCCGCCGCCGCCCTAGACCTGGGCTGCGGCCGGGGCGAGTGGCTTGAACTGCTGCAAGAAAAAGAATTCCTGCCCCATGGCGTGGACCTGGATGAAGGCATGCTTGAGGCATGCAAGGCGCGCGGCCTGCCTGCAACGCAGGGGGATGCCATTGCGTATTTGAAATCACTTGCCGATGCGACACAGTGCATCGTTTCAGGTTTTCACATCGTCGAGCACATTCCTTTCGACGATCTCGAAACTTTGGTGATCGAGGCGCTGCGTGTGCTGAAGCCGGGAGGATTGTTCATCCTCGAGACGCCCAACCCGGAAAACATTGTGGTCGGCACGAGCAATTTTTATCTCGACCCCACCCATCTGCGCCCCATACCGCCCCTGTTGCTGGCGTTTCTGCCCGAACAGTATGGCTACGAGCGGGTCAAGATCCTTCGATTGCAGGAATCGCCTGATCTCGCTACCCGCAACGATATCGGCCTGATCGACGTGCTTGGAGGGGTCAGCCCGGATTACGCCGTTGTCGCACAGAAAGCGGCCGAGCCGGAGACACTGGAATTGTTCAACGCGGCATTTGATACGCGATATGGAATCGAACTGTACGACCTCGCCAGCCGCTATGACGAAAAAGTCAGTCAGCGCATGGCCGCGCTCGACCAACGGATGGTCAACGCCGAGTTGCAGACAGGTGGAATGACCGATGCGTTGGCACGCATCATAGCCCTGCAGGAGCGGCTTATCAAGACAACTGCTCAAGCTGCACGCAGTGCAGCGCGCCTTGAACAGTTGCACGACCAGTGCCGCAGAACCGAACAGCACGCAGAGGCAGCCGAGTCCCGTGCCACCGAAGCCGAGTCCCGTGCCACCGAAGCCGAGACCCGTGCCACCGAAGCCGAGTCCCGCGCCGCCGAAGCCGAGTCCCGCGCCGCCGAAGCCGAGTTGCATACCACTGAAGCCGAGCTCCGTGCCAGCGAAGCCGAGTTGCATACCACTGAAGCCGAGCTCCGTGCCAGCGAAGCCGAGTCCCGTGCCAGCGAAGCCGAGTCCCGTGCGCAAGAGCAGCAACAGCGTATTGACGAAACAGGTGGCAATTCACACTACTGGTGGCAGCAGGCTTGCGCGCTCGAAACGGAGAGAAACGCACTGCGGCAAAGCTGGTCATGGCGCATAACCGCCCCAGTTCGATTCGTGGGCAGTGTGCCGATCCATGCCATCCCCCGCCTCCGAAACGCTATTAACCACCCGGCGCACCTTAGCATCAACGTCCTGCAGCGCCCACTTGCCATGATGATGCGCGTGGTCTTGCGACGCCCCGGCTTGAGTTGCCGTCTGAATCAGCGCCTGCTGCGCTATCCCGTGCTCCATCAACAACTTCTGGGGGTGGCACGCAGCCAAGGGGCCATGCCAGGCGTGTCAACGTATGTCCCGCCTTGCCCGCCATCGACGATGTCGGGAACAGAAGCACTCGACCACCTCACACCGCACGCACGCCAAATTTACCGCGATTTCAAAACCGCCATCGAACGCCGCCAGAAGGAGAGCGGCTGATGCGCATCGTCATCGACATGCAGGCGGTACAAGCAGAAAACCGCAACCGAGGTATTGGCCGTTACTCGCTGTCCCTGGCCTTGGCCATGGTGCGTAACCGGGGCGAACACGAGGTTCTGATTGCTTTGAATGGTCACTTCCCCGACACCATTGAACCGATACGCGCTGCCTTCAATGGCCTGTTGCCGCAAGAAAATATCCGTGTTTGGAGTGCTGTTTCACCCATGGCCAGCATTAACACAGCCAACGAGTGGCGCCGGCAATCGGCCGAATTGGTTCGTGAGGCGTTTCTTGCCAGTCTCAGGCCAGACGTGGTGCATGTGAGCAGCCTGTTCGAAGGTCTTGTAGATGATGCCGTATCCAGCGTCGGCGCGTTGTCACGGACGATCCCCACGGCAGTGACGCTTTACGACCTGATTCCTTACATACATCGCAAACCATATCTTGAAAACCCGGCAGTCGAAGCCTGGTATTTGGGTAAAATCGAGCACCTGCGCCATGCCGATCTCTGGCTGGCCATTTCGGAATCATCCCGGCGGGAAGGCATCGCCCACCTCGGCTTGCCAGATGATCGATCGGTCAACATCTCGACCGATGCCGACGCGCACTTTCAGCCGCTCAAGATTTCGGCTGAATCAGAGCAGGCAATGCGGCAAAAGTATGGCTTGAGCCGCCCGTTCGTGATGTACACAGGCGGCATCGATCATCGCAAAAACATCGATGGCCTGATTCGTGCCTTCAGCAGACTGCCAGCATCGTTGCGCAAAGCCCATCAGTTGGCCATCGTCTGCTCCGCGCAGCCGGAAAGCAGGCACATGCTGGAACAATTGGCTGCGCAACAGGGCTTGAGCAAGGACGAATTGGTTCTCACGGGATTCGTGCCCGAAGATGACCTCGTCGCCCTTTACAACCTCTGTGCGCTGTTCGTTTTCCCATCCTGGCACGAAGGTTTCGGGCTACCCGCGCTGGAGTCCATGCGCTGCGGCGCGCCGGTTATTGGTGCCAATACCTCCAGCCTGCCCGAGGTGATCGGTTGGAATGATGCTTTGTTCGACCCGCATTCCGATGAGTCGATGGCATCGGCTATAGAGCGCGCATTGTTGGACGCCACATTCCGCGCTGACCTTGTCCGTCATGGGAAAACGCAGTCCGCGAAGTTTTCTTGGAACGTAAGCGCCCAGCGGGCCATCGCAGCGATGGAACGGTTGCACGCTGAACGTCAGGCAATGCCTGAGATCAATAACATCGTGGGGCGACGGCCAAGGCTGGCCTTTGTCTCACCGCTCCCCCCCGAGAAGTCCGGCATTGCGGACTACAGTGCAGAGTTGCTGCCCGAACTGGCTCGCCACTACGAGATCGATGTCATCATTGCCCAGGATGCGATTTCCGACCCATGGGTCCAGGCCAATTGTCCGGCCCGTTCCGTTCAGTGGTTTGTCGAAAATTCCGATCGTTACGAGCGGGTGCTGTACCACTTAGGCAATTCCACCTTTCATCAGCACATGTTCGCGTTGTTGAAAGCCATTCCGGGTGTTGTGGTGCTGCATGACTTTTTTCTCTCAGGCATCGTAGCCCATGGGGATGTCTACGGCTTCACGCCCGGCTGCTGGTCGCGGGAACTGTATGGTTCCCATGGCTACGCAGCGCTATGCGATTACTTCCATGCCAAGGATACGGCGGATGTCGTTTGGAAGTACCCGTGCAGTCTGAGCGTGATTCAAGATAGTCTGGGCGTTATTGCGCATTCGCCGAATTCGCTTCGGCTGGCAGAAAAATGGTATGGCGGTGAATCGACAGATTGGGCGGTGATACCGCTGATGCGGGATTTCCGAATCAGCGCGGACAAAGAGTCCGCCCGTAAGGCGCTGGGTTTTGGCACCGAAGATTTCCTGGTTTGTGCGTTCGGGATTCTAGGGCCACACAAACTTAACCAGCGCCTTTTGCAAGCATGGCTCAAGTCTCCCCTGGCACAGGATAAAGTCTGCCACTTGGTCTTTGTCGGCGAGAATCATCCCGGCGACTATGGTCAGGCGTTATTGGCAACGATACGCCGTAGCGGGCTAGCGGGCAACATTCGCATTACGGGCTGGGCAGACATGGAGGTTTTCCGCCAATACCTTGCCGCTGCCGACATCGGGGTGCAATTGCGCACCCTGTCGCGTGGTGAAACCTCGGCAGCTGTGCTCGATTGCATGAATTACGGCCTGGCGACCATCGTCAATGCCAACGGCAGCATGGCCGACCTGGAAGATGAAGCGGTCTGGAAACTACCGGATGAGTTTTCCGATGAACAGCTTATCGAGGCACTGGAAACGCTGTGGCAGGATGAGACACGCCGACACGAGATGGGTGAATACGCCAGAAACCTCATCCTCCGCGAACACAACCCGCGAACCTGCGCCGAGCAGTACGGCGAAGCGATCGAACGATTCTACCAATCCGCCGCCTCTGGCTTGCCTGCGCTGCCACGCGCAATTGCTGATATTTACGGCCGACCGGACGACGATACAGATTTAATTCAGCTGGCAGATGCCATAGCAAGAAGCTTCCCACAGCGAAACAGGCAACGACAACTGCTGGTCGATATCTCTGAGCTTGTCCAACGCGATGCCCGCAGCGGCATCCAGCGCGTTGTTCGCAGCATCCTTTGTGAATGGCTCAATAATCCGCCTCCAGGATATCGTGTCGAGCCGGTGTATGCCACGGTCGATCTGGGATATCGATACGCCCGCCGCTTTACCCAGGGTTTCCTTGACTGTCCGAATGACGCACTGCAAGACGAGACTATGGAATACGCGCCTGGCGATGTCTTTTTCGGCCTCGACCTACAACCGCAAGTGGTTCGGGCACAGCGGGCGTTTTATCGGGCGCTGCGCGTGCAGGGCGTGCAGGTGAAGTTTGCGGTATATGACTTGTTATGTGTTCTGATGCCGCAACACTTTCCCCAGGGTGCCGCAGATGGATTTAGCCAATGGCTTGAGGTGGTCGCTGAAAGCGATGGTGCCTTGTGTATCTCTAAGGCAGTGGCCGATGAACTTGCAATTTGGGTTGAGGTAAATGGTCCCCCGCGTGAGCGGCCTTTCATGATCGATTGGTTCCATCTCGGCGCCGATGTCGATAGCTCGGCACCGACCGAGGCGCACCCGGCTGACGCGGACACCGTGCTCGATGACCTCCGCAGCCGCAGCAGCTTCCTGATGGTCGGTACACTAGAACCGCGAAAAGGCCATGCGCAAGTCCTGGGCGCTTTCGAGCAACTATGGCAGTCCGGCGTTAACGTCAACCTGGTCATCGTCGGCAAACAAGGCTGGCTGGTGGAAAACCTGGTCGAATGTCTCCGCGAACACCCCGAACTAAACAAACGCCTGTTCTGGCTCGAAGGCATCAGCGACGAATACCTGGGAAAAGTCTACGCAGCCAGCACCTGCCTGATCGCCGCGTCTTATGGTGAAGGCTTCGGCTTGCCCCTCATTGAGGCAGCGCAACACAAGCTGCCGATCATCGCGCGAGATATTCCGGTATTTCGCGAAGTGGCGGGGGAGCACGCGTTTTGCTTCGTCGGGAAGAAGCCCAGCGACCTGGCGCAGGCCATCACCGAATGGCTGCAACTCCATGCGATTTGCC
The DNA here is from genome assembly GCA_035530575.1 of Thiobacillus sp. Lineage (GTDB taxonomy): Bacteria > Pseudomonadota > Gammaproteobacteria > Burkholderiales > Thiobacillaceae > Thiobacillus. Next base: position 113,943 of record DATKUP010000055.1, on the reverse strand, counting down.
GGCACCCGACGTCGGAAAATATGCCTTGGCTGACGTGGAGAGACAGCACAACGCAAATCTTCAAATGTGTTACTGCGCTGACAGCACCTATACGACGGCAGAAATCCAGCGATATTGGGGAGGGCATTGTATGACGGCAAGGCGAGCAGTCCGAGTGTTCGATGAAAGCCAGTAGGAAATATTGGCATGTTTAGACGTGCCACTTTTTGTGTTGCATAATCCCCTTAACGGACGCAGACCGGGAGCCTGATCCGCGTCATTTGCCAGTCGCTATAGCGAACCCCAATGAATAGAAATCCCAAAGTCAGCGTGCTTGTTCCATGTTTCAACGAAGAGCATGCCATTGATGAAACTGTCGAGAAACTGGACAAGGTGCTCGCACCCCTAGGGGAATTCGAGATTGTGACGATCAACGATGGTTCAACTGACGCCACTCTTGAACGGTTGCATGCCCTCCAGGCACGATTTTCTCGCCTGCGCATCGTCAACCATGACCGCAACCGTGGTTATGGCGCAGCCCTGAAAACCGGCATGCGCCATGCAGCTTCGGACATGATCGCCATCATAGACGCCGACGGCACCTATCCGATCGAAGATCTACCCAAATTGGTGGCGCTTTCGGAGGACTTCGACATGGTGGTCGGCGCACGCACCGGTAATGACGTCACCTATTCCAATATTCGCAAGATACCCAAGTACTTCCTGCGTGCGTGGATCAATTGGATCGTTAATCACAAGGTACCGGACATCAACTCCGGCATGCGCGTTTTCCGCAAGGATATGGCGCAGAAGTTTGTCCGAATATTGCCAAACGGTTTCAGTTTCACCATCACCATTACGATTTGCTCGTTGCGTAACAATTTTCGCGTTCACTATGAACCGATCAATTACTATCAGCGCAAGGGCAAGTCGAAGATTCACCCGCTCAAGGACACGCTCCGTTTCCTGCAGATTATCGGTCGTACCGGCATGTATTTCGCACCATTGCGAATCTTGAGTCCGCTGATCGTAATCCTCGGCCTGGGTAGCTTGGCAAGCCTCTGCTATGACACCTTTGTTCTCCATGATCTGACTGAGAAATCCTTGGCGCTTATGACGGCTGCACTCAACGTATCTATGTTTGCCATCCTCGCCGACATGATAGACAAGCGAAGTCAGGTATGAGTCAGCCGGGTGGCAACGGATTTAGTTACCGCCATAACGCCGAGCACCATGAGGCGCAGTCGCGGCTTGGTCACCTGATCGCGTACTACGCATGGACACTGGCACTGTTCGGTGAAAGATTCGAAGGTCCTGCCGCCGACGCGGGCGCTGGCGCGGGCCACTTCTCGAATCTGCTGGCGGAACGCGTTGGTCCGCTGCTGCTGATGGAAGGAGGCGTGGAAAATATCGCTGCACTGCACAAGCGTTTTTCCAGCCGGAATGACATCGCCGTGGTTGATTGCGATCTAGCGCAGTGCGAAGGTATATTGCGTGAGCACGGAATTCGAAGCATTTTCTGCTTGGACGTGCTGGAACATCTGCCCGATGATGTTGAGGTCCTAAAGCAATTCCATACCGCATTGCCGCCGGGCGGCAAGCTGTATGTCAAGGTGCCTGCTCTGTCGTGGCTCTATGGCCCGATCGATGAGGCGTCAGGCCATTATCGCCGTTACAGCCATGGCAGCCTGCGCCGTGCAATGGTTGCGGCTGGCTTCCGGGTGGACAAATGCCGCTACATGAACCTGGCCGGTGTCGCTCCATATTTCCTAAAGGCGCGAGTTCTCAAGCGTGGCGAGACCTTCTCCCAAACCTTCTCAATGGCCCAAATAAACTGCATCCAGCGGATGATGCCGGTGTTGCGCTTGATCGACCAGTTCACTGGCCCGCCGCTCGGCCTTTCGGTGATTTGTGTCGCCACCCGGACCTAGACCCAGGCGCAACCCCGTGTTTTCCACGTGGGCGCTATGTCTTCTTCACCCTCTGTTGCCCGGTGAAGGCCCCATCGCGGCCGACCAGCGCCTTGTGCGTTTCTTCGGCCTGCCGGTGGCCCGTGCTTTTGGCTGGCATGTCGGCTTTTTGGCCATTTCAGCGTTACTTTTCGTTGGGTTGATTGAGTTGTTGGTCGAAAATCCTGGGCCTTGGGTAAAGCACGGGCCTCCTTTGGCCGGTGCTTATGTATTGGTCTGGTTACCCCGGGAGCACCAGCTGGGGTGGGGGTAAGGGAGTTGATACTGTTGTTATTGCTGAAGGGCGCGGTGATGGAGGTCGATCTATTGCTTGTCGTGACAATGGGGCGACTGATAACGGTGGTGGGTGATTTAGGATTTTTTGGAATCACCCGAATGTTGAAAATTGGAATATAGGAATAACTTCCTTACCAGTTTTTCGCGTCGCACAGATTTGAGAGATTCGTAAAATGGTCGGTTATTTAGTAGTGAGTTTCAGTTTCACGCTTTCGAGGCCGGATGGATTGGTATGAACGATATGACAAAGACGGTTCGTGATAAGCAATTGTTTAATAGAATTGCGCTTGAATATTGTGCGAAGGATTTGTACTCGCCATCAAGACTGGCCCGCGTGCATCGCCTTCTGCGAACTCTGAAAGGTGTGGAATGCGGTGAGCACGCCCGTGTACTTGAGGTAGGCTGCGGTGCTGGTTACGCTGCGACATATCTGGAAGGATATTATTCGTATTTTTGTGGTATTGACCATGCTGAAGAACTGATCGACTTCGCTAAGACCACCAATGGTGGGGAAAGTCGATGCTTCGAAGCTGTCGATGTTAACGATTTTGAGCCATTCGAGCGTTTTGACGTGGTAATTATGATTGGTGTCGTGCATCACCTTGAGGATCCGGTTAATGTGCTTGCTAGAATCCGAACCATGATTAAGGCCGGAGGTTGGCTGGTGGTCAACGAACCTCATCCGGGTAATCCATTTGTTTCGATGGCTCGAGCGGTCCGAAAGAGAGTCGACAAAAAATATTCCGTCGACCAGCGCGAGTTAGCCGAAGACGAACTAAGAAAGTTATTTATTTCGGCAGGATACACCGATATAAATGTCCGTGCCCAAGGGGTATTTTCAACGCCTTTTGCTGAAATCACCCTTCGACCGAGATGGCTGATGTTGCCCGCCGCTAGAATTGCTTGTGCTCTTGATGAAAAGATCGATATGCTGCCTGCAAGCTTTTTGAAACGAGTTAGTTGGAATCTTGTAGTGGCTGGACGTGCTTAGAATGAGTAGGGATTTCCATAATGGCCTTCTATTTTTGGAGAAAAACGGGGTCGAACACGATTACACAATTATGGAACACCCGGAAGTTGGGTTACAGGCACTGCAGCGCGTGGTTGGCCGGCATCTGATCGTCAGCGTCCCCAAGGAGCCCTTATGGTGCGCGCTCAATCTTGCGCGGGGGAATACATCGCGGACTGGGGCCATACGACCGGGCATATTCAGCACTGGTCAAAGAGTAGTTTTATACGCATGGTGTCGAAGTATTTCGAGATGGTCGAAGTGAAGAACCCGCTGCCGTGGACCATGCTGTTGTGCCAGTCGCGCGGCTGAAATTTTAGTTGTGCGCCCGATTCTGAAGCGCACCCTGCATTGGGGCGGCAGTGCGGTTGCCATCGTGGGAATCGCCTTCGTTGCCCTGCGCCTGCACGACTATGGCGCGGAGATCGATTTCGCTCGCTTCGATTTGATTGCCAGGTCGTGGGTGGCGGCGCTGGCCCTGATCTACGGCTTGTCCAACCTGATGCTGGCCCAGGCCTGGTGGAATCTGCTGGGACAATTCGGCGCCTGCACTTCGCGCCGCTGGGCGGTGCGGGTGTATGGCATATCCCAGATTGCCAAGTACGTGCCGGGGAACATCTTTCATCTGGCCGGCCGGCAGGCGATGGGGATGGCGGCGGGGTTGGCCGGCTGGCCGTTGGCGAAGTCCGCGGTGTGGGAACTAGGTTTGATCTCCGCCACAGGTGGATTGTTCGGTTTGCTGGCTCTGCCCTTGCTGGTTCCGGGTTTGCCGGTGACGGCAAGTGCGGGGCTGTTTGCGGCTTCGATCGGTATCGCAGTAATCCTGTTGCTGCGTTTCATCGGCCTGCCGGTTGCCCGGGCGTTTGGTTGGTACGTCGGGTTTCTGATTATCTCGGCGCTGTTGTTCGTCGGGCTGGTTGAACTGCTGGCCGATAACCCTGTTGCTGGGGTGGGGTTCTGGCTACCGTTGGGCGGGGCTTATGTATTGGCCTGGCTGATTGGCCTGGTTACCCCGGGAGCCCCAGCAGGGGTGGGGGTAAGGGAACTGGTGCTGCTGTTTTTGCTGAAGGGCGCGGTGGGCGAAGCGGACTTGCTGTTGGCCGTGGTGATGGGGCGGGTGGTAACGGTGGCGGGTGATCTTGGATTTTTTGTACTCGCAAGCTTATTGAAAATTAAAGGATAATTTTTAGTGTTTCCTTCAAATCGCGTGGATTGGCGAAATCTGATGAAATGGTTGGTGATTGCGGGCGCACCCCTGATTTATTTTCTGCTGAGCATGCCATACACCGGCCCTGCATATCTGGCTGATGAAATAGGTTATCTGGCCAAGGCGGCATTCCTCGCGGGACATACCGTAGATGGCGCCTCATCCTATCACGGTGGTTATTCGGTCCTACTGGCACCTCTGTTTGCGTTGCTATCAGATCCTGCTTCCATATGGAAGGCGGTCATGTTTCTCAACGCATTGATGTGGGGTGGCTGTTTTTATATTCTGAATCTGCTTATTGATCGGTTTGGAAATCACCCCCCGGCCGGGAAAAAAATATTTGTACTGTTATTGACGGCACTTTACCCTTCTTGGTCAGTAATGACAGGATATGCATTCCCGCATCCATTTTTCTCGTTGGTTTATCTTGCCAGCATCCTGCTGCTTTTGAATTGGAAGACCAGTTCAGTGAAAAGTCTGCTCCCATATTCTTTTTGTGTGGGATTTCTTTATTGGATTCATCCTACCGGGTTGGGCCCTGTCATTTCATCTGTCGTTATTGTAGGTATCCTGGCAGTGCATTTCAGGATTCTGCAGGCGTTCTTTCTCCACACGGGAGTTGTTCTAATATTGGCCTTGCTTTACCAGAAAGGCTTTCATGAATGGATGGCCGCAGGCATGACTATGCCCGGATTTTCTGGTGTGAATACATATTCGGGTGCTTTCCCCAGCTTGACTCAACTGAGCAACCTCGATTTCTGGATCGAATGGGCGGCAAAAGCGGCCGGCCAGTTTTCTTATCTGATAGTGGGGAGTTTTGGGCTTATTGTTTTTGGCGTAAATGCAATTTGGAGCAGGCTGCATGCAAGTATCAAATCCATGCCACCGGGGAAAGATATCGTGCTCGCTAGCGCGGGTGCGTATGGGCTGCTATCAATGTTGGCCATCCTGCTAATCGGTTCACTGATGTTCACCACAACTGCAACTAGCAGCGTCAATCACTGGATTTATGGGCGATACGTTGACGCAACCGCAATGCCTATCATTGGATTAGGTGCGTACCTGTTTATTAACCTAGATAAGCAAAAAAGACTTTTTTTGGCCAGTATTTCAACAGTGTTTCTGTTGGTATCCGGAATTGTTCTTGCCTCATTGGTCGGCAAGGGTGCGATCAATAATCTGATGAATACGCCATCCTTTTATCCGCAATATTTTATTACCATTCCTGACTTTGCAATGTGGATGAGTATTGGCGCGATTGGCACAATTGCCGCCGCAATATTTGGTAAATACTTTACAGCGGCGCTGATGGTTTTGGCTTTTGGAATATCGACGTCCAACCAAGGAGAGTGGCATGAAAAAGTACTTTCCAATCACTCAGTCCCCTCCTCTGTTATTGAATTAATCAGAAAGAATTACTCACCGGGAACTTGCATTGGGTTCGATGCCAGTTTGAATGCGAAGACAGGTGCAACAATTAGACTTGAGCGCTTCGGTCTTTATCGCTATCACCTGTTCAACTATGAATATAAAAGAATGAGTTTTGCCGAATGGGTGGAAAGTTGTGACGGGCCATTTATAACTTATAACCCGGCGCCATACTTTGATGACCCACGCTTTGAAGTGGTGGCCAGAGAAAATATTTTTGATCTGTTCGTTGTGGTGAAAAGAGGTGTTAAAAAGCTTGTTCTTCCAGAAACTGTTCTTGGGATTGGCGGCATTGTTCTTGCTGAGAACGCTGGCAAGGAATGTATGCGTTCAGGCTGCTTTTCGGTCTCGGCAAAGGAATTGACCCCTTACTCAAAGGTAGCCGTTTTTGACGATGGTAAATTGATTTCGACAAATAAAAGTGGATTCGCGTTTTTTGGGCCTTACTTGCCCCTTAAGAAAGGGGAGTATAACCTGATTATTCATGGAGATTTTCATAATATCGAGGAAGCAACACTTGATGTCATTAGCCATAAACCACGAACAGAGCATTATAAGTCAATAATATGTCCATTCGGATGTCCAAAAGAGAAGCCGGTTTCAGTACCTTTTTCTCTGGGCAATGACGTAACAAGTCTAGAGGTCCGGTTGAGTGTTGGTGCTAACGATAAGTTTTTGTTAAGTGGCTATGAAATAAGAGCAAGACAAGAGGAAAGTATTCTCCAAAAGCCAGTGTTACAGGTTTATGGAAAGATGCTTGCCGATCTTCCAACGCAAGTTGGAAAGATGTCTGGGCGAGAGTTGATTACGACCGGGAAGGCCGGTTATCTTGCTTACGGTCCTTATGTCACGATTCCTAAGGGGCTTTATGAAATAACGCTATTTGGGTCTTCGAGTGATGCAAAAAATGCTTTCGTGGAAGTGTTTTCCCAGAAAAGAAACTTTATGTATAAGAAAATTCCCTTAGAAACAACTAATAATGAAATAAAAACGCTTGCAAAAGGAATAGTAAATCTGAGCCAAGAGTCTGATATTATCGAAGTAAGAATTGGTGTCGGTCGTGAGGATACAATTAAGGTGCGAGGGTACAAATTAGTACCTATAAATGATCCAGCCGCTATTGAAAAGCGGCCAAGATAATCGAAAGGTCCGATAAATTAAAATGCCAGCTACCTTTGACAACATTGCTGGGCTAAGAAGCATAGTAGATAGAGTCCTTTCATTTGTTAACGGAAAATAAATGCAAATCAATAATCTTTCTGTGAAGATCGCCAAACATCAAGACCGAATCAGGGCGGCTCTCCAGCGTGTGGTGGCGAGCGGATGGCTGATTCTGGGGCCGGAAGTCAGGCAATTTGAACAGTCGTTCGCAGACTATCTTGGGGCAAATCATTGCATGAGTGTGGCCAACGGGACGGATGCCATCGAGCTCGCGTTGAAGGCCATGGGCGTCACCGCTGGGCATAGGGTTGCGACAGTGGCCAATGCGGGGATGTACGTCACCACCGCAATGATGGTGTTTGGCGCGGAGCCATTTTTTATGGACGTTGATATCGGGACACGGTGTACGACCTTAGCGGAGGTCGAGAACGCTGTCGAATGCGGCGTTAAGGCCGTAGTGGTGACGCACCTTTATGGTCTCGCGCTACCCGAGATTACTCAGATTGCCCAATTTTGCGCGCAGAAGGGTGTGCCCCTGCTGGAAGACTGCGCTCAGGCGCACGGTGCGCAAATTGACGGCAAGCACGTCGGGACGTTTGGCGATGCCGCCAGCTTCAGCTTTTATCCCACCAAGAATCTAGGGGCACTGGGTGACGGCGGTGCGGTGGTAACCAATAACCCTGTGATCGCTGAAAAGGTTGGCCTTCTGCGTCAATATGGCTGGACGGCTAAATACAAGGTAGAAGTTGCTGGCGCACGCAATAGCCGCCTCGACGAAATGCAGGCCGCCATCCTTTCCGAGTTTCTGCCATATCTTGATGCTGCCAATACCAGAAGGCGCGAGATTGCTGCCCGCTATACTTCATCAATTCGCCATACAGATATTATTGTGCCGCAAGAGGGTGGAACGGAGGATGTTGCGCATCTTTATGTTGTGCGCAGCCCCCGGCGCGACGCTCTACGTGAACATTTACGTACAGTGGATATTGCGTCCGATGTCCATTATCCAATTCCTGATTATAGGCAGCCGGTGTTTGGCGAGCGTTTCGTGGGGTTGCGCCTGGAGAATACCGAACGTCTGGCCAGGGAGATTCTGACGCTGCCGTGCTACCCAGAAATGAGCGATGGGGAAGTCGATCAGGTCATTGCCGCAGTGAATAGCTGGCGGACATGAAATACTCCATCGTCATCCCGGTGTTCAAAAACGAGGCTTCCATACCGCGTTTGATTCAGGCGCTGGTCGCTATGAATCATGAACTGAACGGGCAGATAGAAGTGGTGTTTGTCGTAGATGGCAGCCCGGATCAATCTTATGCGCTACTGCGCGATGCGCTCGATGAGTTGGATTTTCCTGCGCAACTTCTGGTGCACTCGCGTAACTTTGGCTCCTTTCCGGCGATTCGCACCGGATTGATGGCCGCGCGAGGTGAATACTTCGGTGTGATGGCTGCGGATATGCAGGAACCGCCGGAACTACTGGTGGCTTTTTTTACGTCCTTGGCTGCCGATGAGTGCGATGTGGCCATCGGCACCCGTAACGGGCGTAACGATCCTCTTTTGTCCCGTGTGGCTTCTGGTCTTTTCTGGGGCTTGTACCGTCGCTTGGTTGTGCACGACATGCCCGAAGGTGGTGTGGATGTGTTCGGCTGCAACCGCGCCTTCCGCGACCAGCTGCTTAAATTGGAGGAATCACGTTCGTCTTTGATTGCGCTCATCTTCTGGCTGGGATTCCGGCGCAAGCTTGTCGGCTATGAACGCCAGACCCGCCAAGAGGGCAAATCGGCATGGACGTTCAGCAAAAAAATCGAGTACATGATGGACAGCATTTTTGCATTTACGGACTACCCTATTCGTTTGTTGATAAGGATGGGCGCTATCGGCTCATTTTTGTCCATCGCACTGGGGGTGATGGTGCTGGCTGCGCGCCTCTCCGGTGCAATTGATGTGCCCGGCTATGCGGCCACGATGATTGCTGTTCTCATTTTTGGTGCGCTAAATCTACTTGGGCTTGGGCTGGTCGGAACGTATGCCTGGCGAGGATATGAGAATAGCAAGCAGCGGCCGCTGGCCGTTGTTTCCTTTAAGCATGAAAATAATCGGGGAATTAAGTGACCGGGCTGATTAACATACACAAGACCGCAGATGTTCAATCTCGCTCAATCGGGGAGCGAACACGAATCTGGCAATATGTCGTTATCCTGCCCGATGCGAAAATTGGAAAAGATGTCAATATTTGTTCGCACTGCCTCATCGAAAATGAGGTCGTTATTGGGGACCGAGTAACGATCAAGTCTGGAGTTTGTCTTTGGAACGGCACTCGTATTGGAGACGATGTTTTTGTCGGGCCGAATGTTACGTTCACTAACGATAAATTTCCACGATCTAAAATATATCCTGAAAAATTTCTTGAGACTCGAATAGAAAATGGAGCATCGATTGGCGGCGGTGCGGTTATCTTGCCAGGGATAACCATTGGAACTGGGGCAATGGTTGGCGCAGGAGCGGTAGTGACCAAGTCAGTCCCCCCATACGCAATCGTGATCGGATCGCCAGCTCGGATTACTGGGTATGTGGAAAATGCCGCATCGAGCAATCTAATCCAAAATGAAGTACAGCCAATGATCTTGGCATCAGAAGCGCCATCGGTGCGCCTTGGTGTTGGTGATGTTACCCTGCATCGTCTCAAACTTGTTCGCGACATGCGCGGGGATCTGGCAGCCGGCGAGTTTCCCAAAGACATTCCGTTTGAACCCAAACGGTATTTTCTGGTTTTCAACGTTCCCAGTGAAAAAACACGGGGCGAGCATGCTCATCGCAAGTGCCACCAGTTCCTGGTTTGCGTGAAGGGCAGCTGCGCAGTGGTGGTGGACGATGGTCAATCACGCTGTGAGGTGCTTCTGGAGTCGCCGGACATGGGCATTCATCTGCCGCCGTTGATTTGGGGCATCCAGTACAAATATTCCAGCGACGCCGTGCTGCTAGTGTTTACCTCTGATTACTACGAGGCAAGCGACTATATTCGCGACTATGCCGAGTTTATAGACATCGCTAGCAAGAAGACTGCGGGGTGAAAGGCCGCATGCTCAACCCGAGAGCGCAGCGATGGCTGCGCTTTATTTTAGGGGGGGGAGCCAATACTGCTTTCACCTATGGGGCGTATCTCGCCATGAATCTGGTGTTGGAATATCAAGTGGCGTATTTGATTGCCTATGCCATGGGTGTTGTATTCGCATACTGGTTCAATGCAGTGGTGGTGTTCCGGTTGCCTTTGACATGGAAAGGGTTTTTTTCCTATCCGCTGGTCTATGTGATTCAGTATGGGGCATCGGCACTGTTGCTGGGGGTGTTGGTAGAGGTTGCGGGCGTGAGTGAGATTCTGGCCCCGCTGGCGGTGACGATCGGCATGGTGCCATTAACGTATGTGATGAGCAAGCGGGTGCTCGGATGGACGAATCGTCCGAAAAAGGTTGCCGAGAGGGATGTGATGAATGATGAGCGCTAAGACGAAACAAGACAGAGCGGTTTTTTCCGGACCACAACCGATTGGGGAGATTTTCCGTACAGAATGGAAATGGTGGTTGTCCGGGGCGATTTTGTCGTTTGTGCTTGCCAGTGTGTTGATGACGGGATGGCCGGGTGGGCTGATCCCGAATCTTGCATACCCGTTCACATATCATGGTGATGGTCTCAGCCACTCGTGGATGCTGCAACGTGTGATTGAAGGCTGGATTTTTGATAATCCGCGTAGCGGATTCCCGTTTGGCTCAAGTTTTCTGGATTACCCAGGTTCAGATTCAGCTAATTACTTGGTTTTGAAGTTGCTTGGATTGCTGACCGGAGAATATCCTGCCGCATTTAATTTATATTTTCTCCTCGGTTTTGCGGTTTCATTTATTGCATCATTTTGTGTTTTGAGGGCATTCCGCCTGGAAGTGCCTTTCGCTTTTGCTGCTGCTACGATCTTTGTTTTTTTGCCCTTTCATTTTCTGCGGCTTGAGCATCTTTTCTATACATGGTATTTCGTTGTCCCGATATTTTTCTATGTGGCTTTTTCCATATTCTATTTCCCGCGAGAAGGTGAAGGTAGGAGGGAGTGGGGCGTTGTAAATTTGATTGGTTGTTTTATTGGTCTTGTAGTGCTCGCTTCTTTTGGCGTGTATTACGCGCTTTTCGGGGTAATTGTTGTAGGCACCGCAGGATTCACGGGCTGGGTGAGAAGTGGAAAGAGCGGGGGCTTTTGGCGTGCGATGGCAGTCTCTCTGATCGTGATCATTGGGGTGTTGTTAAATATCGGCCCTAACCTGATCAATTCACGCGTGAATGGTGCAAATGCCGAGGTCGCAGCCAGGAGCCCGGTCGATGCCGAAGTTTACGGATTAAAAATGATGCAGCTCCTCCTTCCTCGCCTAAGTCATCGGGAGGAGCGGTTTGCCGCGCTTACTCACCAATACAGTAACGCTTACCCGTTGGTAAATGAAAATTCAACCGCAACGCTTGGCGTTGTTGGAGGAGTCGGTTTTTTGTTGCTGGGGTTGGTTTTTCTGATTAATCTGGCAGGTGGTAAGGTTGACTCAAGATTGGCGTTGCTCACGGGCCTTGTTTTTGTGCTGTTCTTGTTCGGTACGATTGGCGGGTTGGGGGCTTTATTTTCTTTAATCATTTCATCCTCCATCAGAGGGTGGAATCGAATAAGTATTTTTATTGGCTTTGGTTCGATCACTGCTTTTTTTCTGGTCTTTCAGATTTATCTGACAAGGTTTTTTTCGCCTTCCAGATCAAAACCAATTATTTTGATTGCGTCGTTAGCCGTTATGGCGGTCGGAATATATGATCAAACTGTCCCAGCGTGTCAGTCCTGTAACGAGCAGACAAAAGCCGCATTTGAGATGGACAAAAACTTTGTTCAGAAAATTGAGCGCTTACTGCCGCCAAGCGCTGCAATTTATCAACTGCCCTATATGGCGTTTCCAGAAATTCCTCCGCTCCACCGGATGAACGCCTATGACCTGATGCCGGGTTTCCTGCATTCCAGGTCATTACGTTGGAGTTACGCTGGAATGAAGGGGCGGGAGGGTGATTTGTTCTTCAGGTCGCTTGCTCAGCAGCCCATCGCGAAACAAATTGAAGTCATTCGTAAGCTCGGCTTTTCCGGAATCTATCTGGACCGTAGGGGGTTTGCAGATGATGGAAGGGCTGTCCAAGATGAGTTGAACAGGATTCTGAGTAGCGGGCCTGTCCTGACTCGGGGCGATGGCGAGGTCGTGTTTTATCGAATTAGCCCAACGAGACCGGCTAGCGAGGTGGGCATGAATGCACGGGAAATAATGAGGCTAGCGGGTTACGTTCCAGCCAAGTTACAGGCGGCGGGGGAAGCGCTTGCGGCTTTGCCGCGGCAGGTTGGACAGATTCGGAATGGGCATCTGCAATCGGATGGGCGGACAGGGTTTCTATTATTCGGACCTTATGCCTCGATGGGCGCCGGCGTGTACCAACTTGTCGTTAACGGCACTGCAGCGACGCCAAACGGGGCTTTTGTTGATGTTGTGTCTGGCGGGGGGACTGTTAAACACTTCATGGCACCGCTCGCTGCACCCAAAGATGATGTTTTGGCTGTTGGTGTGTTCCAATTGGACGCACCGGTTAAGGATCTGGAGATCCGGGTTTTTGTGACTCAGCAGGATCGCGTCGAGCTTGGTGGGTATGAAATGCGGGACTTGAAGGGTAATTGACACACCGCGAAAGCGGCGGTTTGGATAGGAAACCCAAGCTCAGATGTCTTACGCTTTTTGTCTCCATCCCCGAGTCCTGTGACGATTGTTGGGCGAGGTTGTGTTCGTCAGTCGTCAAATCGAAATTGGTGTTGCACGTGCCCCACCGGAAGCCTCGACGTCCTAAAGTAACGCCTCCACTGCTAGGTGGATTGTTTTGCCATCCAGATTAAAGGTGTATGAATGTCTACTGTAAGCGTAGAGGGGCTAGACGGATTTGTGGAACGAGTACGAAGACTGGGCATCAACCATTCGGAAGTTGCTGCCGAGCTTCCGCTGCGTCTCGAATACGAGACCATCATTGATCAAGAGCTTGATCCATTTTCGGACCAGTATTTTGCTCAGCAGGTTGCACTGTACGAGGAAATATCAAGAAAGAAATTGAATCAGGAGGATGGCGAGTTGCACCCGGTGGATATCACGCCTCTTGTTGGGGCGCCAAATCCGTTGGGTATCGTTGAAGTATCCCATGTGTCCGAACATGTTCGCGCGCTGGCAGGAATGCTGTCCATTTCACACCTGGGCCCAAATGCCAAGGTGCTGGACATGGGGGCCGGACACGGTTTGAGCTCGGAAGTCTTCGCATTTAGCGGGTGCCAGGTCCATGCAGTGGATATCGACCCGATGCTTTCGGAGTTGAGCACCAAAAGGAGCGAAGCTAGAGGCCTAGCAATTACACGAAGCACGCTAAATTTCGACGACCTTGGAGAAATTTCGTCGGATACTTATGACGCCGCCTTTTTCTTTCAATCGTTTCATCACTGTCTGCGGCCTTGGGTACTTATCGCGGCTCTTAAGGAAAAGATCGTTGCCGACGGAGTGATTGGTTTTACAGGTGAACCGATCCAGACCCAATGGTGGAAACACTGGGGGATCCGGCTCGATCATGAGTCGTTATTTGTTGCGCGGGCGCACGGCTGGTTTGAGTCCGGTTGGTCTCATGAATTCATCAGAGAGTGCTTTGAAAGGAATGGACTTACGCTTATGTTCTTCAGCGGAGGGCATGGAGGTGGCGAGATTGGTATCGCATCATCCAGTCAACAGCGACTCGACGAAATTGCCAAATACGCAGCAATGCTCGGGCACCATGAGGTGATGCCTAAGGGTCTTGAGGAAGTTGCCCCTAATAGGTATCTCACGCAAATCGGCATGGCACAGCAAGTCCATGCTGTGCGCACCTGCGAGGCTCATAACGGCGGATACCTTTGCTATGGCCCTTATCTGCGGTTGAAGCCTGGCCGCTACCAGGTTGAACTGACGCTCACTCACGATTCAGAGGAATCAAGCTTTGTTATTTTCGACCTCGTTACTGACAGCGGAACCTCGGAACACTTTCAGGAACGTATAGATGTTCCTGTGGGCGGAGCCGTTAGGGTCCAGAGAGAATTCTGTATTTCGCGTGAAACTGTGGACTTTGAAGCTCGGATAAGGGTCGTCGGGGCAGGGGGATGGTCCTGCTCACTGCCAAAATTTAGGGCGCTTTCGTGATGGCGCAAGAAGGCTGTAGTTCCTTTTAGCCATCTGCTGGCGATTTCACCGGTGCCAGGAATGATAAGGACTTTGCATGTTCCTCCGGGTATAACGGATTGCCCTGTCAATACAGCTGGGGCACGCGAGGTGTTCAGTAGGGTGCGCTATGCGCACCGATCCACATGGTGCGCATGGCGCACCCTACGAGCTTTAAGAGAAACGGAGTCACTCTGGCCAGATAGCCCGCCAGCATGCCGGAGCCGGACTGGGTGCGGCTGGGGCATTCACTTGTAATCGTCTTCTCGTTGGTGCTTGATTGCCAGAATCGTCACGGCTTCCAGGGTCGGTTCGTATCGATAAAGGGCCCAGTGACCACTGGCACCGAAATCGATGACCAGCTCACGAAGGCCATCGTGGTCTTCGACCGGGCGACCAATCATGGGCGCATGTTGGAGCGGGGTGAACGCCTCACGGATAATCGGCATGGCCCGCTTGGTAGCGTCGATGTCTTTGTTTGCCATGGCGGCGTGGAGGCGGGACAGGTCAGCTAGTCACGCGTTCAAGGGTGTCAATGAGGTGTTCGGTAGGGTGCGCCATGCGCACCGATGCACGTTTCATGGTGCGCATGGCGCACCCTACGGGGCTTTAAATCGGTTGAGGCGCACGGATTGCTTTTCTGTGCACCTCCGGGCATCAATCGGTGCACGGAGTGCACCCTACGGGAATCGGCTGAGGTGCACGGATCCATGCTTCAACACCCCCCGCCGCCCCTTGTAGGAGGGGCTTCAGCCCCGGTAGCGCGCAGCCATCGCGGCTGAAGCCGCTCCCACAAACCCCCGCCGCCGCCCGTGGCTTGGCGTAGGGTGCGCCATGCGCACGGTCATGCTTCATGGTGCGCGTAGCGCACCCTACGGTCTTGAATTGTTAGGTGATTTGTAGCTTGTAGGGTGCACTCTGTGCACCCTACGCCAAGCGCATCGTGCCCCAATGAACAATCCGGGTTGAATGAACGTGAAAAATTATTTCACCCATCCAGTGATACCAATTTATGCTACCATGCGCTTATGAAACGCAAACACCAGCGCACACTGGAATTGATCTTCGCCCGGCCTGTTTCGGCAAATGTCCGATGGGCCGACATCGAGGCGTTATTCCGGGAGCTTGGTGCAGAACTCGAGGAACGCGAAGGCTCGCGCGTTGAGGTATTTTTATTCGGCTTGGTGCGGGTGTTTCATCGCCCTCACCCTTCGCCGGATACGGACAAGGGCGCGGTCGCGGCAATTCGCAAATGGTTGGAAGAGAACGGAGTGAAACCATGAACACTATGACGATTAACGGTTATCAGGCGGTTATCGCCTTTGACTCTGACATTCAAATGTTCAGGGGTGAGTTCGTGGGACTCAATGGCGGTGCCGATTTCTACGCTGCCGACGTGGAAGGGCTGAAGCATGAAGGTGAAATTTCCCTGCGCGTGTTCCTGGAAGCCTGCGAGCGTCGCGGCATCGAACCACGCAAGCACTTTTCGGGTAAATTTTCCCTGCGGGTTGATCCTGCTACCCACGAGGCTGCCGCCATCGCCGCCGCCGCGCACGGCCAGAGCCTGAACCAGTGGGCTACCGAAGCCATCAGGCAGGCCGCGTTGGCGGACTGACGCTGGCTTCTCCAAAACGACGGATGACAACATGAAGAGCGCATTAATTAGTGACCGGTAAGCGGCCATATCTTCACGTTTGTCGACGGCAAGCACAAGCACGACCAACGCATCGTCCTCAATAGGGTGTTGGGCACGCGAGGTGTTCGGTAGGGTGCGCCATGCGCACCGATGCATGTTTCATGGTGCGCATGGCGCACCCTACGGGAATCGGCTGATGCGCACGGATCCATGCTTCTACACCCCGCCGCCGCCCCCTGTAGGAGGGGCTTCAGCCCCGATGGCGCGCAGCCTTTCGCGGCTAAAGCCGCTCCCACCCCCCCCCGCCGCCAGCCGTGGCATTCATGGTGCGCATGGCGCACCCTAAGGGAATCGGCTGATGCGCACTGAACCAGCTTCTACACCCCGCCGCCGCCCCCTGTAGGAGGGGCTTCAGCCCCGATCGCGCGCAGCCTTTCGCGGCTAAAGCCGCTCCCACAACCCCCGCCGCCACCTGTGGCTTGGCGTAGGGTGCGCCATGCGCACCGATGCACGTTCCATGGTGCGCATGGCGCACCCTACGGGGCTTTAAATCGGCTGGGGTGCACTGATCCAGCCACGCGCTCAAGGGTGTCAATACAGCCGGGTACAGCTGCAGCTGCACAGCGGCGGCATTGTGTATCTCATTATTGACATTTAAGCTATTTTGAATAGAATGGGAAACACTATGCCAGCACGCACACCTATTATCGCAAGTCCGGCCGCCGAGAAACTCATCGCACTGGGCAAGCAGATTCGTGCGCATCGCAAGGCGCTGCGCATCAGCGCTACCACGGCGGCAGAGGCTGCAGGCATGTCGCGCGTGACTTTGCACCGGATAGAGAAGGGTGAACCTTCGGTCACCATGGGGGCGTACCTCAACGCAATGGAGGCCCAAGGCATGGACTTCGGCATCATCAAACCGACTGGCGTGGCTGCCGATGCATCCAATGAGGACCGCAAGGGCTGGATCCCCGCGCGTATTCGTCTGGCTGACTACCCTCAACTCAAGCAGCTTGCCTGGCAAGTGCATGGCACCGATGAATTGACGCCAGTGGAAGCGCTGAGCATATACGAGCGCAACTGGCGTCATGTGGACGTGCAGGCCCTGGAGCCTCGTGAGCGACAGCTGGTCGATGCACTGCGTATTGGACTTGGTGAGCGTAGTGGAGTTGTTTGAACGACCGCACCACCAGCGGATTGCTCATATCCTGAGCGTCCTCAATGGCCCCCTATTGAGGGAGAATAACTGCCTGTTTGGTGGGGGCACCGTCATTGCGCTTCGATATGGCGAATACCGTGAGTCGGTTGACGTCGACTTTTTGGTCTCGGAGGTTGCCAGTTACCGCAACCTTCGTCAGTTGCTCACTGGCGTAAGTGGAATCGCCGCTATCGTCCGCGAGGGCGCTGAACCATTGACGCAAACCCGCGAGGTGCGGGCTGATCAGTACGGTATCCGGACGATGCTGCTGGTGGCCGATCAGCCAATCAAATTTGAAATCGTTCTTGAAGGGCGCATTGAACTCGCGGCCCCAGGAGCCAGTGATGAAGTATGTAGTATTGCGACGCTAGCGCCGCTGGACATGGCTACGAGTAAGCTGCTGGCGAATTCGGATCGCTGGGGCGACGATGGCGTTTTCAACCGCGACATCATTGACCTTGCAATGATGAATCCATCGTTGGCATTACTGCGATCAGCCGTGGCGAAGGCTGAAACAGCATATGGCCTGGCCATACGCCAAGATCTCGACAAAGCGCTTCAACGTCTGCAAAACCGTCATGGTTGGCTTGAGCGGTGCATGCAAGCCATGGCGATGAACTTGCCCAAGGTTCTTGTATGGCAAAAACTTCGTGCGTTGCGCAGGGTGCTTCGCTAAGAGCTGGCTTGTTCGAATATGCTGGATGGCCCACGCCATGCGCACCGATCCATGCCCTAGCGCGAGATGCTTTGGTAGGGTGCACTCCGTGCACCTCCAGGCGTCAATCGGTGCACGGAATGCACTCTACGGCGCTGGCCACTACCAATAAATAACGAAGAAAGAGCCATTACAATTAAGCGGCACGCGGCCAAGGCGCTGGCGAAGCTTGCCATGAGGATCGATTGCGCATCATCGGTATGACATCCATGTCGAATGAATCAGCGCTTCCCCGGCAGCGGAGCCGAGCCAGACCGAAGGAAAAAGTGAACCATGCACATCGGCTTTGATATTTCCCAGACCGGCTCCGGCAAGGCGGGATGCGGCTATTTCGCGCACGCGTTGATCAAGGCAATGCTTGAACTTGCGCCGGAACACCGCTATTCGCTTTATCCCAGCTTTGGCGACTTCTATTTAGATGCGCTGATGCCTTTTCTGAATCCCTATGCGGGCGGGCACGTGCATTACGGACCGAGGCATCTCTCGCGGGAAACGGCGCGTGTGTTCTGGAACGGCCCCGCCGTTGAGTCCGTGCTGAATCGGCCGGATATCGTGCATGCCAACAATTTCTGGTGCCCGACTCAACTGGCGTCGAGCCGCCTCATTTACACCTTCTACGATATGAGCTTCGCGGTTGAACCGGCCTGGACAACCGAGGCCAACCGGGTGGGCTGCTTCGATGGCGTTTTTCGCTCGGCGATTGCAGCGGACTGGGTGGTGGCGATTTCGGAGGCTTCGCGGGTGCATTACCTGAATATGTTCCCGCACTTCCCGGCGGATCGCATTCGGGTGATCTATCCGTGTTCGCGGTTTGCGGATTCGTCTGCTGTGGGTAAGCGGCCCAAGGCGCTCGATGACGTACCCGTCGGGCGCTATTGGTTGAACGTGGGCACCATCGAGCCGAGGAAGAACCAGCGCCGTCTGGTTGAGGCGTATGCCCGCTATCTGGCTCAGGGGGGCGCGCCGATGCCGCTGGTGTTGGCCGGTGGCAAAGGCTGGCTGATGGAGGACTTTAAGAAGCACTTGGTTGAGTTAGGCGTTGAGGCCCACGTCATGATGATCGGTTACGTATCGGATGATGAGTTGATCTGGCTTTACCGGAATTGTTGCGCAAACCTGTACCCCTCGTTGTTCGAAGGGTTTGGGTTGCCTGTTCTGGAGGGCATGCAGTTTGGCGCTGCGACGCTGGCTTCGAACGCCACTTCGATTCCGGAGGTGGCAGGGGATGCGGCTATACTCATTGCCCCCGAGGATACCGAGGGGTGGGCGCAAGCGATGTTGCGGCTGGCTGGGAACAGGTTGGAGCGTGACCGATTGCGAGATGCGGCAATAAAGCAGGCGGCACGATTCAGCTGGGAGGACAGCGCGAATCAGCTGTTGAAACTGTACGAGGTGGCTGTAGCATCACCGAAGAGATCCGGGCTGGGGCAAGCGCGTTGCCCGAACGAAACGACCATGAATATCACCAAAGGGGCGAGTGATAAATGAAGGCATTGATTTGCGGGGTGGGCGGGCAGGACGGTGCATACCTTTCCAGGCTTTTGCTGGACAAGGGATATGAAGTCATTGGCGCATCGAGGGATGCCATGACCTCGACTTTTTCCAACCTGAAGAGGCTGGACATACGGGACAGGGTCACCACGACGTCGATGGCGATCACTGACTTTCGCAGCGTGATCCAGACGTTGGACAAATACCAGCCGGACGAGGTTTACAATCTTGCCGGGCAGAGTTCCGTCGGGCTTTCGTTCGAGCAGCCCGTGGAGACGATGGAAAGCATCGCGATCGGGACACTGAATATGCTGGAGGCAATCCGCTTTTACGGAAAGCCGATACGCTTTTATAGCGCCGGGTCGAGCGAGTGCTTCGGCGATACCGGCACGGCTCCGGCAAACGAGGAAACCCCATTCAGGCCACGCAGCCCTTACGCAGTGGCCAAGGCCACGGCGCATAACCTTGTGGCCAACTATCGCGAGGCATACAGCCTTTATGCCTGTACCGGAATATTGTTCAACCACGAGTCGCCGTTACGCCCAGAACGCTTTGTGACCCAGAAAATCGTCAGGACTGCGGCAAGGATCGCTTCTGGCGACAAAGGCAAGCTGGAAATGGGGAATATCAACATTCAGCGGGACTGGGGGTGGGCGCCGGAATATGTTGAAGCGATGTGGAAAATGCTGCAATTGGATCGGCCGCAGGATTTTGTCATTGCCACCGGCAGGACGGTCAGCCTCGAATTTTTTATCGAGCATGCGTTCAGGTTCTTTGGTTTGAATTACAAGGATCATCTTGTCGTCAATCCAAACTTTTTCCGGCCAACGGATATTCACTTCGGCGCTTCGGATCCATCCAGGGCAAACGATTTACTGGGTTGGCGGGCTCAGGTGAAAATTGAGACGACCATTGAGAATATGTGTATGGCGGCCAGAAATCTTATCCAGGCGCAGTCGCTGTAGGGTGCACTCTGTGCACCGATTGACGCCCATGACGACCGATACTTCATGGCTTGAATGATAATTTTTGGGCCTTTTGTTGTTGTTATTGGCAGTGGACAGCGCAGGAGAGGCTTCAGCCGCAATACGCCGCAAGGGCCGGCAGTGGTTTTTTTGTAGGAGCGGGTTTACCCGCGATTGGGGGGCTATCGGGGCTAAAGCCCCTCCCACAAGTGACGGCGACGGGAGTTTTGTAGGAGCGGGTTTACCCGCGATTGGGGGTGGGCTATCGGGGCTAAAGCCGCACCACAAGCGCCGCCTGCGGGCTACCGAAATGTAGGGGCTTCATCAGAGGCGGCAAGACATGACTTCATCAACCAACTGTGACATGGTTTAACTTTTTGAAAATTTATTGCTATGAAAAAAATTGCTTTAATCACCGGCGTTACCGGCCAGGACGGCGCCTATCTTGCCGAGTTTCTGCTGGAAAAAGGCTATGAAGTCCACGGCATCAAGCGCCGCACGTCCCTCTTCAACACCGACCGCATCGACCATCTGTACCAGGACCCGCACGAAACCGGCCGCAAGTTCATCCTGCATCACGGCGACCTCACCGATTCGTCCAGCCTGATCCGCATCATCCAGCAGGTGCAGCCCGACGAAATCTACAACCTCGCCGCACAGTCCCACGTCGCCGTCAGCTTCGAAGAACCCGAATACACCGCCAACTCCGACGCCCTCGGCGCCCTGCGCATCCTCGAAGCCATCCGCATCCTCGGCCTCGAAAAGAAAACCCGTTTCTACCAAGCCAGCACCAGCGAACTCTTTGGCCTCGTCCAGGAAACCCCGCAGAAGGAAACCACCCCCTTCTACCCACGTAGTCCCTACGCCGTTGCCAAGCTCTACGCCTACTGGATCACCGTCAACTACCGCGAAGCTTACGGCATGTATGCCTGCAACGGCATCTTGTTCAACCACGAATCCCCCGTACGCGGCGAAACCTTCGTCACCCGCAAGATCACCCGTGCGCTCGCCCGCATCAAGCTCGGCCTGCAGGATTGCCTCTTCCTCGGCAACATGGACGCCAAGCGCGACTGGGGCCACGCCAGGGATTACATCGAAATGCAGTGGCTCATGCTGCAGCAGGACCAGGCCGAAGACTTCGTCATCGCCACCGGCGTGCAGTACTCGGTCAGAGACTTCGTCAACGCCGCCGCAAAAGAGCTCGGCATGAACATCCGCTGGGAAGGCCAGGGCGTAGAAGAAAAGGGCTACCTTGCAGGAGCGGGCTTGCCCGCGAAAAACCCATCACCCATCGTTGCCGTCGATCCCCGCTACTTCCGCCCCACCGAAGTCGAAACCCTGCTCGGCGACCCCGGCAAAGCCAAGAACAAGCTTGGCTGGACGCCGAAGATCAGCTTCGACGAACTGGTGGCCGAAATGGTGCGCGAGGATTTGAAAGCCGCCGAGCGCGACGAACTGGTGAAGAAGCATGGTTACAAGACCATGGATTATCATGAGTAAGGTCTGCCCTAAGGAGCCGCTGATTAATTTGTCATTGCGAGGAGCGCAGCGACGCGGCAATCCAGAAATGCCTGGTTGATCAATACGCTGGATTGCTTCGCTGCGCTCGCAATGACGGCCATATTGAATTGTTCGGCGTTTTCTTAACGGCTATAGCGGGTTTGCCTGCGATTTTGGGTGGGCCATCGGAGCTAAAGCCCCTCCTGCAGGTGACGGTGGCGGGGGGGGTGTGGGAGCGGGTTTACCCGCGATTGGGGATGTGCCATCGGGGCTAAAGCCCCTCCTACAAGTGGTGGCGGCGGGAGGTTTGTGGGGGGGGCACCCACAATTACGGGAGGTTTGTGGGAGCGGGTTTACCCGCGATTGCGGGAGGTTTGTGGGAGCGGGTTTACCCGCGATTGCGCCTTATCCGGGCTAAGCCCTTTCTTCATCTGCTAACGAGAACTGAACAAGGCATGACAGAGCCGTTGGTGACGATAGCCGTTCCTTCGTTCAACCAGGGACGCTTCCTGGACAATGCGCTGGCTTCGATCTTTCAGCAGGACATTCCGCTCGAGGTGTTTGTGCTGGACGGCGGATCGTCGGACAACTCGCTTGACGTCATCCATAAGTGGGCGCATCGGCTTGCGGGGTGGCGCAGCCATGCCGATGCCGGCCAGGCCGCCGCAATCAACGAAGGCATTGCGCAGGGCCGGGCACCCTATGTGTGCTGGCTGAATAGCGACGACTGGTTTTTGCCCAGCGGTCTGGCAAAACTCGTCTCCGAACTGGAGAAACATCCGGAAGCGCCCGCCGTTTACGGCCGCTGCTGGGATGTGATTGAGAAATCCGGAAAACGTAAACCGGTCTGGGTAGAGCCGTTCGATGAGGACCGCCTGGCCTTTCGCTGCATCATTTCGCAGCCCGCAACGCTGATCCGGCGTTGCGCCTGGGAGGCGGTGGGCGGCCTGGACGAGACGCTGCACATGGCGATGGACTATGACTTGTGGTGGCATCTGTTCAAGTCGCTGGGCCCGCTGCATTTTGTCGATGACTTCGTTGCGGTGAATCGTGAGCACGTTGACACCAAGACCCGAACCCAGCGCCATCGGCATTACCGTGAGGCCATGGGGGTCGTTCGCAAATATTACGGGAGCGTGCCGCTGAAATGGTGGCTGGCGCAGCCCTATTCAGTATGGTTCAGGTCAATCTCCGGTTATCTGCAACAGAACCGCCGGCAGGGCGGCTGAAGCCGCCGAAATCCATGGTGGAAGGTCTGGAAAATCAGGCAAAAATATCGAACTCGGGCCGGTCTGTGTAAAAATCGCGGACCTGGGCTCTTTCACCGTTGTTTTGATATTGGCCAGCCCTGTGGCGGGAGTTTTGTGGGAGCGGGTTTACCCGCGATTTAGGGGACCATCGGGGCTAAAGCCCCTCCTACAGGTGACGGTGGCGGAAGGTTTGTGGGAGCGGGTTTACCCGCGATGCGGGCAGTAAGCCCGCAAAGGTGGCACGGCGAGGCCTTGGCGAGTATTTTGCGCCTTGCGGCGCATCGCGGCTAAAGCCGCTCCCATGGGGCCGTCTGCGGGATGCCGCAGGGTAGGGGCTTCATCAAAGGGGGGCAAGACATAAATCAACAGCCAACAGTGACATGGCCAAAATGATGGAGGATCGGCGCGCACTTTGTACGTTCTTCGAGCGCTGGGATAGACATGAAGATTATTAATGAAAAAACGGCCCAATTTGCCTGGCTGGCAGTGGTCCTGGTTGCGCTCTCGGCAATCTATCTGCCAGGTCTAAGCAATCCCCTGATTTTCGATGACGGCGCGCTCACCGATGGGCGGATTTTCGGGGTGTACGGTTCGTTGTTGCAGGGGCAGCCGCGTGCGCTGTCCTATGGCAGTTTTGTCTGGGTTCAGACTATTTTTGGCGATGGCTGGGCCATCCAGCGGTCATTCAACCTGCTGATCCACCTCGGCGTGGTGCTGGCGCTGTGGGCGTTTTATCGGGAAATCCTCAAGTCCATCGCGCCATCGGACGACGATCCGTCGGGCGTGGCATACCACCAGTCTCCCGCGCTCGGCCTGGCGGTCGGTTTCTTTGCGCTGAATCCGGTCGCGGTATATGCGGTGGCCTACCTGATCCAGCGCTCCATTCTGATGGCGACCCTGTTCGTCGTGCTGGGGCTGTGGCAGTTCGCGCGCGGCGTGCAACGCGGGAGCAAGGTGTCGTTCGTGGCGGCGTTGGCCTGTTACGTCCTCGCGGTGATGTCCAAGGAGCACGCCATCATGGCGCCGCTTGCGGCGCTTCCTGTGTACATTTTAGTGGCACGCCCGTCGCTGAAGAAGCTGGCGCTGATCGGCGGCGCCGGGGCCGTGCTGGTGGGCGTTGCCGCCGCCGTGCTGGCGCTGCGATACGGCGAGATCATCGGCAAGCCGTTCGACCCGTTTTCGAAGATCTACCTGACACAGCTGGCGGCGCTGGGGCCGGACGTCGAGCAGAACGCCTTTCTGCTCAGCATCCTCAACCAGACCTGGTTGTTCTTCAAATACGGCCTGCACTGGCTGGTGCCGTATACGGGATGGATGTCCATCGACATGCGCCCGCCTTTCCCGATCAGACTGACGGGGTTTCCGCAGGTTCTCGGGGCGGTCGGCTACCTGGCCGTGCTGGTGGGCGGGTTTTACCTGATTGTCCGCTATCGCGACTGGCGCGCCTTGCTGGGGATTTCGCTGCTGCTGCCGGCCCTGCTGTTCGTGACCGAATTCGCGACGGTATGGGTGCAGGATCCATTCGTTTTGTACCGTGGCTATCTATGGGCCATTGGCGTTCCCGGACTGGTGTTTTTTCTGTTTCATGGCTTGTCCGGCCGCTTGCTGTTGCCGATTGGCCTGGTGCTGGCCGCATTGTTCGTTTTTCAGGCGCTGGACCGGGTGCACTCGCTGTCCAGTCCGGAGCGTGTCTGGAGCGATGCGATCGCCAAGCTCCCGGACGACCGGCAGGCGGTCGGGCGCTGGTTTCCCTACCTCAACCGGGGCGATAGCTACCTCGACCAAAGGCGCATAAAAGAAGCGTTCGAGGATTTCCGGATGTCCTCCACGCTGGGCGACAAGGGGATGGGCATGTTCAACATGGGCTCGCTGTTGCTGAGCGCCGACCGCTATGCCGAAGCTCTGGAAGCGTATGAAAAAGCGCAGCAACTGGGGTACGACTTTCCCGGACTCAGGTATCAGCGTGGTATCGCGCTGCATGTGCTCGGGCGCCGGGCGGAGGCGTACCGCGAATTCGAACTTGCGCTGCAGGAAACCCCGGTCGTGCCCCGGCGCGAGGAGGTGCTTGCGCTGAAGGGACGTGTGGCGCTGGAAATGGGGCGGGTGGACGATGCGGTGACCGACCTGGAAGCGGCGCTGAAACTGGATCCGCGGCACCCGAAGGCGCGCGTCGATCTCGGCATGGCCTTGGTGATCCAGCGCGATTACGCGCGCGCACGCACCATCTTCAGCCAGCTGATCGAGGAATCGCCGGACGGACCGGCCTACTATGGCCGCGCCCTTGCCAATCATGGCTTGAACAACAAGACGGAGGCGCTGGCCGATATCGAGAACGCCATCCGCTTGACGCCGGACAATCCCATGTTGCTGGAATGGCGCAACCGCATCAAGGCCATGCCCTAGTGTTGCGAAGCGGAACAGACATGCGCATTCTTCACATCGGCAAGTTCTTCCCGCCCGTCCCCGGTGGAATGGAACGCTATCTGGGCGATCTGGTGCACGCGCAACAGTCGGCCGGCAACGCGCCGGCGGTGCTGTGCCATGCGGATGCCCAGGCTGGGACTCGGCACGATCCGCCCTGGCTGATGCGCTGCCCGGTCTGGTTCAGTCTGTTGTTCGCACCGATCAGCCCGGCCTTTCCGCTCTGGCTGTGGCGCGCGATTCGCCGCCACGAGCCCGAGGTGCTGCACCTGCACCTGCCGAATCCCAGTGCGTTCGCCGCGTTGGTGCTCCCCTCGGCGCGGCGCCTGCCGTGGGTCGTGCACTGGCACGCCGATGTCGAGACCGGCCGGTTTCCCTGGTCGATGCGGCTGGTTTACCCGTTTTACCAAATATTCGAGCGCGCCATGCTGGAACGCGCCGAGGCCATCGTCGTCACCTCCGCGCCTTATCTGGAAGCCAGCCGGCCGCTGCAGCCGTGGCGTCAAAAAATCCAGGTGCTCCCCCTCGGTGTCGATCCGGACCGCCTGCCCGAAGTGCGGGTGGAGGAAACCGGTGGGATCTGGCGGGGGGATGGCATGCGTGTGCTGGCGATCGGCCGGCTCACCTACTACAAGGGCTTCGACACCCTGATCCGGGCGGCGGCGGATGTGCCGGGGATCGAACTGGCCATCGTCGGCGAGGGCGAGGAACGGCCGCGCCTGGAGCGTCTGCTGGACGGGCTCGGCCGGCCTGCGCACATCCGCCTGCTCGGCCAGGCCGACGATGCGGCCTGCCAGCGCCTGCTGGCTTCCTGCGATGTGTTCTGCCTGCCCTCGCGCGAGCGCACCGAGGCGTTCGGCATCGTCCTCATGGAAGCCATGCGCTATGGCAAGCCCATTGCTGCCAGCCGTCTGGCCGGTAGCGGGGTGACCTGGGTGGCGCGGGAAAACGACAACGCTGTCCTGGTGCCGCCCGACGATGCTTCCGCGCTTGCCGCGGCGCTCGACAGTTTGCGGCAGGATGCCGACCTGTGCGCCCGCCTTGGCGCAAGCGGCCGGCAGCGTTTTCTCGCTGAATTCGACATCGCGGCGTCCGCGCGCAGGCTGCGCCGGCTGTACGTCCGGATCGATCCGGAACAGGACCGCCCGGCGGCCGAAACGATACGGCGCGACCGGCTGCTGGTCGTCATTCCCGCGCTCAACGAGGCCGCCAGCATCGCCGACGTGGTCCATCGCGTGTTCGCGTTCGGCGACATCGACGTCCTGGTGGTCGACGACGGCAGTAACGATGAGACAGCCCGCCTGGCGGCCGCGGCGGGCGCCATCGTGCTGCAAGCGCCATTGCGGCAGGGCGCCTGGGGCGCCATGCAGACCGGTATCCGCCATGCCATGCGCGAGGGCTATTCGGGCGTGGTGACGATGGACGCGGATGGCCAGCACGAGCCCGCCGAGCTTGCCCGCCTGCTGCAAGCCGCCGAAGCGGGTGCCGATGTGGTCATCGGCGCCTGTCCGGCACGCGGCAGTTTCATGCGGCGTCAGGCCTGGCGTTACTTTCGCTTTTTGACCGGATTTGCTTTTGAAGATCTGACTTCCGGTTTTCGCTTCTACAACGCCAAAGCCTGTTATCTTCTAGCGCGAGAGGAAGCGACGTTGCTCGATTACCAGGACATCGGCGTGTTGCTGCTGTTGCATCGCGCCGGCCTGCATGTGAAGGAAGTGCCGGTGGCGATGAATCCGCGCCAATTTGGCGCATCGAGGATTTTCTACTCCTGGTGGAGCGTTGCCCGCTACATGGCGGAAACCACCCTGTTGTGCCTGGCACGCTGGAATACGAAACCCCGCAAAACATGAACCTAAAAACCTCATCACAGAGCCACAGAGACACGGAGAACGGCAGGAAATCAATGGGTTGTCGATCAACCAGCCTTCACCCATCGGGTGGGCGCACTGACACATGCAGGGTGTTGTTTTTCCTCTGTGCTCTCTGTGCCGCTGCGGTTCAACTGCGGTTTCAAGGATGAAGGAATATCACCTGCTTGTTACCGTGCTTGGCATCGGCCTCGCGCTGAGCATTCTCACACTGATTCGGCGCGACCACATTCATTTGCGGCAAGGGCTGTTCTGGACCGTCGTCGCCGTTGCCTCGCTGGTTTTCGGCATATGGCCCGGCCTGATCGACTTCCTGAGCCAGGCAGTGGGTATTGCCTACTCGCCGGCACTGCTGTTCCTGGTCGCTATCGTCGTGCTGATCCTGCGCGCGCTGTTCACCGACATCGCGCTCACCCAGCTCAAGCGCGACGTGCGCCGCCTCAACCAGCGCATCGCCCTGTCCGAGTCGCGGGATGAGTCGGGCAAGGATACAAGCACGTAAAGGTCAGGCTACCGTTTTTGCCTGTACCTGTACCTGTACCTGTACCTGTACCTGTGCCTGTAGGAGGGGCTTTAGCCCCGATGGTCTTCCGGATCGCGGGTAAACCCGCTCCTACGGCGCTGGCCGCCGAAATGAGCGGCGGTGTGTCGAATCGGCTAGCCCTTGGCTTTCCTGCCGGGGCCGACCGTCGGCGTAAATCCCGCCACCCGGCATAGCATCCCTTCACTTTTCTTGCCGTTGAGGTACCGCGTCGAGTGGCACATGATGATGTCCCCACTCTTCGACAGTTCCGCCAGATATAAACGCACGTCTGCCAGCGAAATTTGTATCGCTGCGGCGATCTCGGTGTCGAGATGTTCGCCCTGTTCTTTCAGAAATTTCAGTATTTTTTGCGCGTCTGCTTTCTGCACGTCTGGAACTCCTTGTTCTTGGTAGTGGCGCGGCCTTCGTGGCCGGTTCCCTCCGCAACCCGTTCACGATGGAAAATCGTGCGCCGATCGGCAAGCGTCCCCGTTTTTCCCCGCGTCCTGATTGGGAGGATAGCCGGAATCGGCGAAAGCACGCATCCCTGCGGGCCGGCGAAGTTGGCGAGAGGATACCAGCTGGCCTGAGCCGACGCTGCGCCGCAGCTTTAAATAAGCCTTTATGTTACATGTTATTTTGATGTTAATCTAATTAACATCTTGCGCACATGGCTACACCGTTAAGGCCTCTTATGGAAAACCGCACCGCCAGAATCACACTTTTGATCGACCCGAAAAAAAAACAGCTATTCGAGGAAACTTGCGCCGAGCAGGACCTCACCTTGTCACAGGTGATCCGCAGGCTGATTCACCAATATATCGTCGAATACACAGGATCGCGCGATCTACCCGAATGGCTGAGCGGGCCTGCCGCCGGGCCCGGCAAAACGCCGCAGTAAATTTTGCAAGGCGCTCAACAATGAAGTTCAGCGGAACCGCGCCGGCAAACCCATGACGCCCAACAGCCGTAAAATCCGTTTTTTACGGCGACGCATTCCGGCGTTCGACTGCGAACCCGGATGTCACGATTGCTGTGGGCCGGTGACCGCATCGGGCGAGGAGATGGCGAGGCTCCCCGTCAAAAGCGACGCGGACATGCGGCGGCGCTCGACGAACTAAGTTGCCCGCACCTGGGTGAGCAAGGTTACCGGACCTACGCGGAGCGCCTGCTGATTTGCCGCCTGTTCGGAACGGCGCCACGGCTTGCCTGCCCGAATGGCAAACACCCCGGGATCACGATCGACCCGCGCATCGAGCAGCGGATTTACCGCTATTTTGCGGAGACGCGCCACGTGCTGGTCTGAGCGGCGGATTGGTTCAGTGAAACCTGCCGCGCCGCGCCGGATCACACGCCCAGGATCAGCGCCAGGCCGCCGACGGCGATGCCGGCTCCCGCCGCCTGCATCGCGCGGCGGCCGATCAGGCGGCCGGCGATTCCCACGCCATGCAGGCAAACCGTGGCCAGCATGAAACCCATGGCATAGCGCGCAGGCGACGCGGCCAGCGGCATTTCCAGTCCGTGGGCGTAGCCGTGGACGAGCGCGAACGCCGCAGCGATGGTCATGCCGGCCGTCACCGCCCAGCGGCGCTGCGTGGCGATCAAGAGGCCCAGCGCCAGCACCGACAGCGCGAGGGCGGTTTCGACATGCGGCAGCACCCCGCCCGACCAGGCCAGCATGCCGCCCAGCCCCATCGCCGCGACAAAGGCCGCGGGCACCGCCCACAGCGCCCGCCCGCCCTGCTGCGCGGCCCACAGGCCGACCGCGATCATGGCGAGCAGGTGATCCAGCCCCAGCAGGGGATGCGCCAGGCCGCCGGCGAAACCGGTTGGCGTGTGGGCGCCCGTGTGTGCGGATGCCGTGCCGGCGAACAGGCAGAGGGCGGCCAGGGCAAGTGTGCGTGAAGGGTTTGTCGGTTTCATGGTGTGTTCTCCGCTATGCAAAATAAATTCAGGCAATTATCAAGGCGCGAGATGCCCGGTAGGGTGCACTCCGTGCACCGGAACGTCTGAAGGTGCACGGAGTGCACCCTACGCACCACAAATCGCCGCGTCACAAATCGTCGATGTTTCAGCCTACTTGATTTTCACCTGCACCAGTTCTTCGCCCTCCGGGTCGGTGACGTGCACCGCGCAGGCGATGCACGGATCGAAGGAGTGGATGGTGCGCAGGATCTCGATCGGCTGCTTCGGGTCGTGCATGACGTGGTTGTCCTGCAGCGCCGCCTCGTAGGCGCCCGGCTGGCCCAGCGTGTCGCGCGGGCCGGCGTTCCAGGTGCTGGGCACCACCGCCTGGTAGTTGCTGATCCTGCCGTCGTCGATGACGATCCAGTGGGACAGGCCTCCGCGCGGCGCCTCCGTCAGGCCGACGCCCTGCATGTGCCTGGGCCAGGTGGACGGATCCCAGTAGAAGTCGTTGAAGGTGCGCACGTCGCCGGCCTTGATGTTGGCCATCAGCTGGTCGAACCAGCCCTGCATGGCGTCGGCGACGATCTTCGATTCCAGCGTGCGCGCGGCGGTGCGGCCGAGGGTGGAGAACAGCGCGGCGACCGGCAGGCCGAGCGTCTTCAGCGTGGCGTCCACCAGCTCCCTGGCCTGGGCATTGCCGCCGGCATACAGCATCAGCACGCGGGCGAGCGGGCCGACTTCCATCGGGCGGCCCTGCCAGCGCGGCGACTTTATCCAGGAATATTTTTTATCCACGTCCAGATGCCGGTAGGGCGGTTTCGGCCCGGTGTAGTTGAGTTCGGTCTCGCCCCTGAACGGGTGCAGGCCGCCTTCGTCGCCCTGGCTGTAGCTGTACCAGGCGTGGCTGACGTATTCCTGGATTTCGTTGTCGGCATCGAGATCGATGGGGTGAATTTTGGTCAAATCGCGGTTGAGGATGACGCCGCGCGGGATGAGGTAGGAGCCGGTGTCCCAGAAGCCTTTCGAGGGCAGGTCGCCGAACGACAGGAAGTTGCCCAGCCCTTCGCCGCGTCCCGCCCAGTCCTTGTAAAAACCGGCAATCGCCAGGGTATCCGGCAGATAGACCTGATCGACGAACTCGCGCATTTGCCGGATGACATCCTGCACCGTCTGCAGCCCCACCATGTTGAGTGCGGTGGCGTTCTGGCCGCCGCGATAGTGCGGCCCCTTGCCACGGCCGGCGCCGGTCTGCACCGATATGGCCGATGGCACGCCGCCCACCACCAGGTTGGGGTGCGGGTTCTTGCCGCCGAAGATGGCGTGCAGCTTGACTACGTCACGCTGCCAGGCGAGGGCGTCGAGGTAATGTGCCAGCGCCATCAGGTTGGCTTCCGGCGGCAGCTTGTAGGCGGGATGGCCCCAGTAGGCGTTGGCGAAAATGCCGAGCTGGCCCTGCTCGACGAAGGTCTTCACTTTCTTCTGCACGTCGGCGAAATAGCCGGGCGACGACCTGGGGTAGCCGGACAGGCTCTGCGCCAGCGCCGAGGTGGCCTTGGGATCGGCCTTCAGCGCCGACACCACGTCGACCCAGTCGAGCGCATGCAGATGATAGAAATGCATCACGTGGTCGTGCACATGCTGCGCCGCGATCATCAGGTTGCGGATCAGTTCGGCGTTGGGTGGAATGCTGTAGCCGGGAATGGCGCGGTGCAGCGCGTCCTCCACCGCACGCACCGAGGCGATGCCGTGCACCAGGGTGCAGACGCCGCAGATGCGCTGGGCGAAGGCCCAGGCGTCGCGCGGGTCGCGCCCGCGCAGGATGATCTCGATGCCGCGCACCATGGTGCCGGCGGAATAGGCCTTGGTGATTCTGCCGTCGGCGTCGGTTTCGGCCTCGATGCGCAGGTGCCCCTCGATGCGGGTGATGGGGTCGACGACAATGCGTTGTGCGGTGCTCATCTACTCAATCCTCCAGGTGTTCCGCCAGCAGTTCGGTCAGGCCGAGCAGCTTGGTGTTCATCTCGTAATGATCGAGACCTTCCTCCATCACGATGCGGCAGTTGGCGCAGAACGTCACCATGGTACCGACCCCCGCCTCCTCGATCTGTCGTTTCTTGATCTGGAAGACCCTGGTGCGCAGCGCTTCGGCTTCTTCGGTATGGATCGCCGACGCGCCGCCGCCGCCGCCGCAGCACCAGTTCCATTTCTGCTGGTCGGCGATCGGGATGTAGTTCTCCGCCACCTGGCGGATCAGCGCTTCGGGCGCCTGCAGCACGCCGCCGCGGCGCACGATCTGGCAGGGGTCGTGCAGGATGAGCGGATCCTTGAGCTTGTCCTTCATTTTCAGCACGCCCTTCTGGCGCAGGTCGTCGAGCAGTTCCAGCACGTGCACCACTTCGAAGCCGAAGGGACGGCCGATCAGGTTGGGCCCTTCCCAGCGGATCGCCATGTAGGCGTGGCCGCATTCGGGCGACAGCACGTACTTCACCTTCAGCCGCTCGGCGGCATCGACGATGCGCGAGACGATCACTTTCGCCAGGTCCGAGCTGCCGATCTGGATGCCGGCGTTGGTCGCCTCGAAGGCGTCGGAGGCGAGCGTGAAGCTGATGCCCGCTTTGTGGAAGATTTTGGCCAGCGCCTCGATGTACTCCGGGTAGTTGACGATCTCCATCGACGACAGCAGCACCAGGTAGTCGGCGCCTTTCTGGTCGACCGGGATCGTCACCCCCGTCGCTTCCCCGGCCTTCCTCAGCACATTGGCAACGGCCGGCCACTTCAGCCCCATCGGCCCGCCGATCTCGATGGTGCGCTTGGTGGCGCTGCGGATGCCGTCGGGAACGTGGCCGGACACCGCCATCCCCTCGCGCAGCTGGCGGATCATGTAGACGATGTCGTTGCCCACCGGGCAGACCAGCGAGCAGCGCCCGCACAGGGTGCAGCTGTCGTAGACCAGTTCCTGCCACTGGTCGAGTTCGTCGTCGGTGATCGGTTTGGACAGGCCGACCAGCTTCTTCAGCCGCCCGAGCAGGGTGAATTCCTGCTCGTAGACGCGGCGCAGCGGCTCCACCTTGTGGATCGGCGTGTATCTGGGATCGCCGGTTTCCGTGTAGAACAGGCAGGCCTCGGCGCACAGGCCGCAGTGCACGCAGCTTTCGAAATAGCTGGCGATGGGCGCGTCGATGACTTCCTTGAGGGTTTGGGCGACTTTTTCCAGCGAGGCGCTCATATTGCCTCCGCCTTTTCACGAGTCGGCGTAGGGTGCGCCATGCGCACCCCGGTGCGCATGGCGCACCCTACCTGTTCTAAAAGAGTGGATGTCAGATGGATTCTCATACCGGCACCCCCTTGCGCGCGTTCGCACTGCCGTTGTACCAGCGCGAGCCGAACAGGGTGAAAGTGTGGAACAGCCTGGTGAAGGGCAGCACGATGAGCAGGATTTCCGCCGACAGGATGTGCAGCGTCAGCATCGTGGTGTAGGGCAGCAGCAGATGCTGCACCGTCAGCCAGCCGGTCAGCACGGGCAGAAAGGTTACCGCCCAGGTGAACCAGTCCTCGAAGGTGGAAAGAAAGCGTTTGGCCGGCTTGTTGATGCGGTCGACCAGCATCGCCAGCATCGCCGCCATCGTCACTACCGTTACCAGGCCGATGATCTGCGCAGGCAGTCCGGGCCACGACAGGCCGGTGAGATTGGCGATCAGCATGATGTGCGGTGCGCCGAGGAACACGATGACCGCCAGCCCGATGTGGAAGATATAGCCGCCGATGTAGCTTACCGGCGAACGCTTCATCATGCCCGGCGGCGGCAGCGAGCGGCGGAACACGGTGTGCAGGCCGGAGGCGCCGGCGGCGCGGCGCGGTGCGGCGAGATCCTTCCTGCGACCCAGCGTATAGATCTCGAACAGGCGCCAGATCACTCCCAGCAGAAAAATGCCAATGGCGATATCCAGTCCGGGACCACGCACCCAGGTCAGAAATTGCAGTTCATTCATTGTCATTTCTCCAGGTCGGCCAGCGTGATCGTTTCGTGTGCCGACCTGGCGGCGCCCTTCTTGGCCCGGTTGGCCAAGCTGATCGCCCCACCCGTAGCCGCACCTGCCACTGAGGCTGCGGCAGCGAATTTGAGCGGGTCGGCCGGCATCGACAGCGCCTTATAGAAACCGCCGGCATCCCAGAAATCGGGTTCTGAGCAGCCGAGGCAGCCGTGGCCGGATTCCACCGGCCAGGAGGTGCCGCCGTTCCATTTTGTGGTGGCGCAGGCGTTGTGGGTGACCGGCCCCTTGCAGCCCAGTTCGAACAGGCACCAGCCGCGGCGTGCGCCCTCGTCGTCGAAAGTCTTGGCGAACTTGCCCTGGTCGTAGAACGGGCGGCGGTAGCAACGGTCGTGGATGGTTTCGCCGTAGAAGGCGCGGGGCCTCCCCTTGTCGTCGAGTTCCGGCAGGCTGCCGAAGGTGAGGTAATGTGCCAGCACACCGGTCATCACCGCCGGGATGGGTGGGCAGCCCGGAATGTTGACAATGGGCTTGTCCTTGACGATGTCGGACACCGAGACCGCGCCAGTCGGGTTCGGGTTGGCTTTCGGGATGCCGCCGTAGGCGGCGCAGGTGCCTACGGCGACGATGGCGGCCGCGCCCTGGGCGGCCTCTTTCAGCATGTCCAGACTGGAGAGGCCGGCGTGGCAGGAATAGATACCGCCCTGTCCCAGCGGAATCGAGCCATCGACGATCAGCAGATACTTGCCCGCATTGTCCTTCATCGCGTTGTGCAGGGCTTCCTCGGCTTGGAAGCCCGCCGCCGCCATCAGCGTCATCTGGTAGTCGAGCGAGATCATGTCGAAGATCATGCCCTCAAGCGTGGGCGAGTGCGATCGCGTGATCGATTCGGTGCAGCCGGTGCATTCCTGGAACGGCAGCCAGATCACCGACGGCCGCCGCGCCGCGGCCATCGCCTCCGCCATGGCAAGCCCGGCCGCGGGCGGCAAGGCCATCATCGAGGCCAGCGTCGCGCAGTACTTGAGGAAGGTGCGGCGGCTGACGCCCTGCCGCGCGAGCGACTCGATCAACGGACCCTGCATGATGCGTGCCTCCTGACGTAAAACCCCCGGCCCTGAAACATCGCCGCCCTGAATGAACGAGGCGCTCAATTCACCTTAGAGGTCGGAAATCAGTAATTCAAGCTGTTCCCGTCCGATCGCCACATCCTGCGGATGCGCCTTCACCAGTTCGGGCACGAACGCCACCTCGATGAACTGCGCGGTCACCGCGCCCTGTTCGTTGCGATGCGTCACCCACCAGACGCCGGCGCAGGCGGTCTCGTCCAGCGTGGATTCGCCACCGGCCTGCAGGGTGACGGCAATCTCGCCGCCGCCGAGCTTTTCGCGCAGCCAGTCGAGATCGGCGGGCGTCAGCGGCAAGGCGGAAAGGTCGATGGCGGAAGGCTCGCCGGATTCCAGCAGGCGGCGCACCTGCTCGGCCAGTTCGCGCAGCAGCGGCGGCGCATTGCCGGAGAGGCCGGGTTCGCCCGGCGGCGGCGAACCGGCATGGCGCGGGACGACGTGGATGGGGATGGCGTCAAGCGTCATGCTGCCATTCCCGGATTTGTTCGACGATCGCCGCGCAGGCGGGGGGGATGGCCGCGGCAACCGCCGGGGTGGGGAATTCGCCCCAGTCGACGACATCGGGCCGGATCGCCAGCATCGCCCGTTTTTCCGGCCAGTGCCCGGCCAGCATGGCGATGGCGCGCAGGTCGGTCAGCCCCACTTCGTGCACCGTGGACTTGCGATTGCCCATCAGAAATGCGTCCATCGCCTCCCCTTTCAGCAGCGCCCACTCGCCCGGTTTCGACTTGATGTTGGCGGCATCGACGACGATCAGCGCATCGGCGTCCTCGATCGGCCCCGCCAGGGTGAACGACAGGGTGCCGCCATCGAGCAGGGTTACGTCGGGCCAATTCGCCAGCTCGGGTGCCAGTGCCTGCAGCACATGAACACCCACGCCCTCGTCGGTGAGCAGGGTGTTGCCGATGCCGAGCACGAGCGTTTTCATGATTTCAATCTAGCAGCACGGTAGTCGCATAACAACCGGGAAAGTCGCTCAAGCACCATGATTACTCATGGCTCTTTTATCGTTATTTATTGGTATTGGCCAGCGCTGGGAGCGGCTTCAGCCGCGAAATGGCCGCCGCAATCGCGGGTAAACCCGCTCCCACAAAAACATCGCAATCGTCCCTGTGGGAGCGGCTTCAGCCGCGAAATGGCCGCTGCAATCGCGGGTAAACCCACTCCCACAAAAACATCGCCATCGTCCCTGTGGGAGCGGCTTCAGCCGTGAAGCCGACGCTGAGAATCGCGGGTAAACCCGCTCCCAAGGCATTTCGCCCTAATGAACAATCCGGGTTTATTGGTATTGGCCGGCGCCTGCCGAAGGGTAGGGGCTTCATCGGAGGGGGGCAAGACATGACTTCAACAACCAACAGTGACATAGCCTTATTCATTGTTATTTTGTAACATTCCCGGCGCGGACGCGGTGGCGGCAAATCACATATACTGGTTCAAGTGTAGGTTCCGATTGCCGCTCATGTGCCTTGCCATTCCCATGCAGATCGAATCGATCGAAGGCTTTACCGCCCGCTGTCAGGCCAAGGGTGTGTGGCGCGACGTCAGTCTGTTCATGATGCAGGACGAACCCCCCGCGGTCGGCGACTTCGTCATGGTGCACGTCGG
The DNA here is from genome assembly GCA_035530575.1 of Thiobacillus sp. Lineage (GTDB taxonomy): Bacteria > Pseudomonadota > Gammaproteobacteria > Burkholderiales > Thiobacillaceae > Thiobacillus. The sequence goes on along the minus strand of DATKUP010000055.1, from coordinate 77,446 downwards.
CTACGCCATCCAGACAATCGCCGAGATCGACGCCCGCACCACCTGGGAGCTGCTCGACCGGATCCTGGAGGAAGGCGGTGCATGAACTGTCGGTCGCCCAGGCGCTGGTCGAACAGGTGGATGCCGTGATCGACCGGCATCAGGCGCACCACGATAATGATGCATCGTCATCCGATGCATGGCGTGCCACATCCATCCGCGTACGTATCGGCCCGCTCGCCGGCGTGGTGCCTGAACTGCTGGCGAGCGCCTTCCCACTGGCGGCCGCCGGCAGCCGCATGGAACGCGCCGCTCTCGAATTCGTCCACGCGCCGATCCGGGTACGCTGCCAGACCTGCGGCGCCGAAACCGAAGCCGCGATGAACCGCCTGCTCTGCGGCGCCTGCGGCGACTGGCACACCCGGATCCTCTCCGGCGACGAACTCCTGCTCGAAAGCGTCGAGTTGGTAACGGATACCCCTCACCCTTCACCCCTTACCCCTCACTCACAAAATGTGTGACACCTGCGGCTGCAACCTCACTCCCGGCAACCGGAACCTTGCGTACAAGCCCGTCGCCAAAGGCGCGACTGCTGTTTCCGTGCTGAAGGGCCTGCTGCAAAAGAACGACGATCAGGCCGCGCACAACCGCGAGCACTTCGATCGCCGTGGCATCCTCGCGATCAACCTGATGTCCTCCCCGGGTTCCGGCAAGACCGCGCTGCTCGAAGCCACGCTCGTCGCGCTGAAAAACGAATTCACCTGCGCCGTGATCGAGGGCGACCTCGAAACCGAGAACGACGCCGAGCGCATCCGTGCCAAGGGGGTGCAGGCGCACCAGATCGTCACCGGCACCGCCTGCCACCTCGACGCCCACCTGGTGCACGACGCGCTGCACCACATGACGCTCGACGGCGTCGATCTGCTGTTCATCGAGAACGTTGGCAACCTGGTGTGTCCGGCCAGCTTCGACCTCGGGCAGCACCTCAACGTCACCCTGCTCTCGGTCACCGAAGGCGACGACAAGCCGGCCAAATATCCGGTGATGTTCCGCGCCGCCGACGCCATGCTCTTGACCAAGACCGACCTTTTGGCCGTGCTCGACGACTTCGATCCGGACAAGGCCGAAGCGCACTTGCGCAATCTCGCCAATCCGGCGCCGGTGATGCGGCTGTCTGCGCGCAAGGAACTGGACATGGAGGCCTGGTACGCCTGGCTGCGCGAACAGCTTGCCGCCCAGCGCGCGCGGGTCGCCATCGGCCAGTCGCGCCGCCCGGCGATCCAGGGCGACGGCCAGAAACTCCACGGCGCCACCGCGCGATGAACGACGCCCGCGCCTGGCTGGAAAAAATCCATGCCCTCGACTTCGACCGCACGGTCAAGATCATGAACGTGTGCGGCGGCCACGAACGCTCGATCACCCATGCCGGCCTGCGCGGCGCGCTGCCGGGCTGGGTCGAGTTGGTTCCCGGTCCCGGCTGCCCGGTGTGCGTGTGTCCGGAGGAAGACGTCTACCAGGCGATGCAGCTCGCGCTGCAGGACAAGGTCATCCTGGTCGCCTACGGCGACATGCTGCGGGTACCGGTCAACGTGAAAAAAGGCGAGATACGCACCCTGGCCGAGGCGCAGGCCGCCGGCGCCGACGTGCGGCCGATCGCCAGTCCGCTCGATGCGCGCAGGATCGCGCTGGACAATCCCGATCGTCCCGTGGTGTTCTTCGCCGCCGGCTTCGAGACCACTACCGCGCCGACGGCGGCGATATTGGCGGAGGGCCTGCCCGACAATCTCAGCATCCTGCTGTCCGGCCGCCTGACCTGGCCGGCGGTGGCGATGCTGCTCGATTCCGGTAGCCCAGGCTTTGATGCGCTGGTCGCGCCCGGCCACGTCTCCACCGTGATGGGGCCGGAGGAATGGACCTTCGTGGTCGAGCGCCACGACATTCCTGCCGCGGTCGCCGGCTTCGCGCCGGAGTCGCTGCTGGCCTCGTTCTATTCGGTGCTGCGCCAGCTGAAAAGCGGCGAGCGCTTCCTCGACAACTGCTACCGCGAAGTCGCGCATCCGGGCGGCAATCCCACCGCGCGCCGCCTGCTTGCCGACACGCTCGACATCGTCGACGCCAACTGGCGCGGCATCGGCGTCATCCCGAACTCGGGCTACGCGCTCAAACCCGCTTTCGCGCAACACGACGCGCGCCTGCTGTTCCCCGACCACAGCGATCCCGACCGCCGCCGCGCCGGCGAGATGCCGCCCGGCTGCGATTGCGCACAGGTCGTGCTGGGCAAGATCTACCCCAACCAGTGCCGCATCTACGGCCGCGCCTGCACCCCGCGCAACCCGGTCGGCCCCTGCATGGTGTCGGACGAAGGCGCCTGCCGCATCTGGTGGGCGGGCGGCGTGCGCGTAGCCGTCGATGCCTGAGCACGTCGCTCAATTCATTACCATCGGCGGCCGGGTGCAGGGCGTGGGCTTCCGGCCCTTCGTCTACCGCCTCGCGCATCGGCATCAGATCACCGGCTGGGTGCGTAACGTCGACGGCGCGGTGGAAATCCATGCCGAAGGCCGACCCGCGCAACTCCAGCGCTTCGGCGACGCGCTGCTCGCCGAGGCACCGCCGCTGTCGGCGCCCGGACCGCTCGCCGTCACGACCTGCGCGACCGAACATGCAGCGGGTTTTTCCATCCTCGACAGCGCGTCAACTAGCGTCGCCTGCTCGAATGATGCATCGTCAAAAATGGCCGATGCATGGTCCATTCATTTACCATCCGACGGCTTCGTCTGCACCGACTGCCTGGCCGAACTGCACGACCCGGCCAACCGCCGCCACCGCTACCCCTTCATCAACTGCACCCAGTGCGGGCCGCGCTACACCCTGATCACCGCCCTGCCCTATGACCGCCCCAATACCGCCATGCGCGACTTCGCGTTGTGCCCGGACTGCCGGTGCGAATACGAGAACCCGCTCGACCGCCGCTTCCACGCCGAGCCGATCGCCTGCCCGGTGTGCGGGCCGCACCTGCAATTTGTCTCGGGCGAATTCACTCAGGACGGCGACGAGGCGGCGCTGGCCACCGCCGTCGCCGCCTTGCGCAGCGGAAAAATCGTCGCGGTGAAGGGTGTCGGCGGCTACCATCTGCTGTGCGATGCTGCCCGCGACGAGGCCGTCGCCGCGCTGCGCGCAAGGAAGCCAAGGCCGGCCAAGCCGCTGGCCGTGATGTTCCGCGACCTCGCGGCACTGCGCCGCGCGGTGCACACGACGCCCGAGCTGGACAGCTTCCTCGCATCCCCCGAACGCCCCATCGTGCTGCTGCCGAAGCGCGCCGATTCCAGGCTGTCCGGGCATATCGCCCCCGGCCTCGCGGAAATCGGCTGCCTGCTGCCCTACTCGCCGCTGCACGACCTGCTGCTGAACGATTTCGGCGGGCCGCTGGTGGCCACTTCGGGCAACCTCTCCGGTGAGCCGGTGCTGACCGACAACGTCGAAGCACAAACCCGCCTCGCCCACATCGCCGACGCCTTCCTGCACCACGACCGTCCCATCGTGCGCCCGGCCGACGATCCGGTGTATCGCATCATCGCAGGCCACGCCCGCCCGCTGCGCCTCGGGCGCGGCAGCGCGCCGCTGGAGTTCGAACTGCCCGCGTCGCTAGCGGAGCCCGTGCTGGCGCTGGGCAGCCACATGAAGAACACCGTTTGTCTCGCCTGGGGGACGCGCGCCGTTGTCTCGCCGCATATCGGCGAACTCGACACGGCGCGCAGCCTCGACACGCTGGCGCGGGTGGCGGCCGACCTGCAGCGCCTCTTTCAGGTGCAGGCCACGCGCTTGATCGTCGACCGCCATCCCGGCTACGGCAACCGCCGCTTTGCCCGCGACAGTGGCTTGCCATTGGCGGAAATCTGGCACCACCACGCTCACGCCTCGGCACTGGCCTGGGAGTTTCCGGATGTGGACGAATGGATCGTGTTCACTTGGGATGGCGTCGGCCTCGGTGCGGATGGAGCGCTGTGGGGCGGCGAAGCCTTCACTGGCGCCCCCGGCTGCTGGCAGCGCGCTGCGGCGTTCCGGCCCTTCCGCCTGCCCGGTGGCGACAAGGCCGGGCGCGCGCCGTGGCGCGCTGCCGCGGCGCTCCTGTGGGAGACGGGACAGTCCGCCCCCTTCGCCCCCGAGCCGCTGCATCAGGCGTGGTCGCAGGGGCTCAACAGCCCCACGAGCTCGGCGGTCGGCCGCCTGTTCGATGCGGCCGCCGCTCTGTGCGGCGCGTGCACCCACGCCAGCTTCGAAGGCGAAGGCCCAATGCGCCTGGAGGCCGAAGCTTCCAGCGCTTCAGGTCAGGTCATCGAACTGCCGCTGCAACGCGACGACAGCGGGTTTTGGCGCACCGACTGGGCGCCGCTGCTGCCCATGCTCGGCGACAACGCCGTGCCGGTTGCTGAGCGCGCAGCCAGCTTCCATCTCAGCCTGGCGCAGGCACTGGTCGAACAGGCCAAACAATTGCGCGCGCAAACCGGCATCCAGTCGGTCGGCCTCAGCGGCGGCGTGTTCCAGAACCGCGTCCTCGCCGAAGCCACCATCGACCGCCTTTACGCCTCGGGTTTCAATGTCAATTTGCCGCGACGTGTTCCAGTCAACGACGCCGGGTTAAGCTTTGGTCAGATCATCGAATTCCTTCACGCCTGAAAAACCCATGGACGACACCCGCATCCTCCTCGCGCACGGCAACGGCGGCCGCCTCATGCGCGAACTCATTACGGACATCTTTGCCCGCCATCTCGGCAACCCGCTGCTCGATACCGACGCCGACGCGGTGATGCTGCCGCCGCTTGACGGCGCGCTCATGGTGACGACCGACGGCTTCACCGTGCAGCCGCTGGAATTCCCCGGCGGCAACCTCGGCTCGCTGGCGGTGCACGGCGTGATCAACGACCTCGCGGTGGCCGGTGCTGACCCGCGCTACCTCACCCTGTCGGCGCTGATCGAGGAAGGGCTGGAAGTCGAGGTGCTGGATCGGCTCATCGCCAGCTTTGCCGCAGCGGCGCGGGAGAGCGGCGTGGCGGTGGTGGCCGGCGACACCAAGGTGGTGCGCCGCGGCGAAGGCGGCGGCTTGTATCTGTCGGTCGCCGGCATCGGCGTCAAACGTGCGATGGTGCCGCTTGCGATCAAGTCCATCGTGTCGGGCGATGTGGTGCTGGTGTCCGGCCCGGTGGGCGATCATGGCATTGCGGTGATGCTGGCGCGCGAGCAGTTCGGCCTGTCCGGCGAGCTGCGTTCCGATTCGGCCTCGGTGCTGCCGCTGACGCGCGCCATCCGCGACTTTCCCGGTCTCAAGTTCATGCGCGACCCGACGCGCGGCGGGCTCGCCACCGTCGCCCACGAAATCGCACGCGCCAGCGGCCACAGCGTGGCGCTGGAGCAGAACGCGGTGCCGCTGCGTCCGGAAGTCGTGTCGGTGTGCGAAATGCTGGGTTACGACCCGTATTTCCTGGCGTGCGAAGGCCGGGTCGTCGCCGTCGCCGACCCCTTCGCAGCCAACGACGTGCTCGCCCGCTGGCGTGCCCTGCCGGAAGGCCGCGACGCCAGTATCATCGGCCGCATCGAGGCGGGAGGCGGGCGGGTGATCCTGGAAACCGGCCTCGGCGGCCGTCGCGTGCTTGACGAACTGGAAGACGACCCGCTGCCGCGGATTTGCTGAAGGATGGCCGCTCCAGTTTGCGGGCTACCGCCCGCATCGCGGCTAAAGCCGCTCCCACGGAGCTGGCCAACACCAGCAAATAACGGTGAAAAAGTTGCAAGTTGCAAGTTTGCTATGCACTGTTGGCTGTTGATTTACGCCTTGCCCCCTCCGATGAAGCTCCAACCCTGCGGCATCTCGCAGACGGCCCCGTGGGAGCGGCTTTAGCCGCGATGCGCCGCCAGGCGCAAAGAGTAAATACTCGCCAGGGTCTTGTCGCGCCACCTTTGCGGGCTACCGCCCGCATCGCGGCTAAAACCGCTCCCACGAAACTGGCCAATGCCAACAAATAACGGTAAAAAAGCTTACAGGTTTCAAGTTGCAAGTTTGCTATGTCACTGTTGGCTGTTGATTTACGTCTTGCCCCCTCCGATGAAGCCCCTACCCTGCGGCATCTCGCAGGCGACCCCGTGGGAGCGGCTTTAGCCGCGATGCGCCGCAAGGCACAGAGAGCAAATGCTCGCCAGGGTCTTGCCGCGCCACCTTTGCGGGCTACCGCCCGCATCGCGGCTAAAACCGCTCCCACGAAACTGGCCAATGCCAACAAATAACGGTAAAAAAGCTTACAGGTTTCAAGCTGCAAGTTTGCTATGTCACTGTTGGCTGTTGATTTACGTCTTGCCCCCTCCGATGAAGCCCCTACCCTGCGGCATCTCGCAGGCGACCCCGTGGGAGCGGCTTTAGCCGCGATGCGCCGCCAGGCGCAAAGAGTAAATACTCGCCAGGGTCTTGCCGCGCCACCTTTGCGGGCTACCGCCCGCATCGCGGCTAAAGCCGCTCCCACGGGGCTGGCCAACATCAACAAATAACGGTGAAGGAGCCTTACTTTTCAATATAGCGGTTGGCGCGTATTGTCGATTTTTTGCTTTCGGCAAGGCGGAGTGAACTATCGTTTCGATCTCCCGCCCATAATCCGGTGTTCAATAAAAATTGGTTTTTTCATGCGCCGCCTGACCCTGCTCCTGATCGCCGCCCTGCTTTCCGCCTGTGCGACCCCGCCCCCGGCGCCGCCTGTCCCGCCCCCGGTCGTGGCGCCCAAGCCGCCGCTCAGAATCGCATTGGCGCTGGGCGGCGGCGCGGCGCGGGGTTTCGCCCACATTGGCGTGATCAAGGCGCTGGAGGCCCAGGGTATCGTGCCGGACATCGTGGTGGGTACCAGCGCGGGCTCGGTGGTGGGGGCGCTCTATGCCTCGGGCATGAGTGGCTTCGAACTGCAGAAAGTGGCCCTGCAAATGGAAGAAGGCATGGTTGTGGACTGGACCCTGCCCAACCGGGGCGTGCTGAAAGGCGAGGCCCTGCAGGATTTCATCAACCGGAACGTGAAAAACCTCACCATCCAGATGTTGCCCAAACCCCTCGGCGTGGTCGCCACCGACCTGCAAAGCGGCGATCTGGTTCTGTTTCGTCGGGGCGACACCGGCATGGCGGTGCGCGCCTCCAGCGCCGTGCCGGGGATGTTCCAGCCCGTCGAGATCGGCGGCCGCGACTACGTGGACGGCGGCCTCACCTCGCCGGTACCGGCCCAGTCGGCGCGTGCCATGGGGGCGGACTTCGTCATCGCCGTAGACATCTCCAGCGTGACCCGCCGGGACAAGCTCGCCGGCACCCTGGACGTGCTGCTGCAAACTTTCGCCATCATGGGCCACACCATCAGCCTCCACGAACTGGAAGATGCGGACGTCGTGATCCGGCCGAAGACGGCAGCGGTGAGCAGCACCGGTTTCGAGGGCCGTCACCTGGCCATCATGGAGGGCGAGAAGGCCGCCGCCGCCATCATGCCGGAGCTGAAGGCCAGGCTCGCCAAGGCGCGGGCGCGCTGAAGGAACTTAATCCCCAGATAGTCATTGGGCGAGTTGTAATGTGCAGGGCTGCATTCCGTGCATCGATCGATGTCTGAAGGCGCACGGAGTGCACCCTACCTGGAAATTTTGGGCGAAGGTGTCGAGCCGATCAAAACGCCGTGAAGAAATACCCAGCCAAAGCGGGTAGCGTTATTCCGCTCAGGCCTGCCAGACGCCGTACCCTGCTTCCCGGAAATCGATTGCCAGTTCCACTTCCAGGCTGCGTGCGGCGTCATAGGGCAGCGGGTTATAAAGTTCGTACAGATCGGGCAGCAGGCGCAGGCCGAATTGCTTGACGAAGCGGTTGGACTGGATCCCCGCCTTGTGCTTGTCGAAGCGCACGTCGGGATCCAGTCCCGTCATGCCGACGTACACGCACGGCTTGCCTGCGACGTAGCCGGGGTTGGATTTTCTGAAGCGGCCTTCGTACAGGACGTCTTTCGACAGCTCGATCACATAGACGTGATAGTGGTCCCGGCGTCCCATCGCACGCGGCCTTACACGCCCGGAGCGCCGGCCTCACGGTAGGTGCGCTTGCCGTCGCGCTTGGCCGCGTAAAGCGCCGCGTCTGCCTTCTTCAGCAGCTCGCCCAGCGTTTCGCCGTCGGCGCAGCACATTGCGACCCCCACCGACGCCCCGATGTGTGCGATTTCGCCTCCGGCAAGCGGGACGGGCTGGCTCAGGCGTTCCACCACGAGGCCGGCGACCTCGCGCGCGGCCTCCGCATCGTCGACCTGCCCCAGCACGATGACGAACTCGTCGCCGCCCAAACGGGCGATCACATCCGACTCGCGGAGCAACTGCTTCATGCGTTCCGCCGCCGTCACCAGAACCGTGTCGCCGGCGGCATGCCCATAAAGGTCGTTGACTGCCTTGAAGTCGTCCAGATCGATGGCCAGGACGGCCATCTGCTTCCCCGAGCGCTTCGCGCCGGCGATCAAATGCCTTTCGTTTTCGTTCAGGAACCGCCGATTGGCCAGCCCCGTCAGCGGGTCGCGAAGACTGAGTTGGCGGATCGTCTGTTCGGCATCGATGCCTGCTTTGATCAGGCGGCCGGTTTCCCGATACAGCCCGAGCAAGGCCAATCCCGTCCACAGCCCGGCCATCCCCAGCAGCGCCGACGACAGGTTCTGGTCGCGGATTCGTGTCGTTTCGCGCGTTTCCAGCTGGCGCAGCTCCTCCCGCCCGGCCTCGATCAGAATGCGGTGGATCTCATCGATGGCGGATTTGTCGAAGCCCGCAAGCTCCCGTTCCGGCGGCGCGACATCGGCGCCTGCCTCCGCGCGCTGCTGGAGCGCGCCAAATCCGGCCTCCAGCGCCGATTGCAGCGCCGGCAGGGGCGCCAGGCGGGCAGCCTGGGCACCGTCGGCGCCGGTCAAGGCGATCAGCCGCTCGGCAGTGGGACACTGCGACGGGCGGCATATCAGCACGGGGTCGAGATCGGCGGGATCGTGCGACTCGGCGTATTGGCGGACCGCGGTGTCCAGGTTGAGCAAGTAGGTGCGCAGCGTGTCGATGTACGCAATGACCTGTTGCGTGTGCGCCACCGAGCGAACGGCTTCTTCCGAGCGCTGGTACTGGTAGAGGATCATGGAAATCAGGACCATGATGATGAGGGCGAAGATCAGCGCGCTCTTGCGGAGCACCTGCCGGAAGCCGGCAAAGACGGATCCATCGATTTCAGTTTGCATTTTTGGCGCGTCTGAATCCGTTTTGTGCGCGGCGTCGTTCATCGAGGCCTTCTTACTCTGGTGCATGAATGAAAGAGAGAGGGTGGAAATGGCAGGAGAAAAACTTCGATAACGGTCTGAATGCTAACTGGCATTTTCACCAAAGCAATGCACTGCATGGCGCGGACGCCGCCCGGCAGCGGGGAACGCCCGCCGGCAGCCGGCGCATCGGGTGCGTCAGTCGTACCTGCAGTCGTCCAGATGCGCCCGCCATTGGGCGAGCAGAGTCGCCCGGGCCGCCGCGTCGCCGCCGATCGCGGCCAGCAGTTCAGAGCCTGCCCGCAGCTCCACGCGCTGCCAGCCCGACCCGGTGGCGCATTCCACGATCACTGCCCACTGCCCCTCCCTGGGCTCGACGGCATAGAGGTGGGCGGAAAGCCGCATGCCTTCGAGGAGGGCGGCCACGGCAGCCGTGGCTTGCGCCAGATCGGCTTCGCTGGAGTCTGCCATGGTTCAGTCGCCGAAGCGGTGCAGGTGCGCGTGCCTGCTGCAAAAAGAATGTTTCACGACCCCTCCACAAAACAATGGCTGGAACGTTCATCATAGTGCCTGGACGGGCACGCCGCTTAACTTGATTCGCTCCAGCCCGCTCTGGCCACGTTTCCGGGCGGTATCGACCGTAGCCGTAATCCAGGCGGGGTGCGGCAAACGTTCCAAATTCGACCATACTGAACTGACAATGCCGCCTGACATTGAAGTCAACGGGTCGCCAAAAAGCTGCGCTTGCCGGCGCCCATGACGCTGGACATTACATCGCTGGAAATAAAAGGGGGTGCGCGTCGCATGAGTCACCACACCGCTACTGACATTCGTTCCGGGCATATTCCCGGCACGGGCGCCGCCAACCCAACGCGCGCCATGCCTGCCGTGATCGCCCATCGTGGCGCCGCCGACGATGCGCCGGAGAACACCCTCGCCGCATTCAAGCTGGCCTGGCAGCAGGGCGCCGACGGCATCGAGGGGGATTTCCATCTGACGCGGGACGGGAAAATCGTCTGCATCCACGACACCGACACCAGGCGGACGGCAGGTCGGGCCGGGAAGGTGGCCGAAGCGACGCTTGCCGAGCTTCGCCGGCTTGATGTCGGTTCCTGGAAAGGCGAACAATGGCGCGGCGCCCGGATCCCCACCCTTGGCGAGGTTCTCGCCACCGTGCCTGAAGGGAAGCGCGTGTTCATCGAGATCAAAAGCGGCCCGCAGATCCTGCCCACTCTGAAAGAGACGCTTGCCGGGGCCGGGTTGCAGTCCGGGCAGGCCATCGTCATGTCCTTCGATGCCAGGGTCATCGGCGAAGCGAAGCGGCTGCTGCCCCAGCTCAAGGCGCTCTGGCTGACGGATTTCAAGGCCGGCCCGGAAGCCGACGTGCGACCGTCCGCAAAGGAAATTCTGCAAACGCTCGACAAAACCGGCGCCGACGGCGTCGGCTGCCGCGCGCATCCGGCCGTCGATCAAGCGTTCATGCAGGCGCTGCGGACGGCGCAAAAGGAGGTCCACCTATGGACGGTGGACGACGTGACCGTGGCGAAACGGTATCTGCAGCTCGGCGTGGATTCCCTCACATCCAATCGTGCCGGCTGGCTGAAACAGAGACTTTGCAGCGAGGCAGGCGCCCCCGGTCTGTCGAACCGGGAGCCACAGGCGTCCAACCGCGCGCCCGGCCGTCCGCGATGAACGGCCTGGTCTCGCAATACGCCCTGTTTCTGGCCGAAATCGCCACCCTCGTGCTGGCCGTCTTCCTTCTGGCCGCCGGCCTTGTCGCCCTGTCGCGCCGCAAGGAGAAGGCTGCCGGCCAGATCCAGGTGAGCGAGGTCAACCGTCAGCTCGAAGCGGCTGCCGACAGGATCCAGGCCGTGCGGCTTCCCAGGAAAGCCCACAGAATCCTGCAAAAGCAGCGCAAGCTCGACCGCAAGGCGCAGCAGAAAAGGGCGGAAGCCGAACCCTGCATCTACCTGCTGGACTTCAAGGGCGATCTTCGCGCCTCGGCGTTGACGGCGCTGCGCGAGGAAATCAGCGCCATCCTGCAAGTGGCCAGAGCGGGCGACGCCGTGTTGCTGCGGCTCGAAAGCGGCGGCGGCCTGGTCAACCGCTACGGGCTCGGCGCCGCCCAGCTGCTCCGGCTGCGCGACGCGCAGCTGCCGTTGACCGTGATGGTGGACACGGTGGCCGCCAGCGGCGGCTATCTTATGGCCGTCGCCGCCGACAGGATCGTCGCCTCGCCTTTCGCGCTCATCGGCTCCATCGGTGTGGTCGCCCAGATCCCCAACTTTCACCGCTGGCTGCAGGCCAGAAACATCGACTGGGAACAATTCACCGCCGGCAGATTCAAGCGCACCGTGACCCTGTTCGGCGAAAACACCGAAGCCGGCCGCACCAAGCTGCGCGAGGAGCTGGAGGACATCCACGCGCAGTTTCGCGCGTTCGTGCAAGGCTGCCGCGCGCAGCTCGACATGGAAAAGGTCGCCACCGGCGAAGCCTGGCTCGGCAGCAAGGCGCAGGAATTGGGACTGGTGGATGAACTCGCCACCAGCGACGAAATCATTTGCAGTGCTTGCCAGCGGAGCCGCGTCCTGCACGTCCGTTTCCAGCGCAAGCCGTCCCTCCAGGAGCGCCTGCGCCTCTCCGCACAGTCCGCGTGGGACGGCATCTGGCAGCCGCCTTCCCCGCTGGGCTGACAGGCAGCGCCAGAATTGAAAATGCCCCCGGCGGTGAGCCGGGGGCATTCGTCTTTGCCCTGCGAACGTCTGGCGGCCAGGCCGCCGGCGTCACTTGATTTTCTTCATTTCCGCTTCGACCATCTTCACCACATTGGCCGGCAGCGCCACGAAGCCGAGGTCGGCGGCCATTTTCTGGCCGTTGTTCAGGGACCAGCTGAAGAAGTCCACGACGCCTTTCTGCTTGGCGGCATCCGTGCCTTTTTCATACGCCAGCATGTAGGTGGCGCTGGTGATCGGCCAGGCGTTCTTGTGCGTCTGGTCCAGCAGGTCCGGCGCCAAGCCCTTGACTTTGAAGTCGGCACCGGCTGCCGCATCGGCGACCGAAGCCTGGCTCGGCACGATGTAGTTGCCGGCCTTGTTTTTCAGCGCCACGAAATTCATGTTGTTCTTCATCGCATCGGCGATATCCACATAGCCGATCGTGCCCCTGATCTTCTGCACGTTGGCAGCAACCCCCGGGTTGCCCTTGCCACCCACCGCGTTGGCCGGCCAGTTCACCGTGTTGCCCGCGCCGACATCACGCTGGAAGGCCAGCGACTGCTTGGCCAGGTAGTGGGTGAATGCGTAGGTGGTCCCCGAGCCGTCCGAACGGTGCGACACGGTGATGGTCAGGTCCGGCAGTGCAACGCCGGGGTTCAGCCTGGCGATGGCCGGGTCGTTCCACTTGGTGATCGCGCCGCGAAAGATATCGGCGGCGGTCGCGCCGTCCAGTTTCAGCTGGCCGGATTCGATACCCGGGATATTCGTGACGATGGTGACGCCGCCCATCACGGTCGGCACCTGGACCAGGCCCGCCTCGTCGAGGATGGCTTCCTTCACCGGCGCGTCGGAGCCGCCGAAATCGACGGTTTTCGCGCGGATCTGCTTGACGCCGCCCGACGAGCCGATGCCTTGGTAGTTGACCTTGTTGCCGGTCGCAGTCTGGTAGGCATCGGCCCACTTGGTGTAGACGGCGTAGGGGAAGGTCGCGCCCGCGCCCGTGATGTCGACGGCCAGCGCCGAAAGCGAGGCGGTCGTGCCAATCGCCAGGGCAGCGGCCACGCCCGCCAGTTTGAAATAAACACGCTTGGAAACAGACATAAAGGCTCCTTGAACAGGTTGTTGATCGAACCGGGATTGGCTGAACAAGCGCGATACTACGAGCCGGACATTGCAGAAATTTTGCAGAAGCATTGCAGGAATATTTCAGTCGCATCGGCGCGAGTTTTTTTCAAAGACGAGGCGTGCCAACCTTGTCACATACGTGTCACTGCAGCTTGTTAGGGTGCCGGCATCAAGACAGGTACGAGGACAGGACGATGCAGAACATAGGCTCGCAGGCAACGAGCAAGCGGGGCGCTCGGTGTTTGAAATTGCAGGTGTTGTTTGCGGCCGGCGGTGACGGCCTGGCCGCGCACCGGGCGGCGCACTGGACGAACCGCCTGGCAAATGGTTGCCTGGAAATCAGAGTTGCTGCCCCCTGCGGCGCGGATTTGACCGCAGCATTCAATGGCATGCCGGCAGACCTGGTCGTGGTGATTCATACGCCGGGCGATCCGGGCCCGCGCGTCGCATATCACTGCGGCGGGAGGATCGACTGGGATCTCGAGGCTGAGTCCCCAGCCGATCTGACTGCTCAGGTGCGCCGGCATGTCATGCGCCTGCTTCACGACCTTGGGGTGCCCCAGGCGCATTCCGATATCCCCGTGGCGCATTCTTCCTGTCCGCCGACGCTTCACGTTCCGAAGCGACTCGATGCGCGCGTATCTTTGCTTGCGGCCTGAGGAAACCGATGAACTCCCTACAAGTAAATTTTGCGGTTGATGACCTCGCCGCGGGTATCCGTTTTTATTCGGCCATGTTCGCCAGCGCGCCTGCCGTGCTCAAGCCCGATTGCGCCAAGTGGACGCTCAATGCGCCACGCGTGAGCTTCACGATTTTTATATCCGAAACATCGAGGTGCTCGACGCCATCCGGGCCCGGCTGGCTGCTGTCGCGCGCGGGGCTGATCGCTCGCAGTAACAGCAGTAAATCTAGCGGGTTGAAGTCCCGTCCGGGGAGTTGTCCGTACGCCCCGGTAGCATGAGGAAACGGCGTCGTGGCAACGCGGGGTCGTGAGTTTCCAAACAGCAAGAAGTAAATAGGGTCAGACGGCCCGACCCCATTTTTAGTTTTTTTGCCCCAATAGATGCAAGCAATGCATGCAATTATTTGTTGCGTGCATTTCTGACTGCAAAGAACCTAAAATTATTTATATCTAAAGAGTTGGAAGTTACGTCAAGCCAGGTCGAATTTAAGCCCCTGAAGGGTGCACGAGCATTTGGCTATCCTGCTGACTTGCTTCCAAACGTATGTGGCGTATTTTTGGACGCGGACGAAGCGGGTGTTTTGACTGCGATGCAGAAGCACGTCGCGACTAGAGCCCGAGTATTAATTCGCGGGCTTGCTCACGTTGGTGTTACGGCGCTGGTAGATGAAGCGACCGGCTATCAAGAGGTTCGAGATCGACATGCGCTGCAAGCGATACTTGACCAATATTTGAAGAAAGAGCTTGCTGCATGGGCAAAACGCTTTCCAGATGATTTCTACAAAGAAATGTTCAGGCTCAAGGGTTGGCTGATGAACCCTCTTCAAGTGAAACGACCTGGCGTGGTTGGGAAATACACCAACAACATTGTGTATGAACGACTTGCACCAGGCATTCTTGATGAACTTGAAAAGCGGAACCCGAAAGACGACAGAGGAAACCGCAGAGGTAAACACCACCAGCTATTGACAGAGGACGTTGGTCATCCTGCTCTCGCCCAGCATCTGTACGCAGTAATTGGCGCTATGCGTGCCCACACAAACTGGGATGATTTCCTACGGTTTTTAAATCGAGCTTATCCGAAGAAGAATTCCAACCTTGAATTGCCTTTGGATGAAACGAATTAATCAGACTACCGAGTATGGCTAAAGGGGTCAGTTCAGTCTGCCCCCATTTATTCACTCACCACTCATCACTTATTCAGGAACGCGAGATCGGGATGCGGGACTACCTGGTGTTCATGATGACGGCACGGCGCGCATGTGTGCGGCAGGATGGGATTTGGCGCCCGACCACGGAGGTGGTGGCCGGAGCAGCCGGTCATGCTGACGGCCCCGACGAGTCTTCATTCCCGTCCGTCTGCCGCAGGGTCACTTCTTCAGTTGCGGCTGATCGAGGTAACGGACGTCCTTAACCGACAGCGGAATGGGATTGATGTACTCGTAGCCCTTGCCCTGCCAGTAGGCGAGTTCGGGGAAGCCTGCCGGCACGACCGTGATGAACCCGTGCATGTCCTCGGCGCTGAACCCGGCAGCCTTCATCGCGTTGTTGCACATCTTGAACTCGACGCCGTCCTTTGCCAGTTCGGCCATCTTGTCGATGGCGCCCTGGTATTTCGAATAATTCTCCTTGGCGAAGGCACGCAGCTCGGGGCCGTGCGTCACCACCACCACCTTGCCCTTGGTGATTTTTTGCGTGTTCCGGACGAAGTTGTAAAGAATGTTCAACTTCTGCGGGTCTTCGTAATTCACGTCGAATACCACGTTCGTGACCGGCATCTCGTGCATGTCGACCTTGGCGGTTCCATAGGGCGCGAATTCCTCCGCGTGCGCCACAAACGAGGCGGGAATGGCAAAGGCCAGGGCCAGGCCCAGGGCCGCGATTTTGGGGGTGAATTTCACAGTTGTCTCTCCAGAGGTTTGAATTGGCGCCGAGCAAGGCCCGACTGACCTTGGGCGTGGGTAATCTCTCACGGCCATCCGCCCAAGGTAATAGTAGTTTCCGCTTCACGCTTGTACAGCAACAAAGGGCGGCAAATTGAGTCTGACGCATTCGGCTGTACCGCCCAGCCTTGTCCGTCTCCCATTTTTTGAAGCGATTAGGTGCTTTCTTCGCTCCAATTCGCTATTTTTTCTTACCCGCCTTTGCCGGCGCGACCTCCTCCCGCCCCAGCAGATAATCCAGAAACGCCCGCGCCACCACCGACAATTGCCGTCCCGCCGGATAGACGGCGTACCAGTGGCGCAGGATGGGGAAGCCCACGACGTCGAGCACGGCGAACTGGCCGGGCTGGTTGAGGGACAGGACGTGGCGGGAGAGGGCGGAGATACCGAGGCCGGCGAGGATAGCCTGCTTGATGGCTTCGTTGCTGCCCAGTTCCAGGCGCGGGCGGAGGGTGATGGCGCGCTCGGCGAAGCGCCGCTCGATGGCGTTGCGGGTGCCGGAGCCTTTTTCGCGCATCAGCCAGGGCTCTCTTGCCAGGCGTTCCAGGGTGATTTTTTTCTTGCCTGCCAGCGGGTGATCCGGCGCGGCGAGCACGACGATGGGGTTGTCCATGATGGGGGTGGCGACGACGTCGATGTCTTCCGGCGGCTGGCCGAGGAAGTAGAGGTCGTCCAGATTGTCGGCGATGCTGGCGAGCACCTGTTCCTTGTTGGTGACGCGCAAGGACACGTCGATGCCGGGATACAACTTGACGAATTCACCCAGGAGGCGCGGCGCGAAATAGGAGGCGGTGGTGATCGCCATCAGGCTGAGCTTTCCCTGCTTGAGCCCGCGCCGCTCGTCCACCGACATGGTGTAGCGGTCGAGGATGCCGAAGATTTCGCGGGTGGCCCGCGCCAGCTCCTGGCCGTCCGGCGTCAGGCGGATTTTCTTGCCGGCCTGCTCGATCAGCGGCGCGCCGATCATGTCGGCCAGTTTTTTCATCTGCATGGAGACGGTGGGCTGGGAGAGAAACAGCTCTTCGGAGGCGCGGGTGAAGCTGCCGAGCCGGGCGATGGCTTCGAAGATTTCCAGCTGGCGGAAGGTGGTGTGGTGGCGCATGCGGGCATCCTTCGGTTAAATATACATAGACAAAAGTCTATCTTGGAAATAGAAAATATCGACTGTTATTGATGATTCGACTCCTGCAAGATACATCCCATCGTGTCAGGCCGTTGGGGCGTTGCACGGAAAACTACCCCTTTCTGTAGGAGGAAATCATGGCTGTTAAAACTTATAACGCCGGTGTGAAGGAATACCGGCAGACGTACTGGACCCCGGAATACACCCCGCTGGACACCGACCTGCTGGCCTGCTTCAAGATTACCCCGCAGCCGGGCGTGGATCGCGAGGAAGTCGCCGCTGCAGTGGCCGCCGAGTCGTCGACCGGCACCTGGACCACGGTGTGGACCGACCTCTTGACCGACCTCGACTACTACAAGGGCCGCGCCTACCGCATCGAAGACGTGCCTGGCGACGACACATGCTTCTATGCGTTCGTGGCCTACCCGATCGACCTGTTCGAAGAAGGTTCGGTCGTGAACGTGCTGACCTCGCTGGTCGGCAACGTGTTCGGCTTCAAGGCCCTGCGCGCCCTGCGTCTGGAAGACATCCGCTTCCCGATCGCCTACGTCAAAACCTGCGGCGGCCCGCCTGCCGGTATCCAGGTCGAACGCGACCGTATGAACAAGTACGGTCGTCCGATGCTGGGCTGCACGATTAAGCCTAAATTGGGTCTGTCGGCCAAGAACTACGGCCGCGCCGTGTACGAATGCCTGCGTGGCGGTCTCGACTTCACCAAGGACGACGAGAACGTCAACAGCCAGCCCTTCATGCGTTGGCGCGACCGCTTCTCCTTCGTTCACGAAGCGACCATGAAGGCGCAGCGTGAGACCGGCGAGCGCAAGGGCCACTACCTGAACGTGACCGCGCCGACCCCGGAAGAGATGTACAAGCGTGCCGAGTTCGCCAAGGAAATCGGCGCACCGATCATCATGCACGACTACCTGACCGGCGGCCTGACCGCCAACACGGGCCTGGCCAACTGGTGTCGCGACAACGGCATGCTGCTGCACATCCACCGTGCCATGCACGCCGTGCTCGATCGTAACCCGCACCACGGCATCCACTTCCGCGTGCTGACCAAGGTGCTGCGTCTGTCGGGTGGTGACCACCTGCACTCCGGTACCGTCGTCGGCAAGCTGGAAGGCGACCGCGAAGCGACCCTGGGCTGGATCGACACCATGCGTGACGAATTCATCAAGGAAGATCGTAGCCGTGGCCTGTTCTTCGATCAGGACTGGGGTTCCATGCCCGGCGTGATCCCGGTTGCTTCCGGCGGCATCCACGTGTGGCACATGCCCGCACTGGTGAACATCTTCGGTGACGACTCGGTGCTGCAGTTCGGTGGTGGCACGCTTGGCCACCCCTGGGGCAACGCCGCCGGCGCTGCCGCCAACCGCGTTGCGCTGGAAGCCTGCGTGGAAGCGCGCAACCAGGGTCGTGAGCTCGAGAAGGAAGGCAAGGACATCCTGGCCGCCGCCGCTTCGCACAGCCCCGAACTGAAGATCGCCATGGAAACGTGGAAGGAGATCAAGTTCGAGTTCGACACCGTCGACAAGCTGGACGTCGCTCACAAGTAAGACGGTAAGGCTTGAGGGGTGAGGAGTGAGGAGTGAGGCGTATCGCCCTCCCCCGCCCCTCACCTATCGCCTGACGCCTCACCTAATTTGAAAGGAACCAAAATGTCTGAAGTAATGGATTACAAAAGCCGCGTGAGCGACCCCACCAGCCGCAAATTCGAGACCTTCTCCTACCTGCCCGCCATGGACAAGGACAACATCCGCAAGCAGGTCGAGTATCTGGTGAAGAAAGGCTGGAACCCGGCCATCGAGCACACCGAACCCGAGTACCTGATGGATTCGTACTGGTACATGTGGAAGCTGCCGATGTTCGGCGAAACCGATGTGGATGTGGTGCTGGCCGAAGCTGACGCCTGCCGCAAGGCCAACCCCGATAATCACGTTCGTCTGGTGGGGTATAACAACTTCAACCAGTCGCAGGGCGCGGCCATGGTGATTTTCCGCGGCAAGACTGTTTAAGTCGCGACGGGAGACCGTAACAGCCCCCGTCACCCGCAAGGTGCGGGGGCTTTTGGTTTGTTTGTCCGCGAAGGACGAATAAAAAAAGGAATTGAAATGAGCAATATCGTCGATCAATACCGCATCACCAAAGAACCCTACTATCGTCCCGTTGCTGACGAAGTCGAGCTGTACGAAGCAGCTTACTCCGTGCGCATGCCGATGATGCTGAAGGGGCCGACCGGCTGCGGCAAGACGCGTTTTGTCGAGTACATGGCGCACAAGCTGGGCAAGCCCTTGATCACGGTGGCGTGCAACGAGGACATGACGGCGTCCGACCTGGTCGGGCGTTTCCTGCTGTCGGCGTCGGGCACCGAATGGCAGGATGGCCCGCTGGCCATCGGTGCCCGTCACGGCGCCATTGTCTATCTGGACGAAGTGGTGGAAGCGCGCCAGGACACCACCGTGGTGATCCATCCGCTGACCGATAACCGCCGCGTATTGCCGCTGGAAAAGAAAGGCGAGCTGGTCCATGCCCACCCCGATTTCCAGATTGTGATTTCCTACAATCCCGGCTACCAGTCGCTGATGAAGGATCTGAAACAGTCGACCAAGCAACGTTTCGGCGGCCTCGATTTCACCTACCCCGAGCACAAGATCGAAACCGAAATCGTGATGCACGAATCCGGCGTCGCGGCGGATATTGCCGATAAGCTGGTATCGATCGCCGAACGCTCGCGCAACCTTAAAGGCCACGGCCTCGACGAAGGCCTGTCGACCCGCATGCTGATCTACGCAGGCAGCCTGATCGCCAAGGGCGTCGCCCCGCTGGCCGCCTGCCGCGTTGCACTGGTGCGTCCGATTACCGACGATCCTGATATGCGCGACGCGCTGGACGCAGCTGTGTCCACGTTCTTCTGAGCATCGGCAGTTACAACATGATCCGCAAGAACCCGAATGGCGATCTGCCCGTAATTGACGAATCTTCGTATGTGGACTTTACGGCCATTATCTGTGGCAAGGTCATCATTGGCGCTAATGTGTTCATAGGTCCCTATGTCGTGATCCGGGCCGATGAAACCAAGCCGGATGGAAGCCTTGAGCCAATTATTATTGGCGCCAACTCCAACATCCAGGATGGCGTGGTGATCCACTCCAAATCGGGCGGCAAGGTTGTGATTGGCGAATACACATCCATTGCGCACCGGTCCATTATTCATGGCCCATGCGAAGTGGGAAACAGGGTGTTCGTCGGCTTCAACTCGGTCCTTTACAACTGCTCGGTGGGGGATGACTCGGTGATCCGGCACAACTCCGTGGTAGAGGGTTGTCAGGTTCCGCCCAAGTTCCATATTCCATCGACCACGACGATTCATTCCGATACGGATTTGAGTGCGATTGAGCAGGTTACCCCGGATTTTTCCAGCTTCTCCGAGGATGTGGCCCAGACCAATATCTCATTGGTGCAGGGATACAAGAAGCTGCACAACGAGTTCTAAGCACGGTGCTTCGCGAAAGGACGTTACATGTCGATCAATCTCGCTGACTACAATGAACTGCTGGAAGACCTGTCGCCGCACACCCGTGAAGCGCTCAATGCCGCCTGGCATGATGCAACCAAGGTTTTTTCGCCGCGCGGCCTGGACAATTACCTGAAGGGCGTGTCGGCCATCCGCGGACTCGGTCGCGGCGACTCGCTGGTCGAGACATGGATCGAACAGGCGCCGCAGGTGGCCAAGGAAGTAGGCGAAGACGTGGTGGCCGATCTCGCCACCGCAGCGCTGATGCTGGCCTCGAAAACCTCGGGTGCGGTGATCGAACTGCTGCTCGCCACGGCGCCGACCGCGGCCAACCGGCTGGGCGATCCCGAGCTTTTCCTCAAGTACCTGCAGTTCATCAACACCTTGATTGCGCAGGCGCCGCGCGGCGTGCGACCGATGCTCGACAAGCTCGAAGTGCTGTTCCAGAACCTGACCCTGGGCGGCCTGCGGCGCTGGGCGCTGTGGGGCGCACACGCGCACCGCACCAACTACGAAGAGCAGATTAATTACTTCAGCCTCGAATCGAAAGAATCGATGGCGATGCTGCAAAAAGAGCGCAAGGGCACGCTGCTGATCGATGTGCAGCGCCGCATCAACATGTATCTGCGCGCGCTGTGGGCGCGCGACTTTTTCATGCGCCCGACCTCGGGCGACTTCGAGGCGCGCCAAGGCTATCGGCCTTACATTGAAGATTACCTGCTGCATCTGCCGGATGCCTTCGACGACTTCAGCGTCGAGGGGCAGGAGCCGGTCCCCGGCATCGAGCTCTATCGTGCCACCGCGGCGCACTGCGCCGCGCATATGGTCGAAACTCGCCAGCCGATTTCTGCCGAGGCGCTCAACCCGATGCAGATGGCGGTGATCTCCGTGATTGAGGATGCACGGGTGGAAACCCTGGCGATCCGCCGCTTTCCGGGTCTGAAACAACTCTGGTGCAAGCTGCACACCATCACGCCCGCGATGGACAGGACAGCAGGCGATTACCTCGATCGTTTGGCGCGTGCGCTGCTGGACGATGCTTATCGGGACAGCGATCCGTGGATTGCCGAGGGCCGTGCATTGTTCGCCACTGCGCAGGACAAGCTCGATGACAACCAGACTTCATGGGAAGTCGGTGTGCAACTCGCGCACAGCCTTCAGCAGAAAAAGATTCCGTTCAACCCGCGTACCGATCTCCTCACCGCGCCTTACCGGGATGACAACCGCTATTTCTGGGAATTCGAGGAATTCGATTTCGACAAGGCTGCCAATGCCGGCTTCGATACCATCAATCAGGTTCGCAAACAGGTCAGCCTGATGGAAATGATCAACGAGGTCGAGGTCGAGGGTGCAGGCGACGATGCCGAGGAAATCTGGGTGCTCTCCACCGAGCTCTTTCCCTATGAGGATATGGGCAAGAGCTGGAACGAGATGGAGGGCAAGGAGCCGCGGTCCGAGCCTTTTTATTATTCCGAGTGGGATTACCAGATCCAGCTGGAACGTCCGGCGTGGGCGACAGTGCAGGAAAAGCGCCCCAAGTTCGGCGACCTGCAGGTCATCGACGACATCACCGCCAGGTACAAGCGCGAAATCCATCGCATGAAATTCCTGCTCGACGCGATGCAGCCGCAAGGCGTGCAGCGCATGCGCAAGCTGGAGGACGGCGACGAGATCGACATCAACGCGGCGATCGAGAGCTTTATCGACATCCGCATGGGCAACCAGCCCGATCCGCGCATCATGATGCGCAGCGTGCGCAAGACGCGCGATTTCTCGATTCTGGTGCTGCTCGACCTGTCCGAATCGACCAATGAGGCGGTGCAGGATCAGGAATACAGCGTGCTCGACCTGACGCGCCAGGCCTGCGTGCTCCTGGCCGACGCGATCAGCAAGGTGGGCGATCCGTTCGCCATCCACGGCTTCTGCTCCGACGGCCGCCACGATGTCGAGTACACCCGCTTCAAGGACTTCGACCAGCACTGGGACGAAGTGCCCAAGGCCAAGCTCGCCGGCATGACCGGCCAGCTCTCGACCCGCATGGGCGCGGCGATCCGTCACGCCGGTCACTATCTGAAGCTGCAGCGCTCGGCGAAGAAGCTGCTGATCGTGATCACCGACGGCGAGCCGGCCGACATCGACGTGCGCGACCCGCAGTACCTGCGCTACGACACCAAGAAGGCGGTCGAGGAAGTCGCCCGCGAAGGCGTCACCACCTACTGCATGAGTCTCGACCCGCGCGCCGACAACTACGTCTCGCGCATCTTCGGGCAGAAGAACTACATGGTGGTCGATCACGTCGAGCGGCTGCCGGAAAAGCTCCCGCTTCTCTATGCGGGTCTGACGCGTTAGCGATCAAGCACGGCCTACCCCCTGCGGATGCTCCGACAACGGTCAGAACATCTCCTGCTGCCCAAAGACCGCGGGCAGCTTTTTGGGAGACTTGATGCGCAGCTGCTTGTTCACATTCATGCGGCCGAAAACAACCTCGATGTCGGCCGTCGCCACGCCGAACTCACCCGCCAGAAAACGCACCATGTGATCGGTGGCCCGGCCTGCGACCGGGGCGGCGGTGACGCCGATCTTGAGCTGGTGGCCCTTGGGTTTGCCGATGGCATCCACTTTTGCGCTGGGCTTGCCGAGAACATTGAGCACCAGCGTCTCGCCCTCCCAGTGGAAGAACGGCTGCTTGCTCACGCGCGTGCCTTTCGGGATTCTTCATCAGAGCAGCACATGACGGGTCACCTCGAAATAGCGGTAGATCTGCTGCTCGATGTGCGGCGCGATCATGGATGCCGGGCGTTTGCCCTGCGGGCAGGCGAGCCGCGGCGTGGTGCCGAAGAGGCGGCAAATCAGCGGACGTTCCGCATAGACCTGGCAGCCTGTTTTGCCCAGGTGCGGGCAGCTTAATTCGTCGAGCGCCGCCGCATGCTCGGCGTCGCTCTTGCGCGGGAGCCTCGCCATCTCTTCGCCCGACGCGGTCACCGGCCCGCAGCAGTCATGGCAGCCGGGTTCGCACTCGAATGCCGGGATGCGATGCCGGATGAAACGCAGGGTCTGGCTGTCGGGGCTCATCGGCGGGGGCTGCCTGGCGATGCGGCTTTCATTGCGGCTTGTCTCCGGCCTTGGCGGCAGGCGCCGTCATCCATTCGGGCAGCTCGCGCGATCCCGCGTTCTCGTTGATGTATTGCTGAATCAGCTTGCGCACCACTTGCGACGAGGTGAGATCCTGCTGGGCGCAGATTTCCTCGAAGAGCTGCTTCTTTCTCGGATCGATCAGAAACGTCATTCTGGCGGTACGGTTTTCCATGACTCTCCTGGATGTGCGCATGATGTGTATGCGATGATAACTTGATTACCATCTCATTGCCATGTAGCATGGCGGTCGTTAAATGGATCAAGCACCGTTCCGTGCGTCGCCGGAATGCGCCTGCAGCCTCCGGCCCCCCCCCCCAACCCGATGGGCTCCCGCGCACAAGCTCCGCTGACCGCCCTGGCGCACCCGAGAGAGGCCGATGAACGATAAAGCCATGTCCCCGAGCACTCCGCTGCTGGAACTGCCGGGCCGGGTGGCGGGTGCAGCCGTCACCGTGCGCGTGCTCGAACCGGTACACAGCGACCCGGCGCGGCTTTACGAACAAATCCAGGCCGGCCGTTACAGCCGGCCTTTTATCATCGACGACGGCGAGACGCGGCAACTGCTTTTCGGCCTGGATTTCATCCAGAGCTCGATGCGCATCGACGAACCCTACGCCCTCGATTTCGCCTACACCCGCAAGATGATGGCCTTCCTGCTGTTCGTGCCCGATCCGGGGCATGTGCTGATGGTCGGGCTGGGCGGCGGTTCGCTGGCCAAGTTCTGTCACCGCCATCTGCCGCGCGCGCGCCTGACCGTGGTCGAGGTGGATCCCGATGTCATCACGCTGCGCGGCGAGTTCGACATTCCCGACGACCCGCGTCTGGCGATCGTCCAGGCCGACGCCGCCGATTACCTGCCTGCGGCCGAAGGCGACGCCGATGTCCTGCTGCTGGACGGCTTCGATTGCAACGGCATCGCCCCGGCGTTTCTCAGTCGCGGTTTCTACCGGATGGCGCGACGCCGGCTGCGCCCGGGCGGCCTGCTCGTCGCCAATTTCGCCGGCCCCAGGAAGTACTGGTCCAGGCACCTGACCTTTCTGAACCAAGCCTTCGACGGGCAGGTGCAGCTGGGAACTGTTCCCGGCGGCGACAATCATATTGCTTTCGCTTTTGACGAAGCCGGCTGTGCCATCGACTGGCAACAGCTGGAGGCGCAGGCGGCGCTGCTCGCCGATCAGTTCCCGCTCGACTTTCCAGCCATCGTGGCCAGCTTGCGCGAAGGAGCCGAATTGCGTTGGGCCAAAGCCGCCTCGGCCAAGGCCCTGCCCATCCAGCAAACCAAGGAGTCTCACCTATGGACAAAATCCACACCTACCTGAAAACGCGAGGTGAGCAACTCGATTCCGAGATCGCCGCAGCGACATGCATCCCGCTGGAAGATGCGCGTCTTTATCTGTCCGAATTGTCGAAACGGGGGGACATCATTGCGTGCCACTCGACGCGATTCGTCAAGGGCAAGAAGATCGAAGGCATGCTGTACCGGGTGTCGGGCTATATCCCGCCTGCCAGTCCCGGCAGGAAACCCAAGACCAAGGAATAGGAATAGCCCGGCCTGGCAGGATTTGCCCCAGCTTACGCTGTCGTGCGGCCCTTGCTGACTGCGGCGAGGATGCCCTGCAGCAGGGCAAGCGGCGTGGGCGGACAGCCCGGCACTTCGACGTCGATCGGAATGACGTTGGAGACCTTTCCGCGCGTGGCGTAGTTCTCGCCGAACATTCCGCCGGTGCAGCCGCAGTCGCCCATGGCGACCACCCACTTGGGTTCCGGGGTGGCGTCGTAGGCGCGTTTCAGGGCCACCTCCATATTGCGCGAGACCGGGCCGGTGACCAGCAGCAGGTCGGCATGGCGGGGGCTGGCCACGAACCTCACGCCCCTGCCCTCGATGTTGTAATGCGGCCCGTTGAGGGCGTGGATTTCCATTTCGCAGCCGTTGCAGGAGCCGGCGTCGACATGGCGGATTGCTACCGACTGGCCGAATATCTTGAGGATTTCAGCGTGCAGCACCTGTTCGCGGGTGCGCAGCGCGAGGTCGGCCTGCGGCGCCGGTTCGGAGACGAAGCCAGTCTTGAAGATCTTCTGCAGGATGAGGTGTGTGGCCATGTTGCGGTTCTCACAAGTCTCGTAGGGTGCGCCATGCGCACGCGACAATCAAAAAATGGTGCGCGGAGCGCACCCTACAGGTCGGGCTCATAAATCCGGTCCGCTGTAGGAAAGGTTGAACGATTTATTGATGAGCGGGAAGTCGGGAACGATGTTGCCGAGTATTCCCACTTCCACCAACGGCCAGTTTTGCCACGACGGATCATGCGGATGCACCCGGTCGAGCTTGCCATCCGTCCCGATGCGCACCGCCACCAGCACTTCGCCGCGCCAGCTTTCCACCCAGCCAAGGCCTTCGCACACGTCTCGAACCGGCTTGAGCGGGGCGTGAATGTTCCCCGCTGGCAGACCAGTGAGAAGGTCGCGGATCAGGCGCAGCGATTCGTGGATTTCGCTGAAGCGCACCTCGGCGCGCGCCAGCACGTCGCCGCTGCGCTGCGTAGCCATGTTGACGTCGAGCTGGTCGTAGGGCGCCTGCGGGAACTGGGCGCGGGCATCCCAGGCCTGCGCGCTGGCGCGGCCCGCCAGGCCGGTGAGGCCGAGCCTCGCCGCGAGATCGGGCTTGCAGACGCCGGTGTTGGTGAAGCGGTCCTGCAGGGTGGCGTGGTCGTCGTAGATGGCCTTGAGCGAATGCACTTCCGCCTCGATGCGGTCGGCCTCGGCTGTGAGCTCTACGCGGCCACTGTCGTCGATGTCTACTGCCACGCCGCCCGGCACGATGCAGTCGAACAGGTAGCGGTGGTCGAACAGTTTTGCGGTCAGCCGCAGCCAGTCTTCCTTCAGTCGCCAGAACTGCATGAACCCAAAGCTCAGCGCGACGTCGTTGCCGAGGTAGCCGAGGTCGCCCAGGTGGTTGGCGATGCGCTCGATTTCCAGGAACAACGCGCGCAGCCACACGGCACGGTCGGGTACCTGGCTATCGGTGGCGGTTTCCACCGCCATGCAGTAGGCCCAGGCGTAGGCGATGTGGGTGTCGCCGGAGACGCGCCCGGCGAGTTTGGCGCCGGTGTCGAGGTCCATCCCCTCGAAGCGTTTTTCCGTGCCCTTGTGGGTGTAGCCCTGGCGCTGCTCCA
The DNA here is from genome assembly GCA_035530575.1 of Thiobacillus sp. Taxonomy (GTDB): domain Bacteria; phylum Pseudomonadota; class Gammaproteobacteria; order Burkholderiales; family Thiobacillaceae; genus Thiobacillus. Next base: position 50,780 of record DATKUP010000055.1, on the reverse strand, counting down.
GCCTCAGAACGCGTTCGCCGATGACGGAAAAACGGAAATGCCCTGGCTCGATGGTGCCGGCGTGGATCGGGCCGACCGCGATCTCGTGCACGCCGTCGCCTTCGACGCGGATGAAGGGATAGGCGTCGGTGTCGTGGGTGGCGGGCAGGCGCGCATCGAAGTCCTTGCGCAGCGGAAAGACATCCGCCGGCCAGGCGCCGTGGCGCAGCCATTTGCGGTCGTCCACTGCGTCGGTGGCCACGATGCCGAGCAGGTCGAAGGTCGCGCGCTGCATGCGGTCGGCCTGCGGGAAGATGTGGGCGAGGTCGGGGTAGGCCGGCGCTTCATCCGGCAGGGCGCAGGTCACCCAGGCCAGCCCGGCGCTGGTGAGCAGGGCGGCGTGGATGGCGAAGCCGCGGTCCAGGTGGCGATTGTCCGAGCCCCACAGGGCAATGAGCTGTCCGCCTTCTTCCTTGACCACACGTGCCAGCGCGAGCAGTTGCCCGGCTTCCATGCGGCCGCGCCAGATGTGCTTGCCGAGGGGGTCGAGATGCCAGTCGTGTTCGCCGATTTTCATTTCAGCCTTCCGTAGGGTGCGCCATGCGCACCAATTTACGTTCAATGGTGCGCATGGCGCACCCTACCCGATTACCCACCCAGTAACTGCGCCGCCTGCCGGTACCAGGCAGCGAGATAGGGCGGAATGAACAGACCCAGCATCAGCACCAGGCCCAGATGCAGGAACACCGGCGTCAGCGCGGGCTGGTAGGGTAGCTTCGCCGATTCGGTCTCGCCGAACACCATCGGTTGCACCTTGCCGAAGATGGAAGCGAAGGCGACGCCCAGCGCCAGCAACAGGAAGGGCGTAGCCCAGGGATGATCGTGCATGGCGGTGGTGATGATGAGGAATTCGCTGGCGAACACGCCGAACGGCGGCACCCCAAGAATGGCGACGGTGCCCAGCATCAGCCCCCAGCCGATGGTGGGATTGGTCTTGATCAGGCCGCGGATGTCGGCCATCAGCTGCGAGCCGGCTTTTTGCGTGGCGTGGCCGACGGCGAAGAAGATGGCGGACTTGGTGAGCGAGTGCATGGTCATGTGCAGGAGCGCGGCGAAGTTCGCCACCGCGCCGCCCATGCCGAAGGCGAAGGTGATGAGGCCCATGTGCTCGATCGAGGAATAGGCGAACATGCGCTTGACGTCGGTCTGGCGCTTGATCAGGAAGGCGGCGACCACCACCGACAGCAGGCCGAAGCCCATCATCAGGTTGCCCGCCATCTCGTTGCCGAGCGCGCCGTCGACCAGCACCTTGGAGCGCATCACCGCATACAGTGCGACGTTGAGCAGGAGGCCGGAGAGCACGGCGGACACCGGCGTCGGGCCTTCGGCGTGGGCGTCCGGCAGCCAGCTGTGCAGCGGCGCCAGGCCCACCTTGGTGCCGTAGCCGACCAGCAGGAAGACGAAGGCCAGCGACAGCACCGTCGGCTCCAGCTCGGTCTTGACACCGTTCAGGTGGGTCCACAAGAGCGCGGTGCCGCCCGAGCCCAGCACCTTCTCAGCCGCAAAGTAGAGCAGGATGGTGCCGAACAGCGCCAGTGCGATGCCGACCCCGCACAGGATGAAATATTTCCACGCCGCTTCCAGCGAGGCCGGAGTGCGGTACAGCGAAACCAGCAGCACGGTGGCGAGCGTGGCTGCTTCCATCGCCACCCACAGGATGCCCATGTTGTTGGTGGTCAAGGCCAGCAGCATGGCGAAGATGAAGATCTGGTAGCTGCTGTGATACAGGCGCAGGCGCTTGTCATTGAGCTTGCCATGTTCCTGCTCGATGCGCATGTAGGGACGCGAGAACAGGGCGGTGGTGAAGGCGACGAAAGCGGTCAGCGCGACCAGGAAAACGTTGAACGAGTCGATGAAGAACCAGCCGCCGCCGACGGTCATCGGACCGTTTTCGATGATGCGGTGCGTCAGCAGCGCGGCCGCCAGCAGCGTCAGCAAGCTGAACAGCGTGTTGATCTCCGGCGAATGTTTCCGGCAGCCCCACAGTGCCAGGAAGATGCCGCCGGTCAGCGGAATGCCGAGTAGCCAATAAATTTCCATCTCAGCGTTCTTTCAGTTTTTCCATGTGCTTCAGATCCAGCGAATCGAAGGTCTCGCGAATCTGGAAGAAGAAGATGGAGAGCACGAACACGCCCACCATCACATCCAGCGCTACGCCCAGCTCAACCACCAGCGGCATGCCGTAGGTGGCGCTGGTGGCGGCGAAGAACAGGCCGTTCTCCATCGCCAGAAAGCCGATCACCTGGGGTATCGCCTTGCTGCGCGTGATCATCATCAAAAAGGCGAGCAGCACGGTGGCCAGGGCGATGCCCAGGGTCGAGCGCATCACAGTGCCCGACATTTCCGAAATGGGCTGCGTCAGGTTGAAGGCGAAAATCACCAGCACGATGCCGATCAGCATGGTGGTCGGGATATTGATCATCGGTTCCACATCGCGGCTGACGTCGAGCTTCTTGACGATGCGGAAGAAGTACCAGGGCATGGCAATCACCTTGAGTACCAGGGTGAGCGCTGCCGAGTAATACAGGTGATGCTGGCCGGTGGACCAGGCCACCAGCGCGGTGGATGCCGCCAGCGCCGCGCCCTGCCAGGCAAACAGCGTGATCAGCCCGGCGATGCGGCGCTGCGACAGCATGGCGAAGGAAATCAGCAGCAGCAGGGCGGCCAGCAGGTTGACGATCTGCAGGTGATAGGTCAGGCTCATGATGATTTCCCGTAGGGTGCGCCATGCGCACCGTTCACATGGTGCGCATGGCGCACCCTACATCTTGCGATCACGTCAAACCTCCAGCAGGAAATGAAGCAGCATGCCCAGCACCGCCAGCAAAAACGCGGTACCGAGAAACTCGGGTGCGCGGAACAGGCGCACCTTGGCCGAAATCGTTTCGATGAAGGCCAGCAGGGCGCCACCGAGCAGAAATTTCGCGATCATGATCAGCAGTGCCAGCGGCAGTGCCGCCATATCCCCCTGCGCCGCAATGCCCCACGGCAGGAACAGTGCGATGCCGAGTGCGGAATAGGTGAACAGCTTGAGCGCCACCGACCACTCGATCAGCGCCAGGTGGCGGGCCGAGTACTCCAGGATCATGGCCTCGTGGATCATGGTCAGCTCGAGGTGGGTACTCGGATTGTCTATCGGGATGCGCGCATTCTCGGCCACCGAGATCATCCAGAACGCCACCGCCGCAAACGCCAGGCTGGGGTAGATGACGAACTCCTGATGTGCCAGGGTGTCGACGATCACCGGCAACCTGGTGGACTGCGAGATCAGACTGGCGGTGAAAAACACCATCAGCAGCGCCGGTTCGGCGAGGAAGGACACCAGCATCTCGCGGCGCGCGCCGAGGGTACCGAACGAGGTGCCGATGTCCATCGCCGCCAGCGCCAGGAACACCCGCGCCAGGGCGAAGATGCCGACCAGCGCGATGACATCGGCGGCGGGCGAGAACGGCAGGTCGTTGACGACGGTCGGCACGATGCCCGCGGCCAGCGCCATGCAGGCAAAGATCATGTAGGGCGCGAAGCGGAACAGCGGCGAGGCGTTGTGCGCGATCACCGCATCCTTGTGGAACAGCTTCTTCAGCGTGCGGTAGGGCTGGGTGATGGGGGGCGCGCTGCGGCCCTGCAGCCAGGCGCGGCACTGGTTGACCCAGCCCATCAGCAGGGGTGCCAGCAGGATCGCCAGCAGGGTCTGGGCGAGTTGCAGAAGGATGCCGGTGCTCATCGTGTTGTAAAGACCAGAAGGAAGATCAGGGTGGCGAAGCTGTAGATCAGGTACCACTGGATACGGCCGTGCTGCAGCCGCCCGGCCTGCTCGGACAGCCAGTTCGTCACGCGCGCGATGGGTGCGTAGAAAATGAACCAGGCCTTGTCCAGCGACGCGCCATGGTAGTGCGGGGTACGCGAGAAGGGATCGGGGGTTTCCCGCTCCACCCGCATGAAGACTTCGAAAATCTGCCGGATCGGCTGGCCGAAGCCTTCGGCGCTGTCCTGCATGCGTGCGTCCTGTTCCGGATAGCCGCAATCCCACGGATCGCTGCGGCGCACCCGGCCGTGATAGACGCGGCGTACCCAGATGAAGGTGAGCAGCAGCACCGTCGCCACTACGGCGAAGAAGATCAGCGGCGCGTAGCTGGCGCGCTCCGCCGAGATGGGTGCCAGCATCAGCCAGTTGCCGTCGTTTACCAGCGACTGGTCGGTCAGCAGGGACACCACCGGTGCCAGCCAGCCGATGACCTGGGTGGGAAACAGGCCCAGCAGCACGCAGCCCGCTGCCAGCCATAGCATCCCCAGACGCTCCGGCCAGCTGGCCTCGTGCGCCTCATGCAGCACCGGGTCGCGTGGCTGGCCAAGAAAGACCACGCCGAAGAACTTCACCATCACATAGGCGGCCAGCGCCGCGGCCAGTGCCACGGTGGCGGCGGCCACCGGGATCACCATGTTGAGGTAGGGCTGGGTCAGGCCGGGCGTCTGCAGGAAGGCCTGCAGCAGCAGCCATTCCGAGACGAAACCATTCAAGGGCGGCAGGCCGGCGATCGCCAGCGCGCCGATCAGGGTCAGCCAGGCGGTCCACGGCATGAAGCGCATCAGCCCGCCCAGGTGACCCATGTGGCGTACACCGGTGGCATGCAGAACCGAACCGGTGCCAACGAACAGCAGGCCCTTGAAGAAAGCGTGGTTGAGCGCATGGTAGAGCAGCGCGGTAAGTGTCAGCGCAGCCAGTGCGCCCTTTCCGTCGGTGTAGAAGATCAGCGTCAGGCCAAAGGCGGCGAGCAGGATACCGATATTTTCGATCGACGACCAGGCCAGCAGGCGCTTCATGTCCGACTGCACGGCGGCAAAGATCACACCGTACAGCGCAGTAATCAAACCGAGCGCCAGCGCCAGTGTGCCCCACCAGCCGATCTGGATATTGAGCAGGTCGAAGGTCACCCGTAGCAGGCCATAGATGGCGGTCTTCAGCATCACCCCCGACATCAGCGCGGAAACCGGCGAGGGCGCGGCCGGGTGGGCTTCAGGCAGCCACACGTGCAGGGGCACCATACCCGCCTTGGCGCCGAAACCGAACAGCGCCAGCAGGTAGGCGACCGAGGCCCAGAACGGCGTCATCTCGGCCAGTCGCATGGTGTCGAAGGTGTAGTCGCCGTGGCCACCCTGCAGCACGCCGAAGGTGAGCAGCAGCGAGATCGCGCCGACGTGCGCAATCAGCAGATAGAGAAAGCCGGCGCGGCGGATTTCAGGAACCTTGTGGTCGGTGGTGACGAGAAAGTAGGACGACAGCGCCATCACTTCCCACGCCACCATGAAGGCGTAGGCGTCGTCGGCCAGCAACACAGTGACCATGCCGCCGAGGAACAGGTGGTACCACAAGGCCAGCAGCGCCAGCGGGCCGGCGGCCATGCTCTTGAAATAGCCGGACGCATACACGGTGATGCCGAACGCGGCGCCGCCCAGCAGCACCATGAAGAAGGCGGACAGGGCATCCAGCCGCAGATGGAAAGGCAGGTCGGGCAGGCCGATGGGCAGCACCACGGCGGAGGCCGGTAGCAGCAGGCCGGCGACGCCCACACCGGCGATGAAGAGCGCGCCCAGCGCGCCCAGCGGAAACACCAGCCGGCTCAGCAGGTGCGGCGAGCGCTGCAGCAGCAGGGACGCGAATCCCAGCACCAGCCAGAACATCACCCCTGCCCAGGCCCACTGGACCGGATCGGCGAAGTAGGAAAAAAGCCCGTTTGTCATGTTCAAGAGAACCTACCGTCCCGGTGGCACCGCACAGAAAAGATCGTCCGCCGCATTTTCACCCAGCTGCTCGTAAATCGCGGCAATCGCCTGGTCGACCGTGGCAAAAATCTTGTCCTGGCCGATCGCGTCGAACAGTCCGGTGGCACGCATTACATCCAGTACCTGCTTTTTCAGGCCGCTGAACACCAGGGTGATCCCTGCACTCTTCAGGCGCTCGACCAGGTGATGGACGACCTCTTCGCCGGACGCATCCAGCTGGTTGATGGCGTCGCCCACCACCAGGATGTATTTGGCCTCGGGGTTTTTGGATGCGGCCTCCAGCACCGCGTCCTCGAAATAGGAGACGTTGGCGAAGTACAGCGAGCCGTCGAAGCGGATCGCCACCACGTGCTTGCTGGTGGGCAGATCCGGATTCACCCTGAGGTCGCGCAGCGTGCCGTCCTTGTAGCGGCCGAGAATGGCGACGCGCGGCGACATGGTGCGATACAGGTAGAGGCCCAGCGCCAGGCCCGCGCCCACCATGATGCCCTTGTCCAGATGCGGGGCGAAGGCCAGCGTGGCGATGAAGGTGACGCCGGCGGCGATGCCGTCATGGCGGCTGGCCTGCCAGGCGTGCTTCACCGCCTTGAAGTTCACCAGGCCAACCACCGCCATGATGATGATGGCGGCCAGTACCGCCTGCGGCAGGTGGTACAGCAGCGGGGTGAGGAACAGCAGTGCGACCAGTACGATCAGCGCGGTGATCACCGAACTCATACCGGTTCTGGCACCCGCATTCATGTTGACGGCCGTGCGTGAGAACGAGCCCGAGACCGGGAAGGCCTGGGTAAAGCTGCCCACTATATTGGCCAGGCCCTGGCCGACCAGCTCCTGGTTGGGATCGATACGCTGCCGGGTTCTGGCCGCAACTGCTTTGGCGATCGAGATCGCCTCCATGAAACCCACCAGCGAAATCACCAGCGCGGCCGACAGCAGCGAACCCAGCGCATCGAGACTGAAGCTGGGCATCTTGACGCTGGGCAGGCCCTCGGGAATGGCGCCCACCACCTCGCCGCCACCCACCAGCTGAAAGCCATTGGCGCTGAGCTTGCGCAGGCGGTAGGACGTTTCATCCAGCGTCACGCCCGGCGGCGCCTCGTCCGCCCGGTAAATCGCCAGCGTCGCGCCACTCGCGTCCGTGCTGCGCACCACCTGCAGGTGCCGCAGTGCCGCCTTTTCCTTGGCGAATGCGGCTTCCGCATCGCGCAGGTCGATCCGCAACAGCGCCAGCTCAGCCTCCGTTTGCACGGTGCCGATGTTGTATTCGCCCGCGGTTTTTTCGGCTGTTTTCAGCGCGGCCGATTTGTCGGCGATCTGTCTGTTCAGCGCGTCCACCCGCTGGGCGGCCCCCATGCTTTGCTGCACCACTGCCAGCAATGCAGGATCGGCGATTTGTGCAGGCGCGCCGGGTGCGTTGCGCTCGAATCCGAGCGACCATGACAGCAGCGTCGTCACCACCACGGCAATCAGCACCCCAGGCAGTTTGGGCGCATATTTCTTGATGCTCCACATGATGGCGATGGCCAGCGCGCCCATCGCCAGCGTCGGCAGATGGGTGTCGCCGATCAGTTGGAGCACACCGACGACGTCGTTGATGAAGTGCTCGCTGCGGCCCATTGGCACGCCGAACAGCTTGGACACCTGTGACAGCGCAATGATGATGGCCGCTGCATTGGTGAAGCCGACGATGACCGGATGCGACAGGAAGTTGACGATCACGCCCAGCTTGAACACGCCGAGCAGCAGCTGGATGATGCCCACCAGCAGCGCCAGCATGATGGCCAGCGCGATGAACTGGTCGGAGCCCGGCGCCGCCAGCACCGCCAGCGACGATGCGGTCAGCAGCGAGACCACCGCCACCGGTCCGGTGCCGAGCTGACTCGAGCTGCCCCACAAGGACGCCACCGCCACCGGCAGGAAAGCCGCATACAGCCCGTAATACGCCGGCAGCCCGGCCAGCTGCGCGTAGGCCATCGACTGCGGAATCAGCACCAGAGCCACGGTCAGGCCCGCCATGAAGTCGGCTTTCAGCGCGTCGCCCTTCATGGGGAACCAGCGCAGGAAGGGCAGAAATTTGATCAGGAAGGCGGGCATGGTTGTATGTTTTTTGGTCGGTGGTTACGGTCGGATCAGGTGGGTTTCTTGTCGTGCGACGCCGCGGTCACCAGCGGGCAGGCGAGATGCTTCCACGGGTCGCTGCTGCGGTCCTGGGCCAGCGCTTCCCAGCCTTCGCGCGAGTCGATCACCACCGCCGCGATGTGCTCGTGGGCGTTGGCGTAGTCGACCAGGTCGCGCCGGCGCAGGCTGGGTTTTACGTCCAGGCTGAAATGCAGGCCCGCCTCGCGCAGCGAATCGAGAAAGTCGGCCATCTCGGCCGGTGGCGTTTCGCCGGCGGCGATGACCTGGATCTCCAGGTCGGCCTCGAGACGGCGGCAAAGCGACAGCGCCGAGGTCAGCAGGCGCGGATCCACATGCCCTTCGCGGACGGCGAGCAGTACGGTTCGTTGTTTGCCGGGGTGGGTCATTCCAGGGCGCGGGTTCTTGTTGAACGCTTCCTTTACGCAGCAAGCGTGCCAGTAGATGTATTTCAGCCCAAACGTATGAACAATCAGGGAAATATGGAAAAGCAAGCACCGCGCAGTGTTTCCTGACTGTTGCACAATGCAATTGTTTGGCCGTTTGCCCCGGGAGCGCCCGTCCCGGGCGGATATCGGAGGATTGTTAAATCTAGGTTAAGTGGCATTCTCTTCCCGTGTGTTGCAATTGGTTGGCGTAAATTGCAAATTGCAACAATTGCAGGCATTCTGCAGTCTTCTGCACGAATGACCGGAGGGCGCATGACGGGCGGCAGGCTTCTGATCGTGGACGACGAAAAGGTCGCCCTGAAAAACCTCGAACAGCTGATGAAAAAAGCGGGCTACGCGGTCACCGCCACCCAGAGTGGCGGCAATGCGCTTGCCCTGCTGGAGAAACAGCCTTTCGACGTGGTGCTCTCCGAGCTGCGCATGGACAAGGTGGACGGCCTGCAGATCCTCAGGCGCTGCCGCGAAAACCATCCCGATACCGAGGTCATCCTGGTCACCGGCCATGCCACGCTGGCGTCTGCCGTCGCGGCGATGAAGCAGGGCGCTTTCCACTACCTTGCCAAGCCTTATCACCCGGATGAGGTGCGCCAGATGGTGGTCGCTGCACTGGAAAAAATCCGCTACAGGCGCGAAAGCCGCAATCTCAAAAAGCAGGCGGAAAGCGATCAGGGCAAGGTGAGCATCCTCACCCGGGACCGGCACATGCAGCACCTCCTCGACATGGCGCGGCAGGTCGCGCCGACCGATTGCAACATCCTCATCACCGGCGAATCCGGTACCGGCAAGGAGCTTTTCGCCCGCTACCTGCACCACCAAAGCTGGCGCGAATCCGGCCCCTTCGTGGCGGTGAACTGCGGTGCCTTCAACGAGGATTTGCTGGCCAACGAACTGTTCGGCCACATCAAGGGCGCGTTCACCGGCGCCCACGCCGACAAGAAAGGCCTGCTCGAAGCGGCCAGCGGCGGCACCCTGTTTTTGGACGAGATCACCGAAATGTCGCCCACCATGCAGGTCAAGCTGCTGCGCGTGATCCAGGAAAAGGAAGTCCTGCCGCTGGGCGCCACTGCGTCAGTCAAAATCGACGCGCGCTTCATCGCCGCCACCAACCGCGACGTGCAGGATACGGTGAAGCATGGCGGCTTCCGCCAGGACCTCTACTTCCGCCTCAACGTCGTCAACCTGCACATTCCTGCCTTGAGCGTGCGCAAGGAAGACGTACCCCTGCTCGCCCACCATTTCCTGGCGAAGCATGCCGCACTGATGGGCAAGGATGTCAGCGAGATCGCCCCGGACACCCTCGACCTGCTGCGCGCCTACGATTTCCCCGGCAACGTGCGCGAGCTCGAAAACATCATCGAGCGCGGCGTCGCGATCGCCAGCGGCCACAGCATCGATCCCGCGCAACTGCCCGACGACCTGCGCGAGCTTGCCATCCGTACCTTCCGCAAAAAAGCCGGACGCATCCCTACCCTGGAGCAGCAGGAACAGGACTACATCGCCTGGGTACTGCAGGAAGCCGGCGGCAACCAGACCCTCGCCGCGCAGATGCTTGGCATCGACCGGGTGTCGCTATGGCGCAAGCTGAAGCGGTACGAGGTGGAGAAGGGGTAGGGTTGTCGACAGTCCCTCGGGAAGTCGTAAACGTGGTCCATACTCGTTGGGTGCCAGTAGATCGAGGAAGTTGTCGGCAAGGTAAAATATGGATAGATTGAGTCCCGAGCGTCGCGGCTGGCTTATGAGCCGCGTGAAGTCGAAAAACACAACCACGGAAATGGCTGTGCGCCGTCTGGTTTTCGGCATGGACTATCGGTATCGACTGCACGATAAGCGATTGCCCGGCAGGCCCGATTTAGTGTTTTCCGGGCGACGCAAGATTATTTTCGTAAACGGGTGTTTCTGGCATGGGCATGAAAGCTGCCGATATGCCGCTCTCCCGAAAACAAGGGTGGATTTCTGGCGAGCAAAGGTCGAAAAAAATCAAGCTAGAGATCGAGAGAATATTGCCCTGTTGGAAGCCAACGGCTGGAAGGTTCTTACCGTCTGGCAATGCGAATTAAAGAACACCGAGAGATTGGCAAATAGACTATATGACTTCATCGAGCACGAATAAACGACGCCCTATCGGTATCGACCTTTTCGCCGGAGCCGGCGGATTGTCGTTGGGTTTCGAGCAGGCCGGGTTCGATATTGCCGCTGCCGTAGAAATCGACCCAATTCACTGCGCTGTCCACGAATACAATTTCCCGTATTCGAAAACGATCTGTGCAAGCGTGATCGACATTACCGGTGACGACATTCGCTTCAGAGCCAATTTAGGTAATGCCGAAATCGATGTAGTGTTTGGGGGCGCACCCTGCCAGGGGTTCTCGCTTATCGGCAAGCGTGCCTTCGACGATCCACGAAACCAGCTCGTTTTTCACTATGTCCGCATAGTGGCCGAATTGCAGCCAAAATATTTCGTGTTCGAAAACGTAAAAGGGTTAACCCTCGGTAAGCACGCCGAACTCTTGGAGGAGTTGATCTCTGCATTGAACGATGCAGGCTACGATGTGGTGTCGCCATATCGTGTGCTTAATGCTGCAGATTTCGGTGTTCCTCAAGACCGCCGTCGCCTTTTCGTTGTTGGCGCACGGCGCGGTTTGGCTCTCCCGAATTATCCCAATTCGCTTGTACATCGAACAACCGTTTGGGAAGCCATCGGAGACTTGCCGGATGCAGATCGTTTCGATGAATTGAATGTAGCCGATGCGGTTCGCGTCGACTGGGCGACCGAAGCGGTTTACGCCCGGCGATTGAGAGGACTCGAACCGGATCCCACAAACTTCGCTTACAGTCGAAAATTCGATCTGCATATGCTCACTTCGAGCCTTCGAACCGAGCACACGGAACTTTCTCGGACACGCTTCCTGGCGACCGAACACGGCAAAACCGAGCCCGTCAGTCGTTTCCGCAAACTCCCACCGAACGGACTTTGCAATACCTTGCGTGCCGGCACGGACAGCGCACGCGGCGCATTTACTTCGCCGCGCCCGATTCACCCATTTCTTCCGCGCGTCGTCACCGTGCGAGAAGCCGCCCGTCTACATTCATATCCCGATTGGTTCCGATTCCATGCAACCAAATGGCATGGCTTCCGCCAGATCGGCAACAGTGTTCCGCCGTTATTGGCACGCTTTATCGCAAGCGAAATCGTCAAGGCGATGGGAGCTAAGCCACTGAAGCCGAAAGCGGCGCTACAACTTGGCGATCCCGATTTGTTAACCTTCGATATGGGCAGCGCCGCCCGACACTTTCATGTGCCGCGTGACACCATTGCGCAGCGCAGCCGCAAGAAAAACCCGAACCAACAAGATCTTTGGAAAGAGGCTTATGCCTGACAAAAAAATCGAACGGCAGCCCAATCGTTATCAAACCATTATTGCCCGTGTGTTTGCTAACCATCATGCCAAGGGTATGACCGAATTCGAGTTTGCTCGCGACGAGCTCGCCGCTATTGCGAAGGAGCTTGAGATCACCTTGCCGAAGAATCTCAGCGACGTGTTTTACTCGTTCCGTTATCGCAACGAGTTACCGGCGGGCATTCGTAAAACTGCCGCCGATGGACTTGAATGGATTATCGAAGGTGCCGGTCGTGCCCGCTATCGATTCAAGCAAGTTCGGTTGAATCGCATTGTTCCTCGCGAAGAACTACTCACGATCAAGGTTCCCGACGCAACGCCAGAAATTATTGCGGCCTACGCTCTAAATGACGAACAGGCTTTGTTGGCGAAAGTACGTTACAACCGATTGGTCGATGTGTTCTTGGGAATCACCACCTTTTCCCTGCAGAATCACTTGCGAACAACAGTGAAGAATGTCGGGCAAATCGAAATCGACGAAATCTACGTCGGTATCGACAGGCATGGTCGGCAATTCGTCGTTCCAGTCCAAGCTAAGGGTGGCAACGACAAGCATGGTGTAGTTCAAACGCAGCAAGATATTCAGTGTTGTGCGGAGAAGTTTCCAAATTTGATCTGCCGTGCAGTATCGGCGCAGTTCATGAGCGAAGGACGTATCGCCATGTTTGAACTTACCGTGCAAGACAGTGAAATTAAAGTGGTTGAAGAAAAGCACTACCAACTTGTGCCAGCAGCCAGTATTTCGACGGGCGACTTGCAGCAATACTCTTCGCTCAACATTTGAAAAACGCACTTGGTATGCGGGCGGACAATCAGGTACGCGTAAAAACGCGTTTTATCCTGAAAGGCCTGCCTGCTGTGCGCACGCGGTCCTCTTGCGGCATGTAGATAACCTTCCCTTGACCTGCACTTAACCGGCTGTTAACGCGTACTTCGTCAGACTGCAACCATTGCTTCAGGTTGGAGTTTTGCCATGGATGTCGCACACGCCCGCACGGGCGCCTCACGTTTTTCCTTCGATTGGTTCAGGCTGTTTCCCTTCCTGCGCTGGCGCAGCCGGGTGACGCGTGCCAGCACGCGCGACGATGCCATGGCCGGGCTGACGGGGTCGCTGATCGTGCTGCCGCAGGCAGTGGCCTTTGCCACCATCGCCGGCCTGCCGCCGGAATATGGCCTGTATGCAGCGATGACGCCGGCCATCATCGCCGCCCTGTTCGGATCGAGCTGGCACCTCGTGTCCGGCCCCACCACCGCCATTTCGATCGCCGTATTCGCCTCGGTGAGCCCTTACGCCCCGCCGGGTTCGCCGGAATTCATCGGCCTGGTACTGACGCTGACCTTCCTGACCGGCTTGTTCCAGTTGGTTCTGGGTTTGGCGCGCATGGGCGTGCTGGTGAACTTCATCTCGCACACCGTGGTGATCGGGTTCACCGCGGGTGCGGCGCTGCTTATCGCCGGTAGCCAGATCAAGAACTTCTTCGGCGTGGACATCCCGCGCGGCACGCCTTTCTTCAAGACGCTGGAACTGCTCGCGCTGCAGCTTGACAGCATCAACCCTTACGTACTGGCGGTGAGCCTGACCACGCTGGCGGTCGGCATTCTGACCAAACGCTACGCACCCAAACTGCCTTACATGATTGCCGCGATGGTGGCGGGCAGCCTGTTCGCGGCAGTCATCAATGCCTATTACGGCGTGGACACAACCCAGGTCCACACGGTCGGTGCGCTGCCTTCCGGCCTGCCGCCGCTGTCCTTGCCGGACTTTTCATTCCACGGCCTGTCGCAGATGATGTTTCCGGCGCTGATCATCACCATGCTGGCGTTGACCGAGGCGGTGTCGATTTCCCGCGCCATCGCCATTCGTTCCGGCCAGAACATCGACGGCAACCAGGAATTCATCGGCCAGGGGCTTTCCAATATCGTCGGCAGTTTCTTCTCCGGTTATGCCGCCTCCGGTTCGTTCAACCGCAGCGGGGTCAACTATGCCGCCGGCGCAAGGACGCCGCTGGCGGCGGTGTATGCCTCGCTGTTTCTGGTGGGGATCCTGCTTCTGGTGGCCCCGCTGGCGGCTTATCTGCCGAACGCCGCCATGGCCGGCATCCTGTTTCTGGTGGCCTGGGGCCTGATCGACCGCCACCACATCCGCCTGCTGCCTCGCATCAGCAAGCAGGAGACCGTGGTGTTGTGGGTCACCCTGATCGGGACGCTGATCGACCTTGAAAAAGGCATCTTCTTCGGCATTGCCCTGTCGCTGGCGCTGTATCTATACCGCACCTCACGCCCCACCCTGGAGGTTGTGGTGCCGGACCGCGACCCTGAAAGCTTTCACTACAACTACGTCGATGGCCAGCCGGAATGCCCGCAGATCAAGATGGTGCGGCTGAGCGGCTCCATTTTCTTCGGAGCCGTCGCCCATCTGCAACAGCGATTGCAGGAATTGCAGGAAGCGGCGCCGCAACAAAAGCACCTGGTGGTGATGGCCAGCGGCATCAATTTCGTCGACCTGGCCGGTGCCGAGTTTCTTGCCGAAACCGCCCGGCGCTATGCCCGCGAGGGTGGTAGCCTGAGCTTTTACCGGATGAAGGAAAGCGTGGCCGAGACCCTGCGCAAGGGCGGCTTCATGCAGGACATCGGCGAAGAAAATCTCTACCCGGCCAAATCCCGGCCGGCGGAAGCGATTTTCCCGCTGCTCGATAAAACCGTTTGCGCGAGCTGTCCGCATCACCTGTTCCGTCCCTGCCAAACAGTCAGCCGCCAGGCGGAAAACACGTATCAACACACGCTGCATCAACATGCGCTGACTAAAGGAGCCCTGTCATGAAAACCTATCGCCGTATTCTGGTGCCCCTCCCCGCTGGCGGCCAAAGTGACATTCTGCTGCACCGTGCCGCCGAGCTTGCTCTAGGCCCGCGCACGCAAATGCTGGTGTTGCGCGTGCTTGACACTCGCAGCGGCTTTGAGCCCGACGGTCCGGCTCCCGCGTTGCCGGGAGAAGCGGCCTCACGACGCGCGCCGGACGTAAAGAAAAAGCTGGAATTGCAACTGGCGCGCAACAATCTGGGCTGGGCAGAAGCCAAAGTGGTGTGGGGGGATGCGAAAGCTTTGCTGGCCGACGTCATTCGCACCTGGGAACCCGATCTCGTCGTCGCCTGCGCGGGCCAACTGCCCCACGGGATTCTGGAAGGCGCGGATGTCCTGACAGTGAGCCGCCGCAGCTTGCTCAGGCGTCTGGCCGAGGCCTTGCATCATCCGGTGCCTCGACACGCCTGACGGATTTCCCGCGGCGCGGCATGGATTGGCGCGGCTGGACGCAATGCCGCGCTTGCAGTAAAAGATACCTGATCGCTCTCGCCACCATGCCGCCCATTCATGCACGACCCCGAAGCCATTTCCGTACTCGTCATCGAAGATAGTCAGGATCTTGCGGCGAACATTGCCGACTATCTGGAAACCCGTGGCTATCTGGTGGACACGGCCATGGACGGCGTCACCGGCCTGCATCTGGCCGTCACCCAGCCGCACGACGTGATCGTACTGGACCTGATGCTGCCCGGCATCGACGGCCTGACCCTGTGCCGGCGCCTGCGCCAGGACGCGCATTCCGCCGTGCCGGTATTGATGTTGACCGCGCGCGCCACGCTGGACGACAAGGTCGCCGGTTTCGGCGAAGGGGCGGACGATTACCTGGTCAAGCCGTTCGAATTACGCGAACTCGACTTGCGTCTGCGCGCCCTGACGCGGCGCGCGCGTACCGGCGAAGCCCAGCGTCGGCTCAAGGTAGCCGATCTGGTATTCGACCTCGACACGTTTGCCGTGCAACGTGCCGGTCAACCCCTGATCCTGCCGGCCCTGCCGCTGAAGATTCTGGAATTGCTGATGAAACGTGCGCCCGGCGTGGTGTTGCGGCGCGATATCGAACAGGCGGTGTGGGGAGATTCGCCGCCGGACAGCGATTCCCTGCGCGTACACATGCATACCCTGCGGTCGGCCATCGACCCGCCCGGCCTGCCGCCCTTGCTGCATACCCTGCGCGGTATCGGCTATCAACTGAAAGCCCCCGATGCGCCTGCCGCGTGATTTGCGCGGGCGTGTCGCCCTGTTCTTCGCCGGCTTCGGCGCCCTCGTCAGCCTGATCATGGCCGTGGTGCTGTACCAGGGCGCGCACGACCTCGGCCAGCGCCTGATCGACGAAAGCCTGTCGGCGGAACTGGACGATTACATTGCCCGCCGCGAACGCAATCCGGCATCGCTGCCGCCTTCCACCGTCATCGTCCAGGGCTACATACGCGATGCCGATGGCACCGGGGAGGTGCCCGACTACCTGACAACATTGCCGTTCGGCCGCCATGACATCCGCCTGGGGACGCTGAGTTACCGGGTTGCCATCCTTGAGCGTGGTGACACGCGCTATTACCTGCTCTACGACACCTCGTTGCAGATCCGCCGCGAACACCGCTTCGCCTGGATGCTGGGGCTGATGGCCGTCGCCATGACGCTCCTGTCCGCCCTCGGTGGCGTCTGGATGTCGCGTACCGTGGTCGCGCCGGTTGCGGAATTGGCGGCCCAGGTGCGTCACCGCAGCCCGGACGACTGGGAACAGCCGTTGGCCGACCATTTTCCCGTCGGCGAAGTGGGCGAACTGGCGCGGGTGTTCGACCGCCACCTGATTCGCATGCGCGCCTTCATCGAGCGGGAACGGGCCTTCAGTGCCGACATCAGCCACGAACTGCGTACCGCCCTGGCGGTGATCCTGAGCTCAACCGAGGTGCTGCTCGACGATGACAGCCTCAGCGACAAGCAGAAAGCCCGGATTGGCCGCATCGAACGCGCCGCCCGCGACATGGCTGAACTGGGCACCGCGCTATTGTTGATGGCGCGCGAGGAACACAAGCTGGCTGCGGGGGGCGGTTGCGTGCTGGCCAACGTGGTGCGGGAAGTGGTGGAAAAGCAGCGCCACATTCTTGCCGGCAAGCCGGTCGAGGTGGAAGTGCATACCAATCCGGAACTGGTCCTGTCGGCCGATGCCGGGGTGGTGGAAATCCTGGTCAGCAACCTGGTCCGCAACGCCTTTTCCTACACGGCGGCCGGTACCGTGGTGGTGCTGCAGGACGCCCACTCCCTGACCGTGAGCGATACAGGTAAAGGCATCCCTGGCTACGCCATCGACCAGGTCTTCATTCGCCACTTCCGCGACATGGCGAGCGAAGGTGCCGGCATTGGCCTCTCCCTGGTCAAGCGTATCTGCGACCGCTACGGCTGGCAGGTGCGGCTGGAAAGCAGCGAGCAACAGGGAACGACGGTCAAAGTCAGTTTCTCCTGAGTGTCCGTCCGGGTTGATTTCAGCCCGTCAAAACTCGTTGCGTATCCGCTTGTAACCCTTCACCAGCTCGTGGTTGGCCTGCGCCACGCTTTCCGAGAAGCTGCTGACGTCGGGCGTCACGCGCTCGATGGTCTCCAGGTCCTGGTTGGACCGGATGTTGGCGGTAGAGGGGATGTAGAAACCCGGGGGCACGTCGCAGCCTTCGATCACCGAGTTGTGGCGTACCACCGAGCCGTCGCCGACCGAGCAGTTGAACAGCACCGAGTTGAAACCGACGAATACGCCGTCGCCCACCGTGCACGGGCCATGCACGATGGAGCGATGCGCGATCGAGCTGCCGCGCCCGATGGTGACGCCGCCGCCAGCCTTGCAGTGAATCACCACCCCATCCTGGATGTTGGAATCGGCGCCGATGACGATGGGCTCCATGTCGCCGTCGCTGTTGACCTCGTCGGCACGGATCACGGCATACGGCCCGATGAACACATTGGCTTCGACAATGATCTTGCCGCAAAGGATGGCGGTGGGATCGACGAAAGCGGTCTCGTGCACCTGGGGAGTGTCTCCGTTGGGGTTGCGGCGAATCATAATCTGTCTCGATGTTTTTTATGGTGGCATTAAAAAATATTATACATTCAACGCCGCAGGCGATCGTGCAACATTCTGGCAGGGTTGCCATCCTTCCGCATCCCTGCGCGGTTACTCGACGCCTTTATGCAGATGTTTGCCGCCGCGCTGATGCCATTTGCGGATGGCTGGGCGAGGATGGCAAGGGTTTATCGTGCCTTGTCCATCGTCCCCATTTTCAGCGCGCCTTCTTTGAACGCCTTGAATGTGGTCTGGTAGTAGGCCACGGCCTCGTCGCGCAGGCGCGGATCCGGCGCAGCCGGGCTGGCGTCGCCGTTGGCGTCGATGCTGAAGGTGTCGACCCGCTGCTTGGGGCCGAGCACGACCAGCGTGCCCGCCTTCAGGTAACCCAGTTCCTGGTAGTTGCTGATGAAGGCGCGGCGGTTTTCCTCGCGTTGTTCGAACAGCGACTGGCCGAAGAAATGGTCGTCGCCGGGCAGGCCCATCGCATCCAGCAGAGTCGGCGGAATGTCGATCTGGCTGGCCAGGCGGTCGTCGCGTCCGGACTTTAGCAATGCCGGCGCGTAGAAAATCATCGGGATGTGATAGCCCTCCACCGGCAGCTTGGTCCTGCCGGCGGCGGAGGCGCAATGGTCGGCGACGATGACGAACAGGGTTTCGTTGAACCAGGGCTTGCTGCGCGCCTGGTCGATGAAGTGGCCGATCGCGTAATCGGTGTATTTCACCGCGCCCTCGCGTTTGCCCGGCGAGGGGATGTCGATGCGGCCATCCGGGTAGGTAAAGGGCCGGTGGTTGGAGGTGGTCATGATCTGCGCCAGGAAGGGTTTGCCGGCGGCATGGGCGCGGTCGAGCTGCACCAGGCTGTTGTCGAAAAGGAATTCATCGGCTACGCCCCAGACGTTCGCGAAGCCGACGGAGGCCTTCGGGAAATCGGTGCGGTCGACGACGCGATAGTCGTTGCCGGCGAAATAGCCGTTCATGTTGTCGAAATAGCCGTAGCCGCCATACAGGAACAGCGTCTCGTAGCCCTGACGGCGCAAAATCTCGCCGACCGTTGCCAGATGCTCGTTGCCGGGCCGGCGCACGATCGCCTGGCCGGGGATCGGCGGCGTGCCGAGTGACAGGGCTTCCAGCCCGCGCACCGTGCGCGTGCCGGTGGCATACAGACGGGTGAATAGCAGGCCGTCCCGCGCCAGCGCATCCAGCTGCGGCGTCAGGCCGGCCGGATTGCCAAAGCTGCCGAGAAACTTGGCGGACAGGCTTTCCACCGTAATCAGCACGATGTTGCGCGGCGGGCGCTTGAACGGCACGCGCTGCGGATCGAAGGCCTCGCTTTTGTCCGCCTTGGCGTGCAGCGACCGGGTAAGCGGCTGCCGCTCGACGCCAAGTTCGACGAGGATGCGATCCGCCTGCGCCGCAGGCAACGTCGCGTAGAAGCGTGCGTAATCCAGTTCGTTGCGCCGGAAGGCGGCGAAGAAGGTCATCAGGCCGTTGCCGGCCAGCTCGTTGGCGTAGGCGTTGCCGGAAAACTGCATCTGGTCGACATCGGCCAGATGCATGGCGCCCCAGGGCAGGGCGAACGCCAGCGCAGCGTACGCTACGCGCCAGCCTGCCCGCGTCGCGGGAACGCCCGCGGCGCGGATGCGCGCGCGGAACAGCCAGGCCGGCAGGGCCGCCAGCGCCGCCACGCCGGCGAGCAGGGGCGCCACCGGATACGACTCGACGATGTTGCCGATCACTTCATGCGTGTAGACCAGATAATCGACGGCGATGAAGTTGAAGCGGGTGGCGAATTCCTCCCAGAAAACCCACTCCGCCAGCGCACCGAACAGCAGGATCGCCGCCATCAGGAAGAAGATCGTCAGCCGCAGCCCGCCCCGCCAGCGCGTATTGCGCCAGCGCGCCGGCCACAGCGCGGCCCACAGCAGCATGGGGGCGAGCAGCCAGGCCAGCACCGCGAAGTCGAATCCGATACCGCGCAGGAACAGGCCGGGCCAGAGCGCAAGCGGGGTCATGTCGAGGCCGGTGTGCAGCGTCAGGGCCAGACGCGTCAGGGTGGCGATGGCTAAAAACAGCAAGATGTAAGGTAGAAAAGGCAGGGGGGTGAAACGGGGTGAAACAAATTTCATGCGGGATATTCCTGGGTCATATTTCAGTGGACGCGCTCGTTTCATGCCAGCAGCGCAACATGACGCTCCCGTGAGTAGCCCGGCATTATATTCCCACGCCGACTACGGACAGCGTGTCGGCCTACTGCAATCGGTGGCGACAACGGGGGGCGGTTTGGCGCCGCCAGCCACTTTTCGTCGTTCAGCCGACACGAACCAGGAGCCGATTCTCCACCCGCTCATTCCGCGCGCGGACGGCGCACCAGCGGCAGTACGCGCGCATCCTGCTGTGGCAGGTCGCGCCCGGCGAGCATTTGCAGGGCCTGAAGGAATTCATGCGGCAGCCGCTTCATGGTTTGCTCGGCTTGCGGCGCGTAATGCACCACTTCGAACGGCACGCGTTCGTTGAGCGCGCTGCGTGCCTGCGGGCGGAAGCACTGCCAGGCCAGCTCGACCCAGGCCTTGTTCTGGCTGTCGATGAAAATGATTTCTTCGACATCCAGTACCGCCATGTACTGCAGGCTGCGGATCGGCACGAACAGGTAGGTACCGGCACGCGCCAGCAGGGTGTGGGCAAGGTTGTAGGTGGCGGCCGGAAGAAAGGCCGGCTGCCGGGCGATTTCCCGTTCGCGATAGAAACGTTCTTCCATGGCGTAAAAATAGCAGCCCTTCGCCTGCTTGGCGAAGATGTTTTTTGCGCGGATGTTTGGGTTGGCGCGGTCGGCGCAGGCGTAAAAGGCCGGCCCTTGAGGCAAAATAGGCGTGTATTGACTCCGTGCCTGACGCTTCCTGACTTGATTTCACGCCATGACCCCGCCACATGCCAACCCCGCCCCGGACCTGATTTTCGATACCCACCTGGAACATTTCGACCGCGATGTGATCGAGGCCTCGCACGCACTGCCCATCCTGGTCGATTTCTGGGCCGATTGGTGTCCGCCCTGCCGGGCGCTGACGCCGGTGCTGGAGCGCGTGATCAATCATCATGCCGGCAAGCTCCACATGGCCAAGGTCGAGGTCGACGAAGGCGCCAACATGAAGCTTGCCGGGCGTTACGCCTTGCGCGGCTTTCCCACCGTGCTGCTGTTCGTCAAGGGCGAGATCGTCGGGCGATTTTCCAGCGCCAGGTCGGAGCCCTGGGTGCGCGAGTTCATCGCCGAGCACGCCGGTATTGAATAGGCCCTTATTGGTGATCGACACCAACGTAGTGCTCGATCTGCTGCATTTCGACGATGCGATTGCGCGCCCCCTGCGGCTCGCACTGGAAGCCGGGCGAGTTCGCTGCGTGGCGTCGGCCGCCACGCTGGACGAGTTGCAGCGCGTGCTGGCGTATGCGGAATTTGGTCTGGACGCGGCGCGGCAGGCGGTGCTCTTCGCGCGCTATCGTGCCCTCTCGGAAATGGCCCGGACGGTTGAAGGATGCGCCGGCCTGCCGCACAAGGGGGCTCCGATCCACTACGGGCTCAAATCCGTGTCGAATCGTATGCCACGCTGCAGCGACCCCGACGACCAGAAATTCATCGAACTGGCCGCCGCCGTCCGCGCGCAGGGCCTGGTCAGCAAGGATCGCGCGGTGCTCAAGCTGCGCCGCCGCTGCGCGTCGCAGTTCCTCATCATGCGCCCGGACGAGACGGTACGCTGGCTGGACGGGACCCTGAATCCATAAGGAATCAGTCCGTATCCTGCGGATGAAACCGGCGCCGCGCCGCCTCGCTCACCGCCAGCACCGCCGGGTGGCTCAAGCGCCGCTCTACTGAAATGGCGAAAAAGCGTTCGCGAATTTCCAGGGTCTGTCCCAGCTCGACCGCCCCGTATTGCCGCATCACCTCCTGCGCTGTGGTCAGCGGCACCGGGAACACCCCCGCGCCCGCCTGGCCAAAAGCGCTCATCAGCGCACTGTCGTCGAATTCGCCGACGATGGTGGGCTGGATGCCGCGGCGTTCGAGCCAGCGCAACAGGGGTATGCGCAGCGCACTGTCCTCGCCCGGGATCAGCAGGGGCGTCTCATGCAGATTGGCCGGAAAGTCCGGGCTCAGCGTTTCCGCGATTGCATGCGCGGCCAAAAAGGTAATCCCGCATTCGCCCAGCGGGTGGCTGTAGCCCTTGATGTCCATATTGGACGGCAGCGGGCGGTCGGCCAGCACCATGTCGAGCCGGTGGATGGCGAGATCGGCGACCAGCTGCTCCAGCCGGTGTTCCCGGCAGATCAGTTTGACTGGCTCGGCCAGCGTGAGCGCGGGCGCCAGCAGCTGATAGGCGATCGCCTTCGGCACGACGTCGGCGATGCCGACGCGAAACGGATGCACGCGCGCGCCTGGCCGGTTCAGCAAGGCCTCCTCGAGTTCGGCGCCGACGGCAAAAATCTCGTCGGCGTAGGTCAGCGCGGTATGCCCGGCATCGGTCAGTTCCAGCCGGCGTCCGCTGCGGCGGAACAGCGCGACCCCCAGACGGTCTTCCAGTATGCTGATCTGCCCGGACAGCGTCTGCGGCGTCAGATGCAACTTCTCCGCCGCCTTGTTGATGGCGCCGGCCTTGGCGACGGTGCGGAAGTAGTACAGGTGCTTGTAATTGAGCATGATGCGAATCGGTTCGATAAAACCGAACAATAGCAGTATTAAAATCGAATTTTATTGTGGCTGGGCGGTCTGTATCCTTTGTCTATCCGTGAAAGGGCCGCAGGCCCGCACACGCCCCGCGCTTTGAAGGAGAAACCATGAAACGGATTGTCTTGTTCCTCGCCACCAACGTGGCCATTTTGCTGGTGCTCTCGCTCGCCATGCGTATTCTGGGCGTCGAGCCCTACCTCACCGAGACCGGGCTGAACCTGACTTCGCTGCTGGTCATGGCCGCAGTGATGGGCTTTGGCGGCTCGTTCATTTCGCTCGCCATCTCGAAGTGGATGGCGAAAAAATCGATGGGCGTGCGGGTGATCGAGACGCCATCGAACTCCAGCGAATTCTGGCTGGTCGACACCGTCCGCAAATACGCAGCAGACGCGGGCATCGGGATGCCGGAAGTCGGCATTTACGACGCGCCCGACGTCAATGCCTTCGCCACCGGCATGACGCGCAACAAGTCGCTGGTCGCCGTGTCCTCCGGCCTGTTGCAGCAGATGAAGCGCAACGAGGCCGAGGCGGTGCTGGGGCACGAAATTGCCCATATCGCCAACGGCGACATGGTCACGCTGACCCTGATCCAGGGCGTGGTGAACACCTTTGTGATCTTCCTGTCGCGCGTCATCGGCCACACCGTCGACCGCGTCGTATTCAAGAACGAACGCGGCCACGGCCCGGCGTTCTGGGTGACCACCATCGTTGCCCAGCTGGTGCTGGGCATCCTGGCGTCGATCATCGTCATGTGGTTCTCGCGCCAGCGCGAATTCCGCGCCGACCGTGGCGGCGCCAGCCTGGCCGGCGGCCCTAACATGATCGCCGCGCTGGAGCGCCTGGGCAGCCTGCATCCGCAGCCGTTGCCCGACAAGATGGCGGCGTTCGGCATCGCCGGCGGCGGTGCTCATGGCCTGAAGCGTTTGTTCATGACGCACCCGCCGCTGGAAGAGCGCATCGCGGCGCTGCGCGCGCGGCAGTGAATGCGCGCCGCTGGCAGGTGAGTGCGTGCTTGCGGCACCACCGCGCAAGCGCCTGGGTAGCGGGCGGTGCCTGATCTGCCCGCTTTCCTTGCCTGTGGAAAGCTTGAACACAGCCTCTAAAGCTTCAGACAACGAGCGACCAGATCACGATTGAATACGCTGCGGTGCTCAATCACGCCGCCAGGGATTCGCTGCGCAGGGCTGTGCCCGGACCGTGCCGCGTGAACGCAGTTCTTGATGATCGCGCAACAGCCCGGGACATCGTCAGTGCCTGCATTGAGACCCCCACAATGAATGACAACCGAATTGGGTCGGAGCATGAGTAATACGATTTCCATCGGCGAACCCTGGATGTGGGCCGCCTTTATCGCCTTCGTGCTGGTCATGCTGGCGCTTGACCTGTTTGTCCTGGGGGGCCGCAAGGTGCACAAGGTCGGCGTCAGGGAAGCCGCGCTCTGGTCGCTGGCCTGGTTCAGCCTGGCGCTCGTGTTCAACGCTGGTCTGTGGTGGCATCTGAACGGTACGGTGGGCGCGGAGACCGCCGACCGCAAGGCGCTGGAATTCTTCACCGGCTATCTGATCGAGAAGTCGCTGTCGGTGGACAACGTGTTCGTTTTCCTGCTGATTTTCACCGCCTTCCGCGTTGCCCCTGAATTCCAGCGCCGGATTCTGATCTACGGTGTGCTGGGCGCCATCGTCCTGCGCGCCATCATGATTCTGGCTGGCGCCTGGGTGGTGCGCGAGTATTCCTGGGTGCTCTATCCGTTCGGCGCCTTCCTGGTCGTCACCGGCATACGCATGCTGGTGTTGGCGGAAAAGACGCCTGATCTGGAACAGAATCCGGTGCTCAAGCTTGCGCGTAAACATCTGCGCGTCAGCGACGGCGATCACGGCGAGAAGTTCAGCGTGATGAAGGATGGCGTGCGCTATGTCACACCGCTGTTCCTGGTGCTGATCCTGATCGAAGTGACCGATCTGGTGTTCGCGGTGGATTCGATCCCGGCCATCTTCGCCATCACCACCGATCCCTTCATCGTGTTCACCTCAAACATTTTCGCCATCATGGGCCTGCGCGCGCTGTACTTCCTGCTGGCCGACGTGGCGGATCGCTTTCATCTGCTGAAATATGGCCTCGCCATGGTGCTCACCTTCATCGGCACCAAGATGCTCATCACGCCGTGGCATCACGTGCCGGTGGGGGCTTCGCTGGCCATCGTCGTCGTCTTGATCGGAGCGAGCGTGGTCGCCAGCCTGATCGCCACGCGCAAGGGGGCACGCTGATGTTGCCGCGTCTGTTTGGAACTTTGCTGCTGGCATTCACGCTCGGCGGATGCGCCGAGCCGCCTTACACCAACGTCGATAACGCCGGTCTGAAAGCCCTGCTGGCGCAAGGTGTGCCTTTGTATGACATTCGCCGGCCGGAAGAATGGCGCCAGACCCAGGTGGTGGCAGGCAGCCGCACCCTGACCTACGTTGATGCGAGTGGGCGGGCCAATCCGGAATTTCTGCCGCGCTTTACGGCCGAGGTGGGCAAAAACGATCCGGTCATTCTGATCTGCCGCACCGGCAACCGCACCGACGCCCTGGCGCGCGAACTGATGGCGATGGGCTATACGCAGGTCTATAACGTGCGTCATGGCATCACGCGCTGGATCGGTGAGGGCAACCCCATCGTCAAGAACTGAATACTGAGTATCGCCATGATCGACATCGCCTATTCTGTCGCGTTGCCCCTTCTCTCGCCGATCCTGCTCAAGCCAGCCCCCAGGCCATGATGGAGCCTGCCATGCACCCCGCCCATTCGAACGTGCGTGAACGCCTGCGCGGCTGCATCGAGCACCGCCACGTGCAGGGCGTCATCATCGCCCTGATCCTGATCAACGCGGTGCTGCTCGGCCTGGAGACCTGGCCCGTCGCGATGACGGTGGCGGGCGGGCTGATCCTCGCCGTGGATCGGGCGATCCTGGCGGTGTTCGTGGTGGAGATCGCGCTGCGACTGTACGTCCATCGGCGGGCTTTCTGGCGTGATCCCTGGAGCGTGTTCGATTTCGTCGTCGTCGCGATCGCACTGTTCCCCGCCACCGGTCAGCTTGCCGTACTACGGGCGCTGCGGGTATTGCGCGTGCTGCGGCTGCTGACCATGGTGCCGTCGATGCGGCGGGTGGTGGGCGCATTGCTGGGCGCGGTGCCGGGGCTGTTGTCCATCGGTCTGATGTTGCTGGTTGTCTATTACGTGTTCGCGGTGATCGCCACCAATCTGTTTGCCGCCGACTACCCGGAATGGTTCGGCCACCTCGGCCGCTCGTTCTATACCCTGTTTCAGATCATGACCCTGGAAAGCTGGTCGATGGGCATCGCCCGTCCGGTGATGGAAAACTTCCCCTATGCCTGGGCCTTCTTCGTGCCCTTCATCCTGGTGGCGACCTTCACCATGCTCAACCTGTTCATCGCCATCATCGTCAACGCCATGCAGACCTTCAGCGAGAAGGAGCAGCAGGAGACGGTTGCGGCGGTCGAACAGGCCCGCGAGCACATCGAAGACGATCTGCATGCCGAAGTGCGGGCCATGCGTGAAGATATCCGCGAACTGAAGACGCTGCTGTCGCAACAGCCCGCCACAAACGAAAAATAATTCCTGCGATGACCGACACCGCCGCCGCCTCTAGTTAACCGAATGGAAGGACAGCAAACATGAACAGAAAACCTGAATGCGACGTGGAGAAAAGCTATCCCCTGCCGGAGTTCATAGCGAAGTTGCGGCGCCTGGCCGATGCGCTCGAACAGGGCGAACGCTTTGAAATCCAGATCGCGGGCGAAAGGATCTCAGTCCCTGTGCGGGCGGTCTGCAATATCGAGCACGAACGCGAAGGCGAGTCGGAAGAGATCGAATTCCAGATTAAATGGGAGAACCCGCAATGAACCCCGAACAGCAGAAATCCATCCTTGCCATTGCCCTCTACGCCGCCTTCGCCGACGGCGCCAAGCATGACCGTGAGCGCGAGGAAATCCGTCGCATCGCCGAGTCCCTGGGTGGCGAAGCGGGTGCGCCCGATCTCGTGCGTCTTTATCAGGACGTACTGCTCAAGCGCATCAGTCTGGGGACCGCCACCGCCGCGTTGCAAGACCCCGGCGAGCGCCAGCTGGCGTATGAAATGGCGGTCTGCGTGTGCGACGCGGACGGCCGCCAGAGCAAGGCCGAGCAGCACTTTCTGGATGAGCTGAAGGTCCTGCTGAAGCTGGATGCGGGACAGGCCGCCACCTTCGAGCGCGAGGCCGACGCCATCGTCGATCTCAGCGAGGCCGCCGCGCCCGCCGCCGTTGCCGCGCCCGGCCCAGCGGAGTCGTTGGCGGCTATGCCGCCTTACGAATCCGGCGTGCCCCTTGCGGGTGCGGTGGTGGCGGCACAGCCGAACGTGTCCGAGGCGGAACTGGACAAGTCCATCCTCAACTACGCCCTGATGAATGGCGCGCTGGAACTGCTGCCGCAGTCGTGGGCATCCATGGCCATCATTCCGCTGCAGATCAAGATGGTCTATGGCATCGGCCGTGCCCACGGCGTTGAACTCGACCAGGGCCACATCAAGGAATTCATTGCCGCCGCCGGGGTCGGCCTCACCTCGCAATACCTCGAACAGTTCGGTCGCAAACTGCTGGGTGGGCTGCTCGGCAAGGCCGCAGGCAAGACCTTCGGCACTATCGGTGGCGCGGCTACCGGCATGGCCTTCTCCTTCGCCACCACCTACGCGCTGGGGCAGCTTGCCAAGCGCTATTACGCCGGCGGCCGCGTGATGAATACGGCGATGCTTAAAGACACGTTCCAGAGTCTGCTCGGCCCGGCCAGGCAGATGCAGACGCAATACCTGCCGCAGATCCAGCAGCAGGCGAGCACCCTCGACGCCGCCCGGATCATGGCAATGGTGCGCGGCAGCTGATTCGAGAAGCGGGCTGTCGCTGAGCCTGATTCGCCCGCTCGTCATCGGCGCTTGATGGTATCCTTGCGCCTCATTCGCTCGACGCTGCCATGAACCCCGCCAAAGACCGCAAACTCTCGCGTCTGGCACTCAATGTGCTAGGCGTATTCGAGGCCGTCGGCCTCGTTATTATCACGCTGGCCACCTTGGTGGCTGGCGCGTTCGAAGTGAAGACCATGGTCGATGCCGGGACGGTGACGCTGGCCGACCTGTTGCTGCTGTTCCTCTACCTTGAAATCCTAGCCATGGTGGGGGTGTACTTCCGCTCCGGACAGTTGCCGGTGCGTTTCCCCATCTACATCGCGATTGTGGCTTTGGCCCGCTATCTGGTGCTTGACATGAAAAGCCTCGACGACTGGCGCATGCTGGGCATTACCGCTTCGGTGCTGTTGCTGGCCGTCGCGGTGCTGGTGATCCGCTATGGCCACATACGCTTTCCCTACGACGAAACCCCGCACGACCGAGACTCGCAGCCATGAACAAGCCAATGACCTATGCCGGGTTTTATCACGACAAGCACGGTGTCACCATGCTGGCGCGCGTCGTCCTCGACGGCTGGCTGTTTGGCTTCATTCCCGAAACCGAGGACTGCGCCGGCTGGCAGCTGGGGCAAATGCAGACGCTGACCGATAAGATCGAAGCCGAGTGGGACAAATACGGCAACTTGCCGAGCCGCCTTCCGATTGAACTGCGCGAGCGTCATGAAGCCCTCTACAAGATGGCGGTGGCGCGTGCGCGTGAAGAAGGCTGGAACCCCGAGCTCGGCGAAGACGAATGACCTTTCCGGTAGAACGATCCCTGCCGTCTGTCAACCTGCCGGCCCCCCGCCGATGGAACTGACCCCGCCCCTATTGCAACTTGCCACCCAGGCGCTCGATCGGGTGCTGGACTTCAAGCGTCCGGCCGACTCCGAGCTGTCGGCGTTTTTCCGCGACCATAAAAAGCTCGGCCCGCGCGAGCGTGCATTCGTGGCCGAGGCCGTGTTCGGCGTGCTGCGCCGCTATCGCTATCTGTCGGTGGTGGTGCCGGCGGCCAATCCGCGCACCCTGATCGTCGCCTGGCTGATCAAGGCGCGCGGCATGAGCGGCGCGACGCTGGAGCAATTCGCCAAGCCCGAACTGGTGCAGCACATCCGCGACGCCAGGACGGACGACCTGCCGCTTGCCGTGGCGGCCGAGCTGCCTGAATGGGTGATCGAAAAACTGCAGCCAGTGATGAGCGACGCCGACATCCTCGTGCTCGGTCGCGCCCTGCAGCTGCCCGCGCCGATGGACGTGCGGGTGAACGCGTACAAGGCGGACCGCGACACCGTGCTGGCGCGGTTGCGCGAGGAAGGGCTGGCGGTCGAGCCGACGCCGTATTCGCCGTGGGGTATCCGCTTCAAGGAGCATCCGGCGATCAACCGCCATCCGCTGTTTCTCGATGGCAGCCTGGAAGTACAGGACGACGGCAGCCAGCTGCTGGCGCTGCTGCTGGGCGCGCGCCGCGGCGAAATGGTGTGCGACTTTTGCGCCGGCGCCGGCGGCAAGACGCTCGCCATCGGCGCGATG
Organism: Thiobacillus sp.; assembly: GCA_035530575.1. GTDB lineage: Bacteria > Pseudomonadota > Gammaproteobacteria > Burkholderiales > Thiobacillaceae > Thiobacillus. The sequence goes on along the minus strand of DATKUP010000055.1, from coordinate 21,851 downwards.
ATGGCGTCGAGCGGGCGCCTGTACGCATTCGATGTTGCGGAAAAAAGGCTCGCCAAGCTGAAGCCGCGGCTGGCGCGCTCGGGTCTGTCCAACGTGATGCCGCAGCCGATCGCTTCCGAAAACGACACCCGGGTGAAGCGGCTGGCGGGCAAGCTCGACCGCGTGCTGGTCGATGCGCCGTGTTCCGGGCTGGGCACCTTACGCCGCAACCCCGACCTGAAGTTCCGCCAGTCGCCGGAGAGCGTGGCGGCGCTGGCGCAGAAACAGGCATCGATCCTGCGCGCCGCCGCGAAACTGCTGAAGCCCGGCGGCCGGCTGGTGTATGCCACCTGCAGCCTGCTGCCGGAGGAAAACGAAGCAATCGTCGAGGCGCTGCTGGCCGAAGGCGGCTTCACCCTGCTGCCGGTCAACGAACTACTGGCGCAGAACAAGATCGACCTCGATACCGGCGCCATGCTCAGGCTGTCACCCGCCGTGCACGGCACCGATGGCTTTTTCGCCGCCGTCCTGGTCAAGCTGGCGCTGGCGCCGATTCAATAGAGGGGGTGTTTTCAATGCGGTGTTTTCCCGGCAGGAACGATGGTCTGACATGATGGCTGCACCTCTTGATCCAGATGCCCTGGGCACCTTGTGCGGTCTGTTCCGCGCGCGCGTCGCCGCGACGCCGGACCGGGTTGCCTACCGCCAGTTCGACGCGGCGCGTGACGCCTGGGTGGGTTTCACCTGGGCCGAGGTGGCGGCCGAGGTGGCGCGCTGGCAGGCTGCGCTGGCGAAGGAAGACCTGGCTCCCGGCGACCGCGTGGCGGTGATGCTGAAGAACTGCGTCGAGTGGGTGATTTTCGACCAGGCCGCGCTGGCGCTGGGGCTGGTCACGGTTCCGCTGTATCTCGACGACCGCCCGGACAGCGCGGCCTATATCCTCGATCACGCTGACGCCAGACTGCTGCTGGTCGAAGGCAGGTTTCAGCATAGGAATCTGGCCGAAATCGCCGGCTCGGCCCACAGCCTGCAGCGCATCGTCAGCCTGGTCGCGCCGGAAAACGGACTGGCGGACTGGAGCCCGCGTTTCGTGGTGGCATCCGACTGGCTGGCGGCTGCCGCCGGCACGCCGGTCCCGGAGCGCCACCTCTCGGCCGACCTGCTGGCCAGCATCGTCTATACCTCGGGTACCACCGGGCGGCCCAAGGGCGTGATGCTGACCCACGAGAACCTGCTGTGGAACGCGTTCTACGCCTCGCAATGTGCAGACTTCGGGCCGCATGCAGTGTTCCTGTCCTTTTTGCCGTTGTCGCACACGCTGGAGCGCACCGCCGGCGATTACCTGCCGATGCTGCTCGGCGCCGAGGTCGCCTATGCGCGAGCCATCGCCCAGTTGGCGCAGGATCTGCAGACCATTCGCCCCACCGTGCTGATCTCGGTGCCGCGCATCTACGAGCGGACGTACGGGCGAATCCTCGACGGCCTGGCGAAGAAGGGCCCGCTAGCCCAACGGCTGTTCAAGCTGGCGGTGCAGGTCGGTTGGCGGCGCTTCGAGCGTAGCCAGGGGCGGGCAACCTGGCACCCCGAACTGCTGCTGTGGCCGCTGCTCGACACGCTGGTGGCGGGCAAGGTCACGGAAAAGCTGGGCGGCCGGCTAAAGCTGGCGATTTCCGGTGGCGCCGCGCTGTCGCCCGAGATCGCACGCGTTTTCATCGGCCTCGGTGTGCCGATCTATCAGGGCTACGGCCTCACCGAAACCGGCCCGGTGGTCTGCGTCAATCGCCTGGATTCCAACGTGCCCGCCGGCATCGGCCTGCCGCTGCCCGGCGTCGAGGTGAAGATCGGCGACCACGACGAACTGCTTACGCGCAGCCGCTGCGTAATGCGCGGCTACTGGAAAGACGAGGCGGCCACCCGTGCCATGATCGATGCCGAGGGCTGGCTGCACAGCGGCGACAAGGCACACCGGGATACCAGCGGCCATTACGCGATCGTCGGCCGCATCAAGGACATCATCGTGCTGAACAACGGCGAGAAAGTGTCGCCCACCGACATGGAATCCGCCATCCTGCTCGACCCCCTGTTCGAGCAGGTGATGGTCGTCGGCGAAGGCAGGCCCTACCTGGCCGCGCTGACCGTGTTGAACAAGGAACACTGGCCGGCCTTTGCCGCCAGCCTCGATGTCGACCACGGGCATTCCGCGGCATTGCGCGACCCCAGGGTGGTGAAGGCGCTGACCCGGCGCGTGGCCGATCATCTCAAGCACTTTCCGGGCTATGCCCAGATCCGCCGCCTGCATCCCGAACTCAAGCCGTGGACGGTGGACGACGGTCTGCTGACGCCCACGCTCAAGGTCAAACGCCGGCAGGTGTCCGACCGCTACCGCGCGGCGGTTGAGGCGATGTATGCGGATTTCGCGCGTTCATAATTCAAGGCTCTTTCATCGTTATTTATTGATATTGGCCAGCGCCGTAGGGCGCACGGAGTGCACCCTACGGCGCTGGCCGGCGATGTCGGCCTCAGCACGGCTGCCACGCTCAACGGCCCGGTTACCCTGCCGGATTCGACTTCGCTTTCGCTGTTCCACAAGCTCGACTCGCGCTGAGGTTTGCTCGCCGACATCACCTGGACCGGTTGGAGCGATTTCAGGGAACTGCGCATCGTGCGCACCAACGCCCACCCACGTGCAAACAATCCTTGGTTTTTAAAGGCTTTGTTTGTACATTGGGGAACGCGTTCGCCCTTAATAATGATGGAACCTGAATGATGCAACCCGGCTTGATCGATCTTCCCTGGTGGGGATATGCGCTGGTGGCCCTCGGCCTGACCCACATCACCATCGCCGCCGTCACCATCTTCCTGCACCGTTCGCAGGCGCATCGCGCCGTCGACCTGCACCCCGTCGTCAGCCACTTCTTCCGTTTCTGGCTATGGCTCACCTCTGGCATGGTCACCAAGGAGTGGGTTGCCATCCACCGCAAGCACCACGCCAAATGCGAAACATCCGAAGACCCGCATAGCCCGCAGACGCGCGGCATCAAAAAAGTTTTCTGGGAGGGCTCCGAGTTGTATCGCGCCGAGGCCAAGGTGGTCGCGACGCTGGAAAAATACGGCCACGGCACGCCCGACGACTGGATCGAGCACAACGTCTACAGCCGCCACTCGGCTGCAGGTGTCTGGCTCATGATGGCAATCAACCTCGCCCTGTTCGGCCCCATCGGCCTGACTATCTGGGCGGTGCAAATGGCCTGGATTCCGGTTACCGCCGCCGGCGTCATCAACGGCATCGGCCATTACTGGGGCTACCGCAACTTCGCCAGCGAGGATGCCAGCACCAACATCCTGCCGTGGGGCATCCTGATCGGCGGCGAAGAACTGCACAACAACCACCATGCGTACGGCACCTCGGCGCGACTGTCGAACAAGTGGTACGAGTTCGACATCGGCTGGCTCTACATCAAGCTGATGTCCTATGTCGGTCTGGCCACCGTGCGCAAGCTGGCGCCGACGGTGAAATGGCAGCCCGCCAAGCCGCTGTGCGACTTCGACACGCTGCAGGCCGTCATTACCCATCGCTACGATGTGATGGCGCGCTTCGTGAAAAGCGTGCGCGTGGACAGCATGGCCGAGATCGCCAGGCTGAAGGCGGGTGCGAATCTGTCGCAGAGCTGGACCTTCGACCGCTTCCGCCGCTGGCTGCACAAGGAGCCCACCCAGCTTGCCGCCGCCGACAAGATCGAACTCGACACCCTGCTGGGCAAGAGCGAGCGCCTGCAAACCGTTTACCGGATGCGCCAGGAACTGGCCGCCATCTGGAGCCGCTCCACCGCCAGCCGCGAGCAGTTGCTGGAGCAGTTGCAGGCCTGGTGCCGCCGCGCCGAGGGCAGCGGCATCCAGTCGCTGCAGGAATTTTCGGTACGCCTGCGCAGATACGCATGACGGTTTGACGCGGCTTGCGCCCAATAAAAAACCCGCCGATTCGGCGGGTTTTTTATTGGGAAATCCAGCTTATTTCAGCTTGGTTTCCTTGTACATCACATGCTTGCGAGCCTTGGGATCGAACTTGCTGATCTCCATTTTCTCGGGCATGGTCTTTTTGTTCTTGGTGGTGGTGTAGAAGTGGCCGGTGCCCGCAGTGGACTCCAGCTTGATTTTTTCGCGTCCGCCCTTGGCCATTGAGGGTTCTCCTTAAACGGCTACGCCACGGGCGCGCAGGTCAACCAGAATGGCGTCGATGCCGTTCTTGTCGATGGTGCGCAGGGCGGCCGTGGACAAACGCAGACGGATCCAGCGGTTCTCGCTCTCGACCCAGAACCGGCGATATTGCAGGTTGGGCAGAAAACGACGCTTGGTTCTATTGTTGGCGTGGGAAACGCTGTTTCCGACCATGGGCTTCTTGCCCGTAACGACACATACGCGAGCCATGACGCTGCTCCAAAATTGAGGGTTAACAATGCGGGTTATCTTGCCGGGTTAACAATGGGGCCCAACCCGAGAACCGCGATTTATATCACAGCTTGCAAACGTGAGGCAAGTTCGGCGGCAATTCAGAGTTGGCCGGACTCCATGAACGACAGTGAGGACGCGCCTGCGACGATGAAATGGTCGAGCACGCGCACGTCCACCAGCGCCAGCGCATCCGCCAAACGGCGGGTGAGGGTGCGGTCGGCCTGGCTGGGCTCGGCCACGCCGCTCGGATGGTTGTGCGCCAGGATCAGCGCGGCCGCATTGTGCGCCAGCGCGCGCTTGATGATCTCGCGCGGGTAGACGCTGGTTTGCGTCAGCGTGCCGCGGAACAGTTCTTCCACCGCGATCACCCGGTTCTGCGCGTCGAGGAACACGCAGCAGAACACTTCGTATTCCTTGCCGCGCAGAATCAGCCGCAGGTAGTCGCGCACGGCGGTGGGGGAAGTCAGCGCGTCGCCCGCCTGCATGTCCTCGGCCAGGGTGCGCCGGGCCATTTCCATCACCGCCTGCAACAGCGCGAATTTGGCCTCGCCGACGCCGGGCGCCGCGCAGGCCGATTTTTTGTCGGCACGGCACAGGCCACCCAGGCCGCCAAAGCGCTCGATCAGTTCGCGCCCCAGGTCCACCGCACTTTTGCCGACCATGCCGGTGCGCAGGAAGACGGCGACCAGTTCGGCGTCGTTCAGCACGGCTGCCCCCTGCTTCAGCAGCTTCTCGCGCGGACGCGCGTCTTCCGGCCAGTCGCGGATCGCCATGCCTGTCTCCCTGTAGAATGCGGCCATTATTCATGGAAAGCATGGAAAGTGCGCAGGGAATCGAAGCCGTGTCGCTTGCAAACAAAAAAATCATACTGGGGGTGACCGGCGGGATCGCCGCCTACAAGGCGGCGGAACTGTGTCGCCTGTTGATCAGGGCCGGCGCCGACGTGCGGGTGGTGATGACCGCTGCGGCGCAGCAGTTCGTCACCCCGCTGACCTTTCAGGCCCTGTCCGGCAAACCGGTGCCGACCTCCTTGTGGGAGGCCGCCAGCGGCGACGGCATGGAACATATCCATCTTTCGCGCGGTGCCGACCTGCTGCTGGTGGCGCCAGCTTCGGCAGATTTTCTGGCCAGGCTCACGCACGGACGGGCCGACGACCTGCTGTCGGCCCTGTGCCTCGCGCGCGCCTGCCCACTCGCCGTCGCGCCGGCGATGAACCGTGAAATGTGGGCGGCCGCGCCGACCCGGCGCAATCTCGAGCAACTGCGTGCCGACGGCGTGAGCCTGCTGGGGCCCGCCACAGGCGAACAGGCGTGCGGCGAAACCGGCCTCGGGCGGATGCTGGAACCGGCCGACCTGCTGGCGGCCCTGCCCGCCCTCTTGGACGCCGGTCCGCTGGCGGGCAAGCGGGTCGTGATCACCGCCGGGCCCACCTACGAGCCGATCGACCCGGTGCGCGGGCTGACCAACCTGAGCTCCGGCAAGATGGGCTATGCGGTGGCGCAGGCGGCGACCGAGGCGGGCGCCACGGTGTGCCTGGTGTCGGGGCCGACCTGTCTCGCATCCCCTGCGGGCGTGACCCGCATCGACGTTCAAAGCGCGGCCGACATGCGCCGCGCGGTGCTGGCGGCGTTGCCCGCCGACGTGTTCATCGCGGTGGCGGCGGTGGCCGATTACCGGGTGGATGCCGCAGCGGCGCAGAAGCTCAAAAAAAGCGCTGCGGGGCTTACGCTGCAACTTGTCGCCACCCCCGACATCCTGGCCGAGGTCGCGGCCTTGCCCGATGCGCCGTTTTGCGTGGGCTTCGCCGCGGAAACCGGGCAACTCGCCGAGCATGCCGAGGCCAAGCGTCGGAAAAAGAAACTACCGCTGCTGGTCGGCAATCTGGCGCAGGACACCCTCGGCCAGGATACGGCCGAGCTGGTGCTGTTCGACGACCGGGGAGAGCACCGGCTGCCACGCGCCGACAAGCTGGTCCAGGCACGCCATCTGATAAGCCACCTTGTAAATTTGCTGAATTGACGAGATCCCGACGAAAATGAAGATGGATGTAAAGATTCTCGACGCCCGTCTGCGCGATCAGCTGCCGCATTACGCCACGCCGGGCGCCGCCGGACTCGATCTGCGCGCCTGTATTGACGCGCCCATCACGCTGGTGCCGGGCGAAACCCGGCTGATTCCGACCGGGCTGGCCATCCACCTGGCCGACCCCGGCTACGCGGCGCTGATCCTGCCGCGCTCCGGTCTTGGCCACAAGCACGGCATCGTGCTGGGCAATCTGGTCGGGCTGATCGATTCGGATTACCAGGGCCAGCTCATGGTTTCCGCCTGGAACCGCGGCCAGCAGACATTCGAGCTCGCGCCGATGGAGCGTCTGGCGCAGCTCGTCGTCGTGCCGGTGGTGCAGGCCGAATTCAATGTGGTGGATGATTTTGAAGCAAGCCGGCGCGGCGAGGGAGGCTTCGGCAGCACCGGCCGCCAGTAATGACAGCTTCGCTTATCCAGGGATGAGCAACGCACCCGACAGGCACCGCCTGCCGGGTGCGGTCACATTGGGGCATGGAATTTGCTGAGTACAGCGTTATGCGGCGGGCTTTTCGGGCGGGAATCGGGAGCCGGCCATTGCGGAGACAATAAATACAAGAGGCTTTCTGGCGTATACGTCATGCCCCATACATCGATTGTGCGGTTTGGTCTGATCCTGGCCACAGCCCTGGTGGTGCTGGCGGGGCTCGTCACGTCCGTGTTTTACCTGTCGCGGCCGCAGGTGCAGCCTGTGGCGGAAGATCTCGACAAGCCGGTGATGGCCACCCAGATCGAATTTCTGGCCGAGGCCATGCAGCGCAGCGCGGCGCAGATTGCCGCCCACCCGCAGACACTGGCATGTTTCGCCAGCGCCGCGCCGGAGGTGTGCCAGGCGCAGGCTGCCAATCTACATGCCTTGAACCAGGACGCGACCGTGCTGTTCGTCACCGATGGGCAGAACCAGCTGCTGCCCGGCTTTCTGCCGGGCGAAACGCGGCGCTTGATTGCCGGGTCCGGTCAGAAAGGCGCAGGCGCGGCCGCCACCTTCAGCTTGTCGCTGTCGTATCCGGTGGTGAATACCGAAGGCAAGCGGCTGGGATTTGTCATTGTCGAGCAGAGCGTGCCGCAGCTGCAGGCGCTGTTCGACACACTGCCGCTGCCGGATGCCGCCGCCTACGCCGAGCTCCAGCAAAGCCAGGGCGATAGCGCGGTCAGCGTGCTGATGCGGCGCGGCAACCAGGCCATCAAGCGCAATGTCCATCCCACCCTGATTGCGCTGGCGGGCACGCCGTGGACGATAGCGGTGTGGCGTCACGACAAGCCCGCGATCGAGAACATCGCGCCCTATGCGATGGGCTGGCTGGTGGCGAGTCTGGCGATCGCGATTCTGGTGATGGGGATCATGCTGTCGGTGCGCAACCGGGTGACCGACAGCCTGCGCATGCTGGTGAAACTCACCAACGACCTGCGCCAGCAGCGACTGCGCGCCGAGTATCCGGTCAGCCTGGCGGAGTTCAAGCCGCCGCTTGAAACCATGCTGAAACTCGGTAAGGTGATGCTGGGGCGGCAGAAGGAGGCCACCTCGCAGGCGCGGATGGATCATTTGTCGCAGGTCAACAACCGCCGCAGTTTCGATGAAAAGCAAAAGGAGCTGTTCGCCAGTCTGAAAGACGGCTGGTCGCATAGTTTGCTGATTCTCGACATCGACAATTTCAAGCAGGTCAACGACACCTTCGGCCACGAAGCCGGCGATCAGCTCATCATCAAGTTCGGCGAGGCGCTGAAGGCCTGCCTGCGCAACAGCGACTTCATCGCCCGCCTGGGCGGCGACGAATTTTGCGTGCTGTTCCCCTTTACCCCGCTGGAACGGGCGCAAGAACTCGCCGAGCGCCTGCGCGCCAAAATGCCGGAAAGCGTGGAGCTGATTCCCGGGGTGACGCAGAAGCTGTCGTGGAGCGGCGGGCTGTCCGAATACAGCCGCGACGACAAGGGCGAAAACGAGGCGCTGGCGCGCGCCGATGCTGCCTTGCTGGAAGCCAAGCGCGGCGGCCGCAACGCCACACGGGTCAGGGCCGTCGCCTGAGCGCAGCCACCAGCAGGCCGGCCCCGAGCACCCCCCACAGCGCCAGCACCGGCGCATTGCCCCAGCGCACATAGGGCGTGCTGCCGGCATAGCCCTGGATTGTTCCGGACAGGCTGCCTGCGGTGAAGGGCGGCAGGCTGGCCAGCACATGGCCTCGCGCATCGATGATTGCGGTGATGCCGGTATTGGTGGCGCGCAGCATCATGCGCCCGGTTTCCAGTGCGCGCATCTGCGACATCTGCGCGTGCTGCCAGGGCGCGAACGAATCGCCGAACCACGCCAGATTGCTGACGTTCACCAGCACGCTCGCCGCGGGCAGCTGGCGGATGATTTCCTCGCCGAAGGCATCCTCGTAACAGACATTGGCCGCCACCCGCTGGCCGCCGATGGCGAGCGGACGCTGGTCGACGGCGCCGCGCGCAAAATCCGTCAGCGGGATGTGCAATACTTCGATCACCCAGCCCCACACCGCCCTTAGCGGAATGTATTCGCCGAACGGCACCAAATGCACCTTGTGGTAACGCTGGCTGGGCGCAGCCCCGAGGCTGATGACGCTGTTGTAGTAGGCGCCTGCGAGCGACCCGGTCGGCACCCCGGTCAGCACATCGCCGCCGTTTTTCCGGCCGAGCGACGCCAGGCCGGCGCGATAGGAATCGGGGAGATCGGCTTCGAACAGCGGCAGCGCGGTTTCCGGCAGCACGATCAGTTGCGCGGGCGAGGCCGTGGCCATGCGTGCATAGCTTTCCAGCGTGGCCTGGGCCTTTTCCAGCTGCCATTTCAGGTCCTGCGGGATGTTGCCCTGCAGCAGCGCGACCGTTGTCGGCGCGCCGTCCGGCGTCGTCCAGGCGACGCCGCGCAGGGCCTGGCCGCCGACCCCCAGCGCCACGATCGCCACCACGGCCCAGGCGCGCTGTGCCAGCCGGCCGCGCGTCGTCACGCTCCATGCCAGCAGGGCTGCGATCTGCGCCAGCAGGAACGACACGCCATACACGCCGACCAGCGGCGCATAACCGGCCAGCGGACTCGCAGGTACCTGCGAATAGCCCGCCACCAGCCACGGGAAGCCGGTGAAAAGCCAGCCGCGCACCCACTCCGTCACCCCCCACGCAAGCGGCATCAACAGCAGTAGACGCAATGCAGGCGAGGCTGGCCAGCGCGCCTGCAGCGCACCAGCCGCGGCCGGAAACAGCGCCAGCACGGCGCAGAACAGGAAGGTTGCAAGCGCTGCCTGCCACGCCGCCATGCCGCCATACACCGACAGGCTGACAAACACCCAGCTCACCCCGGTAATAAAGAAGCCGAGTCCCCAGGTCAGGCCGACGATAAAGCCGGTGCGTATCGAGGCGGTGCGCGCCAGCAGCGCGAACAGCGCCGCCAGGCTCAACACCGGCAAGGGCCAGAAATTGAAGGGGGCGAAGCCGGCGACCGCCAGCACGCCGGCGCCCAGGCTGATCGGCAGCATTGGAACGGGCAGATAACGCATGGCTGGCAGCTTGCCCGCCATGGATGGCAATGCGGGGCTCAATGCGGGGCTTCGAAGTCGATGTGGCCGTCGATCAGCGTGTAGCACACCCGGCCCTGCATCGGCAGGTTGCGGAAGGGCGTGTTGTTGCCCTGGCTGGCCAGCGTTTTGGGGGTGACGACCCATTCGGCATTTTCGTCAAAAATGCATATATCGGCGCAGCTGCCGACCGACAGGTTGCCGCCCGGCACGCCCAGGATCTGCGCCGGCTTCCACGAAATCAGGTCGATCGCCCGCAGCAGCGGCACGCCCATCTCGCGCGCCCATTTCAGGGTCAGCGGCAGCAGCAGTTCGACCCCGGAGGCGCCGGGCGCCGATTCGCCGAACGGAACTTGTTTCACGTCATCGTCGACCGGGGTGTGGTCGGAGCACAGCGCGTCGATGGAACCGTCACGCAGCGCCTCGCGAATGGCATCGCGGTCGCGCAGGCTCCTCAGCGGCGGCACCAGATGGAGGTGCGAGTCGAAGCTGATGAGGTCGTTTTCCGACAGGTGAACGTGGGTAGCGGCGACATCGCAGGTGATCGCCAGCCCCTGCGCCTTGGCGGTGCGCACCATCGCAATGCCCTCGTAGGTCGACAGGCGCGCCACATGCACGCGGGCGCCGGTCTCGCGCGCCAGCTGCAGGATGGTTGCCAGCGCCACCGTCTCGGCCAGCGCCGGAATGCCGGGCAGGCCGAGGCGCGAGGCGACGGCGCCGTCGTGCGCGATGCCGCCGTGCGCCAGCGATGCATCCTGCGGCCGCAGCCACAGGCTGAAGCCGAAGGTGGAGGCGTATTCCATCGCACGCAGCAACACCAGGCTGCTGGTCGGCTGGGCATCGGCCTGGGTGAAGGCGCGGCAGCCCGCCTCGGTCAGTTCGGCCATTTCGGTCAGCATTTTGCCTTCGAGCTTCTGCGTCATCGCACCGATCGGATAGACGCGCGGGCCGGGCAGGTTTTTGGCACGAAATTTCAGCATTTCGACCAGACCCGGCTCGTCCAGCGGCGGGTCGGTATCGGGCGGGCAGGCCAGAGAGGTGATGCCACCGGCTGCGGCGGCGAGCATTTCGGACTCCAGCGTGGCGCGGTACTCGAAGCCGGGTTCGCGCAGCCGCACCGACAGGTCGACCAGGCCGGGACAGACGACGAGGCCGGTTGCATCGAGGGTGCGGTTGGCGTGGAAATCGGCGGGCACGTGGCCGTTGCCGACGATCTTGCCCGCCGCCACGAACACGTCGGCGACTTCGTCGCGCGCGTTCATCGGGTCGATCACGCGGCCGTTTTTGATATGGATTTTCATGAAACGAACCCTGGATGAACCACAGAGACACTGAGATATGCCGCGCAGGGGCGGTATCCCTTGGGACACAGAGAAAAACGGCAAAGGTTCCGGTTTTGTCCACGGTGGTTCATTGTTTTATCGGAGTTCTCCGTGTCTCTGCGTCTCGGTGGTGAAATTTTCATGTTGTCGTTCCCGCCAGCATCGCCATCACCGCCATCCGCACCGCAATGCCGTAGGTCACCTGCGGCAGGATCACCGACTGTGGGCCGTCAGCCACTTCGGAGGCGATTTCCACGCCGCGGTTCATCGGGCCAGGGTGCATGACAATGGCATCCGGTTTGGCGAGCGCGAGCTTTTCCGGCGTCAGGCCGAAGAACTTGAAGTATTCCTGCGAGGACGGTAGCCGCGCGCCCTTCATGCGCTCGCTTTGCAGGCGCAGCATGATGACCACGTCGCAGCCGGCAAGCCCGGCTTCCATGTCGTGGAACACCCTGACGCCCATCTTTTCGACCCCGCTGGGGAGCAGCGTTTTCGGTCCGATCACGCGCACCTCCGGCACCCCGAGCGTGGTCAGCGCGTGGATCTGCGAGCGTGCCACCCGCGAATGCAGCACGTCGCCGACGATGGCCACGGTGAGATTGTGGAACTCGCCCTTGAAGCGGCGGATGGTGAACATGTCGAGCAGGCCCTGCGTCGGATGCGCGTGGCGGCCGTCGCCGGCGTTGACCACCGAGATGTGGGGCGCCACGTGGTGTGCGATGAAGTGCGCCGCTCCCGACTGTCCGTGGCGCACGATGAACATGTCGGCGTGCATCGCGGCGAGGTTGTCGACGGTGTCGAGGATCGCCTCGCCCTTGGTCTGGCTGGAGGTGGCGATATTGAGGTTGACGACGTCGGCGGACAGCCGCTTGGCGGCGATCTCGAAGGTGGTGCGGGTGCGCGTCGACGGCTCGAAAAACAGGTTGAAGATCGACTTGCCGCGCAGCAGCGGGACCTTTTTCACCTCACGCTCGCCGACGTCCATGAAGGATTCTGCGGTGTCGAGGATCTGTGTCAGGATCGCGCGCGGCAGGCCGTCGAGGGTGAGCAGGTGGCGCAGCCTGCCGTCTTCGGTGAGTTGCAGGTTCATGCTAGAGAAAGGGTCAGGTGGCCGTCGTCCAGCCGCGAAAGATTGATGTTCTGGTGGTCGGAAACGGAGAGCGTGAGGCCGGCAAAGTCGGGCCGGATCGGCAGCTCGCGGCCGCCGCGGTCGACCAGCACCGCCAGCCGGATCGAGGCCGGACGGCCGTAATCGAACAGCTCGTTCATCGCCGCGCGCACCGTGCGCCCGCTGTGCAGCACGTCGTCGACCAGCAGGATGTCGCGACCTTCGAGGTCGAACGGCAGGTTGGACGGCTTCACCTGCGGGTGCAGGCCGATACGCGAAAAATCGTCGCGGTAGAACGAGATGTCGAGCGTGCCGAGCGGCAGCTTGCAGCCGAGCAGCGCGTGCAGCCGCTCGGCCACCCAAACCCCGCCGGTGTGGATGCCGACGATGACGGTATCCGGCGTGAGGGTGGGCGCGATGGCGTCGGCCAGTCGCGCAATCAGGGGGTCGACGTCAGGCAATGAGGCGTGCATCAAAAAATCCTTGCAGTATCAGTTGGGCGGCGACGGCATCCAGTAGCGCCTTGTTCTTCTTGCCGTGGATGCCGCGTTCATGCAATTCGGATTCGGCCGCCGTGCTGGTGTGGCGCTCGTCCACCAGAAACACCGGCAGATTGAAACGCGATTCCAGTTTGCGCGCGAAATTTCTGGCCACCCGCGTCATTTCGTGCTCGCCGCCGTCGGCGTGGGTGGGCAGGCCCAGCACCAGCAGCACCGGCTGCCATTCGGCGATCAGCCCGGCGATGGCGGCGAGCCGCGCATCGGTGGACTCGGCCTGGATGACGCTGAGCGGGTGCGCCACGCCGATCGACAGATCGCCCGAAGCGACGCCGGTGCGTTTGAGGCCGAGGTCGAAGGCCAGCACCGTGCCGTGGGTGTCTGAATGGTTCAGGTTCAAGCGTGCCCGGCTTCTTCGGACAGGCTGGCAAAGTCGATGCCGAGGCGCTTCATCGCGGCAGGCAGACGTTCTTCGGGCACCAGGTCGAAAATCACCAGCGGGTCGGCGGCCACCGACAGCCAGGCGTTCTGTTTGATTTCCTCTTCCAGCTGGCCGGCGCCCCAACCCGCGTAGCCCAGCGACACCATGAACTTTTGCGGCCCCGCATCCTGGCTCACGGCTTCGAGCACATCCTTCGAGGTGGTGAGGCTGATCACGTCGTTGACGGTAAGGGTGGAGCTGAAGGTCTGCGGCGGCGTGTGCAGCACAAAACCGCGTTCGGTTTGCACCGGGCCGCCAAAATAAACGACGTTCCGGTGCAGGCGTTCGGGCAGGGACAGGCCGATCTGCTCGAACAGCGTCGACAAGTCCAGATCGATCGGCCGGTTGACCACCACCCCCAGCGCACCCTGCTCGCTGTGGTCGCAGATATAGGTCAGCGTGCCATTGAAATTGGGATCGACCATGCCCGGCATGGCGATCAGAAAATTGTGGGTGAGATTGACGGTATCCATGATTGTCCTCCCATTGTAATCTGCTCAATTCAAGCAAGCATTCCTTTTTGCGCCCTGTCCCTAACACTATAGCGACCAGAACCCACGATGCCTGAATACACCCGCGCCCTGGTCTGGTTTCGCCGCGATCTGCGCGACTTCGACCACGCTGCGCTCTATCACGCACGTAAACCCGGATTGTTCATTAGGGCGAGATGCTTTGGGTAGGGTGCACGCCGTGCACCTTCGGGTGTCAACCGGTGCACAGAGTGCACCCTACGCGCCCTAATGAACAATCCGGGTTAAACGTTCACGGCAGGCGTCGCAGCCTGCGTTAAAGTAGCGTTTGCGGTTCCACGCCGCATCCAGACAAGGAGGTTTCATGGCGGCATGGTTGATTCCCGCGGTAAAGGCGATCCTACCTTTCATCAGTCCGATCGTTTCATCGGCGCTGCCGGTTTTTACCACGCGCAAAAGCGACGAGGCGGCCGCAGCCCAGAACAGCGTCCTGCAGCAGCAGATCACCGAGCTGCAGTCGGCGGCCTCGCAGAATGCGCGGCACGTCAAGGAACTGGCCGAGCAGTTGCAGAAAACGGTGACCGCGCTCGAGCAGGGCGCGGCAGTCGCTGAATTGCGCTTCAGGCAGACCGCCGTATGGTGCGGGGTGGCCGTCGTGCTGTCGCTTGTGGCCATCGGCCTGTCGGTGACGGTGTTGTTCTTGCGTTAGCCTGACGGTACAACGATACGGCCACCCAGATAAATAAAGGCCGGGCAATTGCCCGGCTTTTTCGCTGTCCGCTTGAAACGATTGCTTACGCGGCCTTTTCGTGGTGGTAGCCGGTCACGGTGTCCACTTCGGTCCTGGAGCCGAGAATCACCGGCACGCGCTGGTGCAGGCCTTTGGGGGCCAGATCGAGGATGCGCTCGCGCCCGGTGGTGGCGGTACCGCCAGCCTGCTCGACGATGAAGGCCATCGGGTTGGCCTCATACGGCAGGCGCAGTTTGCCGGCCTTGGCGGGATCCTTGGTGTCCTTGGGATACATGAAAATGCCGCCGCGGGTGAGGATGCGATGCACTTCGGCGACCATCGAGGCGACCCGGCGCACGTTGAAATCTTTGCCGCGCGGACCGGTCTTGCCGGCCAGACACTCGTCGACGTAGCGCTGCACCGGCTTTTCCCAGAAACGCATGTTGGAGGCGTTGATCGCAAACTCGCGGGTTTCGGTGGGGATACGCATGTTGGGGTGGGTCAGCACGAATTCACCGACATCGCGGTCGAGCGTGAAGCCGTTGGTGCCATGGCCGAAGGTCGGCACCAGCATGGTCGAGGAACCGTAGATCGCATAGCCGGCACACACCTGTTTGGTGCCGGGCTGCAGGAAATCCCCGGTTTTGGCAGCGCGACCGGCAACCGGGGCCTTCAGGATCGAGAAAATGGTGCCGACCGAAATATCGACATCGACGTTGGACGAGCCGTCGAGCGGATCGAACACCAGCAGGTATTTGCCGAGCGGATACTGGCCGGGGATCGAATACGCCTCATCCATTTCCTCGGACGCCATGCCGGCCAGGTGGTCCGCCCATTCGTTGGAGCGGATCATGATGTCGTTGGTGATGACGTCGAGCTTCTTCTGCGTTTCGCCCTGAACGTTCTCGGAATCCAGCGAGCCCATTACACCCAGCAGCGCGCCTTTGTTGACGACATTGGAAATCGCCGGTGGCGCCGGCGGTGTGACGCTGTTCTTCAATGATGAACTGGGTAAGGCGTGGTGCCGATATGCATGACAATCCCCCGGAACGGGAAAAATAAAATATTAGAATAGTCGAATATTCTATCGCCAGACTAAGACATCAAATCTTTCCAGCCGGTGGGGGATAGACTTCACGGGGCATAAAAAAACCCGCCACAGGGGCGGGTCAATGGCGGCTACGGCCGGCAGCTCAGGTTCGAGAACGCCGGTTCACCGCGAAGCCGACCAGTCCCAATCCGGCCAGCATTGTCATCCAGGTAGCGGCATCCGGCACCGCTTGTGTCACGGGTGTCACCGTCAGGGACTGCAGTTTGACAAAGTCGTCTTTATCTCCGATACGGGCAGCGACTGCGAGCCAGTCGTAGGATCCGGTGAAGGTGCTCAGATCGCCCGTCTGGACGGCTGTACCGAATGCGCTGGACGTCATGCCGTCCGGACTGAAAGTTCCGGTGCCCGCCCACAAGCTGAGGTCGGAGTCTTTGCCGGCCTGGTACGTGGTCAGCGACTGCAGACTGACCGCGCTGGAAAAGTCGAACAGGATCAGGTCGTTGGCGCCCTTGTTGTCGAGCGCCTGGCTATTTTTTTTATCCGCACAATTGATCTTTTCATCGCGGTTGCATACACCCAGGCCGGAACCCGAATCGATTTCCAGTTCGGCCGTCTCGAATGCACCGCGCTTACCTGTGCTCGACCAGGCACTTGCCGTAAGCGTCAGGCCATCAACGGTTGTGGTGTAAACGTTACCATACGCATCCGGCACAACTGCACCTGAAACGAAGGAAAACTCGATCGCCTGCGCCTGGGCGGAAAGCAGGGTTAGCCCAAGAATGGCGGCATATCGGATGAAAGCGTTCATGTCTGCTCCTGAATTCCAGGGTTTTTCTAGGTTTGGCCGGATGACCGGGAAGCGGTAACGCCGATTACAGCCTGAAATTGAGCAATAATCGTGCCTGGAACCTATAGAGTAACACCAATTGATTGATTATGTAATGCATTTTATTTGAGAGCGTGCAGCGGGTGGTCTCTCCGGCCCTGGATTTCGCTTGTCTGAAGTGACGAATTTCAGTCAGTGCCGACGAGCTGATCCGAGCGGGTGAAGGTCCAGGTGCGGGTGATCGACAGGATATCGGCTTTTTCCCGTACGTCGTCGGGGAAGCGCGCGTAGGGCGCGGCGAGTTCGACGATGCGGATCGCTGCGGTGTCGAGGATCTTGGAGCCGGACGAGCGATCGATATCGACTTTTTCGATGCGGCCATCGGCGTGTATCGACACGGTCAGCCTGAGGCTGCCGTAAAGGCTCTGGCGGCGCGCGGCTTCGGGGTAGTTGACGTTGCCGACGCGTTCGACCTTGGTGATCCAGTCCTCGACGTAGCGCGCAAACGCGTATTCCTTGACGTTGGCCCCGACAAATGCGCGCTTGGGGCGCTTCTGGTATGCGTCCCACTGCTGCGAGATGCGCGCCTGAAGCTGCGCCATTTCGCGCGCCTGCAGGTTGAGCTGGCTGGCGTCGATGGCGGGCTGGACCGGCGCGGGCGGCGCGGGCGGCGCGGCCTGTGGGCGTTCCTGCAGCTGGCCGTCGGGCTGCAACTGGGTCAACAGGATTTTGGCCTGCTGTTCCAGTTCGGCCACGCGTGCCTCTAGGGCGGCCTCCTCGCTGCCGCTCCGGGTTTCGCTGCTGGCGGGCAGCGGGCTCTTCAGTCGCCGGTCTTCATCGGTATTGCCGCCGCCGGCCAGACTCACCTGCGCCAGTGCGTCTGGATTGAGCGGCGCCTCCGCGGTTTTGGCATTGACCAGCACCACTTCCATCGGCAGGTTGGGGTCCTCGAACAGGCGCGGGTTGACCTGCACGAACTGGGTCGACAGTATCATGCCGTGCACCGCGGCCGACGCCAGCAGGGCCAGCGCCATGCGCGTGCCTTGCCTGGACGGCTCGGCGAGAGGAAGAGGCTGGGCAGACACCATGGGAACCGGGAGTTGGGGCAGGCCTGATTTTACGGAAGGGCGGCGCTGCTGTCAGGCGGCGTCAGCGTTTCCATGAGCTCGGCGTGAAAGCCGATGTCGAGCAGGTCGATGCTGGAAATCGCAAGCCGCACCTTGGCGCCCGGCGCGATACCCAATACCGACGGCGCGCGCGTCACCAGCGGCAGGCTGTCGAAGCGTACCAGGTCTTCGCGGATGACATTGGCGGTGAGCTCATGGATGTCTTCCTGCAGCATCCAGCGCAGCATCCAGTAGCGCTCCAGCCGCCGCTGGAACTCGTTGTAGGCGTCGTACGCCAGCTCGAATTCGCGCACCACCGAAAACAGCTGCTCGCTGCGCGGCGGGTACACCGGGTCGCTGCCCCGCACCAATGAAATCAGCTGGCGCTGGTTGACCAGGTCGACGTAGCGCCGCAAGGGCGAAGTCGACCATGCATATTGATTGACGCCGAGACCGACATGCGGGTCGGGCGCGGTGGTCATGCGCGTCTTGCCGTTGGACTGCGCGCGATAAATACCGGGCACGCGCTTCTCCGCCAGCCAGCCGCCCCAATGTGCGTTGGCGAAGATCATCAGCTCGGACACCACCTTGTCGATCGGGCTGCCGCGCTTGCGCGGCACGATGCGGATGCGCTCGCCGTCGACCTTGAAGTTGTAGTCGACGCGGTCGACCGTATCGGCCTTGCCGCGCCCGGTTTCCAGGGTGGCGGCGAAGTCCCTGAGCCATTCGAGTTCGCGGCGGTATGGGTAATCGGGCACCGCCGGGTTGCGCAGGGTCTCGTCGTTGAACAGCACCTCCAGCGTCTCGTGGCGCAGGTTGTCGGCGATGTGCACCATTTCGAGCCGGGACTCGGTGCCGAGCACGCGCAGGTCGGGTGCCACGTCGACGTACAGCGACAGCGCCGGGCAGTCGTGGGTTTCGCCCAGCGTGTAGTGGTGGATCAGCGCCTCCGGCAACATGGTGATCTTGTTGCCGGGGTAATACACGGTCGACAGCCGCTCACGCGCCACCTTGTCGAGTTCCGAGCCCGGCGCGATGCCGAGCGCGGGCGCGGCGATGTGGATGCCGACGCGCACGCTGCCGTCGTCGCGCCACTCGACCGACAGCGCATCGTCGATCTCGGTGGTCGCCTCGTCGTCCATCGAGAACGCATGCACCGCGCTTTGCGGCAGTTCGGGCGGGTCGGTGGGCTCGGTGACGTCGGCAAAGCCGGTGCCGCGCGGAAAGTATTCCAGCAGGAAGCTCGCCAGATGGAAGTCGAACGTCGACGGAATCGCGCCGCAGCGTTCGATCAGCCGCAATGGCGACAGCCCGGTGGCCGCCGCCGCGTCTTCCAGCGCCTTGTATTCGAGCGTGTTCTTGTCCGGCGCGATGAGGATGCGCGGGATCAGCGAGGTGTATTCCCCGGGCAGCCGAAAGGCCGCCAGCTCCGCCGCCAGATGCGCCTGCCGTTCCGCCGCCAGCCGTTTTTTCTCCAGCCCGGCCTTCGCGGCTGCCAGCGTTTCGGCCGGCGCCGGACGGTAGCGACCCTTACCCCTTTTGTGAAAATAAATCGGCGAGCCATGCAGCTTCAAGAGCAGCGCCACCGATTCCGGCGGCGTCGGCGCGTGGCCGTAGTATTCCTGCGCCAGTTCTGCAAAGCCGAACTCGTCGGCGCCTGCCGCCTCCCACAGAAAGTCGGCATCGAGCTCCGCCGCCAGCGTTTCCGCTTCGGTCATCGCATCGGTCGGCGCCGGCGCGGCGAAACGCAGCAGGATATTGGCCGCCTTGATCTTGCTGCGCTTGCCCGAGGCGGTTTCCACCTGCGCCGTGGCATCGGTTTCGGACAGGATGGAACCGGCCTTGAAATGGCCGTCTTCTTCAAAAATAAGGTGCATCAGAAATCCAGAATGGTTTGGTAGTGGCGCTCGAACCCGGCAAAGCCGTGGTCGCCGCCGTCTTCGATGATCTGCGTGGCCCCCGCGTAGTAGGCCACCGCATCGCGGTAATCGAGCACCTCGTCGCCGGTCTGCACCAGCAGCAGATAGCGTTCGGGGCGGGTGATGGCTTCGACATCCAGCGCCGCGAGTTCGTTCAGATGCGCCTCGGTGAGCACCCACGACTCGCCGGTGTGCCAGTTGGCCTGCGGGCCGAGCGCGGCGCGCAGCAGCTTATGGGCATGCACCGCCGGGTTCACCAGCACCGCCTTCCAGCCGTGCTTTTCCGCCAGACAGGTGGCGTAGAAGCCGCCCAGCGAACTGCCGACCAAGGTGACCGATTCGGGGCGTCGTCGTTCCAGTTCGGCCTCAACGAGTGCGACGGCCTCACGCGGGCTGTTGGGCAGCGCCGGACAATAGTAGTCCGCCAGCCGGCCGATGCGGGCCATATGCTCGCCGAGCTGGCGGGCCTTGCCGGACGCGGGGGAGGAATTGAAGCCGTGGAAATAGACAATCATCCCGGAATTTTACCGGGGGAGGGGGGGATTCCAGAAATTTGGCTGTTGCGATCGATTCCATTCGGAGCGGGCTTGCTATCCGGATCGAACAGAATGACAAAAGCCGACCCGCTTTTCGCGTGATTTCAACCCAGATTGTTCATTAGCCGCTTTGTGGCGCGTAGGGTGCGCCGTGCGCACCACCATGGTGCGCACGGCGCACCCTACGAATCACCTCGCCCCCGGTCGCACCGTCATCGTGTGCCTAATGGACAATCTGGGTTCAAGCCTCTTTCGATGATCTGCAAAGGAAACAATAATCGCTTCGATGGTTCAAGTCCGGAACACTTTCTGAAAGCCGCGCCTGCATGGGTATTCTGTAGCCCCCGCAGGCGCCGCCGTGGGAGCGGCTTCAGCCGCGATGCGCTGCGTACAGGCGGCGCAACCGCGGCGGTCATTCCGGCGTGGATTCCGGGGCATAAGGGGCAAGCGGTCAAAGACTCCGCGCTCGGTGCCCGCCGTATTTTTGGGCTGATGAAATACAATAATGTCCTTTAGTTGTTGAGACGACCTGTTTTGTCAAAAAAACTCATCGGAGAAATCCTGGTCGGGCGGGGGGCGCTGGAGCGGACAAACCTGCTGGCCGCGCTCAAGCTGCAGAAAGATGCGGGCGGCTCGGAGCGGCTTGGCGCAATTCTGGCCAGGCAGGGCTGGGTCGCCGAGAAGGTTTTGTACCAGGCGCTGTCGGAGCAGCTTGGCATTCCCCTGGCCACGGCCGAGGACTACCCCGCCCTGCCGGTCTTCGAGGAGCGGGTATCGACCCGGTTCCTCCAGGAAGCCCATGCCCTGCCCGTGCACGAGGATGCCGATCGCCTGGTGCTGGTGATGGCCGACCCGCTCGATCACTATGTTATCCATGCTTTCCGTCTGGTAACCGGGCGGGAGATCACCGTTCTGCTCGGCTTGCCCGGTGAGATCGACGCTGCCTTTGAACGGCTCTATGTCACGGGCCGTAGCAGCATCGGACAGATCGTCGGCGAAGCCGAAGGGCCGGTCGAACTGGAAGAGAGCAGCGACGTTCAGCACCTGAAAGACCTGGCCAGCGAAGCGCCGGTTATCCGCGTGGTCAGCCTGATCATGGAACGCGCCCTCGAAGCACGCGCCTCGGACATCCATGTCGAGCCGTTCGAGAGCCGTCTGATCGTGCGCTTCCGGGTGGATGGCGTGATGCAGGAGGTGGAATCGCCGCCGCGCCGACTGTCTGCGGCGGTGATCTCGCGCATCAAGATCATGGCCAATCTGGACATCGCCGAGCGCCGCCTGCCTCAGGACGGCCGCATCAAACTGAGAGCAAAGAACAAGGAAATCGACCTGCGCGTATCCACCGTGCCGACCATGCACGGCGAAAGCGTGGTCATGCGGGTGCTGGACAAGGGCGGCGTGCCGCTCAATTTCGATACCCTGGGTTTCGATCCGGCGACGCTCAAGCTGTTTCTCGATGCGCTCACCCAGCCGCACGGCATCGTGCTGGTCACCGGCCCCACCGGCAGCGGCAAGAGCACCACTTTGTACTCGGCCTTGCAGATCATGGACAGCGAAAGGCTGAACATCTCCACCGTCGAAGACCCGGTGGAATACGAGCTGGAACGCATCAACCAGGTCAACGTGCACGACAGCATCGGGCTGAGCTTCTCCGCCACCCTGCGCAGCCTGCTGCGCCAGGACCCCGACATCATGATGGTCGGTGAGATCCGCGACACGGAGACCGCCCGCATCGCCGTCCAGGCCGCCCTGACCGGTCACCTGGTCTTG
>DATKUP010000054.1:0-68774 GCA_035530575.1 Thiobacillus sp. | reverse complement strand
CCTTGATCGGCAGGCCCGCTTCCGCCTCCCGCAGGAATCCAATGATCCGCTCTTCCGTGAAACGCTTCTTCATGTCCAATCTCCTTCGTCAGTGGGATTGGACTCTAAAGCTACGTGCTACTCAAACTGGGGGGACGTCGCTGCGCGCGAATCCGCTCCAGCAAGCTCATCCGGCGGCAGGGCTCTCGCTTGGCGTTGCTGATGGCTGCGTCAAATGAATTTTGCAGGGGCGACTATATGCCCAATCGGTTCGAGCAGCCTGTGGTGGTTGAGCCAGCACACCCATTGACCCCAATTTTCTCGAAGGTCGCGATGTCTCGTGAAGAAAATCTGTTTTTCCCTTCGCTTTTCTTCGCGTCCTTCGCAGATAAATTCAGTTCGCATGCAGCGTTCTGAGGTATGCCACGTCGACGAACGGCTGGCCGAAATCGGGGCCGGCCAGCAGCCGGTTGGGGGCGTCGGGGTCGCCGAGGTCGGACAGCACCACGGCGGCGCCGGTGAAGTCGTGGCCCTGCGTGTAGTCGTTGACCGTGACCAGCGTTTTCAGGCCGGCGCCCAGGCTTGCGCGCAGGCCGTTTTCCGAATCCTCGAAGGCCAGGCACTCGGCGGCTTGCAATCCCATTTTCTCCAGTGCGTAGTGGTAGATGTCGGGTGCGGGCTTCTTTGCCGGCACGATGTCGCCCGCCGCAATGACCTCGAACCAGGATTGGGTGCCGGGGCCAAGGCTGTGCTCCAGCAGCACGGTGACGTTTTCCGGGGTGGTGGTGGTGGCAATCGCCAGCCGCAGGCCGGCTGCGCGCGCCGCGGCCAGCAGGCGCCTGACGCCAGGGCGCATGGGGATGCCGCCCTTTGCGGCCAACGTGCTGTAATGACGAGTCTTGGCCTGGTGCAGGCCGGCTACCAGTTCGTCAAAGTTGCTTGGCTTCCTGTAGTCGGGCCGAAAGCGGTCGATATAGTATTTTATCCGCTCCTTGCCGCCGGTGACGGCAAGGAGTTTGCCGTAGAGGGCGGCGTCCCAGTGCCAGTCGAGGCCGGCGTCGGCAAAGGCCTGGTTGAAGGCGGGACGGTGGCCGTCGCGCTCGGTGTCGGCAAGGGTGCCGTCAACATCGAAAAGCAGGGCCTGAAGTGTGGTTTTTGGTTGCGGCATAAAGAGGATTCTGTTATTAAATCGCGTTGGGCTGGATCCTGAACATCCTATTTTTCAAAGAGAACGAGATGGCTGAAACTTTGATGCGCTTTGAGCCTTACAAGGCAAAAAAAGGCGAAGAATACATGAACGCAAAACAGCTCGCGCATTTTCGTAAAATACTCGAGGCGTGGAAAGCCGAGTTGTCGCAGGATATCGATACCACCCTGCATTCCATGCAGGATGAGCAGACGGTATTTGCGGATCCCAACGA
This sequence comes from Thiobacillus sp., assembly GCA_035530575.1. GTDB lineage: Bacteria > Pseudomonadota > Gammaproteobacteria > Burkholderiales > Thiobacillaceae > Thiobacillus. The sequence continues at coordinate 67,374 of DATKUP010000054.1, read as the reverse complement.
CCGCGCCACCCAGGAATCGGACATGGCGCTCGAACTGCGTAACCGCGACCGCGAGCGCAAGTTGATCAAGAAAATCGGCGAGACCATCGCCAAGATCGACAGCGGCGATTACGGCTACTGTGAATCCTGCGGCGTTGAAATCGGCCTGGACCGGATGCAGGCGCGCCCGACCGCAACGCTGTGCATCGACTGCAAGACGCTCGAGGAAATCCGCGAACGTCAGGTCGCCAAGTAAATATGGCACGTCAGGTCGCCAAGTAAATATGGCACACCAGGTGCAAAATCAATCCGACTGCCAAACAAGCTAACTCCGCAAAACATGCCATGACCGATACCACCGAATTCGACCGTAACTTTAATGGCCTGCTCTACAGCGTGATGCGCTGGGATCAGTTGACGGTGTTCTGGCAAAGGGTGGAGGCCGGTGCCGGCTGGTATCTCTATGCGGTCGGTCAGCAGGTGCCGCAAGAACCTTCCGCTGCCGACAAGGTGCAACAGTTCACGCACGAACTGGATGAACTGCTGCGGCGCGAGCATCACGAGGATTACTGTGCGATTGTTTACGCCGACAACCTCGATGCCCCCAGCTTCATCAAGATCTACGATCCCAACCACCTCGGTAGTTCGTGCGGTTCGAGCTCGATGAAGTCGTCGGTGCTACCGGGCTGGGTGATGAGCCGCACACCGCCGCGTGAGCTCGAAATGAATGGCGTGGTGACCGGCCAGCGCAAACGATGGTGGCAAACATTTCTCGGTAGTTCAGAATAAAAAACCGCGCCCGAGAGCGCGGTTTTTTATTGCCATAAATAATTACTTCTTGGCAGGTACTGCGGGTGCGGCAGGGGCAACAGCGGTTGCGGCCGCGTCAGCTTTTTTTGCTTCGGCTTTGGCAGCATGGTGGGTTTTTTTCGCATCCTTGGGCGAATCGGCAGGCTTTTCAGCAGCAGCAATGGCGGCTGCAGCAGGTGCAGCGGCGGGGACTTTGGCAGCATCAGCAGCAACAGCGGACAGGCTGAAAGCGCCAACAATCGTTGCGGCGGCCAGGGAAGACATCAGTTTACTCATTTATTTCTCCGGAGGATGTAAGTGGTCGGTTAGGTATGCAATCGCGAACGGCTTCTGCATGATTCGAACTGTGCATCAGTATCCTTACATGAACCTTACGGTGATAACGCCACGTGTGTATCCGTAAGGTTGTTTACTCATAAGATGGGCCACCTTCGTAAAGGCAAGAAACCGTACCCATGGACACGGTTTCTTGCCTTATCTGTAGAAGTTCAGACTTGACTTGAACTTCTACGCTTCATTCAAGAATGGCTTATTTCATTCCGGGTTCTGCAGTGTCGGATTTTTTCGCTGCGGATTTTGCCACATGCTTTTTGGTGGCCTTATGAGTTGTGTGCTTTTTGGGCGCTGCTGCAGGTTTTTCAGCAACTGACATGGCAGAATCAGGCGAGTCAGAGGCCATGGCAGACATGCTAAAAGCACCAATAATCGTTGCGGCAATGAGGGAGGACATGATCTTGTTCATAAATTTTCTCCAGTGTGGTAAGGCATTGAAATGCAGTTGCCAAAACAACTGCATGGCGATCACTATCTTCCGACTTGCTTACAAGCACCTTACGGATTCTATTTTTATCTGATCTTTAATTTGCGTGGGTTTCAAGCGGAATGGGCGTGTTCTATGCAAGACTTGATACATGAAAATTCTGCTGGTTGAAGACGACTTGACCTTGGGTGAGGCTGTGATGCTGGCTGTTCGACAGGCCGGGTTCTCGGTTGACTGGGCACATGACGGCGTGCAGGCTGATAGTGCCCTGTCTGACTATACCTACGATGCCGTGCTGCTGGATTTGGGATTGCCTCGACGTGAGGGCCTGGTCGTGCTGCGGAACCTGCGTAAGCGTGGTGAGACCCTGCCTGTTATGGTTTTGACCGCGCGTGATACGGTGGAGGATCGGGTTAAAGGGTTGGATGCGGGGTCTGATGATTACCTGCTGAAGCCATTTTCACTTGATGAATTGCTGGCTCGGTTGCGCGCTTTGCTGCGTCGGTCGAATGGTTTGGCCGATACCCAGATACGTATAGGACGCCTGAATTTTGACAGTGTTAGTCGTCAAGCTCGTGTCGATGATGCTTCTTTGGTGTTGTCTGCGCGCGAACTTGAGGTGCTCGAGATTTTGCTGAATCATCGTGGCCGAGTTACTGCAAAAGAAGCGATTGCAGATCGACTGACGGGTTGGGATGACGGGGTGGGTGAAAATGCAGTTGAAGTCTATATCCATCGGCTAAGACGCAAATTGGATGGCTCAGGCGTGGTGATCCGCACATTGCGCGGGCTGGGCTATTTATTGGAAGTTGAACGTTGAGCAAGGTCAATACGCAGAGTCTCAGGCGACAGCTGATTGTTCGCATGCTGTGGATGCTGCTGCCACTTTTTATTTTGCTGTGGATCATCGCGTATTTTTCCAGCCTGTATTTTATTAACGAGACTTTCGACCGTTCGCTGGTACGTCGAACCTACGCGCTGGCCGACAGAGTCGAAGTGTTGCGTGGGAAGGTCTTTGTCGACATCCCGGTTTCGGCTCGGGCCATGCTGGCTTTTGACCAGGAAGATCTATTGTTTCACCGTGTTGTGGACCCGCAGGGCCGGGTAATTGAAGGGGAGGCCGACATGCCTCCGCTGCACGGGAAGAGCGGCATCAAGCCGGGTCAGTTGCTTGTTTACGATGGAATCAAGGACGGCGAGAACGTTCGGGTAGCCGCTTTTGCGTTGCCGCTTCGGGGCACCAGCGCGAGCGGCACGGTGCTGGTCCAGGTGGGGGAAACCCTGTCGCGGCGACGGGCCATGGCTGATCGCGCCACGTTGGCCATTGTGATTCCGATGTTGCTGATGACACTGGCTGCAGCGGCGGCCATCGCTTATGGCGTGGGCCGAGGACTCGCCCCATTGAGCCGGCTGCGCGACCGTTTATCCGCCCGAAAAGCACTTGATCTGACACCGGTTCCGCTGGAGGGGGCTCCTGCGGAGTTGCGCCCATTCCTGGATGAAATCAATTCGCTATTGCAGCGCCTGGCAGAGGCAGTCGAAGCGCAGTCGCGTTTTGTGGCGAATGCCGCGCATCAACTGCGCACGCCCATCGCGGGGATACGTGCACAGGCCGAAGCGGCTCTGGCCACTGCGCGTCCTGACGATGCGCAGCACGCCTTGGTACGCATCGCGAAATCGACTCAGACCATGGGCAATCTGGTCCAGAAGCTGCTCATTCTGGCGCGCGTGGATGCCGCAGAAAATACCTTGTGCCTGCAGCGGCTGGATGGGGTTGAACTGGTAAGAGAGATAGCGCGTGAGTGGGCGCCCCTGGCGTTGGTAAAAGGCGTGGAAATAGGATTCGAAGCAAGGGGTGACGATGCGGCCATGATGGGGGATTCCCAATTGCTGCAGGAAATGTTGACCAACCTGATTGACAATGCCCAGCGCTATGGTGGGACGCAGATCATGTTGACGGTGCAGGCTACGGAGCAGGGTTCAGACTGGCGGGTGGCTGATAATGGCCCTGGCATACCCGAGTCGCAGCATTTCGCCGTGTTTGTGCCATTCTATCGCCTGTCCGGAGATGTGGATGGAGCAGGATTGGGGTTGACCATCGTGCAGCGCATTGCGCAGTTGCACGGCGCGGTCGTGAGTCTGGAAGCCGGGATTGGGGGAGTTGGGCTGGCTGTTCGTGTTCATTTTCCGCTTCCTGCGACATAACGCTGCCACACAATAAAAAACCGCGCCTAAAGGCGCGGTTTTTTATTGGCACGGACCAGGCTTAGCTCGTGCTTTCAGGTGTTTCGGTGTCATTGGTGACGGGCGCAGGCACAGGCGCTTCAAGCAGGGCCTTCATCGACAAGCGCAGGCGGCCTTTTTCGTCGGCTTCCAGAATCACCACCTTTACGACCTGGCCTTCTTTCAGATAATCGCCGATGGCATTGACGCGCTCATGGGCAATCTGCGAAATGTGCAGCAGGCCATCGCGTCCCGGCAGCACGTTGACGATCGCGCCGAAATCGAGCAGCTTGATGACCGGACCTTCGTACACCTTGCCGACTTCGACCTCGGCGGTGATTTCCTCGATGCGCTTCTTCGCAAGTTCGCCGGCTTCCATGCTGGTGCAGGCGATTTTTACGCTGCCGTCCTCCTGGATGTCGATCTGGGTGCCGGTTTCCTCGGTCAGCGCGCGGATTACGGCGCCGCCCTTACCGATGACGTCACGGATTTTTTCCGGGTTGATCTTCATTGCGATGATGCGTGGCGCGTAGGCTGACATCTCGTGGCTGCCGGCAACCGATTCCTTCATGATATCGAGGATGTGCAGGCGGCCTTCCTTCGCCTGCGTCAGCGCGGCCTGCATGATTTCCTGGGTGATGCCGTTGATCTTGATGTCCATCTGCAGTGCGGTCACGCCTTTTTCGGTGCCGGCAACCTTGAAGTCCATGTCGCCCAGGTGATCTTCGTCGCCGAGGATGTCGGTCAGCACGGCAAAGCGATTGCCTTCCTTGATCAGGCCCATGGCGATGCCGGCGACGTGCGCCTTCAGCGGCGCGCCGGCATCCATCAGCGACAGGCAACCGCCGCATACCGAAGCCATCGACGACGAGCCGTTGGATTCGGTGATTTCCGAAACCACGCGCATGGTGTAGCCGAATTCTTCCTTGGAGGGCAGCACTGCCAGCAGCGCGCGCTTGGCCAGTCGCCCGTGGCCGACTTCGCGGCGCTTGGGTGCGCCCACGCGGCCGGTTTCACCGGTGGCGTAGGGGGGCATGTTGTACTGCAGAATGAAGCGGTCTGAATAACTGCCTTCGAGTGCGTCGATGGTCTGCTCGTCGCGTCCGGTACCCAGCGTGGTGACGACCAGCGCCTGGGTTTCGCCGCGGGTGAAAAGAGCGGAACCGTGGGTACGCGGCAGCACGCCGGTGCGGATGGTGATCGGGCGCACGGTGCGGGTGTCGCGGCCGTCGATGCGCGGCTGGCCGGACAGGATGCGGTTGCGCACCACGCTGGCTTCCACGCGGTGGAAAGCGTCCTTCACGGCATTGGCAGCGGCGGTATCCATGCCGGCGGTGATGAGTTCGGCGAAGGTCTTGTTGCGCATTTCGTCGATTGCGCTCATGCGCGCCTGCTTCTGCTTGATGTTGTAGGCCTGCTGCAGACCGTCTTCGGCCAGTGCCTTCAGGCGTTCCACCATCGCGGTGTCTTCGGCGACCGGCTGCCAGTCCCACGCGTCGGCGCCGGCTTCGTCGGCCAGTTCGTTGATGGCGTTGATCGCGGCCTGCATCTGGGTGTGGCCGAACATGACCGCGCCCAGCATGATGTCTTCGGGCAGTTCCATCGCTTCGGATTCGACCATCAGCACGGCCGTCTCGGTGCCGGCGACGACCAGATTGAGCGCCGAATCTTTCAGCTCGGAGTTGGTCGGATTCAGCACGTATTCGCCGTTGATGAAACCGACGCGTGCTGCGCCCACCGGACCGTCGAACGGCAGACCGGACAGCGACAACGCAGCCGAGGCGCCGATCAGCGCGGGGATATCGGCGCTGACTTCGGGGTTGGATGAGATCACCGTGGCGATGATCTGCACTTCGTTGAAGAAGCCTTCGGGGAAGAGCGGGCGGATGGGGCGGTCGATCAGGCGGCAAATCAGGATTTCACCGTCGGACGCGCGGCTTTCACGCTTGAGGAAGCCGCCGGGGATGCGTCCGGCAGCGTAGGTTTTTTCCTGGTAGTCGACGGTCAGGGGGAAGAAATCCTGACCGGGCTTGACTTCGTTCTTGGCAACCACGGTGACCAGCACCACGGTGTCATCCATGTTGACGAGGACGGCGCCCGAAGCCTGGCGGGCGATTTCGCCTGTTTCCAGCGTGACCAGGTGGCGGCCGTAGGCGAAGGTTTTCTTGATAGCGCTCATGCGAGTTCCTTTCAAAGCAAAAACGCCCCGCATGGGCGGGGCGTGAAAAAATCAGGGGGCGACAGGCCCCATCCACTGTGCCGGGGCAGCAGGGTGCTGGATCATCACAGTGGTCTTGCCGGGCTTACTTGCGCAGACCGAGACGTTCGATCAGGGTCTTGTAACTTTCGAGCTGGGTGCGCTTCAGATAGTCCAGCAGCTTGCGGCGGCGGCTCACCATTTTCAGCAGACCACGACGCGAGTGGTGATCCTTCATGTTGGCCTTGAAGTGGCCGGTCAGGTCGTTGATGCGGGCCGTCAGCAGGGCAACCTGCACTTCGGGCGAGCCGGTATCGGCGGCGGCACGCTGATAATCCTGGACGATTTGCGCTTTCTGGGTAACGGTAACAGCCATGGTGTACTCCTTCTGAATCGCGTGGCCTGCGGCTGAGCGGGACACGTTCGGGGAAACCATGCATTTTACGCTATATGGGAGATCCAACTCAAGCCTGCTGGGTGGCAATCAGCCGGTGCGGCAGCAGGCGGCCGGCATTGGCCTCGGCCAGGCCGAGGAAAGCGTGGGGCACTGCGTAAATCCGTGTCAGCCCTTGATGCTCCGTGGGGTGCGCCACACTGCGGCCCTGGCATAGCGCCGCGGCATCGACGGCATCGAGTTGTACCGCGGGCAGATGCGCCACCAGGCAGTCGGCAGGCAGCAGCAGGGCGTGGCGCTGGAAAACGTCGAGCGCTTCCAGGTCGACCAGGGCGTGTGCCTGTTCCAGCCTGAATCCGCCGGCTGCACAGCGCGTCAGCGCGGTGAGGTGGGCGCCGCAGCCGAGCACAGCGCCGATGTCCTGCGCCAGGGTTCGAATATACGTGCCGGCACTGCATTGCACGTCGAGTACCACGCGGGGCGGATCGCATTCGACCAGTTCGAGGGCGCGAATCGTCACCTTGCGCGGCGGGCGGTCGATTTCGATGCCGGCGCGGGCGTATTCATAGAGCGGGCGTCCCTGATGCTTGAGTGCCGAATGCATGGGCGGGATCTGCTCGATTTCGCCGCTGAAGCGGGGCAGCACGGCGCGGATGTCTTCACGGCCGACTTTGACCTCGCGGGTGCTGACAACCTCGCCTTCCGGGTCGCCCGTAGTCGTGGTGACACCGAGTTGCAGCACGGCGCGATAGTGCTTGTCGGCTTCGAGCAGATAGGCGGAGAACTTGGTGGCCTCGCCGAAGCACAATGGCAGCAGCCCGTCGGCGAACGGGTCGAGAGTGCCGGTATGGCCCGCCTTTTTGGCGTTGAGCAGCCACTTGGCTTTCTGCAGCGCGGCGTTGGAAGTGATACCGACCGGCTTGTTCAGCAGCAGCACGCCGTTAATTGGCTGGCGGGGAGGCAACCTAGAAACCGTAGTTGGACGCGTCCGATGGTGCGTCTGAGCGGGTGACTGGCGCATACGATTCCACACGGGCTTTAGCCCGTAGTGGATCGGAGTCCTTTAGGGCGAAGCGAGGAGGCGGCAGGCCGGGGCCTGCAACGACGAGCGAGAGCGGAATCGTTGCCGCTTTAGCGGCTTTAGTGCATGGTTGTTGCCGATTTATCGGCTCTACAACCACGGCCGCCCCCTTGCGGGGACGAATCCGGCCTACTCCTTGCGGGTACAAAGGCAGGCGCGCGACCAGGCGTATCAGCGGGCGCGTAGCGGACTTAACCTGATGGTGAATATGATCGAAGGCGAAAAAGCCAATATTCATGCGGAATGCCATACGTTTATAAGCGGTCAACTACGGTTTTTAGGTTCATTCGTCTTTCGGGTGTTTGGCATCTTCGGCGACGGCCGCTTCAATTAGCTGGCTAAGCTCGATGCCGCGCTCGACCGAGCGGTCATAGACGAAGCTGAGCTTGGGCACCACCCGCAACTGCATGCGGCGTGACAGCTGCGTGCGCAGAAAGCCGCTGGCACGCTGCAGGCCCAGCAGGCAGGCGGCATGCTCGGCCTCGCCGCCCAGGGTGGTGAAGTAGACCTTGGCAAACTCCATGTCGCGGTTGACCTCCACCTCGGTGATGGTCAGCATGCCGACGCGCGGATCCTTCACTTCCTGCCGGATCAACTCCGGCAGTTCGCGCTGGATCTGGTCGGCGACGCGGCGGGCACGGGGAAAGTCTTTTGGCATGGTGGTTAAGGCTAGGAGTTGGGAATCAGGAACCAGGGCGCGCGGCTCGCCGCGCTCATTCCCTGAATCCTAGCCCCCAGATCCTGATTCCTGGATCCTCACAATGAACGCGCGATTTCCACGACCTCGAACACTTCGAGCAAATCGCCTACCTGGATGTCGTTGAAGTTCTTCAGGGAGAGGCCGCATTCGAAGTTTGCCTTGACTTCCTTGACGTCATCCTTGAAGCGCTTGAGCGAGTCGAGCTCGCCCTGGTGGATCACCACGTTGTTGCGCAGCACACGCACGCCGGCGTTGCGTTTGATCACGCCATCCAGCACGTAGCAGCCGGCAATGGTGCCGACCTTGGAAATGGTGAAGACCTGGCGGATTTCCACACTGCCGATGACGCTTTCCCGCTTTTCGGGCGCCAGCATGCCGGAAAGAGCCGATTTAACTTCATCCACCGCCTCGTAGATGATGTTGTAGTAGCGGAGATCCACGCCGCTGGATTCGGCCAGCTTGCGTGCCGACGCATCGGCGCGCACGTTGAAGCCGATCAGCACCGCCTTGGAGGCGAGCGCCAGGTTGACGTCCGATTCGGTGATCGCGCCTACCGCACTGTGGATGATGTTGACTTTGACTTCGTCGGTCGACAGCTTGGCCAGCGCGTGCGCCAGGCCTTCGTAGGAGCCCTGCATGTCGGCTTTGAGGATGATGGGAAGTTGCTGGACTTCGCCTGCCCCCATCTGCCCGAACATCGATTCCAGCTTGGCGGCCTGCTTTTTGGCGAGCTGCACGTCGCGGAACTTGCCCTGGCGGAACAGCGCGATTTCGCGCGCCTTGCGCTCGTCGGGCAGCACCATCATGTCCTCGCCCGCCCGCGGCACGTCGGACAGACCCTGGATTTCGACCGGGATCGAAGGCCCGGCTTCGTTCACGACATTGCCCGACTCGTCGAGCATGGCGCGCACGCGGCCGAAGGCCTGGCCGGCCAGCACCATGTCGCCGCGGCGCAGGGTGCCGGATTGCACCAGCAGCGTGGTGACCGGGCCCTTGCCCTTGTCCAGGCGCGCTTCGATGACGAGGCCTTTGGCCGGCCCTTCGGCGGCTGCCTGCAGTTCCAGCACTTCGGCCTGTAGCAGGATGGCATCGAGCAAGCCATCGAGATTGGTGTTGGCTTTGGCCGACACTTCGACGAACTGGGTGTCGCCACCCCATTCCTCGGGGGTGACGCCCTGCGCGACGAGTTCCTGGCGGATACGCTCGGGGCTGGCGTCGGGCTTGTCGATCTTGTTGATTGCCACCACCAGCGGCACCCCTGCGGCCTTGGCGTGGTGGATGGCTTCGATGGTCTGCGGCATGACGCCGTCGTCCGCCGCCACCACCAGCACAACGATGTCGGTCGCTTTGGCGCCGCGTGCCCGCATCGCGGTAAACGCTTCGTGGCCCGGGGTGTCGAGGAAGGTGATGACGCCTTTTTCGGTTTCGACGTGATAGGCGCCGATGTGCTGGGTGATGCCGCCGACTTCGCCGCTGGCCACCCGGGTGCGCCGGATGGTGTCGAGCAGCGAGGTCTTGCCGTGGTCGACGTGCCCCATCACCGTGACGACAGGCGGGCGGGGGCGCATGACCGTTTCGCCGGTAAAGCCGGTATCGATGTAGGCTTCCGGTGTATCGAGCGCGGCGGCCTTGGCGATGTGGCCCATTTCCTCGATTACGATGATCGCGGTTTCCTGATCGAGCACCTGGTTGATGGTTACCATGCTGCCCAGTTTCATCAGGGCCTTGATGACCTCGGCAGCCTTTACCGACATCTTGTGGGCAAGTTCGGCCACGGTGATGGTTTCGGGCACCAGAACCTCGCGCACGATCGGCTCGGTCGGGGCCACGAAGGTGGTCTCTTCATGGCCGGATCCGGATCTGGATTTGCCTTTACGGCCGCGCCAGCCTGCGTCAGGCGCAGCGCCGCCACGGGTCTTGAGTCCGCCCTTGCGCTTTGCGGCCTCATCCTTCCAGCTGCCTGCGGCTTTCTTGTCCGGCCCTTTGGCGCCCTTGGCACCAGCCGGCTTGTCGGGTTTGTGCAAGGTTTTGGCGGTAGGTGCGGCGGGTGCAGCGGGCGCAGCGGGCGCCGCGGCTTTCTGGGCTGCCTCCAGTTTGGCGGCTTCGCGCGCGGCTTCCGCTTGCTTGCGCAAGGCTTCGCGTTCGGTGCGGGCCTTGGCGTCGGAGGCCTGGCGTTCCTGCAGGGCCGAGTGACGGCGTGCTTCTTCTGCGCGCGTCTTGACTTCTGCCTCGTTCAGGATCGACGCCTTTTTGATGCGCGTGGTTTTCTTCACCACCGGGGCGGCTTCCGGTGCGGGCTCCACAGCCATCTCAAGCGGCACGGGTGCAGCTTCAGCGACGGGCTCCACCGCGGTGGGCTCGGCGGCGACGGGCTCGGCGGCGACGGGCTCGACCACAGCAGGCTTGGATTTGGCAGGTTTGGCCGCAACCGGTTCGATGACGGGCGATTCAACCCTGGCTTCAACCACCAGCTGAGCCAGTTCCTCGACCTGCGGGGCAGCCTGGATTTCAGGTGCGGGCTCCGACACGGGCGGGGCTTCGGCCGTCAGCGCAGCGGCATCGCGCTTGACGTAGGTGCGCGACTTGCGCACTTCCACCTGAATGGTACGCGACTTGCCGGTGCTATCGGTCTTGCGGATTTCGCCCGTCTGCTTGCGTGTGATGGTGATCTTGGTTTTTCCGGTCTCGGCGCCGCCGCCATGCACCTTGCGCAGGTAGTCGAGCAGGTGTGCCTTGTCCGCCTCGGTGACGGAATCGATCACATCGTTTTTATTGACGCCTGCCGCTTTCAGCTGTTCCAACAACAGCTGGGGCGGCAGCTTCAATTCCTGGGCAAATTGTTCAACGTTCATGCAGTCCTCTTAGCCTTAGGCAAACCAGGGCGCGCGTGCGGCCATGATCAATTGTTTGGCGCGTTCGGCATCCATGGCGGATATTTCGGTCAGTTCGTCGACTGCCAGTTCCGCCAGGTCCTCGGTGGTGTGGATGCCGTTGCTGGCGAGCATGCGTGCGGTTTCTGCGTCCATGCCTTCGAGCGACAACAGGTCGCCCGCAGAGGTCTCGACCTGCTCCTCGCCGACAATGGCGGCGGTCAGCAACGCGTTGCGGGCACGGTTGCGCAGTTCGTTGACCAGGTCTTCGTCGAAGGCTTCGATCTCGAGCATTTCGTTGAGCGGGACGTAAGCGACTTCTTCCAGCGTGGAGAAGCCTTCGTCAACCAGAATCTGGGCGACTTCCTCGTCCACATCGAGCTTCTCGACGAAGAGTGCGAGGGTCTTGCCGCTTTCGCTCGACTGCTTCTCTTCTGCCGTTTCACGCGACATGATGTTGAGTTCCCAGCCGGTCAGCTCGGACGCCAGGCGCACGTTCTGGCCGCCGCGGCCGATGGCCATCGCCAGCTGTTCCTCGTCCACCACCACGTCCATGCTGTGCTTGTCTTCGTCCACCACGATGGAGCTGACTTCGGCTGGCGCCAGCGCATTGATGACGTACTGCGCGGGGTCGGACGACCAGTGGATGATGTCGACGCGCTCGCCCGCCAGTTCGTTGGTCACCGAGGTGACGCGCGAACCGCGCATGCCGATACAGGTCCCGATCGGGTCGATGCGCGGGTCGTGCGATACCACTGCGATCTTGGCACGCAGGCCTGGATCGCGGGCGGCAGCCTTGATTTCCAGCAGGCCCTCCTCGATTTCCGGCACTTCGAGCTCGAATAGCTTCATGATGAATTCGGGCGCGGTTCGCGACAGCACCACCTGCGGGCCGCGGGCGCCGCGGTCGATGCGCAGCAGGTAGGCGCGGACACGGTCGCCGACGCGCAGGTTCTCGCGCGGAATCATCTGGTCGCGGTGCACGAAGCCCTCGATGCGGCCCGATTCGATGATGGCGTTGCCACGGTCGATGCGTTTCACCACCCCGCTGACGAGATGTTCCTTGCGGTCGAGGAAGTCGCTGATGACCTGTTCGCGCTCGGCATCGCGGATCTTCTGCAGGATGACCTGTTTGGCTGCCTGCGCACCGATGCGGCCAAACTCGACGTTTTCCAGCGGCTCCTCGATGTAGTCGCCGATCTCGATGTCGGGATGCTTGTCCTGGGCGTCGATCAGCAGAATCTGGTAACCCTCGGATTCCAGATCCGCTTCGGACACCACCTGCCAGCGGCGAAAGGATTCATAGTCGCCGGTGTCGCGATCGATCGACACGCGCACGTCGGCCTCATCCTTGAAGCGTTTTTTGGTGGCGGAGGCGAGCGCCTGCTCCAGCGCATCGAACACCACATCCAGGCCCACGTTTTTTTCGCGCGCCAGCGCATCGGCCAGCATTAACAATTCACGACTCATCATTCCCTCCAGCCTGCCTAAACCTTTGGGTTCAGGCGGGCAGCGTCCACATTCCTTAAATCGATCGACACTTCCGTGCCATCGACGATCAATTTCACTGCATTTTCTTCCAGGCCGAGCAGTTGGCCGCTGAGGCGCCGCCGGTTATCCATCGGCACCCGCAGCTTGAGCGTCACCGGCTCACCGGCAAAACGTACATAGTCCTGCGGCTTGACCAGCGGCCGGTCGATGCCGGGCGAGGATACTTCCAGCCTGTCATAGTCGATGTTCTCGACGGTGAACAGGTGGCTCAAGTGATTGCTCACCGTTACGCAGTCCTCGATCGTGATGCCCCCCGGCTTGTCGATGAAAATCCGCATCAGCCCGCGCCCGGCGCGTTCCAGCGTCACCAGTTCGTAACCGAGTCCGGCAAGTACAGGCTCCAGGCGGGCGGGCAAATCCATCATTGCAAATCCATCTTCGTGCCGCTGCGCAGCGCAAACGAAACCGCATGAACTCATGGCGCAGCACAAATAAAAAATGGGCGAACCGCCCATTGTTGTTAATAATCAAGCGCCGAAATTATACCACTCGGGCAGGTAGTCTGAAAGACAAGATGGTGCCCGGAACCGGGGTCGAACCGGTACGCCATCGCTGGCGAGGGATTTTAAATCCCTTGTGTCTACCAATTTCACCATCCGGGCGAAACGGACAGCTGGCTTGAGTCTGGAGGCGCGAGCCGGAGTCGAACCGACCTACACGGATTTGCAATCCGGTGCATAACCGCTTTGCTATCGCGCCGTCGCGGTGAATTGCTTAAACGAAAAGGGGAAAACATCCGGGCTACGCCATCTGTTTTCCCCAGAATGCTGGAGCGGGAAAGGAGGCTCGAACTCCCGACCTCAACCTTGGCAAGGTTGCGCTCTACCAGCTGAGCTATTCCCGCGTTTCAAGGCTGCGCATTATGGGGATTCCGCTTTTCCCTGTCAACAATTTTCATGAAGTTTTTTGCAGCGCGCGCGCTGCCATTACAAGGTAATACGCCATCGACACCAGGGTGAGCAGCGCGGCGACCCAGATCAGCAGTGTGCCGATGCTGGCAATGGGCAGGCCGGCGGCCGGGTCGAAATACAGCAGCAGTACGATGGCGATCATCTGCGCCGTGGTTTTCAGCTTGCCGACGAAGGATACCGCCACGCTGGCGGATTTGCCTTCCCTGGCCATCCACTCGCGCAGCGCCGAAATGGTGATTTCGCGGCCGATGATGATGAGCCCGATGAGCGGCGCCACGCGACCGAGGTCGATCAGCACGATCAGCGCGGCGGCGACCATCAGTTTGTCGGCCACCGGGTCGAGAAAGGCGCCGAAGGCCGAGGTCTGGCCGAGCGCGCGCGCCAGATAGCCATCGAGCCAGTCGGTCAGCGCCGCCACCCCGAAAAATACCGCAGCCAGCAGGTTGGCTTCATGCGGCGTCACCCAGCCATCCGGCAGGTAGAAGACGCCCACCATCAACGGGATGAAGAGGATGCGCAGCCAGGTGAGCAGGTTGGGGAGGTTGAGGGGCATCGGTGTTAATGGAGGGCGTTGTAGATGGTTTCCGCCAATTCTCGACTGATACCGTTCACCGTGGCAAGCGCGTCGACGCCGGCGTCGCGCACGCCTTGCAGTCCACCGAAGTGTTCCAGCAGCTGTTTGCGGCGCTTGGGGCCGATTCCGGCGATGTCTTCAAGGGTCGATTGCAGGCGTGCCTTACCGCGTTTGGCGCGGTGGCCGGTGATGGCGAAGCGGTGCGCTTCGTCGCGCACCTGCTGGATCAGGTGAAAGCCGGGATGGTCCTTGGCAAGCTTCAGCTCGCGGCCGTCGGCGAAGATCAGTGTTTCCAGGCCGGGCTTGCGCGCCTCGCCCTTGGCGACGCCGAGCAGCAGAACATCGCTCAGGCCAAGCTCGGCCATCGCCTCGACCGCGCTCGAAATTTGCCCCTTGCCGCCGTCGATCAAGAGCAGGTCGGGCAGCACGCCATTTTCCTCCACGCTCTTGCGGAAGCGCTTGGTCAGTGCGGCGCGCATCGCGGCGTAGTCGTCGCCCGGCGTGATGCCGCCGATGTTGTAGCGCCGGTAGTCGGATTTCTTCAGGTCGTCGCCTTCGTAGACGACGCACGAGGCGATGGTGGCTTCGCCCATGGTGTGCGAGATGTCGAAGCATTCGATGCGGTTCAATTGCGGCAAGCCAAGCGTGTTGCGCAGCGCGGCCAGCCGCTGCGACTGGTTGGCGCGGTCGGCGCTGCGGCGCGCGGCGGACAGGCGCGCGTTGGCCTGCGCCATGCCGATCCAGACTTTTCGCTCGCCGGTGACGCGGTGCAGGAGCGTGACTTTTTTGCCGGCCTGTTCGGACAGCAGCGCTTCCAGCGCGTCGGTCTCGATCGCTTCGCTCACCAGGATGCGCGCCGGGACCGGGTGCTCCAGATAATGCTGGGCAATGAAGGCTTCCAGCGCTTCGGCCGGCGTCGCCCCTTCGCCATGCTGCGGAAAGAAGCTGCGGTCGCCGAGATGGCGGCCGCCGCGGATCATGGTCAGGTTGACCGCGATCACCCCGCCGGCCTCGGCCACCGCCACCACGTCGGCATCGGCCTCGCCGCCGGTGGTGTCGACGAACTGCTTTTCACGCACCGTTGCCAGCATGCGCAGGCGGTCGCGCAGCAGCGCGGCGGTCTCGAAATCGAGCGCGGCTGCGGCGGCGTTCATCTGTTCGGTGATCAGCTCGGTCAGTGCGGAGGCCTCGCCGTGCAGCAACTGGGCGGCCGCGCTGACGTCGCGCGCGTAGGCTTCCGGCGTGACGAGTTTGACGCAGGGCGCGGTGCAGCGCTTGATCTGGTGCAGCAGGCAGGGGCGCGAGCGGTTGGCGAACACGGTGTCCTCGCAGGTGCGCAGCTGGAACACCTTCTGCAGCAGCTGGATGCTCTCGCGCACCGCGTAGGAATTGGGGTAGGGGCCGAATGCCTGGTCGCTCTTTTTCGGCGTGCCGCGAAAATAGGCCAGCCGCGGAAAGCGGTGCCCGGTCAGCAGCAGGTAGGGATAGGATTTGTCGTCGCGGAACAGGATGTTGAAGCGCGGCTTCAGCCCCTTGATCAGGTTGTTCTCCAGCAGCAGCGCCTCGGCCTCGGTGCGCGTCACCGTGGTGTCGATGTGATCGACGCTCTTCAGCATCAGCCGGATGCGTGGGCTCTGGTCGGTTTTCTGGAAATAGCTGGTGACGCGCTTCCTGAGATGCTTCGCCTTGCCGACGTAGAGTACCGCGCCGGCCGCGTCGATCATGCGGTAGACGCCGGGCAGGGTGGGCAGCGAGGCGAGAAATTCCTTGGTAATGTTCACATGCAAAACCGTTTTATCCGCGAAGGGCGCGAAGGGACACGAAGAAAATCTTCAGGGTCTTGTTTCGCGCTTCTTCGTGCCCTTCGCGGATAAAACGTCATTTCTCATCGAGCAGCTTGCCGGCGATCGCCCAGTTCTCGTCCGGCAGTTCCTCGAACGCGATATAAGTGTAGGAGGCCGGCTTGCCGGCGTGGCGCTCCAGCGTGGCGGTGATTTCCTCGGCGACTTTCTGCTTCTGCTCGCGGGTCAGCGTGCCGGCGAGCTTGATGGTGACGACGGGCATGATCGGTTCTCGCTTTGAATCAGGGTGAACACCGCCGCGAACATTTCCGGGGTGAGGCGGCGTGTCTGCGTATTGTAGCGGGAGCAGTGGTAGCTGCTGACCAGCCGCCGTCCGCCGGGCAGGCGGTAGTCGCTGGCGTGGCCGAAGGGGTAGTCTTTGAGTTTGAGGCCCTGCGCGCGCAGAACCGCCTGATGTGCAATCTGGCCGAGCGCCAGGATGCTGGCGTGCGTCGGCAAGGCGGCAATTTCGGCTGCCAGGAAACGATTGCATTCACGGATTTCGCCCGGTTCCGGCTTGTTGGCCGGCGGCAGGCATTTCACTGCGTTGGTGATGCGGCAGCCGCTGAGCGTCAGGCCATCGTCGACGGAAATCGACTGCGGCGCACTGGCGTAGCCGAAGCGGTGCAGGGTCTCGTACAGCAGTACCCCTGCGTGATCGCCGGTGAACGGCCGGCCGCTGCGGTTGGCGCCGTGCATGCCGGGGGCGAGACCGACGATCAGCAGGTCGGGCGCAGGATCGCCGAAGGCGGGCACCGGGCGCGCGTGGTAACCGGGATGGTGCGTGCGCACTTCGTCCAGAAAGCCGGCAAGGCGTGGGCAGGCGCGGCAGCCAGGATCAAAATTCATTTCAGGCACGCTGTAAACATCGGGGTATCGGGACGCGCATTGTAGTGGGTGCGCCCCGGTTTTCATGCTGGCGGCGGGGCGCCGCTCAGCCCTTGTTGCGCAGCCCTTTGACCCAGGCTTCCATGGCTTCGTTCGCGGGCCTCATCGGCGCTTCCATGAAGCTCACCACGAACTTGTCGCCCATGTCCGCCACGCCGATGGAGCGGGGACGCACCGCCAGCACCTGCGGATTGGGCAGGGCCAGGCCGAAGCAGAAGATCACGTCCACCGCGGCCTTGATGTCGGGATTGATCTCGCCTTCGATGCGTCGAGTGTGGGCGTAGTGGTCGAACACGCCGATGAATTGCACCTTGGGGTTGGCGGCGATTTTGTCCTTGAGGCCGCTCACCACCTCGTCGACGCTTTGACAGCGGGTTTCGGACTTGTCGATCTCGGCGACGAAGATCGGGTATTTTTCCTGCAGCAGGGTTTGTTTCATCAGGCATTTCTTCTCGGTTGCGGTTGGGTGGGTGCGGCGTCGAAGCCGTTTCAGTGCTCCTCTTCCCAGCCGGTGATCATGGCCTTGATGTGGGCGAGCGGAGTATGTCCGGTGGTGGTGAGGTAGACGTGAGCGACGAGGAAAACCAGCATCATGAAAGCGCCGAGCGTGTGGGCGATGGCGACTTCCTGCAGGCCGAGCCAGGCGGGCGCGAGGTCGCGCCATTCCGCGTAGAACAGGTAGGCGATTCCGCTCGCCCAGATTAACGGATTGATCGCGAGCTTCAGCCCCAGGTAGGCCAGGCGCTGCAGCGGGTTGTGCTTGCGTTCGGGCACCACCCTGTAGGGGTGCGGGCGGCCGAGAAAGATGCCGTAGCTGTAGTACTGGATCACCGCGCCCAACTGGTCGAAGCTGGGGATGTACTGGCGCCATTCGCCGGTGGTGAAATGCCAGAAAATGGCAAAGATCCACAGGCCCACCAGCAGCCAGGCGGCCGTGGTATGAATCGACACCGCCTGGCCGAAGTCGAGCAGGCTGTAGCTGCCGTGGACCTCGAATCCGGTGACCAGCAGGGTGATGACCAGCGCGGCCTGCGACCAGTGCCAGAAGCGCTCGAAGCGCTTGAAGAGGTAGATGCGTTCAGTCATTTCCGTGTTCCCTGCGTTTTCTGCGCGTGAAGATTCGCAGCGTGCCGTGGCCCAGCACGCCGAGCAAAGCGAGGCCGGCCAGCCCGAAGCCGGCGCGGTCCAGCAGCAGGTTGCGGTCGCGGCCCGGCAGATAGACGCCGCTGACCGCCTTCAGGCGGCCGTCGCGGCTGTGGCATTCGGCGCAGCCCAGTGCCTGTTCCTTCGGCGCCACCATGTGGGTGATGGGCCACAGCATCTCCGTTTCGACGAAGCCGAACCTGCCGCTGAAGGGCTGGCCGGCGGCGGCCGTTCCGGCGGCCAGCGCGCGATCCCAGTCGTAGTTGAACCACAGCGCGGTGTCGTCCGGCGTGGCGGTGTGGGGCACCAGCAGAGTGAGGTGCTCCAGGTCGTAGGGCTGCTTGCCGCGGAAGCGCTTGACCGGCCAGATGCGGGCAGCGGGCTCACCGGCATCGCCGTGGAAGGTGTTCATCTTGACGATGCGCGCCGGATCGATGCGGTCGCTCTTCAGCGTGTAATCCACGCGGCCGTCGAACCAGACGTAGTCCGGTTCGACATTCTCGCCCAGGCGGAAGTCGCCCTTCTTGCTGTCGAAAATGACGTGACCGTGTTCATCCTTTTTCTGGAACGGCTTGCCGTCGGCATCCAGCGTGCCCGCCGTGGACCAGTCCCAGAACATCTTGGTGGGCACGCCGCCGCGGGCGAAGGCGGGAATGTGGCAGGTCTGGCAGGCCAGCGTACGGGTATGGGCGTTGAGGCGGTCGCCCCGCGTCAGGCTGCCCATCAGGCCCGCGCCCGGTCCGGGCTTGTGCGGCTGGTCGCCGTGGCAGGCCTGGCAGCTTGCCGGATTGCGATCGGTTTTCTGGCCGCGCAGGATGGCAGGGTGCGGGTCGGAGGCGGTTGGCGCTATCCGGCTTCCGGCGATGCGGTGGCTTTCGGTCTTGTGGCAGGTGGCGCAGGTGAAGTTGCCCCCATCCACGCCCATGTGCACGTCCAGCTTGCGGTCGGGCTGCTTCAGCGAGGAATCCAGATCGCCGTGCTTCACTCCGTCGCCGCCGCCGCCGTAAAAATGGCACGCGCCGCAGGTGGCGCGGCTGGTCTTGCCGACCTGCCGGGCGACCTGCGACAGATCCACCGCTTCGATGAATTTGCCGGAACCCGGCGGATATTCCATGCGCTGGTAGGCGGGATGGCCGGCCAGGCCGGGAATCTTGACGTACTGGCCGGTGTTGTGGCAGGCCAGGCAATCGACGTTCCTTTCCGAGCTGAAGTCGAAGCGGTCGTCCTTCCAGCCGTAGCCCACATGGCAGGCATTGCAGAACGCTTCGTTGGAACGATCGGCGATGCAGAAGCTGTTGAGCATGGTCTTCTTGCCCAGGCGCTGGCCGGTGGACGGGTTGACGTAATCCCAGGTCCAGTGCCGCGTCGCCATCACCTGTTTGGCCGCCTCGGTATGGCAGGACAGGCAGGCTTCGGTCACTTCTTCACCGGTTTTGAACGGCTTTTTCAGCCGGCTGAACTTGCCGTGTTCGGCCGTGGACGCCTTCACCTCGGTCCGTGCAGGCACTGCGTCCGCAGCAGCCGACGCCTGCGTCGCGGCGTTCAGCGCCAGCAGCAGGAGACAGGCGAACAATGCACGCCGAACAAGATATCCGCCGATTAGGCTTGAGTTTTTTATCATGAGCGCTCCCTGTTTCGGTCAGGCACGAGGCGGTGGAAAATCAGTCAGACGAACCCCGGCTTTCCGTATCAAGTGTAGGTGATCCGGCTTGATTTTCCATGCCCGGCCCAGCCGCCGCGAGTCGGCGACTCATGCGCGATTCACCTTGCGGTAGGGGCGCAGGTACTGCCATTCGAAAAACCGCTTGGCCCAGTGGAACAGGCGGCACGGCGGCCATCGACAGGCCCAGCGCTTCGAGGGTGGGGACGGCCATGTTGTTGCCCACCCGGCCATAGACCACTTGCGATTGTACCGAAATCACATCGAGCGGCAGCGGCTTCATGGCTGCCCCAGTATGCCCCTTGATGCCGTCGACCAACACGTTATCGATAAAGTTTTTTTCTCATGTACCCCATCCCCCTCCCAGCCTCCCCCTTTGTTTGTAAGGGCGCTTGGAGGAGAGCGCGTCAAAGACATCGGCCACCGCGAAGATGCATGCGGCAAGTGGAATGGCGTCGCCCTTCAGTTGACGAGGATAGCCGCTGCCATCCCTTTTTTCGTGATGCGCCGCAACCACCGCATTGGCATCATCCAGCCACCCCATGCCGGTCACAATCTCCTCACCCAACGCGACATGGGTGCGCATAATGACGAATTCTTCTTCGTCCAGTTTGCCCGGCTTGAGCAAGATGGCATCGGGTATGCCGATTTTTCCAACGTCATGAAGAAAACTGCCTGCGATCAGGGCCTGCATATCGTGCCCCGTCAGCCCCATTTCTTCGGCAATGCGGGCAGAAACCCAGGCAACCCGGTAATTGTGTTCCCCGGTATCGGAATCCCGCTTGGCAATGGCCCGGCCCAAGGACTCCATCATGGAAATATGAGAATCGAGCACTTCGCGGGCTTTGCGTTCGTTATCCGTCGAAAGATGCACGACCACGGGATAAATCGCGGCACCGCACAGCAATGAGGCAAGACACGTCATCAACGCGACCGTCAGAGCATTGGCAAAGATTTGTTCCTGCTGCCATTTGGGCACCACACGAACACCTTCGAAGTATCCCGTTATGGGACCCCCGACAGCCTCGGTCTGTTCACGCAGGGGAATAAAGACTCGCAATACCCACACGTCGCCTGCCAGCTTGAGACTCTCAATAGGTCGTCGTCAGGTAATCGGGTTTGCCATGGCCGGTCAGAGACTGCTCAATGGCCTCCCCCCAGAGGTCATGGATTCTGCAAGTTTAGCGCCGTTTCCGTCGTAAATTTCCGCGATATCAAACAATCCGCCGACAATGATGTTTGCAGCAGCTTCGGCACGGCCAACCGCGTCCTCCCCCCCCCCCAGATTGATCGCATGGTGGCGGTGGAGCAAACGGCCCGATTCCTCCATGGCCAGGGAGACGATGCTCTCTTCTGCATTTTCTCTGGCGACATACCACGCAATAGGACCGCTGATGGAGGCGAGCAGCGCACTGACGCCGGCAATGAGAATGGCTGTGCGCTTTCTAAAGGGGTTCACGGGAAAAATCCGATCCGAATAAAATCACTTATATATTGTAGAAATGTATGTATTTGTGCCCCAATGTGTCGGCGAACGGTACACGGGACATGTTGTTCACCAGACGAAAAATTGCTGGTACCAGGCCCACAGGGGCAGGGCGGCGGCCAGGGCGACGCCGACCGGCGCGGCCCAGCGCCGCCGGCCGACCCGTGCCAGGCGCCAGGCCAGGCTGGCAGACCAGAGGCCGGTCAGGGCCAGCAGCGTGAGCCGGGCCGGGGCGGCCCAGGCCAGCACGATGCCCTCGCCGAACAACTGGCCGGTGGTGAGCAGGGACAGCCCGACGAAGACGCTGACCCCGGCGAAGGGGATCAGGGTCATGGCCAGGCGGGTCCAGTGTGTTCCCGCAAAGGCGGCGGTTAACCGCAGGCAGAGCCAGATCCAGCCGCCTGCGACCAGGGCGGTGGCGCCGATATAGGCCAGCAACAGGCCGCCATCCAGCCAGGTGAAGGCATCGTTCAATTCCGGGTAGTGGGTGAACAGCCACCACTGGCCGGGGGTGTCCAGTGCCCACCAAACCTCTTGCTCGATCAGCCATTCGGCCGCCACCTGCTTGGCGGCGATAAACCAGGGGCTGGCGCTCCACTGGAACGCACCGAGGGCGACGCCCAGCATGCCGAAGGCGAGCAGGCGCGCGGACCAGCGATCCTGCGGCTCGACCTTCGGGCCGGCATCAGGCAGACGCAGAATTTCCCATTCCGGGGAACGCAATGCCAATTGCACCGCGCCGCGCTTCCCGGCGCAACGGCCGCACATGTGGCAGGCGGAGGCGGACTGCATGCGACGGATATCGATCAGTGGCGCGCAGTTTACCGGCGCCCCGGACTTGGAGGCGCCATCCCAGACAGCCCGGTCCACTGCGAAGTGCAGTGGGGCGATGCGGGCCAGCAGATTGAATACGCCGGAGACCGGACACAGGTGGCGGCACCACACCCGCTTGTTCTTGCCGTACAGCAGGCCAACGACGATTGCGGCCAGCGTCGAGCCGCCCAGGATCAGCAGGGCCGGCTTGGGATATTCGTAGACGCTGGTCATCTGGCCGAACAGCGTGGTCAGCACGAAGGCCAGGAACGGCCAGCCGGCCCACTTCAGCCAGCGCGGTACCGGGAGGCCGAGGCTGAATTTCGAACTCCATTCAGTCAGTGCCCCTTCCGGGCAGAACAGACCGCACCAGACCCGGCCCAGGGTCATCATCGACAGGATGACGAAGGGCCACCAGATGCCCCAGAACAGGAACTGGGCAAAGCGGGTGAGGTTGTCGAGGATGTGGTCGCTCTCGCCGGGCAGGGGCAGGAAGACGGGCCAGGCCACCACCACGACGTAGAACAGCACCACCGCCCATTGCAGGGCGAGGATGCTGCCGCGGTGCCGGCGCAACCAAAGGCCCAGCCGAGCCAGGCGCTCACCTTTGCCGCCTGCCGGCCGGGAGGACGGGGCACAGGCGCTCATCGCAATTCTCCCGCCGGCCTTGCCCGCAACGCCAGGGCGAAGGCCAGCCCCCACCACAGCGCCAGCGCCAGGTAGCTGAGGCCGGCGGGCTGGGCGCGCCAGCCGGTGAAGGCGGCGATGAGGCCGCCGGCACGGCTGCTGTCATCCAGCAGGAAACCGGCATCCCACAGCGGATCGACCAGCGCCGGCAGCGCCTCCAGACCGATCAGCTTGTCGAGACCGTCCACCAGCAGGGCACCGCCCAGCAGCAGCAACAGAATTTCCGTTGCGCGGAAGAACAGCCGCCAGGAGAACCAGCGCGCGCCCCGCACCAGCCCGGCATAGGCCGCCAGCGCGAGCAGGAAACCGGCCACGCCGCCGGCAAGCAGATCGGCGCCGCTGTCGTTGGTGGCGGCGCCGTACAGGAAGATCACCGTCTCGGCGCCTTCGCGGCCCACCGCGAGGGCGGCCAGCAGCGCCATGCCGGCCCAGTGGGCGCGTTCGGCGGCGACGGACATGCCGGCCTCCAGTTCGCGCTTGAGGCCGGCGCCGTGACGGCGCATCCACACGACCATCTGGAAAATCAGCCCGGCGGCGACCAGCGGCATGAGTGCCTGGAACCACTCCAGGGTGGTGTCGTCGGCCCAGGCCTGGATGCCCAGCAGGGTGAGCGCCAGCAGCACGGCCAGCGCCAGCCCGGCGCCGACGCCGCCCCACAGCCAGCGCAGGGCGCGGCGGCGCTGGTCGGGCAGCAGTCCTGAGTGGGCGGTGAGCCAGCCGTGCAGGATACCGACGACCAGCATGGCCTCGATGGTCTCGCGCCAGACGATGAAGGCAGCATTACCCATGATTCGTTCTCCCTGAAACCAGGCGCCACAGGGTGCTCGGGGGGAACAAGGTCGGCCAGGCTGCGGTAGCGCCGGCGAGCTGGGATGGAGGCATGGCGGGTGTTTTCATTTCGCGACGATGCGGCCTTTGGATGTGTCTGGGTGGAATTCGTCGAAGAAGTCGTATTCGCCCGGTTTCAGCGGGGCGATGACCACGAAGGAGCGGGCGCCGGGGGCCAGCACCTTTTCCTTCCTGAGTTGCAGGCTTTCGAACTCGATCGGTTCGCGCCCCGCGTTCTCGATGACGATCTTGAAACGCACTCCGGCGGGAACCGCCAGGGTGGCAGGCGTCAATCGCCCGCTTTTCGCCATCACCGTATAAGTGGGCAGATCGGCGTGGGATGCACCGGCATACAGGGCGGCGACGAGGAGGAAGGCACGGAGCTTCATGGCGCCGCCTTCAGAACGACAGGGCGGCGCGCAGGCCGGCCACGTTGCTGTTGCCGTTGGCCTTGTCGGCGGCGGCATGGCGGATGAACTGCAGGTCCGGCGTCAACATCAGGCTGGGGGTGGCCTGCCAGTTGTAGTAGAGCTCGACGGTCTGTTCGGCGCCGGCCGGGTCGGCCAGCGTCGCACGGTAGGCGTCGCTGACGGCAAGATGCGCCACCGCAACACCCAGGCTGTCGGCGGCCCGATTCCAGTAGCTGCCGGAAAAACTGGCGCCCAGCGTGACGGCCCGGTCGTACATGGGGGCGCCTTTCAGGGAATAGCCGTAGCGGCCCCACAGGATGATGCCGTCGCCGACCCGTTGATCTGCCGAGACGCCCAGGCCGGACTGCTTCTCGAGGCTGCCGTCGTGCACCGTGCCCTGGCCGGTGTGCCAGCCGTAAAGGCGGAAGTGGCCGTCGCGGCCGCCGAACAGCTTGTGGGTGCGCTCGAGCTGCAGGATGTGCAACGGTTTCTCGAAGCTGTCGACGAAGGCGGCGCCCCCGCCGGTGGCGAACAGACCGTAGGACACGCCCCAGGTGAGGGGGGCGTTGGTCTCGTTGACATAGGCCAGACGCATTCCCGGGGTGAAGCCGTAACTGTCGAACACCGCGCCACCACCCGCATCCAGCAGGGGATTGTGGACGAAGTTGAGGTTCAGGTATTGGGTGGTTTCGTTGTTAGAGGCGTCGTTGCCATCGAAGAAGCCGTAGGGATCCATTTTGCCGAAGGTGGCTTCCAGGTGTTCCCGGGAGGCACCCTTGAAACCGCCGAGGGGCAGCGGCACATTGAGCTGGTACCAGGCCTGGGCCAGCACGGCATGGACATTGGAGGGGTCGGAATGGGCCGCATCGAAGGCGGTGGCGTTGACCGGCGAGCCGCCGGCCTGTTCCACGCCGTCGCCCTGGCCCATGCGCAGGTGGAAAAAGAACTGGCCTTTGGCGTTGCCTACCTCGCCGCCTGGCATGCCAACTTCGACGTCGCCGCGCCAGGACAATTGGGACGGGTCGCTTGTGGCTGCCGGGTCGAGCTTACTGGCATGCTGGGCCACCAGGGTGAGGGCGCCGCCGGCGCTGATACCTTCCACCGCCTCGGCCAGGCGTCCCGCCGGCCCGAGCCGGCCCATGTCCGCCTCCATTGCCTTCAGGCGGGTGGCCAGCTCCGGCTCATCCTGGGAAAGACGCTCGCTGGCGAAGGAAGCTTCCAGCTTGAGATTGTCACTTTCCATCTGCTGCACCCGTGTTTCCAGTTCGGCATTGCGCACCTCCAGACGGTCGAGGCGATCCTGCATCTGCTGCAGAGTCTGGGCCAGTTCGACGGGCAATCCGGCCGCATCGACGCTCGCGCTGCCGGCCAGCGCCATGGCCAGGACGACGGGTGTCAGGGCGCGCATCAATAGCCTCCCCGTTTGCCGATACCGGCGAAGCTGAAGTCCCATTCCACGGCGAACCGCTTGAACCAGGGCCGCACGCCGGTGAGCCGGTCGGTGTGGCGATGGAAGTGGTGGCCGGCGTGGTTGCCTTCGTCGTTGGGTGGCAGCACGGTGAACTTGACGCGGTACTTGCCGGGCCCCATCAGCTTGACGTTGTCGCCATAGTGCGGACCGTCGCTGGCCACCATGGGCAGGAAATCGCCCTTGATGCAGTCGCCGCCCTGCTTGCAGACCTCGTACTTGACCAGCAGGTAGGGGATCCAGTCGCCCTCGGCGAAGCCGTTTGGGTTGCTGCCCAGAGCGCGGATGTCGGCCTCCAGGTGCACGTCCGTCTGGCTGGCGGGCAGCATCTGATGGCCCATCACGGATTCCATCTCCACCGGCTGCAGGTAGACACCGGCGATTTCCATGCCGCTGCGCTGCTGCGGGGTGCCGATGGGGTATTCCGCTGCCAGGGCGGCGCTGGACAGGCTGGCGGCAAGGACCAGGGCGGCGAGGGGGCGAACGATAGCCATGAACTTCTCCTTTTCAGTTAGAGCCAATGAAAAAATGTATTGGCTGGCTACCGGGGCGGAGAGCCCGTTGGCTGGCTAAGACCGTCCATCCAGTCTTCTTGGGTTTAGGTGGCTTGCTGGCGCTTTGTGCGTTGGCGGGCGGGTGATGCGGCGGCAGATTTATTTGGTGAGAATCAGTTTGCCGTTCTTGGTGATGCGCAGGCGATAGTGCTCGCCTTTGTGGCTGATCAGGATTTCCTGATTGCCCTGGAATAAATAGTCTGTCGGGATGACGTCCGGCCGAAAAGTTCGCGTGCCAGGCTCAGCCGGGGAATGGGTGGATAAAGGTGTTTGCGTGTGCATGGATTGGGCGTCTGGTTTGGCTGGACCGGGTTTCATTCGTGCTGTTCTCGTTTGGTGAATGATAATCATTCGTATTAATGTGTCAAGCGGTGGCGGTAAATATTTACAAAAATAGGCGGATGGAGTCCACCGGAACAGCGGGCATGGCGGATCGCCAGTGGGGCGACTGGACGCTTACGAAGGAAGATATCCAGGTTGGCATCGATGGCAACCGGGTTTCGATCAGCGCCTGAACCAGGAAGTGGGAATCGTCTATTTAACGCGGCGCCTGCCAGCAGTTGTTGTTGATCTGCCAGGTCATAGAGAGTTGCTCGCTGGCGGGGTACAGCACGTATTTGACGCCCATGCGGTCGACACCTTTACGCCAGAACATGGCCAGCAGGTTCTTTTCGCCGCTGGCGATGACGCTGGTATGGGGGATGACCTTAAGCGGATTGCCGTAAAGGTTGGAATAATTCGAGGCGACGATGACAAAGTGGCGGAAGGCCGGTTCGATTTCCTGGTCGAACGCCACCAGCTTGTCGTTGCAGAAGGGGAACGGGAAGCGGCCGCCGCCGGGGCTGTCTGGCAGGTCGTAGACAAACAGGCCGTCGTTGCCGACGGGCAGGGCCTTGTCGAAATCCCAGGTTTTGAGCGTCCGCTCGACCTCGGCGCGACTCATGCCATTCTTGAATTCGCCGATTTTCCACGCCAGGGCGGGCCAAGCAGCAGCCCCGCAAGCAGGTCAAGCATTTTTTTTCACAGTTATGGCGATCCCGAATGCGGGGCGCGAACCCGTCTGAAGCATGGCCCTGCGTGCCACATGGCGTGCGGCGGTCTCGTCCACATTACTTGCCGCTGATGGCGCCGAAGACCTTTTTCAGCAAGTCGCTGCCGGTCTGCATGGGGTTGGCGCGGATGGCCGTCTCTTGTTCCCCGATCAGGGTATAGAGCCGGTCGAGTGCCTGCTGGGTGACGTACTGCTCGACGCTGGCCTGCTTGCTGTCGATCAGGTTGAACTGCGCGGCCGTGCCGGCGTACTGGTTGTACTGCTGCGCCAGTCCGACCTTGTCGGTGCTGGCCTTGACGATGGGGCCGAAGCGCTCGGTGAGCCGGGCCTCGGTTTTCCTGCGGAAGAAGTCGGTGGCCGAGGTCTGCCCGCCGCTCAGGATGCCTCGGGCATCGTCCAGCGTCATCTCCTTCACCGCGTCGACCAGCAGGGTTTTGGCTTCGGGCACCGCCGCCTCGGCGGCGCGGTTCATCGACAGCACCAGCTCGTCGGCCTGCTTGCCCATGCCGAGCATGCGCAGGGCCTTTTCGGCTTTTTGCAGGCTGGGCGGCAGCGGGATTTTCAACGCGGGGTTACCGAAAAAGCCGTCCTTCTGACCGAGCTGGGCGACGGCGGCATCCGCCCCGCGGGTGAGCGCCTCCTTCAGCCCGGCGTTGATGTCGGCGGTGGAGAGCGCGTCGACCCCGCTGGCCGTTGGCTGACTGGCGGGTTTGCCCAGAACGCCCTTCAGCATTTCGTTCCAGTCGATCGCGTGGGCGGGCAGGGCCAAGGTAAAGCCGGCGGCCAGGATCATCCATCGCTTCATGGTGCATCTCCTCAAGTGGTTCCTGAAACTGCAGTGCTCCCACCCTTAATCAACAAACCATTAATTTCCTGTCGTTCTCCGTGCCTCTGTGTCCCAAGGGATACCGTCTCTGCGGGACATATCTCTGTGGTGGGGGTTTCAGGGTGATTGGACTACAGCACTTCTGCAGCATAGTCGGCCAGGCGCGAACGTTCGCCCCGCTGCAGGGTGACGTGGCCGTTGTGCGGCCAGCCCTTGAAGTGGTCGACCACGTAGGTGAGGCCGGAGCTGCCTTCGGTGAGGTAGGGCGTGTCGATTTGCGCGATGTTGCCCAGGCACACCACCTTGGTACCCGGTCCGGCACGCGTGATCAGCGTCTTCATTTGCTTGGGCGTGAGGTTCTGCGCTTCATCGATAATTAGAAACTTATTGAGAAAGGTGCGCCCGCGCATGAAATTCAGCGACTTGACCTTGATCCGGGAACGGACCAGATCCTGCGTCGCCGCGCGCCCCCAGTCGCCGCCGTCGTCCTCGCTTTTGTTCAGCACGTCGAGGTTGTCTTCCAGCGCACCCATCCACGGCGTCATTTTTTCTTCCTCGGTGCCTGGCAGAAAGCCGATGTCCTCGCCGACCGGAACGGTGACGCGGGTCATGATGATTTCGCTGTAGAGCTTTTTGTCGAGCACCTGCGCCAGTGCGGCGGCCAGTGTCAGCAAGGTCTTGCCGGTGCCGGCCTGGCCGAGCAGGGTGACGAAATCGATCTCGGGATCCATCAGTACGTTAAGCGCAAAGTTCTGCTCGCGGTTGCGCGCGACGATGCCCCAGACGTTGTTCCGGGTGTGGCTGAAGTCACGCACCGTGACCATTTCTGCCAGCTTGCCCTCGACTTTGAGCACCTTGGCATAGAGCGGGTTGGGGCCTTCCTGGAAGACGAACTCATTCGGCAGGAAACTGGAAACCAGCGGTCCCTTGATGCGGTAATAGGTGTGGCCGTTGGCCTGCCACGATTCCATACCCTTGCCGTGGCTGTCCCAGAAATCGGCGGGCAGTTCGCGCAGACCGGTATACAGCAGGTCGGTGTCTTCCAGCACCTTGTCGTTGAAGTAGTCCTCGGCCGGCAGCCCCAGCGTGCGCGCCTTGATCCGCATGTTGATGTCTTTCGACACCAGGATGACCTGACGCTTGGGGTGGTGGCGCGCCAGGAACAGCACCACGCCGAGAATCTGGTTGTCTACCTTGGAAGTCGGCAGGGAGAGCGGGATGTCGCCGGTGATCGCCTGGGTCTGCAGGAACAGCTTGCCCGTGGCGGAATTGTGGCTGTGCGACGCCAGCGGCACGCCTTCCTCGATGGTGTCGAGCTTGCTGACCATCTCGTCGAGAAAGCGGCTGGCCTGGCGGGCGTTGCGCGAGACCTCGGTCATGCCCTTCTTGTGTTGATCGAGCTCTTCCAGGGTGGCGATCGGCACGTAGATGTCGTGCTCCTCGAAGCGGAACAGGCTGGTGGGGTCGTGCATCAGCACGTTGGTGTCGAGGACGAACAGCTTGGTCTGGGCAGCGGCTTTTCTCGGCATGGCGTGGGATCGCGGAGGTTGGAATGCATTCATCCTACATCAAGCCGAAGCGGGCTTGTCGAGTCGTAAAAGTAAACCCGAAACCTGTCCGCCGGCGCGGATTGGGCAGCGGTTTTTTCAGTAGAATGTTGCGTTAACCCTGAAATTCGAGCCATCGTATGTCTCGTCGGCTGCTGTTGCTGTGTATGGTGTGGGTGTGGGCGCCGCCGCTGTGCGCCCAGGTCGCCGCGCACATCCTGCTGCAGGATTCGCCGCTGGCCGGGTTTCAGTACCACGCGGGCAAGGCGCTGTGGTCGCGGATGCAGGTGGGCGATGCGCTCACCCTGGTTCGCGAGCCGGACAACCCCCACGATGCGAGGGCCGTGCGGGTGGAATGGCAGGGCCACAAGATCGGCTATGTGCCGCGCCGCGAGAATGCCGATGTGGCGCGCTTCATGGATGGCGGCCGGACACTGGAGGCACGCATCGTGCGGCTGGCCGAGGTGCGCGAGCCGTGGTTGCGGGTGCGTTTCGAGATCCTGATTCCCTTGCAGCCCTGAAGGAGGACGTTATGAAGCGACTGATCCTGCCCATCATGATGCTGTTTGCCTGGCTGGCGCCGGCGGCCGCGGATTCCCTGCCGCTTGCCAGCCTTAAATTGCCGCCCGGATTCGAGATCGAGCTGTTCGCGCGCGTGCCCAACGCGCGGCAGATGGCGCTCGGTAACAACACCCTGTTTGTCGGCAGCATGCGCGCCGGCAAAGTCTATGCGATTCCGCTCGGGGGCGCGCGCAAGCCGGTGGTCATTGCCGACGGACTCAATATGCCGGTGGGCGTGGCGTTCCGCGACGGCGACCTCTACGTGTCGGCGGTGAGCCGCATCCTGCGGCTTGCCGGCATCGAGGCGCGCCTGGACAAGCCGCCACGGCCCGAGGCGGTCAGCAGCGCCTATCCGGGCGATCCCCATCACGGCTGGAAATTCATCGCGTTCGGCCCCGACGGCAGGTTGTATGTGCCGGTGGGCGCACCGTGCAACATCTGCGAACCCGACCCGGATCGTTACGCCAATATCACCGCGCTCGATGTGGCGAGCGGCAAGATCGAGGTGGTCGCGCGCGGCGTGCGCAACACGGTCGGCTTCGACTGGCAGCCGCAGAGCGGCGAGCTGTGGTTCACCGACAACGGCCGCGACTGGCTGGGCGACGACGCACCGCCAGACGAGCTCAATCGCGTCGGCCGGCCCGGCCAGCACTTCGGCTACCCGTATTGCCACGGCGGGAGGTTCGTCGATCCCGAGTTCGGCCGCGCCCGCCGTTGCGACGAATTCGAGCCGCCGGTGCAGAACCTGGGCGCGCACGTGGCGAGCCTGGGCATGCGCTTCTATACCGGCACCCAGTTCCCCGAGCACTACCGCAATGCGGTCTTCATTGCCGAGCACGGCTCGTGGAACCGCAGCAGCAAAACCGGCTACCGGGTCAGCGTGGTGCGCCTGCAGGATGGCCGCGCGGTCAGCTACGAACCCTTCGTCAGCGGCTGGCTGCAGGGCGACTCTGCCTGGGGCCGTCCCGCCGATGTGCTGGTGATGCCCGACGGCAGTCTGCTGGTGTCGGACGACCATGCCGGCGCGATTTACCGCGTCACCTACCGCGGTAGCCGGTAAAATTACACGCATGGAACTGCTTGTCCTCGATACCTCAACCGAATGGTGCTCGGTCGCGCTGTGGCTGGACGGCCAGATCCAGGCGCGCCGCGTGCTGGCCGGGCAGCGGCACAGCAGCCTGCTGCTGCCGATGGTGGACGAACTGCTGCGCGAGTCGGACCTCGGCCTGCGCCAGCTCGACGGCATCGGCTACGGCGCCGGCCCCGGCTCGTTCACCGGCCTGCGCATCGCCTGCGCGGTGACGCAAGGCCTGGCGTTCGGCGCCGACCTGCCGGTGGTGGGGGTCTCCACGCTGGAATCGATTGCCGAACAGGCGGGTGCGGAGCACGTACTGACCGTGCTCGATGCGCGCATGGCCGAGGTCTACTGGGCGGCGTATCGGCGGGATGCCAATGGCTGGTGTGCCGTGAGCGAGCCGCAGCTGGCGCTGCCCGAGTCGGTGACGGTGCCGGCCGGCGGCGAGTGGGTCGGCGCCGGCAACGGCTTTGCCGTCCTGGGCGAGGTGCTGCGCCCGCGCCTGGCGGCACAGCTCGCGCATATCGACGACACCCTGATGCCCGACGCCGCGGCGATGGCGCCGCTTGCCGTCCGGGCATTCGAACGTGGCGAAGGTGTGGATGCCGCGCTCGCCGCGCCGATTTACCTGCGCGACAAGGTGGCGCTGACGGTGGACGAACGCCGCCGGAAAAAGTCCGCATGAGTGCCCTGCCAGAGATTCCGGTCCACGAGGTCGCGCACCGCCTGCGCCCGATGACCGAGGCCGACCTGCCGCGCATCCACCGCATCGAACTGGCGAGTTACGAATACCCGTGGAGCCTGGGCAATTTCGCCGATTCGATGAGCGCCGGCTACAGCATGTGGGTGCGCGAAGCCGAGGGCGAGGTGATCGGCTATTACGCGATGATGGCGGCGGCGGGCGAAGCACATCTGCTCAACCTCACCATCGCGCCGATCTGGCAGCGCCACGGACTCGGACGCGATCTGCTCGACCACTGCCTGGCGCGCGCCCGCGATCACAAGACCGCAAGCCTGTTTCTCGAAGTGCGCACCTCCAATACGGCTGCCATTGCGCTGTATCGCAGCAGCGGTTTCGCCGACCTGGCTGTGCGGCGCGGCTACTATCCCGCACGCGGCGGCCGCGAGGATGCGCTGATCATGAAGAAAGACCTGACCTGACATGCTGAGCCGCGACGACGTCTTCGGCGAACTCGGCATCGGCCCCGTCTGGCGCCTGCGCGAAACCCCCGCTTCGCCGCTTTCCGCTCCCCCCCACACCTGGGATACGCTCGCCGATGCCGTCGCCCATTGCACCGCCTGCAAGCTCTCTGCCACCCGCACCCAGGGTGTGCTCGGCGCGGGCGACCGCAACGCCGACTGGCTGATCGTCGGCGAGGCGCCGGGCGCCGAGGAAGACGCGCAGGGCGAGCCCTTCGTCGGCCCGGCCGGCAAGCTGCTCGATGCCATGCTGGCCTCGATCGACCTCGCACGCGGCGATAACGTCTACCTCACCAACGTGCTGAAATCGCATCCGCCCGGCAACCGCAATCCCGAGCCGGACGAAGTGGCCGCCTGCCGGCCTTATCTGCTGGCGCAGATCGAACTCATCCAGCCCAAGCTCATCCTCGCGCTGGGGCGTTTCGCCGCGCAAAGCCTGCTCGACACCGACGAAGCGATCGGAAGCCTGCGCGGTCGGGTGCACACGTTTCAGGGCGTGCCACTGGTGGCGAGCTATCACCCCGCCTACCTGCTGCGCAAGCCGACCGAAAAGGCCCGCGCGTGGGAGGACCTGTGCCTGGCGCGGCGGACGATGAAACGCATGTAAAACCCTTCACCACAGAGGCACAGAGGCACAGAGAAAAAAATCAACTGCCCCGTCCTTGAAGATTCCCTCTGTGTCTCTGTGGTGAGATTTTTTGTATCCGGATAACTGAGCCCTATGAAACTCCTGCATTCCGCACTACGCTTTCGCGTCAATTATTTTTCCGACCTCGGCCGCCATCAGGTGGTGATCTGGATGTCGGGCGACACGCCGCCGGTTGACGCCCAGATGGATGTCGGGCCGAAGATCGAGCACGAGGTGCCGAACGAGGCGTTCCGCAGCGACATCGCGCCGCTGAAACTGGGACGCTTCTATCCGTCGCTGCTGCTGCGCGCCGACGAAGCGCCCGGCCCGATGTTCCGTGTGACGAAGCTCGACGAATCCAGCTTCGTCGCCAACTTCAGCCACCCGCTGCAGGGCCGCATCTTCAGCATCGACAGCGGCAAGGCCGATGTTTCGACCGAGCCGGTCGGCAAGGTCACGCAGCTGCTGGAATGGAGCGGCATGGAAACGCAGATGCAGATGCCGACCGACTTCGAGGAGCCGGATTCGTTCAGCCGCGAGGATGAGTTCCCCGACACCGAGTTCTACTCGATTGCCAGAAAAGTCAGCCACGTCGACGCCGTTTGCGCGCGCCGCATCCAGGCGCTGTACCGCACCGTGCTGCCCGAGAACGCGCGGGTGCTCGACCTGATGGCGGGTTGGCGCTCGCATCTGCCCGATACGGTGCAGTCCGCCGTGGGACTGGGTCTGAACGCCGAGGAACTGGCCGACAATCCGCAACTCGCCGAGCGTATCGTGAAGGACATCAACGCCGACCCCACACTGCCGTTTGCCGATGCCAGCTTCGACGCGGTGGTGTGCACGGTGTCGTTCGAATACCTGACGCAGCCGCATCAGATCGTGGCGGAGGCGAAACGGGTGTTGAAGCCGGGCGGGATGTTGGTGGTGACGCTGTCGCACCGCTACTTCCCGCCCAAGGTGACCAAACTGTGGACCCAGTTGCACCCGATGGAGCGCATGGCCTGGGTCGGCACGCTGATCAAGCAGGCCGGCTTCAGGAAGGTGGAAACCTATGTCGAGCGCGGCCTCAAGCGCCCCAAAGACGACCGCTACGCCGACAGTCTCGCCGAATCCGACCCCCTGTTTGCCACCTGGGGCGTGGCGTAAACTAAGCTCATACAACACCCCCAGGAGGCTGACATGTTCAAGTGGCGCAATGTATCCCAATGGCTATTCGCAACATTCATGGTGTTGGCCCTTTCCGGCTGCGGCTACAATACGCTGCAGAGCACCGACGAGGACATCAAGGCCACCTGGGCCGAGGTGCTGAACCAGTATCAGCGCCGCGCCGACCTGGTGCCGAACCTGGTCAACGTAGTGAAAGGCTACGCGGCGCACGAGCAGGAGGTGTTCATCTCGGTGACCGAGGCGCGCGCCCGCGTCGGCGCGATTCAGGCAACGCCCGAGCTGGTCAACGACGAAGCCGCGTTCCAGAAATTCATCGCCGCGCAGGGCGAGCTGACCGGCGCGATTTCGCGCTTGTTGCTGGTGGCGGAAAACTACCCGCAGCTGAAGGCCGACGGCCTGTTCCGCGACCTGCAGGCGCAGCTCGAAGGCACCGAGAACCGCATCACCGTCGCGCGCAACCGCTACATCGCCGCGGTGAAAACCTATAACGTCACGGTGCGCGCTTTCCCGTCCAACCTCACCGCGATGCTGTTCGGCTACAAGACCAAGCCGAGCTTCACGGTGGAAAACGAGGCAGCCATCGCCGTGCCGCCGAAGGTCGATTTCGGTGCGCCCGCACCGGCAGTCGGCAACTGATCCCCGGATGAGCCGATCGGCCCGGACGTTCGCGGCCGGTTTCTTTCTGCTGCTGTGTGCGCTGTCCGCCTGGGCCCAGGTGGCGGTGCCCGAGCTGTCGCGCCGGGTCACCGACCTCACCGCCACGCTCGACGCCGCCCAGATCGCGGCGCTGGAAGGCAAGCTGGCTGCGTTCGAAGCACAACAGGGCAGCCAGATCGCCGTCCTCATCGTCCCCACCACCCAGCCCGAGGACATCGCGCAGTTCGGTATCCGCGTCGCCGAGCAGTGGAAAATCGGCCGCGCGAAAATCGACGACGGCGTGATCCTGATCGTCGCCAAAGACGACCGCATGCTGCGGCTGGAAGTCGGCTACGGGCTGGAGGGCGCGATCCCCGACGCCATCGCCAAGCGGGTGATCGCCGAAACCATTACCCCGTATTTCAAGGCGGGCGATTTCTATGGCGGCATCGACGCCGGCGTGCAGCAGCTGATGCGGGTGATCGAGGGCGAGCCGTTGCCGCCGCCCGGCGAGGCGGGCAGCAACGGCGACGATGGCGCCCTCGTTATGCTCATCGTTGGCGGTATGGTCGCCGGCTGGCTGCTCTCCCTGCTGATGAGCCGTCCGGTCGCGGGCGGGGTCGCCGCGCTCGGCAGCGGGGCAGTGGGGGCGATGCTGCTGGGATTCACCCCGCTGTTGCTGTTCATCGCCGTGTTCGTGTTCGCCGGGGTCGCCGGTGGAGGCCGCCACGGCGGCGGCTGGAGCAGCGGCGGCGGGGGTGGATTCGGCAGGGGAGGCGGTTCCTGGGGCGGCGGTGGAGGCGGATTCGGCGGCGGGGGCGCATCGGGCTCATGGTGAATACGATCCTAAAAACCACAGTTGACCGCTTGTTACCTTAAATGAGGCTCTCATGAATATTTGTCTTTTCCGCTTCGATACGATTCACCCATCAGGTAATGACGCTACGTACCCGCTGGCACGTTTGTGCGCGCGCCTGCCTTTGTACCCGCAAGGAGTAGGCCGGATTCGTAAAGCCGCTAAAGCGGCAACGACTCCGCTCTCGCGCCTCGTTGCAGGCACCGGCCTGCCGCCTCGTTGCTTCGCGGCAGACACACCCACAAACGCACCATCGGGCACGCCCAACTATGGTTCTTAGGATCAAACGTTTGGCGAGGCATTTTTTCATGCCGCCGTGGGCGTGGCGGCGCGCGTTTCCGCGGGCCACGCTCGATGCCATCGAGGCCGCGATACGGGTGAGCGAAACCCGCCACGGCGGCGAAATCCGCTTCGCCATCGAGAACAGCCTGCCCGGCACCCTGGCCTGGCGCGGCATGAGCAGCCGCGAACGCGCGATCGGGATGTTTTCCAACCTGCGCGTGTGGGATACCGAGCACAACAGCGGCGTGCTGATCTATCTGCTGCTGGCCGACCACGATATCGAAATCGTGGTCGACCGCGGCATCGCCGCGCGGGTGGACCAGGCAACCTGGGAGGCGGTGGCGCAAACGATGGAGGCCGCATTCAGGCAGGGAGAGTTCGAACACGGTGCGCTGGCGGGGATCGAGCAGATTGGTGCGCTGCTGGCAGCGCATTTTCCGCCGTCCGGGCATAATCCGGACGAGCTGGCGAATCGGCCCGTGATTGTGAGGAGATGAGATGCAGGCTTATGTAGCGTGGTGGATCCTGGCGGCGGTGCTGGTGGGCGTTGAACTCACCAGTGGGACGTTTTACCTGCTGCTGTACGGTCTCGCCGCAGCCGCCGCAGGCGTGGCCGCCTGGTTAGGCGCCGGCACGCTGGCGCAGCTGGTGACCGCAGGTGCGATCGCCGTGCTGGGCACCCTGGCCCTGCGCCGCTGGAAACGCAGTACCGGCCACCCGGAATCCACCGTGCAGGACATGGACATCGGCCAGAGCGTGCAGATCGAGTTCTGGCAGGATGATCGTGGCCAGGCCAAATACCGCGGCGCGCTGTGGGACGCCGAGGCCGAGTCGGCCGGCGTCGACACTATGCGTCCGCTGATCATTCGGGCAGTAAGAGGCAATACGCTGATTCTGGGCAACTGAAGCACGGGTCGCGGAACAGATAAACAAAGGGAGAAATAACAGATGGATATCGTTGCACTGGTCATCCTTGCCGTCATTGCTATCGTCGTCGCCAAGGGCGTGCGCGTGGTGCCGCAGCAGAACGCCTGGGTGGTCGAACGCCTCGGCAAGTTTCACGCGGTGCTCGTGCCGGGCCTCAACCTCGTGATTCCTTTCATCGACACTGTCGCCTACAAGCATTCGCTGAAGGAAATCCCGCTCGACGTGCCGAGCCAGGTCTGCATCACGCGCGACAACACCCAGCTGGCGGTCGACGGCATCCTGTACTTCCAGGTCACCGATCCGAAAATGGCATCCTACGGGTCGAGCGACTATATCGATGCGATTTCGCAGCTGGCGCAAACCACCCTGCGCTCGCTGATCGGCCGCATGGAAATGGACCGCACCTTCGAAGAGCGCGACGACATCAACCGCGGCGTGGTGCTGGCGCTGAACGAGGCTTCCACCAACTGGGGCGTCAAGGTGCTGCGCTACGAGATCAAGGACCTCACGCCGCCGAAGGAAATTCTTCACGCCATGCAGCGGCAGATCACCGCCGAGCGCGAAAAGCGCGCGCTGATTGCATCAAGCGAAGGCCGCATGCAGGAGCAGATCAATATCGCCACTGGCGCGCGCAATGCCGCCATTCAGGAATCCGAAGGCGAGATGCAGGCGGCGATCAACGTCGCCCAGGGCGAGGCCGAGGCGATCAAGGCCATCGCCGCCGCCAACGCCGAAGCCATTGCCCGTGTCGCACGTGCCGTTGAACTGCCCGGCGGCATGCATGCGGTGAATCTGAAAGTGGCGGAAAAATACGTCGATGCCTTCGCCGGTATCGCCAGGACCGGCAATACTCTCATCGTGCCATCCAACATGGCGGACATCAGCTCGCTGATTGCGGGGGCGATGAGTGTGGTGAAGTCGCAGAATGCGGGTTAATGTACGACATCATTGCGATGCCGTAGCCAGATGGCGCTCATCACGCTGCTGATAAACAGGCCGAATACCCAGATGATGGTGTGGATGTGCCAGTCGGCGCGTACCATCAGGGCGTAGGCGCCGGTCATCAGCAGGATGCTGATATTTTCGTTGAAATTCTGCTGCGCGATGGAGTGGCCGGCACCCATCAGCAAATGGCCGCGATGCTGCAGCAGGGCGTTCATCGGCACCACGAAATAGCCCACCAGCACCCCCGCCAGGGTTAGCAGCAACACGGCGGGCAACAGGCTTTCCACCCAGATCAGCGCAATCGGCACGAAGCCCAGCAGAATGCCGGCGGGCAGGACGCTGACGGCGCGCTGCAAGCTGACGAATTTGCCGGCCAGCACGGAACCGATGGCGATGCCGAACGCAGTGGCGGCGGTGAGCTGAGTCGCCTGGTCGAGTCCGTATTTCAGGTTGAGTGCGGCCCAGGCGATGATGAGCAGGCGCAGGGTGGCGCCGACGCCCCAGAACAGGGTGGTGACGGCGAGCGAAACCTGCCCGAGCGGGTCGCGCCACAACAGTTTGAAGCTGTGCCAGAAGTCATGCAGGATGAACAGCGGCAACCGGCTGGGGAGTTTGTGGTCGATCGGCAGGTGCGGGATGAACAGGTTGACGATGGCGGCGCCGAGATACAGGCTGGTGATGGCGGCGATGGCAAATTTTGGGGCGATCAGCCGGCTGTCCAGGCCGATGTTGACCAGAATGCCTTCGGCCAGCTGCGGGTTGATGAGCGCGCCGCCGACGATGGCGCCGAGCACGATGGCGGCAACGGTGGTGCCCTCCATCCAGCTGTTGGCGACGATGAGCTTTTCGGGCGGCAGCAGTTCGGTGAGGATGCCGTATTTGGCGGGTGAATACATGGCCGCGCCGACGCCGACAATGGCGTAGGCCAGCAACGGGTGCAGGCCGGCCAGCATGATGAGGCAGCCCGCGAATTTGATCGTGTTGGCGATCAGCATGACGCGGCCCTTGGGCAGGGCGTCGGCAAACGGCCCAACCAGCGGCGCCAGCAAAATGTAGGCAACGACGAAAACCGTCTGCAGCAGCGGTGAAAACCATTCCGGAGCCGAGAAGAACAGCAGCAGCCCGATGGCCGCGAAGAGCAAGGCGTTGTCAGCCAGCGCGGATAGGAACTGCGCCAGCAGGATGGTGTAAAACGCGCGGTTCACTTAGGGACGGCGGAGAGGGGTGTCGGGCAGGCGCCCAGGCGCTGGCAAAAGGCCATAAAATACAGTGGGTTGGTGATGGGAATGTTTCAACACGGGCAGGTTTGTGGTTAGATAAAAAGCTTTTCTGACCCGGGGGCGGGGATTTATGGCTGACCGCAGACTTCAAGTATTTTACACTGTTGCCAAGCAGCTCAGCTTCACCAAAGCTGCGGATGTTCTTTACATGACCCAGCCTGCGGTGACCTTTCAGATCAAGCAGCTGGAGGAGCATTTCAACACCCGCTTGTTCGAGCGCAGTCACGGCAAGATTTCGATGACGCCGGTAGGCGATCTGGTGTTAGGCTACGCTGAGCGTATTCTGGGCCTGACCGCCGAGATGGAGGCGCGCGTGGGCGAACTGACCGGACAGGTGACAGGGCCCTTGATGATCGGCGCCTCCACCACCATTGCCGAATACCTGCTGCCGCGCATCCTGGGGGAATTCAAGGAGCGTTTTCCGCAGGTGCAGGCGCGTCTGACCGTAGCCAACTCGGAAACCGTGGCGGCGAAAGTGGGTGACCATTCGCTCGATGTCGGCCTGATCGAAGCGCCGTCGCATAACCCCAACCTGACCACGCTGGCGTGCTGCGAGGACGAGCTGGTGATGATTTGTTCACCCAATCATGTGCTGGCCTCGCGTTCGAGCGTGAACGCCCGCGATATCGCCGACCAGCCCTACGTGTCGCGCGAGCACGGTTCGGGCACGCGCGAGGTGGTGGACGATTTCTTCAAGGACCATGGCGTCAACCCCGACGACCTGCACATCGAAATGGAGCTTGGCAGCCGCGAGGCGATCAAGGGCGCGGTCGAGGCCAATCTCGGCGTGGCCATATTGTCGGCTTCCACCGTCACCAAGGAAATCCAGCTCGGCACGCTGGTCGCGGTGCCGCTGACCCCCCGCTTGACGCGCGAGCTGACCATGGTCTACGCACCGAAAAAATTCCGCAGCAAGCTGCTCGATGCCTTCATCAACTTTGTCGACAACAAGTTCCAGCAGTGCAATCTCGATATCACTTCGCTGAAACGCCCGAATAAGGGACGCAGCCGCTGATGCGCGACAGCAAGCGCCTGCTGTCGATATTCCGTGCGCTGTCGGAAACACGGCAGCAGGCCTTGCTGGAATACGCCGAATTTCTGGCTGAGAAGGAAGGCGGCGAGATCGCCGCGGCGCCCCCCTCGGAGCCGCTGCCGATTCCACGTCCCGAGCAGGAAAACGTGGTCAAGGCGATTCAGCGTTTGATGCAAACCTATCCGATGCTGGAGCGCAACCGGATTTTCCACGAAGCATCGGCGCAGATGACCCGCCACCTGATTCATGGCGTGGCAGCGGCAGAAGCGATCGACGAACTGGAGCGGATTTTTATGCGCCAGTATCAGGACCACCTCGAAGCACTGAAACAAGACCCGCTATCACCCTGACCTCGCGCGGCTCAATCAGGCAGCGCACGCCCGCACTTCCAACAACTCAGAAAATTCCCGGGATTGAGCTCACCGCAATGGGCGCAGGTTTTTTCGTTGCGCGGCAGCGCGTTGCGCAAGCCGGCCAATACCCCACGCGCACGCGCTTCCTGCGCATCGTCGTCGACCCACACTTCGGGCTGCACCTGCATGAAGGGCACCTCGCCCAGTGCACCGGCGGCGTTGGCGTTGAAAATATGGGTGACGATGCCGAGGCTGGATAGCGTATCGACAGCCAGCTGGGCGTCGAGCAGGGTGGGAGCGATGAGAACCCGCTTCATCAACGGGCAGGAATGTCAGCTTGCGAGGCGGACACGCACAATGAGGTCGATGCCTTCGATCACTGTTCCTGCCGGCAATGGCGGCAGGCCGGAAACCTGCATGTACTCGGCACCGATGTCGGACAACTTGCCGGTGTCGATCTCGTAGAGATGATGATGCGGATGGGTGTTGGGGTCGTAAAACACCTTGCTGGGGTCGACGATGAGTTCGCGTACCAGGCCTTTTTCGACGAATAGCTTAAGCGTGTTGTAGACCGTGGCCTTGGACGTCTCGGAATGGTGCGTGTTGACGAACGCCATCACCTGGTCGGCCGAGAGGTGTTCCTGGCGCGAAAACAGTACGTATGCAATCTCGATCCGCTGGTGGGTCGGATTGATGTCGTGGCCACGCAAAAGGCCGATCATATTGTCTCGTGTGTAGAGCATTTGTACATGATACGCATTGATTTAGACTTTGTCTAATGCTGGCTGGCGGTGGCATGCGCCTGTTGTGGGATTAGCTGTGGCGGCGGCTTGCCAGACCTGTCGGGAGGCGATCAAGCTGACGACACGCGCCATGAACCTCTTGATCGATACGCTGGATTGCCGCGCGAGTTTATGCCCTCTGGGTACTCGCAATGACGGTCTCAGCATCGGGTTCCTGCAAGCTCAGCCTGGCAGTTGCGGGGGCGTTTCCAGGCACGGGCCGGGTTCGATATGCAGGGTGCGGGTGGGGAAGGCGATTTCCGCGCCATGGGCCTGGATGATGGCCGCGACTTTCAGTAGTACATCCTGTTTGACCTCATGGAAGTACACCCACTGGACGGTTTTGGTGAAGGTGTAGATGAAAAAATTCAGTGACGACGCAGCAAATTCGTTGAAATTGACGATCAGGGTGGCGTTGGGGTCGATTTCAGGGTGGGCCTGCAGCATGGCTTTCACGTCGGCAACGATGGCGGCCATTTTGTCGAGGTCGGCGTAGCGGATGCCGATGGTTTCCTTGATGCGCCGGTTGGTCATGCGGGTGGGGTTTTCCACCACGATGGTGGTGAACAGGGCGTTCGGCACGTAGATCGGATTCTTGTTGAAGGCGCGCACGCGGGTGTGGCGCCAGCCGATGTATTCCACCGTGCCTTCGATCTGATGGTCCGGCGAGCGGATCCATTCGCCCACGGTAAACGGTCGGTCAAGGTAGATGGTGAGGCCGCCGAAGAAGTTGGCGAGCATATCCTTGGCCGCAAAGCCCATGGCAATGCCGCCGATGCCGCCGAAGGCCAGCACGCCGGAAATGCTGAATCCGATGGTTTGCAGAATGACCAAGGTGGCCACGACGATGACCGAGACCCGGCCCAGCTTGGAGAGGGCGTCGACGGTGGTGAAGTCCATCCTGTTTCCCGTTGCGGCGCTGCGGGTGAGGAAATTGCGGGAAGCCTGGCTGATCAGCTGCAGCAGGAACCAGGCCAGTGCGGCGATGATGAGCGAGTTGCGGGCAGGAAGTACGAAATCGAAGACGGGGGTACCGAGATGCTGGTGCACGATCTGGATGGCGTAAGTTGTACCCATCACCCAGATGATGAGGGTCAGGGGTTTGCGGGTGGCCTTGATCAGGGCGTCGTCCCAAACAACCGGAGTGTGCGCGGCGACCTTTTCGATGTGGCGCAGCAGGTAGTAGGCACCGATGTTGATGGTGGCAACGGCGGCAATCACCGTCAACACCTGGGGAAGCCAGGATGCGGCCAGGAAGGAAAGTCCGAATTGTTGCGCCAGATCGTTCATGAGCAGGGTTTTCTGTACGGGGTGGACTTGAGGGGACGGGGCGTCTGTGGGGATGTCAAGTTGAAAGCCGTGAATCTTTCCTGCCATATTACCGGGCCGCGCACGTGAACGGCCACATGAATTTGCCGCAGCAACCTGGCTGTAGCGTTTTCTGTTCAATTATCCTGAAAACTGCAGTTGACCGCTTATTGCTCGCAGGAATTTCCCATGAATGCTTGCTTGAGTGCCATCGATCACATTCACCTGTTGGGTGAGCACACTCGCGGTTTATAGGATTATTTCCTAGACTGAACACTCCAGATCAACAAGAAGGAGTTTGATCATGAAATATCGAATTGCATGGCCATTGATATTGTGTGCAACCTTAGTGGGGGGCTGCGCCGAAACGGGCAGCCTGGGGGGAACGAAATATGGCGAGACGGATATCACGGCGACGCGCCAGTCGGATCGCGATGGCACCATCGCGCAGTTGGAAAACATCGAGGTGGACGGCAACTACAAGCTGGGGGTGGGGACGGCCGTGGGCGCGGTTGCAGGCGGCCTTCTTGGCGCCGGGGTGGGCGACAGTACCACCGCCACAATGGCGGGTGCAGTATTGGGCGGTGTGGCCGGCACCTATGCCGAGAGCAAAATGGCCAAAAATGATGCGCAGCGGATCACCGTCAACATGGTGACCGGGGGGCGCGTAACGATTACGCAGCCGATGGATGGCCGCCTGCGGGAAGGCATGAATGTACGTATCGAGGGCAGCGGCGAGAACGCCCGCGTGGTACCGCGATAAATAGTGCGGCACGGTGGTGGAAGGCCGGCTTGCACCAGCCGCGCCGTTCGCTTCTACCAACGGTCGCTTCCCGAGATAAAAGCATTGTCCATCACGGGGTCCTGTTCAGCCATTCGCACCGGCCGTACCGGACATTATTGACTGTGTGCGTGACCGCGCTTGCCGGGTAGGATGCCGTCACTCCGATACCGATACTTAGCCGTCATGGCCCGTGTTCCCGCCCCGCTCACCGATCGTCGAATCCGCCAGGCAAGGCCGGTCGCACGCTGCACGCCGGTGAGGATGAACAGGCCCACGCGCTGGCGCTGGTCATGCAGCGGCGCAATCTGTTCCTGCGGACGATTGCGGCGATGAACGAAATGCTCGATGAGGACGGTGTAACGGTGCGTCCGGCGGCCGAGGCCGGCTTTGTTCGGGACGATCCCGCGCGGGTGGATGTTCGCAGCGACTGGAAAAACCGGCCACCGATCCTGGCCTTGCCATCGACCATCGCGCGTCGCTGGCGGCCCTGCGCGAAAGCGGGGAGCGCTTCCGTCTGCTGCTGGGTTCATCGCCAACAGTCCTGCCTGCACCAAACAGGAACTGCGCCATGTGCGGGATCATCGGGTGGTGGTAGGGGTGAGTCCCGCGCAGCCCCCAGGGCGAAGGAGTAACCAGACCAGCCGTCAGGTAAAGTTTTGCGGGATCGTTGCCTGCATTCGCTCCGGATTCGCTCATCGACGCCAATATGGATTTCAAATTTTGTCGGGGACGTTTATATTCCAGTAGTCCTGAAACAAGGTAACCTACATGAACATCTCGAATTATCCGGATCTGTTAAACGCCGCCAGGCAGCAGCCGGAACCGCAACGGCTTCTTTTCGTTTTTACGCAATCCGAACTGCCGGAAGGCTATACCGAAGCCCAGACGCAGCGTTTCAAAGCCGGAAAGGGGGGGGTGTTGACCCCCAAAATGTGCACCGACAAAGCACTGGACGAGCTGGGTGATTTTTCCGATCTGGTCGAGGAATCACGCAAAACCGGGCTGGACTGGAAAATCGTGTTTGTCGCCTGCCTGGCCGGGCGTGCAGGCGTCATGCCGAGTACCGAAGATGCGCA
The DNA here is from genome assembly GCA_035530575.1 of Thiobacillus sp. Classification (GTDB taxonomy): domain Bacteria; phylum Pseudomonadota; class Gammaproteobacteria; order Burkholderiales; family Thiobacillaceae; genus Thiobacillus. The sequence goes on along the minus strand of DATKUP010000054.1, from coordinate 23,229 downwards.
GACGCCCCTGAAAAAGATGGTCGATTCCATCCTGAATGGCGCGGTTTCCCAGTATCTGGCCTACGATTCGGACGGGAATCAGGTTCGGTTTTCCTGAGCAATTCAGCTGGACGGCTACCGCTTCAGCAAGGCCTCGAATTCGTCGGCAGGCAGTGGCCTGGAGAATAGATATCCTTGCGCATAGTCGCAGCCTGCCTGGGTCAGCAGCGCCCGCTGCGCTTCCGTTTCCACTCCTTCGGCGATCACCTTGAGGCCGAGCTTGTGCGCCATCACAATGATGGCCTCGGACAATGCCCGGTCATTCGGGTCGGTCACCAGGTCGCGCACGAACGACTGGTCGATCTTCAGATAATCGATATCGAATTTTTTCAGGTAGGACAGCGACGAATAGCCTGTTCCGAAGTCGTCGATTGCGATCTGAATGCCCGCGTCATGGAATCCGAGCAACTCGTCGGTGACGCCGGTTTCGGAATTGAGCAGCAAGCCTTCGGTGATCTCAACGACCAGGCTTTGCGCCGGCAGCGCCAGCTCCTGCAAATAAACGAGCCATGCCTTGTACAGGCAGCCGGCGTCGCCGAACTGTGCGGGCGACAGGTTTACGCTGACCTGAAGTCTGCTGTTGTACAACGCTTCCCAGTGTTTCAGTTGGCGCGCCGATTCCTTGAATACCCAGTCGCCGATTTCGACAATCAAGCCATTCTCTTCGGCCAGCGGGATAAGCTGCGCCGGGCTGACCATACCGAGTTCCGGGTGCTGCCAGCGGATCAGCGCTTCTGCCTTGTGGATGCGGCCGCTAGCCAGGTCGACGATGGGCTGGTAATAGACCCTGAACTGGTTGGCTTCCAGGGCGCCGCGTAAATCGTTGGTCAGACGCAGCCGGGCCTGTGCGGATTGCTGCATGGACGGGGTGAAATAACTGAAGCGGTTGCGCCCTTCGTTCTTGGCGGCATACATCGCCTGGTCGGCGTTCTTGAGCAGATCGTCCACATTGGTGGCGTCGTTGGGATAGAGCGTGATGCCGATGCTGGCCGATATGTAGGCTATTTCATTTCTCAGCAGAAACGGCATGGCCAGGCTTTGCCGGATATTTTCCGCGACCCGCTCGACACTGCCTGGATCGCCAAGCTCGGCCAGGATGACGGTGAACTCGTCACCGCCCAGGCGTGCCACGGTGTCGGTCTCGCGCACACAGCCGCCAATGCGGCGCGCGGCTTCCTGCAGCAGGATGTCGCCCATGGTGTGCCCCAGCGTGTCGTTGACCTCCTTGAATTTGTCGAGGTCGATGAACAGCAGGGCTATTTCGAGTTCGGCGCGATCTGCTTTCTTGAGTTCCTGCTCCATCCGGTCGTGGAACATGTGGCGGTTGGGCAGGCCGGTCAAGGTGTCGAAATTGGCCTGCTTCCAGATCAGCTCCTCGGATTCCTTCTTGCTGGTGATGTCGCGGATGAAAGCGCTGAATTCGTGTGTGCCCTTCGCCTTGATCGGCACGACGGCCAATTCGACGGGGAACTCATGGCCATCGCGATGCAGCCCGACAAGTTCGATCCGCGAATTCAGGACAGGCCCCTCACCCGAGCGCAGGAAATGCTTCAGCCCCTGCTCATGGGCCTCGCGATACTGGGGTGGAATGATGGTTTCGCCGAGTGGCCGCCCGAGCGCATTCCCGTGTGTCCAGCCGAAAATATTTTCCGCCTGGCTGTTCCAGCCGGTGATGATTCCTTCGCTGTTCATCTGCACCACGGCATCCAGTGCGGTCTCGATGATGGCGCGCAGGCGTGCTTCACCTTCACGGTGCGTTTCAAGCAGGGCTTTGAACCCGTCGGCCATTTCGTTGAAGCTGTCGCCCACCTGGCTGAGTTCGTCGCGCGTGCCGAGTTCGATGCGCGTGTCCAGGTTGCCGCCGGCAAAGACGCGCGCACCGTGGGCGATCGACTGGATGTTGCCGACAATCGCGTAGTAAAAGCTGACCGACAGATAGACCGCCAGCAGGAACACCAGCAGGGAGATGCCGACGCTGGCGAACAATTCCTGCCTGGCGCGGTCGATATGCGTCTGAGCCAGGTTCCGGGCCATCGGCAGCAGGACATCGTACAGTTGCACATAACTGCGGTCGATTTGTTTCGTGGCGGCATTGAGGAAGGTTTCAGGCGGGAGGGCAAAGCGGCCGGAGAGAATGCCCGTTGTCACAAGCCCGGTCACCAGTTGGACCGAACTGTCGATATCCCGGGATACCGCTTGGAGCGCGCCATGTATGGCCGGATTGTGGCGTCCGATACTGTCGATGCCGAGGTTGAAATGCCGCAGCGCGTCGTCCAGTCCGGCCATCATCACCCGCAGCTCGACGCGCTGGTCCTCGTTGAGCCGCTTTCCGGTCAGCGCGTATCGGGTCAGTGCGCCCGTGCCGTAGGCGCGCAGGCGGCCAAGCTTTTCCAGCACCTGTGTCAGCCTGCTGGTGGCGATGTCGGTCAGGTAATACGCAGCGATATCCGTATCCATGCCCAGCAGGTGTTTCTCGGAAACCAGCTGTTCGAAGAATTGCAGATGCTCGATCAGCCCGGTATGCGCGGCAAGATTGTCGGCCACGGTCAATGACAGGCCTTCCTTTTGCAGTCGTGCCCAGTCGGTGCGGATGCGGCGGTAGTCTTTGGTCCCGGTCAGGGCGGGGGGAAGCTTCTCTTCCAGCATCCCGAGGGCATTGGCGACTTCCTTTTCCTGGGCAGCGCACCGGTCGCGCATGGACGCGTTGCCGCTCAACAGGGCGGCCGAGAGCCCGCGGTGCAATTGCAGGGCCTGCGTGGTGCGGGTGACCGGCTCGATCAGCGCGAGGCCTTCCAGCCGCTGTTGCGAGGGTTGAATGACACGGTCCAGGTTGACAAAAAGGCTGTACACCACCACGCCAATCGCAATCAGCGACACCCCCCACAGCAGTGTGAATTTCTTGGTGTAGTTCAGGCGATTCAGCATGAAAATGGCAGGGGAGAAGATTCTCTGCATTTATGCTTCCCCGCCGTTTTCGTTGTGCATGCCCGTTCTTCTCATGAAGGATATTTTTATATTGGGTGCGGTGCCGGATGACATTGCGCCGTCCGGCCATCGCAAATGGTGTCTTATCCCGTGCATTGCCGTCAAGGCCGCCGGGTGGGCGCACCCCGTCGTCCGCGCAAGAACCATTCACACGGGATATTTCATCATGCTGGCAATCGAGCACCCACCGTTTGCGGCCTGCCGCAACTACATGTCGATGCTGGCGATATCGGTCCGCTCGTCGGCACCGAGCGGTTCCTCGGTGTCGAGCTGATGCTGCAGCACCGCGAGATCGGCTTCCGAGGCATCCTTGCCTTCATGTGACCGCTGGACGATGCGTTTGCGCAAGGTGGCGACGGGGACGGGGAAATCGAGAATGCGGAATTCGACCTTGCGGGTGTGCGCCGTTTCGCGCAGCAGGTCGCGCTGCCAGCGTGAAGTGAAGGTGGCATCGACGATCACCGGCCAGCCGGCGTCGAGAATGCCGTTTGCCAGGCGCGCCAGATGGTTGTAGGTGTGGCGGGTGGCGTCGGCCGCATAGAGTTGTTGCCCGACGCCGGAACCGCTTTTCTCCTGGGCGTCGAGCCCGGCCAGGCGCTTGCGTTCGACGTCGGAGCGCAGGCGGATGGCGCCCGCTGCCTGCATCAGTTTGCGGGTGACGGTGGTCTTGCCGGAACCCGACAGACCGTGGGTGATGTCGAGCCGGACGGGCCGGGGGCGTGTCAGCGCGGTGGCCAGGTCCAGCAGCGTGCGCACCCCGGCGAGCGCGGCGTCGCGTTCGGGGCCGGCGGTCTGCGCGGTGCGAATGGCCGCCACCTTGGCGCGCACCAGCGCGCGGTACACCGCGTAGTAGCGTAGCAGCGCGAGCCCTGGGTAGTCGCCGGTCTGCTCCAGCCAGGCATTGAGGAAGAGCCAGGCCCACCCAGCATGGCCGCGTTGCAGCAGGTCCATATAGCAGAATGCGACTTCTGACTGGATGTCGATCCAGCGTAGTTCGGGATTGAATTCGATGCAATCGAACACCAGCAGCTGGTCGTCGACCCAGGCGAGGTTGCCGAGATGGAGGTCGCCGTGGCATTCGCGCACAAAGCCGTCGCGCTTGCGCGCGGCCATCAACGGGGCGAGCCTGGCGTGCTCGGCTTCGCTCCAGCGCTGCAGGGCGTCGAGACCCTGCCGGTCGGCCGGCTCGTCGAGGCGCGGCGCGATCTGCGCGAAGTTCTGCGCCACCGGCTGCCAGACTTTCTCCGGGCTCCCCCAGGGGCTGTCTGCCGCGGCGCGTGCGCAGCCTTCGCGGTGGAAGCGCGCGAGGGTGGCGGCGATGGCTTCGACGTGGTGCGCGGTCAATCCGCCTTCGGCGTCGATCCGGTCGAGCGTGGCGTCGGGCGGAAACTGACGCATCTTCACCGCGTATTCGAACGTCTCGCCGCTGCCGTTGACGCGCGGGGCGGCCGGAGAGCCGGTGATGGGGACGACGTCGAGATAGATGGCCGGCGCGAGCCGCCGGTTGAGCTGCACTTCGTCGCAGCAGGCGTGCAGGCGCTTGTCGAGGCTGCTGAAATCGAGGAAGCCGAGGTTAAGCGGCTTCTTGACCTTGTAGGCGAATTCGCCGGTGAGCAGGACCCAGGAAATATGGGTTTCGATCACCCGGACCGGGCCTGCCGCATGGTCGTAGCAGACCGGATCACGCAGACTGCGGACCAATTGAGGCAGCTCTTCTTTCAATTCCGGCATCGCGTAATTTCCGTTTTGGTCGATCATGCCTGACCGGATCACATTTTGGGGTGGCCTTCCTGTGCAAATTCACGTTCATGTTTTTCCTGACACACGATGCAGCGCTTGGCGGTCGGGTAGACTTGCAGGCGGGCGAAATCGATGTCATTTCCGCAGTCGCTGCACACGCCGTATTCCCCATTACCGATGCGCTGGAACGCGGCCTCGATGTCGCGCATGCTCCGGATATGGCGGTCCAGAATCGCCACGTTGAAGTCCGCCAGGGCGTTGGCCATCGACTCGTCGCCAGTGTCGCCGGGCTCGCTGTTGAGCAGGTCGATACGATGCCGATCGCCCGAATTTTCCAGTTCATTGCGCACTTCGCGCAACAGCGCCTGATTGTCCTCGTTCAGCCTTTTGGCGAGTTGATCTAGCTGGGACTGGGTTAGTGCGGCCATCGAACCTCCTGTGCAAGTTTGATTGAATAAACCCAGATAGTTTATTAGACGATTTATGGCGCGTAGGGTGCACTCCGTGCATCTTCGGGTGTCAATCGGTGCACGGAGTGCACCCAGTACGCCGCTGCTACAGCGGTTCTAGCGGATAATTGGCGGCAATGTCCACCCAAGACCTTTTCCAAACCGACACCCCCGAGCCCGCGCGCGACGATCCCCACGCACCGCTGGCCGAGCGCCTGCGCCCGCGCACCCTCGCCGACGTCGTCGGCCAGACGCATCTATTGGGCCCCGGCAAGCCGCTGCGGCTGGCCTTCGATTCCGGCAGGCTGCATTCGATGATCCTGTGGGGGCCGCCGGGCGTCGGCAAGACCACGCTGGCGCGGCTGACCGCGCAGGCCTTCGGCGCCGACTTCATCGCCATCTCCGCTGTGCTCTCCGGCGTCAAGGACATCCGCGAAGCGGTCGAGCGCGCGCGCATGAACCAGACCCTGGCCCGTACCACCATTTTGTTCGTCGACGAAGTCCACCGCTTCAACAAGGCGCAGCAGGACGCGTTTTTGCCGCACGTCGAATCCGGCCTGTTCACCTTCATCGGCGCCACCACCGAAAATCCCTCGTTCGAAGTCGTCGGCGCGCTGCTGTCGCGCGCCCAGGTCTACGTGCTGAAATCGTTGACGGCCGACGAGCTCGGCCAGCTGATGCAGCGCGCGCTGAAGGCGCTACCGGACCTGAAGCTGGGCGAGGGCGTCGACAAGCTGCTGGCCGCCTACGCCGACGGCGATGCCAGGAAGCTTTTGAACCTGCTGGAGCAGCTCGACATCGCCGCACGCACCTCGCAGGTGAAGGAGGTCGACGCCGCCTTCGTCGAGAACGCGCTGGCGCAATCGCTGCGCCGCTTCGACAAGGGTGGCGAAGCCTTCTACGACCAGATTTCCGCGCTGCACAAAAGCGTGCGCGGCAGCGACCCCGACGCCTCGCTCTACTGGCTGGTGCGCATGCTCGACGGCGGCGCCGACCCGCGCTACCTCGGCCGGCGGCTGATCCGCATGGCCAGCGAGGACATCGGCCTGGCCGACCCGCGTGCGCTCGGCATCGCGCTCGACGCCGTCGCCACCTACGAACGCCTCGGCAGCCCCGAAGGCGAACTCGCGCTGGCCGAAGCCTGCCTGTATCTGGCCTGCGCGCCCAAGAGCAACGCCGCCTACGTCGCCTACAACGCCGCGCGTGCCTTCGTCCAGTCCAACCCTTCCAACGACGTCCCCATCCACCTGCGCAACGCCCCCACCAGGCTGATGAAGGAACTGGGCTACGGCCGCGCCTACCGCTACGCCCACGACGAGCCCGAAGCCTACGCCGCCGGCGAACGCTACTTCCCCGACGGCATCGAAGAACAGAACTGGTACCAGCCCACCCCGCGCGGACTGGAAGGCAAGATCGCCGAGAAACTGGCGCACCTGAAGAAGCTGGATGAGGAAGCGGGGAAGGGCTGAGGGTTGTCGTTGCGGTTGAGTTTGGCCACGCCGGGCTACAGCCGGGCGTGGCCGGCCGGGTGAACTGATTGTGCGCGGTCTCAGCCGCGCCCTGCCTGCCGAGACGCTGGTAGGTCACCGCCAATCCCGCGGCAGGCGTGGTGGCGCCCGACGATCTCGACCATACGCTGGTGCCGGAAATCGCCGAGCCGTATCTGGGTGAGACGGTGGGGGTCCATGGCGACTGGGCATCGCTGCGCGACAGGGGCTGGCCCTTCCGCGAGGCTGCTGGACAGCGACGATCCGTGGCAGTTCAGGAACATGCGCGTGACCTGAGCATCGATCCCGTTTGCTTCTCCCGTATTTTTTGCCCGATCCCCGCGCACCCCCTAGAATGAAGCGACGACTTCGTTCTCGTGGACTGTTTTGCCTTCACCCATTTTCAGAACCCTGCTGTTTCTTGCCGCGCTGTGCGCGACGCCGGCGCACGCCCTGACGGTGGAGGTAGCGGCGCCGGATGAGCTCAAGCCGCTGCTGGACCAGTACCTGGAAGCGGCACGGGCGGCGCGGCTGGGCGAGACGCTGGATGAGGCGGAACTGGCGCGGCTGCGCGGGGTGAGCGAGGAAACCGCGCGCGAACTGCTGGCGACCGAGGGGTATTTCTCACCGCAGATCGACAGCAGTCTGACGCAGTCGGAAAACGACTGGGTGATGCGTTTTGCGGTGACGCCGGGGCCACGCACACGGGTCCGCACCCTGAAGATCGACTTTGCCGGGGCGCTGGCCGACGCGGACGGGGCGGGGGCGCGGTTGCGCGCACGCACCGAGCGCAATTTCATGCTGCAGCCGCAGATGCCGTTTCGCCAGGCCGACTGGGATGCGGCCAAGCTGGCCCTGCTGGGGCCGTTGCTGACGGTGCGTTATCCGACGGCGCGGCTGGCGGCGAGCGAGGCGCACATCGACCCCGAAACGCAAGCGGCGGATTTGAACGTGACGGTGGACAGCGGGCCGGCGTTTTTTTACGGCCAGCCGGCGATCAGCGGCAACCAGCGTTATGCCGAGTCGATCATCCGCAACCTGAATCCGCTGAAGCCCGGCCAGCCGTATCGCCAGCAGGATCTGCTGGACTACCAGGCGGCGCTGGAGGCCAGCGGCTATTTCGCGCAGGCCACGGTGCGCATCGAGCCCGATCCGGCGCTGGCGGCGGCGGTGCCGATCCAGGTGGAGGTAGTGGAGCGGCCGGAAAAGCTGTTCAGCGTGGGGGTCGGCATCAGCACCGACACCGGCGCACGGGTGTCGACGTCGTGGGTGCACCGAAACATCCTGGATCGGGGCCTGCGCCTGAAGCTCGATGCGCGTGTGGAAGAAGCGCAGCAGACCGGCGGAGTGGAACTGGCCTGGCCGCACGATGCCAAGGGCTACGAGAACAGCCTGGGATTCCAGCTCAAGCAGGAAGACATCGAGGGGCAGGAAACGCGCTCCACTGTGCTGGTGGCCAAGCGCAACCGCACGCGCGGACAGATCGAGACGACGCTGTCGCTGCAGTACCAGACCGAAGAGCAGGACATCGGCGACGTGGTGGGCGCGAGCAATCAGGCGCTGACCCCCAATTATGCGTGGACCCTGCGCACGATCGGCCGCGACTTCTATCCGCGGCGCGGCTATGTGCTCACGCTGCAGGGTGGCGGCGCGGCCGAGGCGTTGTTGTCCGACACCAGCTTTGTTCGCCTGTACGGCCGCCACACCCAGTATTTCCGCGTCGGCGACAACGGACGGCTGATCCTGCGCGGCGAGCTCGGCAGCGTCCTGGCGCAGACACGCGAGGGCATTCCCACCGATTTCCTGTTTCGTGCCGGCGGCGACAACTCGGTGCGCGGCTATGCCTACCAGAGCCTGGGGCGCACGCTTGAGGGGGGGGTGGAATCGGTGCGTTATCTGGCCACCGGCAGCGTCGAGTACAACCATTTCTTCGAAGGCAACTGGGGGATGGCGGTGTTCGTCGATGCGGGCGATGCGGCCGACAGCCCCGGCACTCTATCGCCCGTGTTCGGCTACGGCGTCGGCGCGCGCTACCGTTCGCCGGTGGGGCCGATCAACCTCGATCTGGCGTATGGCGAGGCCACCGACGAATTCCGCCTGCATTTCTCGCTCGGGGTGTCGTTTTGAGACGCGCTGTCTGGAGCCTGGCCGCGCTGCTGGTCTTGCTGGCGGGGCTGGCGGCGGCGGGTGCGTACCTGACGACCACCGCAAGCGGGTTTCGCTGGCTGACCGCAACGGTGACGGCGCTCAGCGGCGAGCGGCTGAAATTCGAAGGCGTCGACGGTCACCTCGCTGCCCCGCTCGGCATTCGAAAACTGACCCTCGTCACCGACACCCAGCGTATCGAGATCGAACGCCTGCGCCTGGAATGGCAGCCGCGCGCGCTGTGGCAGCGCCGCGTCGAGATCGATCTGCTGGCGGCGCAGGCGATGCGGATCAGCATCCTGAAAAAAGACCCGACGCCGCCCGCGCTTCCCGCCAGCCTGCGCCTGCCGCTCGACGTGCAGGTGCACGCGATCGATCTGGCCCGGCTGGACATCGTCGAGGCGGGCGCGAGCATGACGTTCCGTAATCTCAGGACCCGCCTCGACGGCACCGGCGAGCGCTACCGGCTGAGCGGGGCGACGCTGGAGACGCCCTGGGCGGACATCGGCGGGCAGCTCGATCTCGGCAAGGACGCACCGTTCGCGCTGCGGGGACAGGTCGACGCGGTGCGCCGCGACCCGCTGCCGGTGACGGCACGGCTCGAACTGAGCGGGGAACTGGCCATGCTGGAATTTCAGCTGAATGCAGCGGCGGAGGACATGCGATTTTTCGCCAGCGGCGAGGCGGCGCCGTTTGCGAAAGTGCGCCTGCCCCGGCTGCTGGTGGCCGGCGAGGGCATCGACCCGCGCCGGTTCGCGGTGGGCGCGCCCAGTGCCGATCTGGCGTTTTCAGGGATATTCGAGGGCCAGCCGGGCGAGAGCCTGATCGGCACCTTCAGCCTTTCCAACCGGCTGGCCGGGCGCCTCGACCAGGATCGCCTGCCGCTGACCAAGCTGACCGGCGCAGTGTTCGGCGACAGCACCCGCGCCGACGTCAGCGACCTGGTCATCGACCTCGGCGCGGCCGGGCAATTCACCGGCGACGGCCAGTGGCGCGACGGGCGCTTTACGGTGAACCTGGAAAGCCCGCGCCTGGACCTTGCCGGGCTGCACCGCGACCTCAATGCCACCCGCATGCGCACCGTGTTGCAGCTGACGGGCGATGCGGCGCGCCAGACGCTCGGCGGCGAGGTGACCGAAACCTGGGGCCAGGGCCGCTTTACCCTCAGCCATGCCGACGCGACCCTGCGGCTGGAATCGGCGAACTTCAGCGGCCAGGCCGGGCGCCTGACCGCGCAGGGCGAACTGCAGCTCGACGCCGGCCGTGCGTTTTCCGCCGAATTCGACGCCACCCAGATCAATCCGGCGCGCTTCGGCAAGTTTCCGCGCGGGCGGCTGAATGCGCGCGGCAAGGCGAGCGGCGCGCTGCTGCCCGAGTTGCGCCTGCAAAGCCAGTTCACCCTGCCGCCGGGCGAGCTCGAAGGCCGCCCGGTCAGCGGGCGGGGCCGGCTGCGTTACGAAAGCCGGCATCTGGCCGACGCCGACATCGACCTCGACCTGGCCGGCAACCTGGCCAGGCTCAAGGGCGCCTTCGGCCGCGCCGGCGACCGCCTCACCTGGGACATCGACGCCCCCGCGCTGGCGCGCCTCAAGCTCGGTCTGGCCGGGCGCCTGACCAGCACTGGCAGCGTCAGCGGCGACCCCGCTGCGCTGCAGATCGAGGCGGCGCTTTCTGCCAGCGGCCTGCGTCTGCCGGGCGACATCGCCGCCGATGCGCTGGAGCTGCAGCTCGACCTGCAGGCCGCAACCAGCGGCGCCTTCAACGGCCAGCTCGACGCGCGTGGTGTGCAACTGGCCGGGCAGCGCCTGAGCACAATTGGCGCCAAGCTGCAGGGCCGCCGCAATGCCCACACCCTGACGCTCGACGCCCGCATGCCCGATTGGCAGGTAACGGCGAGCCTGGCAGGCGGGCTGGACGAGCAACAAATATGGCGCGGAAAACTGAATCAGGCCGCGGCGCAGGGACCCTGGCCGATGCAGCTGGTGGCGCCCGCCACCCTACTGCTGTCGCGCGAGCAGCAGCAGGTGAGCGATCTTGCACTGACGCTGGCGGGCGGCCGCCTGAGCGTCGAGCAGTTCAGCCGCCAGGGCGCTCAGCTTGACAGCCGCGGCGCGCTCGCCAACCTGCCGCTGGCGCCGCTGCTGGCGCTGCTGGAAACCGAGCCGCCTTTCACCACCGATCTCAGGCTCGATGGCGACTGGAATCTGCGTGCCGGCGACAGCCTCGACGGTCAGCTGCGGCTGCGTCGCCAGTCGGGCGATATACGGATGAAGGAGCCGGCGCAGAGTCTGGGGCTGACGACGCTGGTGCTCGATCTCGACGCTGTGGCCAGCCGTGTGACCGCTCACATCGAGGCGGCCAGCCGCGACGCCGGCCAGCTGCGCGCCGACGGACAGGCGACGCTGCTGCGCGAGGGCGCCTTCTTCACCCTGCCGCGCACGGCACCGCTGGCGTGGACGGCCCAGCTCGATATTCCCGATCTGCGTCTGGTCAGGCCTTTCATTCCGGTTGGCGTTCGCGCCGATGCCCGCCTCAACGCCCGGCTCACGGGCAGCGGCACACTGGCTGCGCCGCGCATCGACGGCCGGATTGCCGCCGACGCGATCCGTTTTTCCATACCGGAGGAAGGTGTGGCGATTACCGACGGCACGCTCAAACTCATTCTGGACGACGACCGCGTGCGGGTGCAGGAAGGCGTGCTGAAAGGCCAGAGTGGGCGCATTCTGGTGAGCGGCGAGGCGCGACTGCGGGATCCGCAGGCCGGCCTTGTGCTCACTTTCGAAAAATTTGCCGTTACCAATCGCAGCGACCGGCGCATCGTCATTTCCGGCGTCAGCCAGCTCAATCTCGATCTGAAACGCATGCAGCTGACCGGTGAACTCACCGCCGACCGCGCCCGTCTCGAAATCCCGGAAGCCAGCCGCCCCAAGCTGTCGGAGGATGTAGTCGTGGTCGGCCGGCCGCCACGCGAAAAATCTGCCGCGCGGCGCATCCCGCTGCTGCTCGATCTCAAACTCAATCTGGGCGACGATTTCCTGTTCAAGGGCGGCGGGCTCGACACGCGCCTGGGCGGCCGCCTGCGCGTGTTCACCACGAACGGCGTGTTACGCGGCGAAGGCCGCATCCAGGTGGAGGCAGGGCGCTATGCCGCCTATGGACAGGCGCTCGACATCGAGCGCGGCGTGCTCAGCTTCATCGGCCCGATCGACAACCCGGGGATCGATGTCCTGGCGGTGCGCAAGACGTCCACAGTCACGGCCGGGGTGCAGGTCAGGGGCACGGTGCAGCGCCCGCTGGTGACGCTGTATTCCGATCCGGCGCTGTCGGATACCGAAAAGCTCTCCTGGCTGGTGCTGGGACATGGCCTGGAAACGGGGAAGCAGGAGGAATTTGCGCTGCTTCAGCTTGCCGCCGGCGCACTGCTGGGCCAGGCGGAATCGGTGGGCATGCAGGCGCGACTTGCCGAGGCCCTGCGCATCGAAAGCTTCGGCATGCATGCGGGCGAGGGCGACGATCTCTCCAGCGCCGTGGTCAGCGTCGGCAAACGTTTGTCCTCGCGCACGATGCTGAGTTACGAGCAGAGCCTGGACGGGCTCAGTCAGGTGGTAAAAGTGCTGTACCAGTTGTCGCCGCGTGTGCGGCTTGAAACGCAGGCCGGGCAGCAGAGCAGTTTCGACGTGTTCTACACGCGGGAATACGACTGAAACGGCTTGTCTGCGGACGCGGAGGACGCGAAGTCTGTAACGCAAGGCCGGGGGCAGGGCCATCCCTGCACGATTTCATTCACTTCGCGCCTCTTCGCGCCCTTCGCGGATGATATGCGGTTTCCCGGCTGAATCGATCAAGGCGGGATGTTAGAATCGGGCGCATGTTCGACGTCCGCATCCTTGCCATGAATTCCTTGCGCCGATTGCCTGCCCTGTCCGGAGGCGACCGCTGATGCGCATCCTGCTGTCCAACGACGATGGTTATTTTGCCCCCGGCCTGGCCGCGCTGGCGCAGGCGCTCGCGCCGCTGGCCGACATCACCGTGGTGGCGCCCGAGCGCGACCGCAGCGGCGCCTCCAATTCGCTCACCCTCGACCGCCCGTTGATGCTGCGCCAGGCGCCGAGCGGCTTTTATTACGTCAACGGCACTCCCACCGATTGCGTGCATCTGGCCGTCACCGGCATGCTCGACCACATGCCAGACATGGTGATTTCCGGCATCAACCACGGCGCCAACATGGGCGACGACACCATTTACTCCGGCACCGTCGCCGCCGCCACCGAAGGCTATCTGCTGGGGATTCCGTCGATTGCGGTCTCGCTCGCCAACCACAATGCGCTGCACTTCGACGCCGCCGCGCGCGTGGTGGTCGAACTGGTGCAGCGCATCCAGGCGCAGCCGCCGACCGAGCCGATGCTGCTCAACGTCAACGTGCCGGATCGCGCCTGGGTCGATTTGAAAGGCCTCACCGTGACCCGGCTGGGCAAGCGCCACAAGGCCGAATCGGTGGTGAAAACCACCAACCCGCGCGGCCAGACCGTGTACTGGGTGGGCGCAGCCGGGCTGGCGCAGGACGCCGGCGAAGGCACCGATTTTCATGCCGTCGCCAACGGCTTCATTTCGATCACTCCGCTGCAAATGGATTTGACCCGTTTCAGCCAGATGGACAGCGTGAACGCATGGCTGAAACGCTGACCCCCCGCGCCGGCATCGGCATGACCTCGGCGCGCACGCGCGGCCGCATGGTCGAGCGCCTGCGCGAGCAGGGTATCAAGGACGAAATGGTGCTGTCGGCGATGGGCAGCGTGCCGCGCCACCTGTTTGTCGACCAGGCGCTGGAATCGCGCGCCTACGAAGACACCGCGTTGCCGATCGGCTTCGGGCAGACTATTTCCAACCCCTACATCGTGGCGCGCATGGCCGAACTGGCGCGCCATGGCGAGAACGGCCAGGGTCGTGCGCTCGGCCGCGTGCTGGAAATCGGTCTGGGCTGCGGTTATCAGGCCGCGGTGCTGGGCAAGCTGGCGCGCGAGGTGGTGTCGCTGGAACGCATCGCGGCGCTGGTCGGCAGGACGCGTATGCGGCTGCGCGAACTCAGGGTCAACAACGTCAAGCCCAAGCACGGCGACGGCATGCACGGGGTGAGGGATTTCGCACCGTTCGATGCCATCGTGATCGCGGCGGCGTTTGCCGAGGTGCCGCAGGAACTGCTGGCGCAGCTGGCCGATGACGGGCGTCTGGTGATGCCGCTCGGCCATGCCACGCAGACGCTGTGCGTGAGGGAACGCCAGGGAGATACGTACACCGAGCGCCTGCTGGAAAGGGTGAAGTTCGTTCCTCTGCTGCCTGGGGTGGCGTGATGCGGATGGCTGCCCGGAATCGTGCGATCGGAATGGCCGCCGCAGGGCGCGCATCCGTCGCCTGGCTGGGCCTGTTGCTGTTGGGGCTTGCTGCCTGCACCTCGCCCGGGCCCGCGCCGGTAAGCGATCGGTCCGGGCGCACGGTCAGATCCGGGGCGTCGCGCCCCATTACGCCGCAGATCGCGCCGTCCGCCAATGGCCTGCATACCGTGCAGCGCGGCGAAACACTGTATGCCATCGCCTTTGCCAACGGCCTCGATTACCGCGAGATCGCCATCTGGAACCGGCTTGAGTCGGCCGACCGTATTCTGGTCGGCCAGGTGCTGCGGCTGGCGCCGCCGCCGGGGGCGGTCGAAATCCGTCCGCTCGACGACGAACCCGTGCCGAGCGCGCGTCCATTGGACGAGGCAACGCCGACGGGGCCGCCGGTGCTGCGCGAGCCGCAAGCGGTACTGCTGGCGTATTCCGAGGCCGGCTGGGCGCAGGTGTCGGGCGCCCCGGTGACCGTGGTGGCGCCCGCCGTGGCCAGGCCGGCGCCTGTCGCAGCGATACCGCCGCCTCCGGCACCCGCCGCAAGCGGGCTGGTCGACAGCTGGCTGTGGCCGGCCGAGGGTACGCTGGCCGGGCACTTTGGCGCAGCGGGCGGCAAGGGTATCGACATCGTCGGGCAGCGCAATACGCCGGTGGTCGCGGTGGCGCCCGGCAAGGTCGTGTACAGCGGCAGCGGCCTGCGCGGCTACGGGCAGTTGCTGATCGTCAAGCATGCGGGCGAGTTTCTTTCGGCCTACGCGCACAACGAAACGATTCTGGTGAAGGAGGGCGACACGGTGGCCGCCGGGCAGAAAATTGCCCTGATGGGCGACAGCGACGCCGACCGGGTTAAGCTGCATTTCGAAATCCGCCGCTATGGCAAGCCGCTCGATCCCCTGATCTATCTGCCGGAGCGCTCATGAGCCACGACCCCAGCGATGAATCGGACGATCTGACGTCTGAAGAATCCGAAGTAGAGCCGCAGGCGCCGGCGGACACCAGCGAGGAACTGGCATCGGCCATCCTCGACAAGCCGCAGGTCGACGTCACCCAGCTTTATCTCAACGAAATCGGCCGGGCCCCGCTGCTGACGCCGGCAGAGGAAGTCGTGCTGGCGCGGCGCGTGGTCGAGGGCGACTTCGAGGCGCGCCAGACCATGATCGAGCGCAACCTGCGGCTGGTGGTCAACATTGCCAAGCACTACGCCAACCGCGGACTGACCCTGCTCGACCTGGTGGAGGAGGGCAACCTCGGCCTCATCCACGCGCTGGAAAAATTCGACCCCGAGCGCGGCTTTCGCTTTTCGACCTACGCGACCTGGTGGATCCGTCAGAACATCGAGCGCGCGATCATGAACCAGTCACGCACCATCCGCCTGCCGGTGCACATCATCAAGGAACTCAACATCTACCTGCGCGCCAGGCGTCATCTGGAAACGCACGGCGTCGCCGACGCCAGTTCGGACGACATCGCCGCCCTGACCGGTCATGCGGTCGAGGACGTGCGCCGCATCATGCAGCTGAACGAGCGGGTGGCCTCGCTCGATGCGCCGCTCGACATCGATCCCGCGCTGTCGCTGGGCGAGGCCATCGCCGATGAAAACGCCCACCTGCCGGATGAAATGCTGCTGCTTGAGGAAATCGGACACCACGTCCGCGAATGGCTGGGGCAGCTCAATGACAAGCAGCGCTGGGTGATCGAGCGGCGCTTCGGCCTGAACGGCTGCGAGGCCTGCACCCTGGAAGATCTGGCGCTGGAACTGCAGGTCACCCGCGAACGCGTGCGGCAGATTCAGATGGAAGCCCTGCGCATGCTGCGGCAGACGCTGCGGCGGCGCGGCATCTCCAAAGACGAGCTGTTTTGACGTGCCGTCACGAGTTACGGGGGCGCCGGACGGCGGCGCTGCAATGATCGACTGGCCGCAGGTCGATACCGTCTTCCTCGACATGGACGGCACCCTGCTCGACCTGTATTTCGACAACTATTTCTGGCTTGAGCACATGCCGCGCCGCTATGCCGAGTACCACGGCCTCGCGCCGGAGGTGGCGCATGCACATCTCACCGCGCATTACGCGCGCCACAGCGGCACGCTCAACTGGTACTGCCTGGATTTCTGGAGCAGCGAGCTCGCGCTCGACATCATGCAGTTGAAGGAAGAAGTCGCCCACCTGATCGCGGTGCGCCCCGACGTGCCGGCCTTCCTGCAGGCGGTGCGCGCATCGGGGCGCCGCATGGTCATGGTGACCAACGCGCATCCCAGGAGCCTCGAACTCAAAATGCGCGAAACCCGCATCGACGCCTATTTCAATGCGTTGATCTCGTCGCATCAAGTGGGTGTGCCCAAGGAGCATTTGGATTTCTGGCAGGGGCTGCAGGGGGTTGAGCCGTTTGACAAACAGCGGACGCTATTTGTGGATGACAGCTTGCCGGTGTTGAAGAGTGCGCAGGCTTATGGGATCGCGCAGTTGCTGGCGGTGTGTAACCCGGATTCGAAGCAGCCGCATAAAGATTGTGGGGGGTTTATGGAGATTTCGAGTTTTGGGGAGGTGATGCCGGGGATGTGCCTGGGCGTGTGGCCGTAGGCCGGGCAACCCCCGGCCTACTGTCAGCAGTCCTGCAAAAGTGCTTACTACTTGGTCGTGCTTCGCGCATGATCAACTGGATTGCTTCAGCACTACGCGCCTCACAACGACGGGCTCAGTTCTCGGCTGCAGGCTCGATCAACACCGCCGCCCCCACGCTTCGTCCCTCTGCCGCAAGAATATTGTAGGTACGGCACAGCGCGCCGATGTCCATCACCTCCAGCCCGATGCGCGCATTCATCAGCGCGCGCGTGAGCGAAGGGTGGGGAAAGCGTTGCCGGGGGCCGGTACCCAGCAGCAGGATATCCAGTTCGTGACGGGCTGCCCATTCAAAATGGTCGGCGGTCAGCGCCTCAAAACCCTGTCCGACCCACGGTGCGATCTCGACACCGCGTGCGGTCAGCAGCAGGCTGCTATCAAAACGCTGACCGTTGATGAGAACGTGATCGTCGGCATAGCCGGTGAACAGTAACTGGCTGGCGTCGGTGTTGAGGTGCAGTTTCATGGTGAAACCATAGCAGATTCAGTGAAATTCCGGGTACTGTCGCCCACTGCAACGGCGTTTGCCGGGGCAGGGCGCCTCCGGTAAAATCGCGCGTTTCCCAAGGCGTTGTTTTGCCTTGGTTTTGCGCAGGTTGACCAGGAAGCTCATCGTGACGGCTGACAACAAGCCATGCTTACGCACCATCCATAAATCGTCCAAGCTCGACAACGTCTGCTACGACATCCGCGGGCCGGTGATGGCGCGCGCGCGGCAGATGGAGGAAGAGGGCCACCGCATCATCAAGCTGAACATCGGCAACCCGGCGCCGTTCGGCTTCGAGGCGCCGGAAGAAATCGTGCAGGACGTGATCCTCAACCTGCCGAACGCCTCGGGCTACAGCGATTCGAAGGGGCTCTTCTCGGCGCGTAAGGCGATCATGCACGAGACCCAGCGCAAGGGCATTCCCGGGGTGCAGATCGACGATATCTTCATCGGCAACGGCGCCTCCGAACTGATCGTGATGGCGATGCAGGCGCTGCTGAACAACGGTGACGAGGTGCTGGTGCCGGCGCCCGACTATCCCCTGTGGACCGCCGCGGTAAGCCTGGGTGGTGGTAAGCCGCGCCATTATCTGTGCGACGAGGGCGCCGGCTGGCTGCCCGACCTGGACGACATCCGTGCCAGGATCACGCCGAACACGCGCGCCATTGTCATCATCAACCCGAATAATCCGACCGGCGCGCTGTACCCGAACGAGTTGCTGCTGGAAATCCTGGAGATTGCGCGTCAGCACCAGTTGATCGTGTACGCCGACGAGATCTACGACAAGGTACTGTTCGACGGCGTGATCCACACCTCGATCGCCTCGTTGGCCGAGGATGTGCTGGTCGTCACCTTTAACGGCCTGTCGAAGAACTACCGCTCCTGCGGCTACCGCTCGGGCTGGCTGATCGTGTCGGGCGACAAGCGCCACGCCAGGGATTATCTGGAAGGACTCAACATGCTGGCGTCGATGCGCCTGTGTTCCAACGTGCCGGGGCAGTATGCGATCCAGACCGCGCTGGGCGGCTACCAGAGCATCAACGATCTGGTCGCGCCAAGCGGGCGGCTGACGCGCCAGCGCGACCTGGCGCACGAGTTGCTGACCCTGATTCCCGGCGTGAGCTGCGTGAAGCCGAAGGCGGCGATGTATCTGTTCCCGAAACTGGACCCTAAGCAGTACCCCATTCACGACGACCAGAAATTCATCCTCAACCTGCTCGAAGAGGAGCGCGTGCTGGTGGTGCAGGGCAGCGGCTTCAACTGGCCGCATCCCGACCACATCCGGGTGGTGTTCCTGCCGCACGAGGAAGAACTGACCGAGGCGATCTCGCGCATGAGCCGGTTCCTCGATCGCCAGCGTGCGCATCGCTGATTTTCAATTGCAGAAAACATTTTCACCACAGAGGCACAGAGACACAGAGAAACCCACCCTGTCGTTATTCGGTTCCCCCTCTGTGTCGCTGTGCCTCTGCGGTAAAGAATTTAAATTGAACGAGATTAATCAATGAAACCCATCAACGTCGGCCTGCTGGGCCTGGGAACTGTCGGGGGCGGCACGCTCACCGTGCTGCGCCGCAATGCCGAAGAGATCACCCGCCGCGCCGGGCGCGAAATTCGCGTGGTGCGCGCGGCGGTGCGCAATCTTGAAAAAGCCAAGGTGCTGGCCGGCGACCTGCCGCTGACGACCAATCCGTTCGACGTCGTCGACGATCCCGAGATCGATATCGTGGTCGAGCTGATCGGCGGCCTGGAGCCGGCACGCGAACTGGTGATGCAGGCGATCGCCCACGGCAAGCACGTGGTCACCGCCAACAAGCATCTGGTCGCCAAATACGGCAACGAAATCTTCGCGGCGGCGCAGGCGCGGGGCGTGATGGTGGCGTTCGAGGCGGCGGTAGCGGGCGGAATTCCCATCATCAAGGCGCTGCGCGAAGGCCTTACCGCCAACCGCATCGAGTGGCTGGCCGGCATCATCAACGGCACCAGCAACTTCATCCTCACCGAAATGCGCGACAAGGGCGCGGCCTTCGACGATGTGCTGAAGGAGGCGCAACGCCTGGGCTATGCCGAGGCCGACCCGACCTTCGATATCGAGGGCATCGACGCCGCGCACAAGCTCACCATCCTGTCGGCGATCGCCTTCGGCATCCCGATGCAGTTCGACCGCGCCTACACCGAGGGCATCTCGAAGCTGACGCGCGAGGACGTGCAGTACGCCGAGGAACTGGGTTACCGCATCAAGCTGCTGGGCATCGCGCGCCGCGCCGACAACGGCATCGAACTGCGCGTGCATCCGACACTGATTCCCGAGCGGCGGCTCATCGCCAACGTCGACGGCGCAATGAACGCGGTGCTGGTCCTGGGCGACGCCGTCGGCCCGACGCTGTATTACGGCGCCGGCGCCGGTGCCGAGCCGACCGCCTCCGCGGTGGTCGCCGACCTGGTCGACGTTACCCGCCTGCACACCGCCGATCCGCACCACCGCGTGCCGCATCTGGCGTTCCAGCCGGACCAGCTGGCCGACACGCCGATCCTGCCGATGGACGAGGTGCGCACCGCGTACTACCTGCGTCTGCGTGCCTTCGACCGCCCCGGCGTGCTGGCCGACATCACCCGCATCCTGGCCGACGGCGACATTTCCATCGACGCCATGGTGCAGAAGGAGCCTGCCGAAGGCGAGGAGCAGGTCAGCATCATCCTGCTGACCCATATCACGGTGGAGAAGAACATCAACGCCGCGATCGCCAGGATCGAGGCGCTGGATACCGTGGCGGGGCAGGTGATGCGCATCCGCCTTGAAGAGCTGGCGTCCAAGTAAAAAAGGTCAGGCCATGAACTACCTCAGCACCCGCGGCCTCGCGCCGCAGCTCCGCTTCTCCGAAATCCTGCTCGGCGGGCTGGCCAGCGACGGCGGCCTCTATGTGCCGGAGACCTACCCGTGCTTCACGCCCGCCGAACTCGAAGCGATGCGCGGCATGAATTACCGCGAACTGGCCTTCACCGTGCTGTCGCGCCTGATCGACGATATTCCGCACGACGACCTGCGCACGCTGATCGACAAAACCTACACCGCCGATGTCTATCGCTACACCAACCCGGGCGAGAACGCCGAGGACATCACCCCGCTGAAAACCCTGGAGCCCGGTTTGCATGTGCTGGCGCTGTCGAACGGCCCGACACTGGCGTTCAAGGACATGGCGATGCAGCTCCTGGGCAACCTGTTCGAGTACGTGCTGGCGAAGACTGGCGGTGAATTGAACATTCTCGGCGCCACCTCCGGCGACACCGGTTCCGCCGCCGAATACGCGATGCGCGGCAAGCGCGGCATCCGTGTCTTCATGTTGTCGCCCGAGCACGGCATGACACGCTTCCAGCAGGCGCAGATGTATGCGCTCACGGACACCAATATTTACAATCTCGTCATTCGCGGCGTGTTCGACCAGTGCCAGGACATCGTCAAGGCAGTGTCGAACGACCTCGAATTCAAGACGGAACATCACATCGGCGCGGTCAACTCGATCAACTGGGCGCGCGTCGCGGCGCAGAGCGTGTACTACTTTAAGGCCTATTTCGCGGCAACCCGGAGCAACGACCAGCAGGTGTCGTTCTCGGTGCCATCGGGCAACTTCGGTAACGTCTGCGCCGGCCACATCGCGCGCCAGATGGGGCTTCCGATCAGGAAGCTGATCGTCGCCACCAACGAGAACGACGTGCTCGACGAGTTCTTCACGACCGGCGTCTACCGGCCACGTCCGGAAACGAAACACACCTCCAGCCCGTCGATGGACATCTCCAAGGCGTCCAACTTCGAGCGTTTCGTGTTTGACCTCGCCGGGCGCGATGCCGCTACGGTCCGGAGCTTGTGGCGTGCGGTCGAGTCGGGCGGCAACTTCGATCTGAATGCCCATTCCGATTCCAGGGGAGGCCGCCTGTTCGACCGCGTCGCCGAATTCGGCATGGTCTCGGGATCGAGCAACCACGCCAACCGCATCGACACCATCCGCACCGTGTACCAGGTGTACGGCACGATGATCGACCCGCATACCGCCGACGGTCTGAAAGTAGGGCTGGAGCACCGCGAGCCCGGCGTACCACTGGTCTGCATGGAAACCGCGCAGCCCGCCAAATTCGATGACGCGATCCACGAAGCGCTCGGCATCGAGCCGGTGCGTCCGGCCGAACTCGCTGGCCTCGAAGCGCAGCCGCAGAAAAAACACATGCTGGATGCCGACGTGAATGCGGTCAAGCAGTTCATCGTCGACCACGCGGGCTGACCGGCGCGCCGGGTGGCGATGAAAAAACCGCGCAACATCCGCTCGCCCAGGGCCTTTACCGAACTGCTGGCACGGGCGCAGGCCTGTACCGTCTGCGCCGCCAACCTGCCGCATCCGCCGCGCCCCGTCATACTTGCGTCTCCCACCTCGCGTTTATTGATCGTCGGCCAGGCGCCCGGACGCCGGGTGCACGAAACCGGCATCCCCTGGAACGACCCCTCGGGCGATCTGTTGCGGCAGTGGCTGGGGATGACGCGTGAGCAGTTTTATGACGCCTCGCACATCGCCATCGTCCCTACCGGCCTGTGTTACCCCGGCACCGTGAAGGGCAGCGATCTGCCGCCGCGTCCCGAATGCGCGCCGCTTTGGCATCCGCAGTTCCTCCAGGCCATGCCGCAGATCGGGCTGACGCTGCTGATCGGCGCCTATGCCCAGGCGTATTACCTGGGCAAGCGCCGTGGCCGCACGCTGGCCGACACGGTTCAGGCCTGGCGCGATTTCGGCCCCGACTATTTTCCGCTGCCGCATCCCAGCCCGCGCAATCGTCTATGGTTCACGCGCCATCCCTGGTTCGGGCAGGAGGTGTTGCCGGCCCTGCGCGAGCGGGTTGGAGCGCTGCTTCCGGCAGACGATAATAGCGGCACAAATAGCCAAGCCTATTGAGACCGCCTGATGATGTTCGAAGTCATAAAGTATTTTTACGGCATTCTGCTTGATTGGTTCGCTGAGCCGTCTCAATAGAGCGCTGTTTTTAATGCTTATTGATTTGGCCTTTCTCGCTATCGCACACAGTTCGATTAAGCTGAACCTTAACGCCACTTCAAACTTCATCTGGCTGAATCAATAACAAAATTGAATTTCAGGGGGCCCGCATGAAACTCGTCACCTCGCTCACCAGTCCCTACGGCCGCAAAGTCCGTGTGGTGCTGCTGGAAAAGAAAATTCCCTTTCAACTTCACGTCGAAAATCCCTGGTTGCCAGACAGCCCTGTTGCCGGCCTCAATCCACTCGGCAAGGTGCCGGTGCTGGTGCTGGAAGACGGTGTCAGCGTGTTCGATTCACGCGTCATCGTCGAATACCTCGATCATGTCAGCCCGGTCGCGCACCTGATCCCGCCCGAACCGAGAAGCCGCATGGTGGTGCGCGGTATCGAGGCCCTGGCCGACGGCGTCACCGACGCCACGGTGGCGGCTTACCTGGAAAAGAAACGCCCGCCCGAACAGCAGAGCAGCGACTGGCTGGTGCTGCAGGAAAAAACCCTGTTCCGCGGGCTGGGAGCCCTGTCGGAAGCCCTGGGCGAAAAGCCCTGGTACCTCGGCAGCAGTATGACGCTGGCCGACGTCGCCTGCGGCTGCACGCTCGGCTATCTGGAACTGCGCGCCCCTGGAATCGATTGGCGCACCGCGCATCCCAATCTGGCCAGGCTCGCCGACAGGCTGGCGACGCGTGCATCGTTCAAGGAAACAGTGCCGGTCGTCTAAGCTGTCATCCTATGCTTGCGCCAACTCGTTTTGAATAGGATATTCGAGACGAGCTAGGAGAAGGGTCTGAAGCCGAAGTTGTCATGAGTCGTTCGAGGCTGTTCGCAATGGTGGTTGCCCTTCTCCGCCCTTACTGATTCCGG
>DATKUP010000053.1:0-1698 GCA_035530575.1 Thiobacillus sp. | reverse complement strand
AGAAGAAGAAAGGAATCGCCTTGGGATCTCTTCTGGGTCGTCTCAGCATCGGCGTCAAGCTGATGCTCGCACCGTTCGCGGTGCTCGCGCTGCTGCTGGCGCTGGCCGCGACGTCTTACTACGGCATGCGACAGCAGCAAGCCGCCTTGAACAACATCTTTCAAGTGCGTTTCAAACACTACCAGCTCGCCTCCGAGAGCGATTCCCGGGCGCAGGAAACCTACGCGAGCACCTATCAGTTGCTGTCTGCGGCCGCCTCGAACTATCCGGCCGACCGACTGAAGATCATGAGCCAGGACCTGCAGGGGAAAATCAAGAATATCGGCGAAAGGCTGACCGAGATCAGCAAGGACGGGAACACCACCGCGGAGGAGAAGACCTTGCTCGACGCCGCCACGAAACAGCTGGCGGCTTATCAGAAGGCCTCGCTGGACGTGATCGATGTCGGCATGTCCGACTTCTCCATGGCAACCACCATGATGACCATCACCCAGAAGGAGTTCGATACGCTGAGCAAGCAGATGCGGGCGCTGCTCGACCTGGAAGAGAAGCTCAGCAATGTCGCCTATCAACAGGCGGCGGCCACCTCGGGCATCGTGGTGAAGATGCTGGTGGGCGTTATGCTGCTCTCCGTCGCGCTGGGACTGATGATCAGTTTCTTCGTTCGCCACCATACCGTCGCCGCCATCATCCGCATCAAGACTGCGGCGATGGAATTGAAGCGCGGCGATCTCACCAAGCGCGTGGAAGTGGAGGGCGACGACGAGGTGGCCCAGATGGCGGCGGCATTCAACGATTCGATCGCCAGCTTCCAGCAGGCGGTGCGGCTGGTGCTCGACGAAGCCAACGCCGTGAGCGGCGCCTCGAAGCTGCTCTCCGAGAATGCCCACGTGGTCGCGGAAGGCTCAAACCGGCAGGCCGACGCCGCTTCGGCGGTGGCGGCCACGATGGAGCAGATGACGGTGAGCGTCACGCTCATTTCCGAGAATGCCCAGCACGTCAAGGCGACATCGAGCCGGAGCCTCGCCAACACCCGCGCCGGCGGCGAGTCGCTCGAACGCCTGCTCGGCGAGATCGTTCATGTGCGGCAATCCTTCGAGGCCATCACCGCCTCGGTGAGGGAATTCGTGCGCAGCACGGTATCCATCGCCAACATGACGAAGCAGGTGAAGGACTTGGCCGACCAGACCAATCTGCTGGCGCTCAATGCCGCCATCGAGGCAGCCCGCGCCGGTGAACAGGGGCGGGGATTCGCGGTGGTGGCCGACGAGGTGAGGAAGCTGGCGGAGCACTCGTCGGCGGCGGCCAACGACATCGACGGGGTGACGAAGGCTTTGACGGAACAAGCCGGCGTTGTCGAGCAGTCGCTCGATGCGGGGACCCATTCGCTCGGCAGCAGCCAGACCCACCTGGACGAGCTGGATCGGGTGTTTGCTTCGGCGCGCGAGTCGGTGACCGAGGCCAACAACGGCGTGGACGAGATAGCCGCCGCCGTTCGCGAGCAGAGCACCGGCAGCACCGACATTGCGCGCAACATCGACGCGATCGCCCGCATGGTCGAGGAAAACAGCAATGCCATCAAGCAGACATCGAGTGCGGCGAAGCAGCTAGAGCAACTGGCCAGCAATTTGCAAGTGGCGGTGGGCAGGTTCCAGGCCTAGTGCCCGTGGTCGTCCCGGGCTGCCGTCGCCCGGGACA
>DATKUP010000052.1:0-1616 GCA_035530575.1 Thiobacillus sp. | reverse complement strand
GGCCTCCGCCTGAGACGTGTGGGCGAAGGCGGTCTTTGCTTCGGCGTGTTTGCCGCGTTCCCCCTCGCGGCTCAGGAACTCTTCTATCTTGGCCTGCAACTTCTCCACATTCCCCAGGTACTTGCCTGCCAGGAACATCGAAATGACCGTGTCTGATGCCCCGATGGACTTGGCGATCTTTCCCTGGCTGGCGTCCGGATGCTTTTCCATGTACGCCTTCAGGTCAGCCATCACCCTTTGAGTTTCCAAATCTTTATCTTTCATTATCCCTCCTGTACGATATTAAAAAATCACTGAGTTGCCGGTCGATCCGCTGATTCTCGCTCTCCAGCGGAATATTGACTGTAGCGAACTGCCGGCCGAATTCAGCCGCGGCCTCCTTGATCTTTTCCCCTTCTTCCCTTGTCCGATCGTCCTCTTCAATGATGAACCGGAACGGCGTGTCGACGCGGCGCTCGGCTACCTCAGGCAGCTTCTTGCCATCGTCGGCGATCAGCCCCAGAAATAGTTTTTCCCGGTCCGCCGGCGTGAGCGATTTTGCGATTTGCTGATAAGGCATCACCGATTCCCTGACCGCCTTCTTCAGCCGCATGTGCTTGCGGTATTCGTCGGCGCCCATGTCCCAGGTCCCCGGGTTGCGCTTGTCGGCCATGCCGATAAAAACCCCTTTCTCGTCCATCACGTAGATCCGCGCCAGGTTGTCCTCGGCGTAGCGCACCATCACGTACTTCCCGAGGTATTCGCAGGCGAGCTTTTCGCTCCAATAGTAGTCGTTGAACAGGTAAATGCCGTTGCGGCCGACCTTCAGCCGGCGCGGGTATTGCGAGCAGAGCCAGATCAGCTCCTCTTCGCTCACGGTCCGCTTCTCTATGCGTGTTTCGGCAAAGACCTGGTTCGGGGTCTGCAACTGCAGTCCCCGGTGCTGCCGGTTCTCGCAATATTCGACATCGATCCACTTCTGGATTGCCAACTTGAATTCGTCGAACGGGAAAACATCGCCGGTCCGCCATTGCTTGGCCAGCGCTTCCGGCTTCTCGATCGTGTTCTTGCCGCGATAGCCGCGGAACCACACCGAGAACTCGGTCCTCAGCGAGCGGAAGAACCGCTCCACTGTCTTGGTCTTGGCGTTGTAGGGGATCGCCCAATGCACCTTGATCCCCAGCAGGCCGTATATGCCCTCGATTAAACTGGGTTGTAAATCGTTTTTAAACTCGGTTTTTTCGGCCTTGAAACGCCCCTGTTCGCCGCGGAAGATCTTGGCCCTGTAGTCCTTGCCGTTGTCGATGTGCACGGCCCGGGGCACGCCGTATTCCATGATGGTTTTGTAGAGGGCGATGCGGATGCCGTCTGAATTCGGGGTCGATGAAAGGATCCAGCCCAGCGGCCGGCGCGCGCGCACGTCGAACCAGATCGTCAGCCAGGGGAAAAACACGTGGCCTTTGTCGTCAACAACCGCGACGTCCACCTGGTGGTGGTCGCTTTCGATGATTTCCATGGCGGCCAGTGAATCCATGCTGCGTATGATCGCCGGCGCCGCCTTGTCGTCGAACGCCTTGCGCCCTTCGCGCAGCATGACCCGGGTCGGCAGCGGGATCGCTTGCAGAAAGCGGCGAAAC
>DATKUP010000051.1:0-4306 GCA_035530575.1 Thiobacillus sp. | reverse complement strand
ATCAACGTCGCAATTGCGCATAAATTGTTGAGGCAGGCCTTCGCGGTGGCAACGACCAATGCGCCTTTTTCGACAGAATATGCTTGACGAGAAGCACAGTTCATTGCGAGCGCAGCGAAGCAATCCAGCGTATCGATTAAGCGGGCATTTCTGGATTGCCCTAAAGGACTCCGATCCACTATGGGCTGAAGCCCATGTGGAATCGTATGCCACGTCGCTGCGCTCCTCGCAATGAAATTAATCAATGAGCGGCTAAAGATGCCTGCATATTGCGCAAACACCGCCCCTGTTGGGGAAATCGCCGTCGTGCGGAGTTCAAGTCCGACAGGCTGCTAGCCGCCGGGCTACCCCAGGCCACCGATCCGCAGTCCGGCGAAACACTCTCCACCCACGGTAAAATCCCACCCACCTCTTTCAGGACATCCCCCCATGCGTCTAGGCACCCCGCTCTCGCCTTCTGCCACCCGCGTCATGCTGCTGGGCGTGGGCGAGCTCGGCAAGGAAGTCGCCATCGCGCTGCAGCGGCTGGGCGTCGAAGTCATCGCGGTGGATCGCTACGCCAACGCACCCGGTCACCAGGTCGCACACCGCGCACATGTGATCGACATGTGCGACGGCGCAGCCCTGCGCGCATTGATCGAAGAAGAACAGCCGCATCTGGTGGTGCCGGAAATCGAGGCCATCGCCACCGAAACCCTGCTGGAAATCGAGGCCGCCGGGCTTGCCGAAGTCATCCCCACCGCGCGCGCCGCCAATCTGACCATGAACCGCGAGGGCATCCGCCGGCTGGCTGCCGAAACGCTGGGCCTGCCCACCTCGCCCTTTATATTTGCCGACAGCCTGGCCGAAATGACGGCCGCATCCGAAAAACTGGGCTACCCGGTGATCGTCAAGCCGGTGATGTCGTCGTCCGGCAAAGGCCAGTCGCGGGTGGATGACGCCAGCCGGTTGCAGGCGGCGTGGGATGATGCCGCCCGCGGCGGGCGGGTGGACAAGGGACGCGTCATCGTCGAAGGCGTGATCGATTTCGATTACGAAATCACGCTGCTGACCGTGCGCGCGTTGGGCCGCTCAGGCGAAATCGAAACGCATTTCTGCGCGCCCATCGGCCACCTGCAGGTGAAAGGCGATTACGTCGAATCGTGGCAGCCGCAGGCGATGTCGGCCGCAGCGCGGCAACGCGCGCAGGAGATCGCCGCCGCCGTCACCGGCAACCTCGGCGGACGCGGCCTGTTCGGCGTGGAGCTGTTCGTCAAGGGCGACAGCGTGTGGTTTTCCGAAGTCAGCCCGCGCCCGCACGACACCGGCATGGTGACGATGACCACGCAGCGGCAGAACGAGTTCGAGCTGCACGCGCGCGCCATCCTCGGCCTGCCGGTCGACGTGAGCCTGCGCGAACCCGGCGCCTCGGCGGTAATTTACGGCGGCATGGACGCAACCGGCATCGCCTACGATGGCGTCGCTGAAGCCTTGAACACACCCGGCGTCGATCTGCGGCTGTTCGGCAAGCCCGAAGCCTTTCCCCGCCGCCGCATGGGGGTGGCGCTCGCCACCGCCGCCGGCACGGACGAGGCGCGTCAGCGCGCCAAGGCTGCGGCAGCGGCCATCAAACCGGTCAGGGTCTGAGCGATGCGAATCCATTACGAACGCTTTGGCCGTGATGAAGTCATACGTCGGTCAGTCGACCGCTTTTACGGCCTGATGGGCGAAAACTCTCGATGACTACGGCATCCGATGGACCACGGCCAATCACACGGCCAACCGCAACAAGATGAAGCGCTTCATCATTTGGTGCGCGCTGTTCACGATGCTGGCCGGGCTCACCGTGCTGCCCTGGCTGATGCTGGACGATGCGCCGGCGATCGAGCCCCTTGCCGAATTTCGCCGTACCGACCTGGCCTGGGTCAGATCGCAATTCCAGAAGCACGACCCGCGCCGGCAGACGCCCAATGTAATTCAAAGCATCCAGCTCGACGAGGCCGAACTCAACCGCCTGCTCAATTATGCGGTCGAGCTGCGCCAGGTCAGCGGCATCGCCGCCGAGCTCACGCCCGGTCTGGCCACCCTCACCGCCACCATGACGGTTCCGCGCAACCCGTTTGGCCGCTATCTCAATCTCACCGCCGAGGTGGCGGATGTCCCCGGCGGCATCCGCATCCGGAGCCTGCGGCTGGGCAGCCTGCCGCTGCCGGGCGCGCTGGCCGACGGGATCGCGCGCCTGGCACACCGCTGGCTGCGCCGCGACAAAACCTACGCTTCACTGGCCGATGCGTTTTCCCGGGTGAGTTTCGACGAAAACCAGGCCACCCTGGACTACCGCTGGCATCCCATCCTGCTGACCCGGATGGAACGAAAAAGCGCGGAACTCCTGATCGCGCCGGAAGACCAGGCACGCATGCTGGTCTATGCCGAGCTATTGAATACCCTGCTGAAACCTTACCCGCATGGCGGCACCGTATCGCTGGTGCAGATTGTCGCGCCGCTGTTTGCCCACGCGCACGCGCGCGGCGGCAACGCGGACGAGGAAAATAGTGCGGCGCTCACTGCGCTCGCTGCGTATCTGGCCGGCATCAGCCTGCCCAGGCTGCTGGAAGGCGACAGCCAGTCGATCCGGCGGGCGCCGCAGGTGCTGTTATCGCTGTACGGGCGGCGCGACTTTGCCGAACACTTTGCGATTTCAGCCGCGCTCACCGTCAATACCGGCAGCCGGCTGACCAATGCCATCGGCCTGATCAAGGAAGAGGAAGACGCCGACAAGGGATCGGGCTTCAGCTTCACCGATCTGGCCGCCAACCGCGCCGGGGTCAAACTGGGCGAACTCGCCACCGGCGACGGCGCCGCGCGCGTGCAGCAACGGCTGGCCTCCGCCCGCAGCGATAACGACTTGCTGCCGGATTTTCGCGATTTGCCGGAATTCATGTCGCAGGCTGAGTTCGACCGCCGCTTCGGCCCCATCGGCAGCCCCCGCTATCAGAAGATCATCGACCGCATCGACGCCCGGCTGGCCGCGCAGCCGCCTGCACAATAAACAGTCAATAAATCCTGTTATAATGCTGGGTTTCCCGCGTTACGACCCCACATTATGTCCCGCAAGCTCCGCAACATCGCCATCATCGCGCACGTCGACCATGGCAAAACTACGCTGGTCGACCAGCTTCTCAAGCAGTCCGGTACCTTCCGTGACAACCAGGCGGTTGACGAACGGGTGATGGACTCCAACGACATCGAAAAAGAACGCGGGATCACCATCCTGGCGAAGAACACCGCCATCATGTATGGCGACACCCACATCAACATCGTCGACACTCCCGGCCACGCCGACTTCGGTGGCGAAGTCGAACGCGTGCTCGGCATGGTCAACGGCGTGGTGCTGCTGGTCGACGCCGTCGAAGGCCCGATGCCGCAGACGCGCTTCGTCACCAAGAAGGCACTGGCGCTGGGCCTCAAGCCCATCGTCGTGATCAACAAGGTCGACCGCCCCGGCGCGCGTCCGAACTGGGTCGTCGACCAGACTTTCGACCTGTTCGACAAGCTCGGCGCAACCGACGAGCAGCTCGACTTCCCGATCATCTACGCTTCCGGCCTCAACGGCTGGGCGTGCATGGACATGAAGGACGCGCCATCGCATGGTGGAACCGCTGCCGACATGGTGCCGCTGTTCGACACCGTGCTGACCCACGTCCCCACCCCGCCCGGCTCGCCCGACGCGCCGCTGCAACTGCAGATCGCTGCGCTCGATTATTCGACCTACACCGGCCGTCTCGGCGTGGGCCGCGTGCTCAATGGCCGCATCAAACCCGGCATGCCGGTGGTGGTGATGAATCACGAAGAGCAGGTTTCCACCGGTCGCATCAACCAGGTGTTCGGCTTCAAGGGCCTGGACCGGGTGCTGGTGGAAGAAGCCCAGGCCGGCGACATCATCATCATTTCCGGGCTGGACACCATCGGCATCGGCGTCACCATCTGCGACCGCGAAAACCCGGTCGGCCTGCCGGTGCTGCCGGTGGACGAGCCGACGCTGAACATGGACTTCATGGTCAATGCATCGCCGCTGGCCGGCACCGAAGGCAAGTTCGTCACCAGCCGCCAGATCCGCGACCGCCTGGCCAAGGAACTGCTGGTCAACGTCGCGTTGCGTGTCGATGAAACCGGCGATGCCGACGTCTTCCGCGTCTCCGGCCGCGGCGAGCTGCACCTCACCATCCTACTGGAAAACATGCGCCGCGAAGGCTTCGAGCTGGCGGTCGGCAAGCCGCGCGTGGTGTACAAGGAAATCAACGGCGAGAAATGCGAGCCGTATGAAAAC
>DATKUP010000050.1:0-113249 GCA_035530575.1 Thiobacillus sp. | reverse complement strand
ATCAACGTCGCAATTGCGCATAAATTGTTGAGGCAGGCCTTCGCGGTGGCAACGACCAATGCGCCTTTTTCGACAGAATATGCTTGACGAGAAGCACAGTTCATTGCGAGCGCAGCGAAGCAATCCAGCGTATCGATTAAGTGGGCATTTCTGGATTGCCGCGTCGCTGCGCTCCTCGCAATGACAAATTAATCGGCGCTTCCCTAAAGAAGTGATCGAGCTGCCCTATAAAAGCCTTGTGGAGGCACTGTGAATCCGTTTATCCAGGACATGCCGGAGATTCACGACTGGAAATGGGAACTTATCCATGAATAAATTGAGACAAATTTGGAGCAATCTGCGGTCGAGCTTCTGGTTTTTGCCTTCGCTGATGGTCTTGGGCAGCGTTGTCTTCGCGGCAGCGTTGATCGAGGCAGACTCTGCCTGGAGCGACCGCTGGCTAACCCAGTGGCCACGCCTGTTTGGGGTCGGGGCGGAAGGCGCACGCCAGATGTTGTCCACGCTTGCCGGTTCGATGATGACCGTTATGGGCGTCACGTTCTCCATGATCCTGGTGGCGTTGGCGCTGGCTTCGAGCCAATACACCCCGCGCATCCTGCGCAACTTCATGCGCAGCCGCGTCACGCAGGTCACACTCGGTATCTTCGCCGGTATTTTTGCCTATTGCCTGATTGTGTTGCGCACCATTCGGGGGGGCGAAACAGAATTTGTGCCGAGCCTGGCGGTGTCCTTCGCATTTTTTCTGGCGCTCGGTGGCGTAGGCGCTCTCATTTTCTTTATTCATCACATCGCCTCGTCAATCCAGGCTTCCAACATCATCGCCTCGATTGCTCATGAAACCATCGCGGCCATTGAACGGCTGTTTCCGGAAAAAAAGGCACACGAACCCGATGAAGATGA
This sequence comes from Thiobacillus sp., assembly GCA_035530575.1. Classification (GTDB taxonomy): domain Bacteria; phylum Pseudomonadota; class Gammaproteobacteria; order Burkholderiales; family Thiobacillaceae; genus Thiobacillus. Next base: position 112,349 of record DATKUP010000050.1, on the reverse strand, counting down.
GGGGCAGAGTCAGGTGCTTGAGGCTCTGGATGAGAGGACCTGGTACTCAGTGCCGGCAGCGGTGAGCGGCTATATACAGAGCGTGGATAATGATGTGTTGCTGCGCCTGGCGCGGGACAGCAAGACCATCGTGCGGATGGAACGCGGTGTCGGCGCATTCGTTGTGCAGAATACTGCGTTGGCATCGCTCGCCCTGACGTACCCGCCGGATCAGGAGATGATTGCTGCCCTGAACAAGGCTTACAGCATCAGCCGCCATCGCACGGCGGAACAGGATCCTTCTTTCGGCATCAGACAGATCGTGGATATGGCATTGAAGGCACTTTCGCCCGGTATCAATGACACCTCGACGGCCGTGATGTGCGTGGATTATCTGGCAGCGATTCTGACTCGGTTGGCCTGTCGGCAATTCCCGCCATCGCACCGCTACGATGGCGAAGCGCTACGTGTGATCTCTATCGTTCCGACCTTTGAAGGCCTGCTGGCGGAATCGTTCGACCAGATTCGGCGTAGCGCCGAAGGCAATGTCTCCATCATGGAACGTATACTCGGCGCCATCGAGACGATCGCCAGCCTGACGGTCAGCCCGTGTCACAGACGGGCACTCAAGGAACAGGTGCAGCGGATCGCCGGGTTGGCCGATCGTAGTATCGCGTCCACACATGATCGCGCGCAGATCAAAAGGCGGATGATTCACGTACGCGAAGCGCTCGAGGCCCAGCTTGCTTTGAACGCTGGGGAAGAGCGGGCATAGCGTTATAGCGTTATGAAGCCGAACAGAGAAATGCCACGCAAAGCCCGGTTAGCGAATTGCGGTGTGGTCGTTACAGTGCAAGGCGGGAAGGCACAGCTTTTTTGTGGCGCGGCGGAATTTACCTGTCAGTGGTTGTCTGCGATGCAGTTCGATCTCGGCACTTTTATCGAAAGCTTGGTCGGCAAGTACCGAAGCAGGAACCGCGATCCAGCGGCTCCGAGCGAGAGTGTTCCCGCGCAACGATTGTCTCGCAGTTGTCATAAGCTGTTTCTGAGGGCAGTGTTGCTCGGTTCTGTGTGCTGCGTGCTGCCATTGACGGTCGTGGCGCAGGAACCCGTCGGTAAGGCCGGCGAAGCGCAGAAGCTAACCGCACCCGCCAAACAAGAGCTCTCCTTGGCACCCGCAAAGGTGGACGTAAAACCCGTCGCGCACGATGAAGAGATCCGCATGAGACTCCAGCGTGTTCTGGATGCCACCGACTGGTTCACCGACCCACAAGTCCGGGTCGAGGAGGGCGTCGTCTTTCTCAATGGCAAGGTGGAGTCCGATGAGCTGAAAAAGTGGGCCGGCGATCTGGCACACAATACGCAGGACGTTGTCGCCGTGGCCAACCGGTTGCAGGTGACCCAGCAATCGGTATGGGATTTCCGCCAAGCCTGGGGTGGCGTAATGCTATTACAGCGCGACTTCATCCGCGCGCTGCCTTTGCTTGTTTTTGCTCTGCTCATTCTGGCTCTGTCGGTTGGCAGTTCCCTACTGACAATTCGCGGCGTCCAAGCGCTGCTGCGCCCACGGGTTCGGACCAAACTCCTGCAAAATGTGATCGCGCGTACGGTGGGCGGACTCGTTCTCATCTGTGGCGTCTATCTCATTTTGAGAGTATCCGGCTTGACGCAACTGGCTTTGACGCTGGTCGGCGGCACCGGTCTGGTCGGCCTGATCATTGGTATCGCATTCCGGGACATCACCGAGAATTTCCTGGCGAGCATCTTCCTCAGCACGCAGCCCCCGTTTGAAACCGGCGACCTGGTTGAGATTTCCGGCGTGACCGGCTACGTGCAGCAATTGAACATGCGCACCACGATCTTGATGACCCTCGATGGAAATCACGTGCAGATCCCGAACGCCAACGTTTACAAGGCCATCCTCAGTAATTTCACTACCAATGCCAACCGGCGCGAGGAATTTATCGTCGGTATCGGCTACGACGATGCGATCAACGAGGCTCAGGAGATTGCACGAGAGGTCTTGGCGAACCACCCGGCCGTTCTGAGTGATCCCGAACCCGCAGTGTTGGCGGACAATCTGGGGGCGGCCACAGTCAACCTGCGCGTCTATTTTTGGATCAACGGCCGCGAATACAGTTGGTTGAAGGTGCGTTCGTCGGTGATCCGGCTGGTGAAACGTGCCTTTCAGGAACATGGCATCTCGATGCCCGACGAGGCCAGGGAGGTGGTCTTCCCGCAAGGTATCCCCATCACCATGCTCGATGGGGAACCGGCAGAGGCGCACGCTGCAGCACAGGGAAAACGATTCTCCGCTGAAGCGCGGCATGAGGAACTCGATGTGGTGTCTACGAAAGCGGAAGCCGGTTTATACAGCGAGGCCACCGTCATCGAGGAACAGGCACGGCAGGCACAACCGCTGAAGGAAGAGGAGAATCTCTTGCCGGGTACTTCCGCAACCGCCGCCGAGAAACAGGCGAAAGAATCAAATCCATAATGAAAAAGACATGAGCGACACCACCTTGAGTCCCCGACGAAACATCAACAACGTTGGAGATCGCCAATTCGTTGGAGGAAGATAAGGCATGGTTTTATGAAACCGAACAGAGAAATGCCACATAAGGCCCGTTTAGCGAATTGCGGTGTGGTCGTCGCGGTGCGCGGCAGCGTCGTGGATATCCGTTTCGATACACAGTTGCCACCCATCCACACCTTGCTGCACGCGATGGCGGGAGAGATCGCCATCGAGGTTTTGGCGCAACTCGACGCGCACCGCGTGCGAGGCATTGCACTGACCCCCACCCAGGGCCTCGCCCGTGGCATGGCGGTGGATTCCACGGGCGGACCGTTGAAGGCGCCGGTAGGCAATGAAATTCTCTCGCGAATGTTCGATGTGTTCGGAAGCGCCATCGACCGCCAGACGGCACCGACGGATATCCAGTGGCGCACCGTCCATCGGGCCCCGCCGCCGCTGGCACGACGCTCTACCCAATCCGAGATCTTCGAGACGGGAATCAAGCTTATCGATGTGCTGATGCCGCTGGAACGTGGCGGCAAGGCAGGCCTGTTCGGCGGGGCGGGCGTCGGCAAGACGGTGTTGCTCACCGAGATAATCCACAACATGGTCGGGCAACAGGAAGGCGTGAGCATTTTTTGCGGCATCGGTGAGCGCTGCCGCGAAGGCGAGGAACTCTACCGCGAGATGAAAGCAGCGGGCGTGCTGCCGCACATGGTGATGGTGTTCGGCCAGATGAACGAACCGCCCGGCGCCCGTTTCCGCGTCGGCCATGCCGCGCTGACGATGGCCGAGTATTTTCGCGACGACGAGCATCGCGATGTGCTGCTGCTCATCGACAACATCTTTCGGTTCATCCAGGCCGGCATGGAGGTGTCCGGCCTGATGGGGCAGATGCCGTCGCGCCTCGGCTACCAGCCGACCATGGGCACCGAGCTGGCGCAGCTGGAAGAGCGCATCGCCAATACCGATACCGGCGCGATTACCTCGATCCAGGCGGTGTATGTGCCGGCGGACGACTTCACCGATCCGGCGGCGGTTCATACCTTTTCGCACCTTTCCGCGTCCATCGTGCTGTCGCGCAAACGGGCCAGCGAAGGACTCTATCCGGCCATCGACCCGCTGCAGTCCAGTTCAAAAATGGCCACGCCCGGCGTCATCGGCGAGCGGCATTACGCCCTCGCGCAGGAAATCCGGCGCACGCTCGCGCAATACGCGGAACTCAAGGACATCATCGCGATGCTGGGCCTGGAGCAGCTTTCACCGGAAGACCGCAACGTGGTGGGCCGCGCCCGGCGCCTGGAGCGCTTTCTCACCCAGCCGTTTTTCACGACCGAACAGTTCACCGGCCTCAAGGGCGCGCTGGTCAGCCTCGACGACGCGCTGGATGGCTGTGAACGCATCTTGCGTGACGAATTCAAGGACATGCCGGAGAGCGCGCTATACATGATCGGGACGATAGCCGAAGCCAAGGTGAAAGCCCAAGCCCAAGCCGGTTCAAAACCCCAAGCGGAAGTCGAGCATGCCGTCAGCGCGCATGAATCTTAAGGTTCTTCTACCTTTCAAAATCTTCGCCGAGAAGACCGCTGTATCGCGCATCGTCGCGGAGACGCGCGAGGGCGCATTCGGGCTTTTGCCCCACCGGTTGGACTGCGTGGCAGCACTCGTGCCGGGGATACTCATTTTCGAGACCGAAATGGAGGGCGAAGTTTACGTCGCCGTGGATGAAGGGGTGTTGGTCAAGACCGGCCCGGAGGTGCTGGTTTCCGTACGCCGGGCGCTGGCCGGAACGGACCTCAGCCAATTACGCGACGCAGTGGAGCAGGAATTTCTGACCCTGGACGAGCACGAGCAAAGCGTACGTTCGGTGCTGGCGAAACTGGAAAGCGGTTTTATTCGGCGCTTCGCGGCGTTTCATCATGAGTGAAAATTCCGAAATCAAGCCCAAGCCTGTCGAGACGGAATTCAGCCAGCTGGTGGGCGAAAAGGCGGCACGCAAGCTCAAGGCGCAACGTCATGTCACGCAGACCGTCTGGTCCGGTTTGGGCATGATGGGCCTGGTGGGCTGGTCGGTGGCGATACCCACGTTGCTTGGCGCAGCACTCGGCATCTGGATAGACAAGCACCACCCGGGCAGCCATTCCTGGACACTCGCGCTGCTGGCCATCGGTTTAGGCTTGGGTTGCGTCAATGCCTGGCATTGGGTGTCCAAGGAAGACAGGGAAATACACGAGCAAGAGGAGAACAATCATGAGTGAGCTGTTGAGCCTGGCAGCCGCGTCGATTGCGGGCATCATGCTCGGCGCATTTTTTTTCGGGGGACTTTGGTGGACCGTTCGAAAGGGGATGGCGTCTGAACGGGTCGCACTCTGGTTTATCGGCAGCATGCTGCTCCGAACCGGTGTAGTCCTGCTGGGCTTCTATTTTGTCCTGGGGGACGATTGGCGGCGACTGGTCGCGGGTCTGCTTGGTTTTGTCGTTGCGCGCCTTATCGTGATGCGGCTCACCCGATCAGCGGCGAAACCAACCCCATTTATACAGGACGCCCGTCATGCACCTTAGTCCCGATCAGATCATCTTTTGGCAATACGGGATTTTCAAACTCAACGCCACGATTGCTTACACATGGGGGCTGATGTTCGTGCTGGCGGTCGGTTCAAAACTTGTCACGCGCAAGCTTGCCACAGGTCTGCAACGTTCGCGCTGGCAGAATCTGCTGGAGATCGTCGTCACCGGTATCGAGAAACAAATTGAAGAGGTCGGCATGAGTCAGCCCCAAAAATATCTCGGCTTTCTCGGTACCTTGTTTCTGTTTGTCGCGATGGCGAGCCTCTTCACCATCGTTCCCGGCTATGAGCCGCCGACCGGTTCGCTCTCGACCACCGCAGCGCTGGCTATCTGCGTGTTTGTGGCGGTGCCGCTGTTCGGCATCGAGGATCAAGGGATGGGTGGATATCTTAAGGAATATCTCAAGCCGACAATTATCATGCTGCCGTTCAACATCATCAGCGAGCTTTCGCGCACCCTCGCCCTGGCCGTCCGCCTGTTCGGCAACATGATGAGCGGCACGATGATCCTCGCCATTTTGCTGACCATTACACCCTTCATCTTCCCGATCGCGATGAGCGCGCTCGGCCTGCTGACCGGCATGGTGCAAGCCTATATTTTCAGCATCCTGGCCACGGTTTACATCGCAGCCGCCACACGCGTCCGCAAGCCCCAGCCAGAACCCGATGCATCACATTGACGTATGAACCACTTTTATTTAAGGAGATACCATGGATAGCATGACCATTATCGCGGTGGCATCAATTGTCACGGCTGGCCTGACCATTGCCATAGGGGTCTTGGGACCTTCGCTTGGCGAAGGACGCGCGGTTGCCACGGCGCTGACCTCGCTGGCGCAGCAGCCCGATGCCTCCGCCACCATCACCCGGACGCTATTCGTCGGCCTGGCGATGATCGAGTCCACCGCGATCTACTGCTTCGTGGTCTCGATGATTCTCATCTTCGCCAACCCGTTCTGGAATCTCGTCATCGCCCAAGCCGCTGGAAAATAAGCCATGCTGATCGACTGGTTTACCGTCGGTGCGCAAGTCGTCAACTTCCTCATTCTGGTGTGGCTGTTGAAGCACTTTCTATATCGGCCCATTCTCGACGCTATCGATGCACGCGAGAAGCGGATCGCCAGCGAGCTGGCAGACGCCGACGCGAAGCAGGCCGACGCGCAGAAGGAGCGCGACGAATTCCAGCATAAGAACGAAGCGTTCGAGCAGCAGCGCGCCACGCTCATGAGCCAGGCAAAAGACGAGGCCAAAACCGAACGTCTGCGGCTCCTGGACGAAGCGCGGCAGGCAGCCGAATCCCTGAGTGCCAAGCGGCAGGACGCGCTGAGGAACGATGCCCATCACCTGAATCAAGCCATCAGCCGCCGGGCTCAACAGGAAGTATTCGCCATCGCTCGAAAGGCGCTGACGGATCTCGCCGGGACAAACCTGGAAGAGCTCATGAGTGAAGTCTTGATTCGCCGCTTGCGAGAACTGGATGATCCGACCAAAGCAGGCCTCGCCAAAGCCTTCCAGTCAGGCTCCGAGCCTGTGCGCGTACGCAGCGCGTTTGAGCTGCCGGTGGCGCAACGTACCGCCATCCAGAGCGCGCTCGACGAAATCTTCTCGGCCGAAATCCACGTCCGGTTCGAGACCGCGCCCGATTTGGTCAGCGGCATTGAACTCACCACGAACGGACAAAAGGTGGCATGGAGCATTGCGGATTATCTGATGTCGCTGGAAAGGGGCGTCGACGAACTTCTGAAAGAGAAGGGAAAACCCGAAGTCAAAGCCGAGCCAAAGACTGAGCAAAGCACCAATGAAAATAAACCCTGAGAGCCTTCAGACCGTATTCGACAGCGCGTTTGCGGGAATTAGCCAGGCGCGGGAAGCCTTTGTGCCGCAGATCAGGCCACGGGAAGTGGGCATGATCACCAGCATCGCCACCGGCATCGCAAAAGTCTCCGGCCTCCCCGGCGTGGGATTCGAGGAAGTGCTGAAGTTTCCCGGCGATATGTATGGCATCGCATTCAACGTCGACGAAGACGAAATCGGCGTCGTTCTGCTGGGCGACTACTGGCACCTGCAGGCGGGCGATGAAGTCGAACGCAGGGGGCACGTGGTGGACGTTCCGGTGGGAGACGGCTTGATCGGACGGATCATCAATCCCATGGGCCGGCCTCTGGATGGCAAGGGTCCGGTGCTTTCCAGCACACGTCTGCCCGTCGAACGCCCCGCCCCGCCCATCATGGACCGCGCGCCCGTCACCGTACCGCTGCAAACCGGCATCAAGGTCATCGATGCGCTCATCCCGGTTGGGCGCGGCCAGCGCGAGCTGATTCTGGGCGACCGGCAGACCGGCAAGACCGCCATCGCGCTCGACACGATACTCAATCAACGCGACCAGAATGTGCTGTGCGTGTATTGCGCCATTGGCCAGCGCGCGTCCGGCGTGGCCAAGGTGATCGCCACCCTGCGCGAAAATGGTGCGATGGATTACACCGTCGTGGTCGTCACTGAAGGCAACGAACCCCCCGGCCTTGCTTATATCGCGCCGTACGCCGCGACCAGCATCGCCGAGCGTTTCATGGAGCAGGGCCGCGACGTGCTGATCGTTTACGACGACCTCACGCATCATGCGCGCGCCTATCGCGAACTGTCCTTGCTGCTGCGGCGTCCGCCCGGCCGGGAAGCGTTTCCCGGCGACATTTTTTACATCCACTCGCGCTTGCTGGAGCGCGCAACCCACTTGCGCCCGGACCTCGGCGGCGGATCGTTGACCGCGCTGCCCATCATCGAAACCGAGGCGCAGGATATTTCCGCCTACATCCCGACCAACCTGATTTCCATCACCGACGGGCAGATCTATCTATCGCCATCGCTATTCGAATTAGGCGTGCTGCCCGCGGTCGATGTTGGAAAATCTGTTTCGCGTGTAGGCGGCAAGGCGCAGCGTGCCGCCTACCGTGCCGTGGCGGGTGACCTCAAGCTCGCCTATGCCCAGTTCGAGGAGCTCGAAACTTTTTCCCGCTTCGGCGCCCGTCTGGATGAAGAGACCCGCAAGATCATCGAGCACGGACGGCGTATCCGCGCCTGCCTCAAGCAGCCGGAATTCGCCCCGGTTTCCGTGCCGGCGCAAATCGCCGTGCTGCTGGCATTGACTGCCGGGCTGTTCGATGGCGTACCGCCTGACCAGATGGACAATGCGGAGAATGCCGTGCGCGAGGCAGCAATGAATTTTCCGGATGAGGTGGTCGCGCGATTCGACACCGCCGATAAACTGAGCGATGAAGATCGCAAATCGATACTCGCAATCACGCGTCAGGCACTTGAGGCATTCGCGCCGGGACAGAAACCCGAAACCAATACAGATGCAAATGTCCAGGTCGGGATGAAGGCGAAGCCGGAAAGCAAGCCGGCGTCATGACCGAAACCGTGGCGAGCCTTCGCCGAAAGATCGCCGGTGCCGGTGATCTTGAATCCGTGGTGCGCACGATGAAAGCCATGGCCGCGTCGAGCATCGGGCAATACGAGAACGCGGTGCACGCTCTGGACGACTATTATCGAACCGTGCAATTGGGCCTGGCCGCGAGTTTCCGACAGAATGCATCTGCTACAACCGTGACAAGCGTGCCGCAAAAGGATATCGGGACGATTGGTGCCGTCGTGTTTGGATCCGACCAGGGACTGGTTGGCCAATTCAACGATGTCATGGCGGAGTTTGTCGTGCAGACACTGGGGAATCTGCCCGGTAAAAAAATAGTCTGGGCAGTCGGTGAACGCATTCAATCACGCTTTTCCGACACGGGCATGCTGGCACGGGAACACTTTGCCCTACCCAATTCCATTAACGCGATTACGCCGCTGGTCGGACAGGTCCTGATCGAAATGGAAGCGCAGCGTGAAAAAGGCGCGATCACACAGGTTTACCTGTTTCACAACCGCCCCAAGTCCGGGGCAATCTACACGCCTGTGAGCCAGCGGCTGCTACCACTGGACAACCTGTGGCGGCGTGATCTGGCTGCTATCCGCTGGCCTACCAATAATTTGCCCGAAGTCATGAATGGCAGGGAACAGACGCTGTCTGCCCTGGTTCGCGAATATCTCTTCGTTTCACTTTTCAGGGCATGTGCCGAATCCCTGGCAAGTGAAAACGCCAGCCGCCTGGCTGCGATGCAGCGTGCTGAAAAAAATATCGATGAATTGCTGGAGGATCTGAACCGGACATTTCACCGCCTGCGTCAAAGCGGTATCGACGAGGAGTTGTTCGACGTCGTCTCTGGCTTCGAGGCACTGGCCGAGTCCAACACCCATCAGGCCCATTAGGCCTCGTTTTGACCCCTGCAATGCGATGAGTGCAGTTTTCCTATACTGATTATGCGGAGTCCCTCAGGGAAAATCATTCATGTTCGACGTTGCCGTTATATGTCTTGTGTTGACCGCTCTGCTGTCCTACCTGAATCACCGGTTTATAGGCTTGCCAACCACAATTGGCGTAATGGGCACTGCCTTGCTCCTTTCATTCGCGCTGTTGGGACTAGCCAAATTCGGTTTTGGCGCTTTGCGTGACTATGAGGTGTCACTCCTCTCATCAATCGATTTCTCGGAATTACTGATGCAGGGGATGTTGTCCCTCTTGCTATTTGCCGGAGCACTGCATGTCGATCTGAGTGAGTTGAAAGCGTACAAATGGCAAATCGGTATCCTGGCGGTGTTCGGCACACTGACATCGACCCTGCTGGTCGGCTTTGTCCTGTGGGCGATCCTGCCGTACCTTGGCATCGCACTGCCGCTTTCCTACTGTCTGATATTCGGCGCATTGATCTCGCCGACCGATCCGATTGCCGTGATGGGCATACTGAAATCGGCCGATGCACCGAAAAGCCTGGAGATCGTCATCGCCGGCGAGTCGCTGTTCAATGACGGTATTGGCGTGGTCTTGTTCACGTTGATATTGGCGATGATCGCCAGCGGCGAGCCTCCGACTGTAGCGCACGGTGCCCTGTTACTGCTTGAAGAAGGCGGCGGCGGGATCGTGTTCGGATTGGTGCTCGGCTATCTGGCCTATCGCATGCTGAAGAGCATCGACAGCTACCAGGAGGAGGTTTTGATCACGCTGGCCACCGTACTTGGCGGCTACGCGCTGGCGAATCATCTGCAGGTGTCCGGTCCACTGGCCATGGTGGTGGCCGGACTGATCATTGGTAACCATGGCCGCGCACTGGCGATGTCGGACAAGACGCGCGAACATCTGGACATGTTCTGGGAATTGCTCGATTCAATGCTCAATGCGGTGTTGTTTGTGTTGATCGGACTGGAAGTGGTCCTGATCGAGTTTTCGACCAGCCTGGCGCTGGCCACGGCAGTCGTCATTGTCATTACCCTGTTGGCACGACTGCTGTCGGTGGGCGCTCCCCTCGTTCTGTTACAACGTGTGTTCAATTTGCCACAAGGTGCATTACAGGTGCTTACCTGGGGCGGATTGCGCGGCGGTATTTCGGTGGCACTGGCACTCTCGCTTCCAAGCGGGCCACAACGCGATTTGGTGCTGGCTCTGACCTATGGGGTAGTGGTGTTTTCGATCCTGGTTCAGGGCCTGAGCATCGGTAAGCTGGTGCGCGCGCAGAGGGGTAATGCCAGTCAGCCCTGCCTGCATGCGGATTGACAGATAACTGCTTTTATCAAAAGCCGGTCTTGTTGTCGGCGGAAGGATAGCGATGAAAATCAAGTCAAAGGATTACCGGGTTCAGGAAGGCGACAAGGTCAATCTCAAGAAGTGGCCGACGCGTGTCGATCCGGCTTACAAGTCAAAGAAGAATTATCACAAAAAGCTAAAAAACCAGGTGGAGGAGTTAAGCGAACTGCAGCGTCTGCACTACGCGTCCAACCGCTATGCGCTGCTGCTGATTTTCCAGGCCATGGACGCTGCAGGGAAAGATGGTGCCATCCGCCACGTGATGTCCGGCGTCAATCCCCAAGGCTGCCAGGTATTCAGCTTCAAACATCCTAGTGCGACGGAACTGGATCATGATTTCCTGTGGCGCACCACGCAGTCACTGCCGGAACGCGGCCGCATCGGCATCTTCAATCGCTCCTATTACGAGGAGGTGTTGATCGTTCGCGTCCATCCGGAGATTCTCCGCAGCCAGGGGCTTCCGGAAGAGCTGGTCGATGAGAAAACGATCTGGCAGGAGCGATATCGTTCCATCATGGGCCTGGAAAATCATCTTTATCGTAACGGCACCCGGATCATCAAATTCTTCCTCCACCTGTCGGAAGAAGAGCAGCGCAAGCGCTTCCTCGATCGCATCGACGAGCCCGACAAGAACTGGAAATTCAGTATTGCCGACATTGAAGAGCGCAAATTCTGGAAACAGTACATGCAGGCCTATGAGGGGTGCCTCGGCGCAACGAGCACAAAAAGTGCGCCCTGGTATGTGGTGCCCGCCGACGACAAGAAGAACGCCCGGCTGATTGTCTCCCGGATCATTCTGGATACGTTTAATGCCCTTAACATGCACTACCCCGAGACCGACGCCAGGCGCCAGCAGGAATTGCTGTCAATCCGCCAACAGCTGATGAAGGAAGCGCCCGGTGGCAACTGAGCGCAGCCGCTTATGTGAAACCTCGATGATCTGTCATCGACCTATTGTGTTGAAAAACGGCTAAAGGCCTGAAGGCGGTTACAGCATCGTTTGCCTAATGTAAGGACCAGCCCGCCACAGCTTCAACCGGCCACAAAAAGGCGGCCGATCTTTCGATGGCCGCCTTCAGCATGCACCCACAGGCGCACGCCTTGAATACTTTCGTTTTTCAAGCTTCAAGCGCGTCCAAAGCGGTTTCCAGGTTGAAGCAAAATCGAACGGGACGTTTGGCAGTAACGCCATGGCCGTTAAAACCGCTCAGGCGGCCAGGCTGTCCTTCACCCGTAGCAGGCGGGTACGCGCTTCGATCGCGACATTGTGCACGGCCGGGTTGCTCACCAGTTTCTCCATGATGCCGGGGTCGAGAAAGGACACGGTCACCTTGCCGTCCGTTTCCTCGCGCACCACGACGTTGCACGGCAGCAGCATGCCGACGTCGGGTTCGGCGCTGATGGCCTGGTGCGCCAGCGGCGGGTTGCAGGCGCCGAGGATGCGATAGGGGCGGCCGTCGATATTGAGCTTGGCCTTCATGGTGGCCTGCACGTCGATGTCGGTCAGCACGCCGAAGCCTTCGGCTTTCAGTGCGGCGGTGACCTTGTCCACTGCTGCGTCGAAGGGGCCGCTGATCTGGGTGTCGAATCCGTATTCGCTCATGGTGTTGCTCCTGATTGGGGGGTCAATGAGGCATTTTACCTGCTTCGCCGTGACAGAGACCGCAATGCAATCAGGGTTCGGGCGATTGTCGCTCCATCTTCCACCACGGCTGGTATGCCTCGTCGGACCGCAGCGAAAAATGATTCGGCGACATATACGTATTGATGCTCGAATTGGCTGGCTTATTCCCCGATTTCCTGGGCCCAGAGCATGGCGTCGATATGGAAGCTGCTGACCCGCCAGAGATCCAGCCCGATGGCTTGCGCGAGCGCGGCCACATTGTCGTTATCGGATTGCTCGCAGGCGATGGCCAGGTCGAGGTAGGGCGCATATTTCCCGGCTTGACGAAGCAGCGCCTCGTCAACCCATGGCGGCAGGCTGACCTGCTTCAGCACGTCCTCCATGGGCATGGACAGCACGACATCCAGCAAGGAAAACATGCCCGCCACGAACAGCTCATCCCGCTCCTCTGCGGACAGGGCGTCCCGGGCGCAAAGCTCGGCCAGCCGCGCACGGATGAGGGCATTTTCCATCACCGCCCAGTCCAGCCCCGTTGACTCGCCGCTGGTAAACAGCAAGAGCGTCAGCCAGCGATAAAATTTCTGCTCGCCCAGCACCATCAGCGCCTGCTCCAGGGTGGCGACCTTGTGCGTCAGCCCCGTTCCCGGGGAATTGATGTAGCGCAGCAGCTTGTAGGACAGCGCCAGGTTCTGCTTGATCAGGGCAGTCAGCTCGGACGCCCCCGCATCGCTTCGCAGCTTGTTCAGCAGCTCCAGAATCTTGAGGCGGCCGGCATCCATCTTCGGCGCGTCCAGCTTTTCCCGACTGGTGATGAAAGGCCCCTGGTAATACGCGAATGGCAGGCTGGCGCAGACGTTGTATTCCTCCAGGGTTTGAATGTTGGTCGCCACGAACCTGATTGCCGGGGCCAGCCTGAGCGCGGCATCCATCCGGTCGCTGATGACCGGGATATCGCTGTTGCCGATATCGATGAACAGGAAATCCGCCCGCGCCAGGAATGGCGCCATGCCCGGGAGTTCCATGACGTCTGCGCGCAGGCCGGTGCGATATCCCAGCGCCCGCAGGCGCCCCAGTCCGGCCAGGCCGGAGGCCTGGTTTGCGACGAGCTGCGTGTTGGTGCCCACCACATACACGATACCCTGCGGCTGCGGCGCTTCGAGAAAAGGCATTTCCAGGGAGCTGGCCGACACATCGACAAAGGCCAGCCGGTAGGCCAGCAAGCGCTGAATCCCCATCTCCTGCAGATTGCGCACCAGCACCTTGTCGTACAGGCGCTGGATGCCGATGCTGGAGGCCCACACCCGCGGGTTGATCTTGTACCCCAGGCTCAGGGCATACCCCGCCACGCGCGTGTTCTTCCCCAGCACGGCCTCGCGGCGCACGATCGCCCTGGCGGGCGGGGATGCCAGCGGAGCGGTCGAATGAGTCACCACCTGGGCGGGGGTTTTATCCACTTCGCCCGCCAAGGGCGCAACGACATTCAGCTTGCGAAAGGCTGCCTGTTCACGCTGCGACGCGAACAGGCGGCCATGCTCGGCGTCTTTGCGCCGCCGGGCCTTTTTCCCCCTCAACATTCCGATCAAGCGATCCAGCATCAAAAAGCCATTCTCATCAGGCATGCCCAAGCGACGGGCTTCGTTTCAGTCCCCGTCATCGGGCGGCGGCCCACTTTCGCCGGCTATTGTCGCGATTTTTGAAGCCATATGGGAAATCATGCCCCGACCGGGATCTCCGGACGTAAAAACGCCACCTCGACGGTGGCGTTTGTTTGGGTTCCAGCAAAGATCAGCGTTGGCCTTTTGTCGGCTTGTCTGCTTTGGGCGGGGTGATGAACGATCCGACCGGAACAACAACCTGCTTCGGTTTTTTGGGTTTCTTTGCTTCCTTGTTTTTACGTAACTGGCCTTTTGCCATGGGGGTCTCCTTGCAACAACTCCGGAAATACGACCGCGTTTGCAGAAGCAGACACGGCACGAAATGATCATAGACCCTTACGCGAGAATGAGTAGCTTTATATTAAGCCCAGATTGTCCATTCGGCACACGATGACGGTGCGACCGGGGGCGAGGTGGTTCGTAGGGTGCGCCGTGCGCACCGATCCATCCGCCATGGTGCGCACGGCGCACCCTACGCGCCACAAAGCGGCTAATGGACAATCTGGGTTAAGTTCACTTTGATGAACCGACAGGCCGTCTGATGGTCGCCGGTCTTTCTCCCGACGGGGAAGCGGCGCCGGCCCTGTGCGGCCAGCCGCCACGTGGCCCCTATTTCGTGTGGCGCCTGCGCTGTGCGCGTGCCGCCAGCATCGACGGAAAATCCGCCGCCAGAATCTCGGGCGTCAGATAGCCGAGGGCGAACTCGGTAAACGCTGCCACCTCGTGCGTCTGCCAGGCGGCATCGCGGTCCAGTGCCCCGGCCAGCAAGGACGCCACCCGGGGCGCGGCCTCGATGCTGGCGCGCGCATCCAGCAGCAGCGCACGGGTGCGCCGCGCGAGCACGTCCTGCACGCTGCGCGCCATTTCGTGCTGCGCCGCCCACACCACTTCAGCGCCGATGTAGGGCAGCCGCGGATGCAGGCGCACGGCCCAGTCCGGCCGCGCCTGCTCGGACGCCAGCGCCTGCACCGCGCCGGCGTCCGCGCCATAGACCCGCAGCGGGGTCGGCGCGGCTTCGGGGGTGGCGCCATGCAGCGGCAGGTTCGCGGTGCGGCAGGGGCGGCCGGGCAGTTGCGCGACGCGGGCGGCGGCGTCGACGGTCTGCTCGGCCATTTCGCGATAGGTCGTCCACTTGCCGCCGGTGATGCTGACGAGGCCGGATTCCTCGCGCAATAAATGGTCGCGCGCCAGCGCCGAGGTGGCGCGCCCGCTGCCGGCGCGCACCAGCGGGCGCAGCCCGGCGAATACGCTCAGCACGTCCTGCCGGCGCGGCGCTTCCTGCAGGTAACGCCCGGCGTGTTCGAGCAGGAAATCGATCTCCACCGGCTGCGCGCGCGGTTCGGCCTCGGCGTCCTCGACCGGCGTGTCGGTGGTGCCGACCAGCAGCCGGTCCTGCCAGGGAATGACGAACAGCACCCGGCCGTCGTCGGTCTTCGGCACCATGATCGCATTGCGGCCGGGCAGAAAGCGCCGCTCCAGCACGATGTGCGCGCCCTGGCTGGGCGCCACCAGCGCGGCGGCCCCGGGTTCGGCCATGCGCCGGATCGAATCGCAGAACACCCCGGTGGCGTTGACCACCACGCGTGCGGGGATCTCGTACTCGGCGCCGGTTTCGCGGTCGCGCGCCATTACCCCGGCCACCGGCGTGCCGGCGCCGCCGGCACGCAGCAATCCCGTCACCTGGCAGTAATTGATCGGCGTCGCGCCATGGTCCCAGGCGCTGGCCGCCAGGCAGACCGCGAGGCGGGCGTCGTCGAACTGGCCGTCGTGATACAGCACGCCGCCGCGCAAACCATCGGCGCGCAGCCCCGGCAGCTCGCGGCGGGTTTCGGCCGCGTCGAGCCGACGCGAGCGCCCCAGGCTGGCGCGCCCGGCGAGGCGTTCGTACACGCCCAGGCCGAAACCGTAATACAGGCTTTCGCCGCGCCGGTAGGTGGGGATGACGAAAGGCTGCTCGCTCGCCAGGTGCGGCGCGTTGGCCAGCACGCGCCCGCGCTCGCGCAGCGCGCCCATCACCAGTTTCAGATTGCCCTGGCGCAGGTAGCGCACCCCGCCGTGCAGCAGCTTGGTGCTGCGGCTGGAGGTGGCCTGGGCGAAGTCGTCGCGTTCCAGCAGCAGCGTGTCGTAGCCGCGCGTGGCGGCGTCGAGCGCGATGCCCAGCCCGGTGGCGCCGCCGCCGATCACGATCATGTCCCAGGGCGTGCGACGGGCGGCGAGGCGCTCGATGGCTTCGTCGCGATTCATGGCGTTGCTGGCCCTGCGTCCGGTTGCGCCCAGCCCTTGGAGCGCCCCACCGCGCGATCCCAGCCGCCGCGCAGGGCGTCGACCTGCTCGCGTCCCATCGCAGGCTCGAACACGCGCTCGACCTGCCATTGCGCGGCGATCTCGTCGAGCCCGCCCCAGTAACCCACCGCCAGGCCGGCCAGATAGGCGGCTCCCAGCGCGGTGGTCTCGGTGACCTTGGGGCGCACGACCGGCACCCCCAGCAGGTCGGCCTGGAACTGCATCAGGGTGTCGTTGGCGCTGGCACCGCCGTCGGCGCGCAGCTCGGCGAGGGTAAGACCGGCATCGGCCTGCATCGCGGTGATGAGGTCGGTCACCTGATAGGCGATGGATTCCAGCGCAGCGCGCGCCAGATGGCCGGCCGTGGTGCCGCGCGTGAGGCCGTGGATCGCGCCGCGCGCATACGGGTCCCAGTGCGGCGCGCCCAAACCCACGAACGCGGGCACCAGATAGATGCCGCCGTTATCCGGCACGCTCGCCGCAAGCGTCTCCACCTCGGATACGCTGCGGATGATGCCCAGCCCATCGCGCAGCCATTGCACCACCGCGCCGGCGATGAAGATGCTGCCCTCCAGCGCATAGCTCGGGCGCCCTGCGATGCGCCACGCGGTGGTGGTGATCAGGCGGTTGTGCGACGGGATCGGCGTCTCGCCGGTGTTCATCAGCATGAAGCAACCGGTGCCGTAGGTGTTCTTGACCATGCCGCGCCGGGTGCAGGCCTGCCCGAGCAGGGCGGCATGCTGGTCGCCCGCCACCCCGGCGATGGGAATGCGCCCGCCGCCCAGCAGGTCGGTGTCGCCATACATGGCGCTGGAGTCGCGCACCTCGGGCAGCATCGCGCGCGGCACCCGCATGACGTCGAGCAGCTCGTCGTCCCACGCCTGCCGCGTGATGTCGAACAGCAGCGTTCGCGACGCGTTGGTCGCGTCGGTGACGTGCAGCGCGCCGCTGCTCAGTTTCCACAGCAGCCAGCTGTCGACGGTGCCGAACGCCAGCTCGCCCGCCTCCGCCCGCCGTCGCGCATCGGGCACGTTGTCGAGGATCCAGCGCAGCTTGGTGCCCGCGAGATACGCGTCGAGCACCAGCCCCGTCTTGCGCTGGAACAGCGCCTCGTGCCCCGCCGCACGCAGCTCGTCGCACAGGCCTGCAGTGCGCCGGTCCTGCCACACGATGGCGTTGTGGATGGGCTGCCCGGTGCGGCGATCCCATACCACCGAGGTCTCACGCTGGTTGGTGATGCCGATGGCGGCGATGTCGCGCCCCGACAGCCCGGCGCTGGTGATCGCCTCGGCGGCGACGCCGATCTGCGACGACCAGATCTCGTTGGGATCGTGTTCGACCCAGCCCGGCTGCGGGAAGATCTGCCGGAACTCCTTCTGCGCGACGGATTTGATCTGCCCCGCGTGATCGAACACGATCGCGCGCGAACTGGTGGTGCCCTGGTCGAGCGCGAGCACGTATTTCATCTTCATCTCCGGATGTGAGCCATGAGCGACCCTGGTTTTCAATCAGGCGGCACATACGTGCGTGTCATATCGCCCGGACGGCGCTGACTGATTCAGCACGACCGGGACACACGTCGCGTCGACACCGCCTCCTGGCGAAAGACGTTCTGTTTTCATGCTAACACGGGATTTTTTCCGCCACGCGAGCGTACCGCACGGTACGTTTTGCGAGCGCCGAGCGAATGCGCAGGAAGGCGCAGCCTGTTTACGAAAGCCCATGGGCTTGTTGCATTTCCGTGCGGATGCTGTGAAGCTTGAGTCGAATTCGATCATGTACACGGTCAAGCAATTGAGTGACAGTCGCGGATGTGTTTGATGTCTGCACAAACGTCCCTGCTAAAAACGCACCCTGTGCATTGAGTCTAGGATCTCGCGTCTGCGGCGCCCGGCTGCTCACGTCAAACGCCGCTGGGTTGCGCGGGCACGTCAATAACAATCAACCGAGGATTCCCACACGATGCGGACACCGCTGCCCACGCTCCTGATTTTTCTGCTGATTCTTCTCGGCGGCAGCGGAACGGTGCGGGCGGCGACGCTGTCGATTTCCTGCGGCGCGGTCGGGGTGGAGCTACGCTTGTGCCGCCAGGGTGTCGAGGCCTGGGCACGCCAGACCGGTAACCCGGTCAAGGTCGTCTCGACGCCGAACTCGGCGTCCGAGCGCTTCGCGCTGTACCAGCAGATTCTGGCCTCGCATTCGTCCGACATCGACATCCTCCAGATCGACGTGGTCTGGCCCGGCACCCTGGCGCCGCATCTGGTGGATCTGTCGCAGTACATCGGCAGCGAGGCCACCCGGCAGTTCTTCCCCGCGCTGATCGCCAACAACACCATAGCCGGCAAGCTGGTGGCGATGCCGTGGTTCACCGACGCCGGCGTGCTGTACTACCGCAAGGATCTGCTGAAAAAATACGGTGCACAGCCGCCCACCACCTGGCAGCAGCTGACGGCCACCGCGCGCCGCATTCAGGCCGCCGAGCGCGCGGCCGGCAATCCGCGCATGCACGGTTTCGTGTTCCAGGCCAAGGGTTACGAGGGCCTTACCTGCGATGCGCTGGAATGGATCGACAGCTTCGGCGGCGGCACGCTGGTCGACGCCGACGGCACGGTGACGGTCGACAACCCGCGCGCCGCGGCGGCGCTGGAACTGGCCGCGAGCTGGATCGGCGACATCGCGCCGCGGGGCGTGCTGAACTACGACGAGGAGGAAAGTCGCGGCGTGTTCCAGTCCGGCAACGCCGTGTTCATGCGCAACTGGCCGTACGCCTGGGCGCTGGGCAATGCCGCGGACAGTCCGATCCGCGGCAGGATCGGCGTCGTCGCGCTGCCCGCGGGCGGGCCGCACGGCCACCACAGCGGCGTGCTCGGCGGCTGGCAACTGGCGGTGTCGCGGTATTCCAGGCATCCGCAGCTCGCCGCGGATCTGGTGCGCTACCTGACCCGCTACGCCGAGCAGAAGCGTCGCGCGATTGAAGGATCCTACAACCCGACCATCGCGGCGCTGTACCGCGATCCGGACGTGCTCGCCGCAGCACCGTTTTTCGGCACGCTCTATCCGACCTTCGAGCATGCAGTGGCGCGGCCTTCGCGCATCACCGGCAGCAAATATGCGCGCGTCAGCGCCGAGTTCTACTACACGGTGCACGACGTGCTGAGCGGCAAGACGGCGGCAGCGCCCGCGCTGGCGACGCTGCAGCGCAAACTGACGCGGCTCTCGCACGGGGGAAGCTGGTGAACGGCGCATCCGCACCCGTTTCGCGGCTGACGCGCCAGCGCGTACGCTCGGCCTGGCTGTTCCTGACGCCGATGCTGATCGTGCTGGCGCTGGTGGCCGGCTGGCCGCTGGCCAAGACCATCGCCTACGCCTTTACCGACGCCAGCCTGATCGACCCCGCTTCGGCCAGATTCGTCGGCTTCGACAACTTCGCCTATCTGCTGCTCGACGCGAACTGGTGGACGGCGGTGCGGAATACGGTCGTATTCGCCGCCATCTCGGTATCGCTCGAAACCGTTCTCGGCCTGGTGATCGCACTGGCGCTGAACACGCAGTTCCGCGGCCGCGGCGGACTGCGCGCGGCGATCCTGATTCCGTGGGCGATCCCGACCGTAGTGTCGGCGCAGATGTGGAGCTGGATGTTCAACGACGTATTCGGCGTCATCAACCATGTGCTGCTCGCGCTCGGTCTGATCGCGCAGCCGGTCGCCTGGCTTGCTTCGCCGGACACCGCGCTGCTGTCCATCATCCTGGTCGACGTCTGGAAGACCACGCCGTTCATGGCGCTCCTGTTATTGGCGGGGCTGCAGATGCTGCCGAAGGAATGCTTCGAATCCGCCCGCGTCGACGGCGTGCATCCGCTCAAAGTGTTCTTCCGCATCACGCTGCCCTTGCTCAAACCGACGCTGATGGTGGCGATCATTTTCCGCCTGCTCGACGCCTTGCGCATGTTCGACCTGGTCTACGTGATGAGCGGCAACAGCCGCGACACCATGTCGATGTCGGTGTATGCGCGCCAGCAGCTCATCGACTTTGGCGATCTCGGCTTCGGCTCGGCGGCGGCGACGATGATCTTCGCGATCATCGCGCTGTTCACCGTCGTCTATCTCACCGTGGCCCGCGTCGGCCGGGAGAACTGAAGCATGCCCCGCAGATTGAAACACCTGATCGGGAAAAGCGCGTTTTATCTGCTGCTGATCGTCATCGGCCTCTACACCGTGTTCCCGTTCTACTGGGCCATCGTCTCGTCGCTGAAATCGGGTTCGGCGCTGTTCCAGGTGGAGTTCTGGCCAACGCAGCCGCAGTGGCACAACTACGTCGCGGTGTTCCGCGAACAGCCTTTCGGCCGCAACATTCTCAACTCGGTGTTCGTGGCAGTTTCCACCGTGGCGCTGTCGCTGGCGCTGGCGCTGGCGCTGGCCGCCGCCTACGCGATCGGCCGCGTGCAGTTTCGCGGCCGCAGGCTGCTGCTGTTCGTGATACTCGGCGTGTCGATGTTCCCGCAGATCGCGGTGCTGTCGGGCATGTTCGAGCTGATCAGCGCGCTCGGGCTATACAACAACCTGCTGGCGCTGTCGTTTTCCTATCTGATTTTCACCCTGCCGTTCACGGTCTGGGTGTTGACCACATTCATGCGCGAGCTGCCGAAGGAGCTGGAAGAGGCCGCGATCGTCGACGGCGCGACCCCGCTCACCATCGTCACGCGCGTGTTCTTGCCGCTGATGGGGCCGGCGCTGGTGACCACCGGCCTGCTGGCCTTCATCGCGGCCTGGAACGAGTTTCTGTTCGCCTTGACCTTTACGCTTTCAAGCGACATGCGCACGGTGCCGGTGGCGATCGCGCTGATTTCCGGCGCCAGTTCGCACGAGCTGCCCTGGGGCAACATCATGGCCGCGTCGGTCATCGTCACCGTGCCGCTGATCGTGCTGGTGCTGGTGTTCCAGCGGCGCATCGTCTCCGGGCTCACCGCCGGCGCGATCAAGGGCTGATCCCCGTTGAGGAATTCACTGATGCACAAGAGGAGACCGTAACCCATGGCTGCCATTTCCGTGCAGGCTGTCGGCAAGCGCTTCGGCAGAACCGAAGCGGTCAGGAACGTCGGATTCGATATTCGCGACGGCGAATTCGCCGTGTTCGTCGGGCCGTCCGGCTGCGGCAAATCCACGCTGCTGCGCCTGATTGCCGGCCTGGAGGATGTCAGCGCCGGCAGCATTGCATTCGATGGCGAGGACGTGACCGAATGGGCGCCGGCCGAACGCGGGGTCGCCATGGTGTTCCAGTCCTACGCGCTGTATCCGCACATGAGCGTCTACGACAACATGGCCTTCGGCCTCAAGCTTGCGAAAACCGACAAGCGGAACATTGATGACCGCGTGCGCGAAACCGCCCGCATCCTGCAAATCGAACCGCTGCTCGACCGCAAGCCGCGCGAACTGTCCGGCGGGCAGCGCCAGCGCGTGGCCATCGGCCGCGCGATCGTGCGCCAGCCGCGCGTATTCCTGTTCGACGAGCCGCTGTCCAATCTCGACGCCGCGCTGCGCGTGCAGATGCGCATCGAACTCAAGCGCCTGCACCGCGACCTCGGTACGACGATGATCTACGTCACCCACGACCAGGTGGAAGCGATGACGCTGGCCGACCGCATCGTCGTGCTCAACGCCGGCGCGGTCGAACAGATCGGCGCGCCGCTGGAACTGTATCGCCATCCGCGCAACCTGTTCGTGGCAGGCTTCATCGGCTCGCCGAAGATGAATTTTCTGGCCGCCACCGTCACCGGCTGTGACGCCGGCCAGATCACACTCGACCTCGGCAGCCGCCGGTCCGTCGCCGCCGCCGTCGCCGACACGACGCGTCTTCGTCCGGGCGCGAAGCTCACGCTCGGCCTTCGCCCCGAACACCTGACAACCACCGCCACCGACGCTGCGCAACTCGACGGCGAGGTCATCGCACTCGAACACCTCGGTTCGGAATCCTATGTCCACCTCGCCTGCGGCAACAACGAACCCTTGGTGATCAAATCCGCCGGCGACACCGCGATCGAAGTGGGGCAGCGCGTGTCGGTCGCCGTGCCGCCGCACGCGTGCTACCTGTTCGACGAAACCGGGATGGCGTTGCCGCGACTGGATTGAATACGCGCGACGGGATCGCCATCAATGAGCACTTTTCGGCCGGAACGGTCATTTATCGCTTGATGCAAAAATGACCGTTGCACCTCGCATTACTGCCATTTGAGCAGCTTAAAAAGAAACTTTGGGCCGACGCGAAACCTAGATGCCGCTTACCGATAGTTGCCAATCACCTTTTCGATCTTTAGCGGGCGAGCTGGGGCGTCTGCTCTGTTGCGTGCGACGGTTGTGGTGGCTGAATGTGGTCTGGCCAGTACCTAACGCTCTGAAGGTATTCGGTCGACTCAACATGCTCTGCAAACTCCAGCAGGTTTCCCAACTTTTCCGAAAGTACTGTGCGCACGTCAGCAGGAGAGGCAAAGAAGAACTCCTTTCGATTATTCGCCCAGTTCACGCGACGCCCCGAGAAGTGCCCGTGCAACTCGTTCTCAAGACTCACGGCGTCTTCCGAAAAGAAAATTGCGTGTACGTCAAAACGGAATGGGACCGACGCGTCTCCAAGTTCATTGATACGATCAAGCGGCTCTAGTCGGCGGGTCAGTCCAATCTTCACGACGCGTTCGCCGAATGCACCGCGATTAGAGATGACATAGACGTAGCCCGCTCGAATGTTAGCTGCGCGGTAGTCATTCAAAGCAATGGAACTATCGATATCCGCAAGCTTGCGATCTAGATCAGGGTCGCTTGAGCCACTTGCTCGGACCTTCTCGAGCACCGTCAGGATGTGGCTACGCTCCTTCTCAAGACGTTCTCGCGCAGCAGCCAGCTCTAGTTCTACCTTGCGCTCCTCGCGCAGCCGCTCTCGCTCTGCGCGCGCGGCTTCTTTTTCCTCCTCCTTTTTCATCAAATAGTCGGCTATGAGCTCGATCTCTTCGATGCGGAGAGCATGGAACTCGTCTCCAATACGCATCTCCATCATCTTGCCAAGTTTGGCAATCGCTGTTCTGGCGGCGTCAAGTCGCTTGATGGCCGTTACAGTGTTTCCTGCACGAAGGGACCGCCCGACGTTATCCGCTTCAGCGTTGTAGGCACGGAGCATCAGCTTCGCCAAGTCGTTCGTCATCGCGCGACCCTTCGCCAACGAGCCGTCGAAGGTGAACATGTTCGATTTTTCGATCGCCGCGCCTGCTTTGACCATTTCGGCTATTCGCGACGATATGTCATCGAGACGTTCCCGATAGGCAAGCGCGTTTTCAAGCGGATGGTGATATCGATAGATTCCGACGTCCTGAAGAATTCGTTCGTCGTCGAGAACAACTACGTTGGCTGGGTCTGTACCAAATGACTCCAAGCGTGCGCGCAAGGCCGAGTTCTCCGCCTCCAAGAGCGCAATCCGCTGGTCCCTATTTTCTGGTGACTGCACCTCAGATTCATCTTGAGACTTCTGCACCGCGGCGGCGGAATCTAAATTACTGCGGAATTCACTAGTCTCAATTGGGGTGTCGTCTGGTATCCAGAGCTTCCAACCGGGTGGCGGAGAAGGCCAAGCAGGATCAGGTTTCCAGCCATTCGGCGGGGTCCACCCTTTTGGGGGCTTTGGCCACCCCGGTGGTGGGTTAAAGACTAACCGATCGGATTGCGTCACGACCGACGAACTCCGGAGCGATCGGCGGCAACCAGGCTATATGGATTCTTTGAAACGGCAGCGCCGAGGCGTGCCAGCGTGAGTGCAGGCACAACTGCCGACAAATCGAACGCAAGGAACGTTTCGCGTTCAGCGGCAGCGATCACGAAAGGAACGTAGGTCTGCTGGCCAGTTGCAGGGTCAATTGTGTTGGTACCGACCTCCAAAGAAATTGTCTTAATGAGACCGCGACGATCAGACTCGAATACTTCGTGGAAAGATCTAAGCGCTACCTGATGAATCGCGCCGGTGTATCGGTCGCGACACTCCTTTTGTGAGAGCGTCGTCGAGGTAATCTCGTCAGCGGCCTTTGTGTATTTATATGACTTGATCGCGGGGATATCGCACGGTCCGGGCACCAGCACGCGAAGGCGAAGTTCGGCAGTTGATGGGTCGAATTCGAACTCATGTATCACTTGGAACTGGTCTGGGTATACCGAATTCGACAGAACTATAGAGATGTACTCTTGGATCGCGTCAGTAGTCCCGTACCCCAGATTCGTGATTAGTTCGTCAAGCCGCCTGTTATTGACGGCAGCCTCCGATTCGCGTTCTGCACACTCTTGGGCGTACCGCTCACGCTCGACCCTGAGCGTGTCAAGACGCCTCTCTTCATCGCGGGCTCGCGTATCTTTGGCATTCTGGCGACGTGTCACGACATCGCGGCACACACTGTGCCACTCGTTCAAAGCCTGCTCATGTGCCCACTGCGCATTGGCTAAGGCCTCGGCGTACTTCTTCTTACCGAAGAAACTGGCCAGACCGGAGGGCGGGGTGGGCAGAACCAGAACCGGCTTTATAGGATCGGGTATGTGGGTCGGCTGCGGAATTGGCACTTCAAGATCAGTACGATCGAATGGCGGCTGGGTCACTTCAATTCGAAGTGTGTTTAGATCAACGTAGTCATCCACCGCAAGCGTGGAGGCAAGCAGCGAGTCAATCTCTGCGTAAATCTGTTCGAGTTTTTCGTTTCGCTCAAGTATCACCGCTTCCATCTCGGCTAAATGAGCTTCGCGGGCCTCCTTCTCTAGACGCTTACGTTCAGAATCCGCCGCCTTCGCGATTTGATTCTGGGCACGCTCCGACGCCTTCTTCGCCTCTTCGGCCTGTCGAACCGCCGCGTAATGGCGCTGAACCGCTTCTCGCTCTGCCCGCTCTCTCTCTCGTGCTGCCACGCGAGACTGATGCTGAAGCTCCGCAAAGAATCCACGTCGTGCCATAGCGCCAATCCTATGTCTATCTCAATGCAATATCGTAACCTAGACGACCAAGAGATATTCCATACAAGTACCTGCAACATACGGAAATACGGCAAGGGGTAATAAACGGCCACTTTGATTCATCGGCACAAATTTCCTTTCAGATCAGTTCGAATGGCAGCAATGAAAAATGGAACGGGCATTTAAGCATCAAGCCATCAATGGCGGTTTCGGCCGAAAAACACTCAGCCGGTTCCGGGATATCAGCGGCAGTTCCACCCCAGATAGCTGACCATCATTGCTTCGAAATCTGAACGGCGGTTCCCGGCCGATTTTAGACCACCCAATATAAATGCTGACACCCGCCGTCAGGTCCAGACTGGCCCTTTATACGCATCGACAAGCATTTGGCCTTACCCGCACAAGCTAAACCCGACTGGCAGTCTGCCGCATTACATTGGCAGCAAACCGCATCGCCCACTTTACCGGCAACGGCAAGGGCGCCCCGCCATGATCGACCGCGGTCTGCGCATGCTGCGCTTCGTCGATCTTCATCTGCTCGACCACCGCCCGGCTTTTCGTGTCGGCTTGCGGCAGTTTCTGCAGATGGCCGGCGAGATGGGCCTCGACCTGGCGTTCGGTTTCGGCGAGGAAGCCGAGGTTCCATTTGTCGCCCAGCAGGCCGGCGGCGACGCCCATGCCGAACGCGCCGCCGAACCACAGCGGGTTGAGCAGGCTCTTGCGGCCGCCGAGTTCGTTGATGCGTGTTTCGCACCAGGCGAGGTGATCGGTTTCTTCGCGGGCGGCCTGCTCGAGTTCGGCGCGTACTTTTTCATTTTTGGCGGTGAGCGCCTGGCCGGCGTAGAGCGCCTGCGCGCAGACTTCGCCGACGTGGTTGACGCGCATCAGCGCGGCGGCTTTCGCTTTTTCTGTATCGCTCATCTCGGCTTCCGGACCGGTGCCCGGATAGGGGCGACCGGCATGTGGGCTGGCGAAGACGGTGCGCAGGCCGAGGTCGAAGGTGGTGATGAGTTGGTCGAGTTTGTTCATAAGTGCCTCGGGATTCTCTTTAGGCGGCCGGGCCCTTCGACACGCTCAGGGCGAACAGATGGTCGAATGGACGCGCGCGTCATTTTACAAAGTAATTGAAGTTGGCATACGCCGCTTCGGCAACCTTGAACCACTGGAATTCGGTGTCGCGAAACTGCTTCCACGGCCGGTAGATGGCGGCGAAATCCGGGTTGGTGCGGGCCTCTTCCTCATACATCTGGAAGCTGGCGCGGCGCGCGGCGAGCATCACGTCCTTGGGATAGGCATGCAGCTTGACGCCCTGCCCCACCAGGCGCAGCAGTGCGGGCGGGTTCCTGGCATCGTATTGCGCCAGCATCAGCTGGTTGGCCTCGGCGGTGGCGACTTCGAAAGCCTGGCGGTAGACCTCGGGCAGAGCACGCCACGCGGCCTGGTTGACGTAGAAGGAGAGTTGCGCCTCGCCTTCCCACCAGCCGGGATAGTAGTAGTGCCGGGCGATCCGCTGGAAACCGAGCTTTTCGTCGTCGTAGGGGCCGACCCATTCGGCGGCGTCGAGCGCGCCGCGTTCGAGCGCGGGATAAATGTCGCCGCCGGGCAGGGTCTGCGGGACCGCGCCGAGCCGCGCCATGATCTGGCCGCCGATGCCGGGGATGCGCATTTTCAGGCCCTTGAGATCGGCCAGCGATTTGATCTCCTTGCGGAACCAGCCGCCCATCTGGGTGCCGGTGTTGCCGCCGGGAAACTGCACCACGTTGTACTTGGCATAGAGCGTACGCAGCGCCTCGATGCCGCCGCCGGCGTACATCCAGGCGTTCTGCTGGCGCGCGGTAAGGCCGAACGGCACCGCGCAGTCGAAGGCCAGCGCCATGTTCTTGCCGACGTAGTAATAGCCGGCCGAGTGCCCGCATTCCACGGTGCCGTTGCCGACTGAATCCAGCACTTGCAGGCCGGGCACCAGTTCGCCGCCTGCAAATATGCGAATCTGGAATTTGCCGCCGGTGAGCGCCGCCACTCTCCTGGACAGGGTTTCTGCTGCGCCATAAATAGTGTCCAGGCTCTTGGGGAAGCTCGACGCCAGCCGCCAGCGAATCACCGGCAGCTGCGTCAATTCGGCCGGCGCTGCCTGTACGGCCGACAACGGCAGCATGGCGGCCGCGCCGGCGCCCGCCAGAAAGTCTCGTCTTTGCATGATTCCACTCCGGTTTTGGCCGATTATACGAGCCGCTGCGAGAACCGCCGTGTGTTAAAATCGCGCTCTTTCAAGCCCTGTCCGACTGCCATGTTCAACCGCCAAGACACCCTCGCCAAGACCGATCCCGACCTGTGGGCTGCGATCCGGAAAGAAGACCAGCGCCAGCAGGACCACATCGAGCTGATCGCGTCGGAAAACTACACCAGCCCGGCGGTGATGGAAGCGCAGGGCTCGCAGCTCACCAATAAATACGCCGAGGGCTATCCCGGCAAGCGCTACTACGGCGGCTGCGAATACGTCGACATCGTCGAGCAGTTGGCGATCGACCGCGTGAAGGCATTGTTCGGCGCCGAGGCCGCCAACGTGCAGCCCAACTCCGGTTCGCAGGCCAACCAGGCGGTGTTCATGGCCTTCCTGAAGCCCGGCGACACCATCATGGGCATGAGCCTGGCCGAAGGCGGCCACCTCACCCATGGCATGAAACTGAACATGAGCGGCAAGTGGTTCAATGTGGTGGCCTACGGCCTCGACGACAAGGAAGAAATCGACTACGCGCAGATGGAGCGCCTGGCGCACGAGCACAAGCCGAAGCTGATCATCGCCGGCGCCTCGGCCTACGCGCTGCGCATCGACTTCGAGCGCTTCGCCAAGGTCGCCAAGGAGATCGGCGCCATCTTCATGGTTGACATGGCGCACTACGCCGGCCTGATCGCGGCGGGCGTCTACCCCAACCCGGTGCCGCACGCCGACGTGGTGACCTCGACCACCCACAAGACGCTGCGCGGTCCGCGCGGCGGCATCATTTTGATGCGCGCCGAGCACGAGAAGGCGATCAACTCGGCGATCTTCCCCGGCTTGCAGGGCGGTCCGCTGATGCACGTCATCGCCGGCAAGGCGGTGACGTTCAAGGAAGCGTCGAGCAAGGAATTCAAGCGCTACCAGGAGCAGGTCATCGCCAACGCGCTGGTGATGTGCAAGGTGCTGGTCGAGCGCGGCCTGCGCATCATCTCCGGCCGTACCGAAAGCCACCTGTTCCTGGTCGACCTGCAGCCCAAGAACCTCACCGGCAAGGAAGCCGAGGCCCTGCTCGGCCGCGCCCACATCACGGTCAACAAGAACTCGATCCCCAACGATCCACAGAAACCCTTCGTCACCAGCGGCATCCGTATCGGCACCCCGGCGATGACCACGCGCGGCTTCACCGAACTCGAAGCCGAACAGCTCGCCCACCTGATCGCCGACGTGCTCGACGCACCGACCGACGAGACGGTGATCGAGCGGGTGAAGGGCGACGTGGCGACGCTGGTGGCGAAGTTTCCGGTGTACGGGTGAGTGAGTGAGGATTTAGGAACTAGGAGCTAGGGGTTAGGGGAGGAGCGGCCTTCGGCCGTGTTTTTTAAGAAAAAGGCGCGAAGCAACATCCCCTAACCCCTATTTCCTAGATCCTAGATCCTAATCCCCATCCCCTAAAAAAATGAAATGTCCCTTCTGCGGCTCCCTCGACACCCAGGTCATCGACTCCCGCGTCAATGAGGCGGGCGATGCGATTCGCCGGCGCCGCCGCTGCGCGGACTGCGACAAGCGCTTCACCACCTGGGAAACCGCCGAGCTGCGGCCGCCGCAGATCGTCAAGACCAACGGCACCCGCGAGGATTTTTCCGAAGCCAAGCTGCGCGAGGGCTTTCGTCGCGCGCTGCACAAGCGCCCGGTTTCGACCGAGCTGGTCGACGCCGCGGTCGGCCGCATCCGCCAGCGTCTGCTGACGCTGGGTGAACGCGAAATACCTGCGCGCGAAGTCGGCGAGCTGGTGATGACCGAACTGAAGAAGCTCGACAAGATCGCCTATATCCGTTTTGCCTCGGTGTACCGCAGCTTCCAGGACGTCGACGACTTCCGCGATGTCATCCGCGACATCGATCAGTAAATGACCAGGATCGACCACTTCAGCGCCGCCGACCATGCCCACATGGCGCGCGCGCTGCAGCTCGCAGCGCGCGGGCTTTACACCACCAGCCCGAATCCGCGCGTCGGCTGCGTCATCGTCAGGGATGGCCATGTCGTCGGCGCAGGCTGGCATGAACGCGCCGGCACCCCGCACGCCGAAATCCACGCACTCAAAGCGGCCGGCAATGCCGCACGCGGCGCGACGGTGTACGTCACGCTGGAACCCTGCTCGCACCACGGCCGCACCCCGCCGTGCGCCGAGGCGCTGGTCAACGCGGGCGTGGGGCGCGTGGTGGCGGCGATGACCGATCCCAATCCCCTTGTCGCAGGCGGCGGCATTTCCATGCTGACGCTGGCTGGCATCGTGGCCGAGGTCGGGCTGCTGGAGGCCGCGGCACGCGCGCTCAATCCCGGTTTCGTTTCCCGCATGACGCGGGGCCGCCCGTGGGTGCGGCTGAAAACCGCATCGACGCTGGACGGCAAGACCGCACTCGCCAACGGCGCCTCGCAGTGGATCACCGGCGAAGCGGCGCGCGCCGATGTGCAGCGTCTGCGCGCACGCGCCTGCGCCATCCTCACCGGCAGCGGCACCGTGCTGGCCGACAATCCGCGCATGAACGTACGCGATTTCGACATTGACCGGCAGCCGCTCAGGGTCGTCGTCGACTCCGCCTTGCGCACGCCGGCCGACGCGGCCATCCTGCCCGCGCTCGTCGCCTGCCACCACGCCGAGCCCGATGCGCGCGCCGCACTCGAACAGGCGGGTGCGGAGGTGGTCGAACTGCCCGCAGCAGACGGCCGCGTCGATCTCGCCGCGCTGCTCGCGCTGCTGGCGCAGCGCGGCATCAACGAACTGCACGTCGAAGCGGGCGCCGCACTCAACGGCGCGCTGGTCAAAGCCGGGCTGATCGACGAATGGGTGGCCTACGTGGCGCCGATGGCGGTGGGCGATGACGCACGCGGGCTGTTTTCACAGCCCGCGCTCAGCGCACTGGCTGATGCCGCGCGATTCAAATTTAGCGATGTGCGGCAGATCGGCGGCGACCTGCGCCTGACGCTGCTGCCCGCTTAAGTCCCCCGGACCGAGAAGTTCTCGAACAAGCCGCTCAGTTCGGCACCGACTTCCTTCAGGGGACGTTCGCGCGTTGAACTCCGGCACACGCTTTCATTGCCGCAACCCTGACTGCGAAAAGCCTGTATCGCGTAGCGCTTGACGCCGCGTGTGGCCAGATCGCGGCCAACCTCGACAAGGTCCGAATCGGGCAGCAAGCCAGGATGCACGGTGGTGCGGATTTCATGGTCGACGCCGGATGCAATCAGCTGCTGCAGACCTTCGCGCGCACGCTCGCCGCTGCCCTCAACACCGGTGGTGAGCATGTAATCGGCAAACGGCGCCTTCACATCCATCCCCACCCAGTCGACCAGAGGCAACACCTCGGCCAGGCGCTTGGCATACATGCCGCCAGTGTGCAGCCCGATCTTGAATCCGAGTTCGCGCACCGCGCGCATGGCGTCAGGCAGGCCCGCCTGCGCGGTCGGCTCACCGCCGGAAAACACCACGCCGTCGAGCAGCCCCTGGCGCCGACGCAGAAACGCCAGCACGTCTTCCCAGGGGATTTCGTGGTCGCCGCGCGCGGGAATCAGGCCGGGGTTGTGGCAATAGCCACAGCGCCAGGGGCAGCCCTGGCAGAACACCACCGCGGCCAGCATGCCGGGCCAGTCGGTGGTGGAAAGCGGTGTCAGACCGCCCACGCGCAACGTCATGATGGTTGGCGTAGCGTCAGAATCGTGGGCGCGGCATGGCGGAATCAGCCGGGTGTGCAGCAGCTTTCGACGAAGTGGCGCCGCTCGCGATGCTCGCTCTGCTTGCCCTTGTTGAAGCTCGTCACCGGGCGGTGGTAGCCCATCACACGGGTCCACACTTCGCAGCGGGTGCGCTCTTCGTCTTTCAGGGCGGCAGCAGCGTTCAAAATTTGGGTCGGAATGGTCATATCGTTCATTTCAGTCTCCTTTATGGTTAGGGTCAAGCGGCAACAGCACGTTTACGGGACAGGGCTTCCTCGTCGCAGGTGGGGCAGAACTCATGCTCTCCGGCGAGGTAGCCATGTTTGGGGCAAATCGAAAATGTGGGTGTGATGGTGATGTAGGGCAGGCGGAAACGCGTAAGCGCGCGGCGAACCAGATTGCGGCAGGCATCGGCCGAGGAAATGTTCTCCGACATGTAAAGGTGCAGCACGGTGCCGCCGGTGTATTTGCGCTGCAAATCGTCCTGCCGTTCCAGCGCTTCGAAGGCGTCGTCGGTAAAGCCCACCGGCAACTGCGACGAGTTGGTGTAATACGGCGCGTCGTCGGTGCCCGCCTGCAGGATGTCCGGATAGCGCTTGCGGTCCTCCTTGGCGAAGCGGTAGGTGGTGCCCTCGGCCGGCGTGGCCTCCAGGTTGTACATGTGGCCCGTTTCTTCCTGGAAGGCGGCGATGCGTCCACGGATATGGTCGAGCAGCCGCACCGCGAAATCGTGGCCCCAGTCGGAGGTGATGTCGTGCTCGTCCGCGGTGAAGTTGCGGATCATCTCGTTGACGCCGTTGATGCCGATGGTCGAGAAGTGATTGCGCAGGGTGCCGAGATAGCGCTTGGTGTAGGGGAACAGGCCATTGTCCATCAGGCGCTGGATTTCCTTGCGCTTGATTTCCAGGCCGTTGCGCGACATGTCGAGCAGGGCGTCGAGGCGGCGCAGCAGGCCGGCTTCGTCGCCCTTGTGTTCATAGCCCAGGCGCGCGCAGTTGACCGTCACCACGCCGACCGAGCCGGTCTGCTCGGCCGAGCCGAACAGACCGTTACCGCGCTTCAACAGTTCCCGCAGGTCGAGCTGCAAGCGGCAGCACATCGAGCGGATGTGGTTCGGCTTCATCTCCGAATTGATGAAATTCTGGAAATACGGCAGGCCGTAGCGCGCGGTCATGGCGAACAACCGCTCGGCATTTTCCGACTCCCATGGGAAATCCGGCGTCATGTTGTAGGTGGGGATGGGAAAGGTAAACACGCGGCCCTTGGCATCGCCGGTGGTCATCACCTCGATGTAGGCGCGGTTGATCATGTCCATCTCGACCTGGAGGTCGCCGTAGGTGAACGGCATCTCCTTGCCGCCGACCACCGGTACCTGCTCGCGCAGGTCTTCCGGGCATACCCAGTCGAAGGTCAGGTTGGTGAACGGCGTCTGGGTGCCCCAGCGCGACGGCACGTTGAGGTTGTAGATCAGTTCCTGGATGTACTGCTTGACCTGGCTGTAGGGCAAATTGTCGTTGCGGATGAACGGCGCCATGTAGGTGTCGAACGAGCTGAACGCCTGCGCCCCGGCCCATTCATTCTGCAGCGTGCCGAGGAAGTTGACGATCTGGCCAACCGCGGAGGACATGTGCTTGGGCGGCCCTGCCTCGACCTTGCCCGGCACGCCGTTCAGGCCTTCATGCAGCAGAGTGCGCAACGACCACCCGGCGCAGTAGCCGGCCAGCATGTCGAGATCGTGGACGTGGATCGAGCCGTCGCGGTGAGCTTCACCGAGTTCGGGTGCGTAGACGTGGTTGAGCCAGTAGTTGGCCACCACCTTGCCGGAGACGTTGAGGATCAGCCCGCCCAGGCTGTAGCCCTGGTTGGCGTTGGCGTTGACGCGCCAGTCCTGGCGCGACAGGTATTCGTTGATCGACGTTTCCACGTCCACCACCGTCTTGCGGTCCTGGCGCAGCTTTTTGTGGGTTTCGCGATAGACGATGTAGGCACGCGCGGTGGCGAGGTGGTTGGCCGCGATCAGGCTCTGCTCGACCACATCCTGGATGCGCTCGATTTCCGGGGGCGAACCGCGGAAGCTGTGGATCAGCACCTTCGCCACCTGGGCGGTCAGCAGATCCGCCTCCGCCTCGCCGAATTCGCCGCTGGCCTGGCCTGCGCGCAGCAGCGCCGAGCGGATCTTTCCCGCATCGAAATCCGCCCGCTGCCCGTCGCGCTTGATCACCTCGTGCGGCAACATCGACACCACTGCACCCATCCCCACGTCCGACATCGTCATCTCCTTTTATCTATATTTTGTGTTGGCCACTCAGCAACCATACAACATGTAGATAAAACGTCAAGACGATTTGCCGGTTTGTTTGCCCTGATACACTCTGGCTTCAGCAAACACGGGAGAAACCGATGAGCACGATTGTGGATTTTATGGGCGGGAATCACCGCGCCTGCGACGATTTGTTCGCCGCCGCCGAAGTGGCCGCGTCGCAAAAAAACTGGGACAGTGCGCGCAGCCTGTTCGAGCGCTTCCAGGCTGCGATGACGCACCACCTGGCGATGGAGGAAAAGGTGCTGTTTCCTGCCTTCGAAGCCCGCACCGGCA
The DNA here is from genome assembly GCA_035530575.1 of Thiobacillus sp. GTDB lineage: Bacteria > Pseudomonadota > Gammaproteobacteria > Burkholderiales > Thiobacillaceae > Thiobacillus. Next base: position 78,561 of record DATKUP010000050.1, on the reverse strand, counting down.
TGAGCGCGGGGCCGACGCAGGTCATGCGCATGGAGCACGAGCAGATGCGCGGCCTGATACAGGAAATGGCTGGCGCGGTAGCCAGTGCCGATCACGACCGCTATCTCGGCCTGTCGGAAACGCTCAACATGCTGATACAGCAGCACAACCTGAAGGAAGAGAACGTGCTCTATCCCATGTCCGACCAGATGCTGGGCGGCGAACTCGACGACCTGCTCCGGTCGATGCAGGCCGTTTCCACAGAACCCGAAGCGCCGTAGGGATTCGCATGCCCTCCCCGACGGACGAAATTCTCGTCGACGCGCGCTGGCTGGAGCCGCCGGAGCCGATGGAAAAGGTCTTGCACGCGCTGGATCAGCTGCGCCCCGGCCAGTCGATCCGCATGCTGCTGCACCGCGAACCGTTTCCGCTCTACCCCGTGCTCGCGGAAAGAGGCTATCGCCACACCGCGCAGATGAACACCGACGGCAGCTACGTCATCCTGATCCACCGGGCCGACGAAGACCTATAAACCCGCGAAAACCAGTAAAAAAAGGATCGCGCAATGAGTCAGCAAGCCGGTCTCTCCTTCGAACAGGCGCCGTCCTTTGCGCTGCCGCTGCGGTTTTTTCTCACCGCCCCGCTGTTTCTGCTGGCGGCCGCAGGCTTGATCGTATGGGCGCCCGAGACGCTGGCCTCGCGCTGGACGCCGCAGGCGTTCGCCCTCACCCACGCGCTCACGCTGGGCTTCCTCGCCATGGCGATGCTGGGCGCACTGTTGCAGATGCTGCCGGTGGTGGCGGGTTCGTCCCTGCCTGCGTCCCGGTGGGTGGCGTGGTTCAGCCATGTACCGCTGACACTGGGAACCGTCGCCTTGATGACGGGCTTTCTGACGGCCGCGCCGGCCGCTTTCGATATCGGCATCGCCCTGCTCGGCGGCGGTTTCGCGGTCTTTCTGGCGGCGGCATCGATCAGCCTCGCACGCGCCGTGGCCAGCGTCACCGTAACCGGCGTGCGGCTTGCGATGGCGTGTCTGGGCGTCACCCTGCTGCTCGGACTGGCACTTGCGCTGTTACGCGCCGGCTGGTGGACCCCGCCCGCCACCGAAACCACGATCGCGATCGCCGCACATGCCGCCTTCGGCCTGCTCGGCTGGGTGCTGCTGCTGGTGATCGGCGTGGCCTACCAGGTGGTGCCGATGTTCCAGATCACGCCGCCCTATCCGCCGCGGCTGAGCCGCTGGCTCGCCGGCGCGCTGTTCGCGCTGCTGCTGCTCCACGCCACCGCGCCGCTGTTTTTCCCGGTCGCCGCCGCCATCGCCGATGCCGGCCTCGCCGGCGGCATCCTGGCATTTGCCGTCGTTACCCTGCGCCTGCAAGCGCGCCGGCGCAGAAAGCTGCCCGACGTCACGCTCGATTACTGGCGCCTCGGCATGGCCAGCCTGATCGCCTGCGTGGCGGTCTGGCTGTTGGCCCGACTGTGGCCGGCGTGGGCAGCCAGCGACACTTACCCCCTGCTGCTGGGGGTGCTGTTCATCGGCGGCTTCGCGGTGAGCGTGGTAAGCGGCATGCTCTACAAGATCGTGCCCTTCCTCGCCTGGTTTCATCTGCAGGCGCAGTTGCAAGCGCGGGTTGGCAGCATCCCCACCATGAAGGAAATGATTGCGGGGCGCTGGACACGCTGGCAGTTCCGCCTTCACCTCGCCGCCTGCGCGCTGCTTGTCGGCGCCACCCTGTGGCAGCAGCTGGCCATTGCGGCGGGCGGCGGGCTGGCGCTGTCGGCGCTGCTGCTGTGGCTCAATCTGCTGGCGGCAGCGCGGCGGTTTTCGCGCCACGGCGGGCGCTTTTCCTGAGGCCGGTTTCCGGTAATCGCTACCGAAACCGGCCTTAACGCAACAGCAGCAGCGGCACTCTGGACTGGCGGATCAGCTTGGTGGTGGTGCTGCCGATCAGAAACTCGCGAATCCTGGAATGGCCGTACGCGCCCATCACGATCAGGTCGATGGCGTGCTCGGTGCGATAGGCACACAACACCGCTTCGACCTCGCCCGGCAGGATTTCAGCCGTCACGTCGAAGCCGGCGGTTTCCAGATGGGTTCGCGCCCAGTCCAGCGATTCCTGCGAATCGGCCCTGTCCTCGCCAACCATCACCACATGGCAGGGCAGGCCGCGGAACAAGGGGCTCGCCGCAACCATCTCGACCGCCTTGCGGGTGGTGGCGCTGCCGTCGAAAGCGAGCAGAATGCGTTGCGGCTCGGTGTAATCGGACGGAATGACCAGGATCGGGCGATGCAGGGTGCGCACCACGTTCTCCAGGTGGCTGCCGATGTGCTCGCCGGCACTGTCGCCATGCTCGCCCTGGCGCCCCATCACCAGCAGGCGAATGTCGGTTTCGAGTTCGATCAGGGTGTCGACCAGTTCGCCGTGGCGCTGACGGCTGGTGGGATTCGGCACGCCATCCTCGACGGCGCGCGCCCTGGCGGCATCGAGCATCAACCGTCCCTGCTCCAGCGCTACCCTGCTGCGTTTTTCATCCAGTTCGGCCAGTTCCTGCAGCAGGGCATCGCGGCTGCCCAGCCCGATATTGCCGCTGAAGTCGGCAGGGATGGGATATTCCGACCGGCCCAGCACGTGCAGGAAATCCAGCGGGGCGTCCAGGCGCCGGCTGGCCCAGGCGGCGTAGTCGCACACCGCGAGGGTGATTCTGGAACCGTCGATACATGCGATGACCTGCATCATTTTTTTATCCCTTAGTGGCCCATCAGATTATCCACGGCGCCCGGCTTATCGTGCGCCGCGAAGCGGTCGACGATGGTGGCGCTGGCCTCGTTGAGGCCGACGACCTCGACCTCGGTGCCCTCGCGGCGGAACTTGAGCACCACCTTGTCGAGCGCAGCGACGGCGGTGATGTCCCAGAAATGCGCCTGGCACAGGTCGATCGTCACCCTGTCGACGGCCTCCCTGAAATCGAAGAAGTCGACGAACTTGTCGGCCGAGGCGAAAAACACCTGGCCGAATACTTTGTAGGTACGGGTGAGGCCGTCTTCGCTCAGCGCCGAGTTGACGTACTTGTATTGCGCCACCTTGTTGGCAAAGAACATTGCCGCCAGCAGCACGCCGATGAACACGCCGATGGCGAGGTTGTGGGTGGCGACGACAAAAACAACCGTCGCCACCATGACGACACTGGTGCTGGCGGGATGCTTCTTCAGGTTGGCCAGCGAACCCCAGCTGAAGGTGCCGATGGAGACCATGATCATCACCGCCACCAGCGCCGCCATCGGGATCCGCGCGACCCATTCGCCGAGGAACACGATCAGCAGCAGCAGGAACACCCCCGCCGACAGGGTGGACAGCCGCGTGCGGCCGCCCGACTTCACGTTGATCACCGATTGGCCGATCATCGCGCAACCGGCCATGCCGCCGACCAGGCCGGAGGCGATGTTGGCGATGCCCTGCCCTTTGCACTCACGGTTCTTGTCGCTGGTGGTGTCGGTAAGGTCGTCGACGATGGTCGCGGTCATCAACGATTCGAGCAGGCCCACCACCGCCAGTGAAACCGAATACGGGAAGATGATCGCCAGGGTCTCGAAGTTGAGCGGCACCTCGGGCCAGAGGAAGATCGGCAGCGTGTCCGGCAGCTCGCCCATGTCGCCCACGGTGCGGATGTCAAGGTTCAGAAAAATCGCCAGCCCGGTCAGCACGACGATGGTCACCAGCGGCGAGGGGATCGCCCGCGTCACGTAGGGAAACAGGTAAATGATCGCCAGGCCGCCGGCGGTCATGGCATAGACGTGCCACGTCACGTTGGTCAGCTCGGGCAGCTGCGCCATGAAGATCAGGATCGCCAGCGCGTTGACGAAGCCGGTGACCACCGAGCGCGAGACGAAGCGCATCAGCGACCCCAGCTTGAGGATGCCGGCGCCGATCTGCAGCACGCCGGTCAAGAGGGTGGCGGCCAGCAGGTATTCCAGGCCGTGCGTCTTGACCAGGGTGACCATCAGCAGCGCCATCGCGCCGGTAGCGGCGGAAATCATGCCGGGGCGGCCGCCGACGAAGGCGATCACCACTGCGATGCAGAACGAGGCATACAGCCCGACCTTGGGGTCGACCCCGGCGATAACCGAAAAGGCGATCGCCTCGGGGATCAGGGCGAGGGCGACCACCATGCCGGCCAGGAGGTCCCCGCGGAGGTTGGAGAACCAGTCTTGTCGGATGGAATTGATCATTCTGCTGCCAGTAAATGAAGCGCAATGCATGCCACTTCCAGCCGAAAGGCGGACGCGGCCATGCACGAAATTTGTGGGGTGCGACGAATCGTGCCGGTGCAGAGCATCGAGCACAAAAAACGACAGAAGGAATTGTGGAAGGGCGTTACATTGGACGGCCGGGCGCTCGATATGGGCGTTCTCAGGCGCGCATTATTCCCGCTTGCCTGGCACCTGTCCAGAAACGGCCCGCGGCCGCACCTTGCATCCGCGCCGGAATGGGCGCTTGAGCAAGCCTTAAACCCGCGGCGCCCAGCCTTCGATAAAGGTCGTGGTGACGGCATCGACCTGCTCCGCCAGATCGAAGCGGTGGTCGGAGAGGATCCAGCGGAAAGCCAGTCCCTGCACTGCCGCGATCAGAATGCAGGCGTTCTGCTGGGGAACAATGTCCGAACGGATTTCCCCCTGCGCCTGCGCGGCGACGATCAGATCGGCGATAAAGTTCAGGAAGAACATCACCAGTTCGTTCATGCGGTCGCGGAAAATGGGGTCGCCGCTTTGCAAGGCCTCCGAAAACAGCAGGCGGGGAATGCCCGGCTGCTGCTGGATGAAATTCAAATGGGCGCGGATGACCGCCTTCAGGCGCTCCAGCGGCGTCATCTGCGCCAGGTCGAGCCCCGCCATCCCCTTCTGCAGCCGCTCCTGAATGGTGTCCACCAGCGCGACCAGGATGTGGCTCTTGTTGCCGAAGTGGAGAAACAGGGTGGGTTGCGCAATGCCGACCGCCTCGGATAGCGTTCGGGTGGTGAGCTTGCCCACGCCTTCATGGCGAATGATGTCCATGGCCGCCTCGATGATGTCGTGGCGGCGAACTTCCGCGGATTTTCTTTTTTTTACGGCCACTGTGTTTTGGCGCCCAAAGCAATACCAGCAAGCGAAATAGTACGTGCCGTCCGGGCCGGACAACATTGAACGCCTCCGCAAGAAGAAATGGCAGCAGCGCGAATGGCCGCTGCCGAAAGATCAGCCGTCACATCAAATCAGGAACAACAGCTGCCTTCTTTTACGCCGGATTTTTTGAGCATGAACGCCAGCGGACAGAAGCCGGTCACGCCGCTTTGCGCCAGGTTGGCGCCGACAAAAACGGCAAGCCAGATCCAGGTCGGGTTGGAAAAGTGGGCCAGTGCGATGCTGAACAGCACCATCAGGCCCGCCACCAGGTGCACGATACGGTCTACGGTCATGAGAAACTCCAGTTAGTGAACCGCCTCAAAGAGGCGGGAAATGCGGGGAACCCGGCCGTGCGGCCGGGCGTTTCGATCAGTACTTGTAGCTGAGCTGGAGGTTGACGATGTTCTGCTCCAGCTCGATCGTGGTGCCAGTTCCTGTATTCGAGGTGATTTCGTTGTGGAAAGCGTGAGTGTAGGCAAGCGATCCTGATACCTTGTCGCTGAATTTGCGCGTCATGCCAAGCGAGAGGTGTTTTTCGGTAATCGCCAGCGAGCCGATGTTGTTGTCCACATCTTCCGCACCGATGGGAGACTCGCCATAGTTGAAGCCGGCACGCACCGTGGTCTTGTCGTTGATCTCCTTCTGCACCCCGATGGCATACACGGTCTGGTCGTCCCAGCCGAAATTCATGCTGCTGAGGCCTCCCGGAGTCTGGAATGGAACACTGCCAAGCACGTCGCTGAAACCGATGTGCTTCACATCCGCCTCGATCAGCAGTCCCGGCATGGGCTTGAAAGCCACGCCCAGAGCGAATATCTGCGGCATGTCCAGGGTCATGCTGTAAGCACCGGCGGTGCTGTTCCACTGGAACTCGTCCATGTCGGTCTTGCTGGTCCAGCTTGCGCCCACCTGCACGGCATCGTTGACCTTGTAGATCAGGCCGGCGTTCATGCCTGCTCCATAGACCTGGGTCTGGGGCAGGGTGAAGCTGTTGTTGTGAATCGCCAGGCTCTGATAGCCGATTTGCAGCGCAGCGCCGACCGAAAGCTGGTCGCTGACCTTGTAGGCGAAGCCGGGGGCAATCTTGTAGGACTGCTTGGTGGTGACGACTGCCTGCGTACCGTCAACCAGGGGCTTCACGTCTGCAAAATCAACACCGCTGCCGGAAACGCCGCCCATGTTGAGGCCCAGGAACAGCTTGTCATTGACGTTGAAGGCGACCGCGCCCGCCGGCATCAGGTAGTAATCGGAATCGCTTTCCTGGTTATTGGCTTCGCGCGGCGGGTTGAGCACGCCCACGCCCATGTCGACGCGCACGTCCTTGATGCCCAGGGTGGCAAGGCCGGCGGGGTTGTACAGGATGGTGGCGGCATCCTGCGGTGCGGCCACGATGGCGCCGCCCATGCCCCACTGGGTGGCGGTGACGCCCAGCATCTGGTCGCCGTTGGTGGCGTGGGCATTGAATGCAAAGGACAAAAGTGCCGACGATACGGCAACCGATACAAGCTGTTTTTTCATTTTCCAGATCTCCTCTGATAGTGGGTGTTACTTGGATTGCGGGGTCATCAGATAGGCCGAATTGCCGGGCACGCCGCGGAATTTCTGATGGCAGGCAACGCATCCGGTCATGATGTCGCTCATGTAGGAAGCGGCTAACGCCATGTCGCCCGCATCCGCGGCTGCCGCCAGTTTGAGCGCGCTGCCCTCGACGGCCGTGTTCATCGCCGGCAGTACACCCATGTCGTCGTCGTTGACCTTATCCAGCGGGAAATAGGCCAGCAAGCCGCCCTTGGGGATGCGGTGGCTGGCCAGGCGGCGCGCAGCTTCGGCTGCCTGCTCGGCGTTGTCGGTCGCCACTGCCGAGGCGATGCTCTGATATTCGGACAGGATTTCATGCATGATCTGGCGCAGATTCGTTTCCTTGGCGCGACGCGGATGGCCCGCATGCAGTTTCTGGATGGTGGCCTTCAATTCGGGCGATAGCGCCATCACCTTCTGACGCAGTTCCGGCGTGTACGCCTTCATCATGGTCTGCATTTCGGCAGGCATGGGGGCTGCGGGTGTGGGTGTTTCAGCTGCCGCAAGGCCTGTCGAAACGAGACAGGCAGCCAGTATCAATGGGGTAAACAGGGGGTTTTTCATACAGATATCTCCAGGAGGTGATGGCACAGAGTGAACACATGATCACACGATCACATGTTCAGGCGATTATATAAGACAACTTTGCTTTCTGTGCAAGCGGATCGTGAAGTTTTGAAATGTCGCTGCAGGCCTTCCGGCCGACCGCAAGGAATCTTTCCGGTGTCATCCATGCGGCGTGCGGATACAATATTTCGTTATTCAAGCTGTTGAGTCGCGGCCTGACGACATGCCGGCGTTCCCGCAACACCCTTGCCCCCGGGCAGGGTGCCGGGCTCGCTCGCCGTCCGGGCCAGCCAACGAAACCAGAGGGTCAGTATGAAACGCGTGGATGATTTCCGCCTGTGCTTCGGCAAACAGGAACTGGTGCCGATCGTCATCGGCGGCATGGGCGTGGACATTTCGACCGCCGAACTGGCGCTCGAAGTGGCGCGCCTCGGCGGTATTGGCCATATTTCCGACGCTTTGGTGGAGTCCGTGTCAGACCGGCGCTACGGCACCAAATTTGTCAGCGAGAAGCTGAAAAAGTACAAGGCCAACGTCGCCAGCAGCGACAAGTCCGGCGTGCATTTCAACCTCGCGGTGCTCGAAGAGGCCACGCGCAACCACGTGAGCCGCACCATGGAGGCCAGGCGCGGCAACGGCATGATCTTCATCAATTGCATGGAGAAGCTGACCATGAATGCGCCGCGTGAAACGCTGCGGGTGCGCCTGTCGGCCGCGCTCGACGCCGGTATCGACGGCATCACGCTCAGCGCCGGTCTGCATCTCGGCTCGTTTGCGCTGATCGAGGATCACCCGCGTTTTCGCGATGCCAAACTCGGCATCATCGTCTCTTCGGCGCGGGCGCTGGGGATGTTCCTGCGCAAGAACGCGCGGTTGCAGCGCCTGCCGGACTTTGTCGTGGTGGAAGGGCCGCTCGCCGGCGGTCACCTCGGCTTCGGCCTGGACTGGGCGAAGTACGACCTGCGCACCCTCGTCGCCGAGGTGCAGGCGTTCCTCAAAACCGAACACCTCGATATCCCGGTGATCGCCGCCGGCGGCATTTTCACCGGCAGCGATGCCGTATCCTTCCTCGAACAGGGCGTGGCGGCCGCGCAGGTGGCCACGCGCTTCACCGTCACCAGAGAGTGCGGCCTGCCGGACAAGGTCAAGCAGGAATACTTCAAGGCCAGCGAAGAAGACATCGAAGTCAACACCATCTCGCCGACCGGCTATCCGATGCGCATGCTCAAGGGCAGCCCCGGAATCGGTTCCGGCATCCGCCCCAACTGCGAAGCCTACGGCTATCTGCTCGACAGCAACGGCCGCTGCAGTTATATCGACGCCTACAACCGCGAAGTGGAACTGCACCCGGGCGCGAAGAAGGTGAAGGTCATGGACAAGACCTGCCTGTGCACCCACATGCGCAACTTCGACATCTGGACCTGCGGCCAAACCACCTACCGCCTCAAGGACACCACCCGGCGCCTGCCGGACGGCAGCTATCAGGTTCTCAGCGCAGAACAGGTATTCCACGACTACCGGTTCAGTATCGACCAGAAAATCGCGCTGCCGCCCTGAGCGGCCATAGCCTCGGCGGCGGCATCCGCCGCCCGGTCAAGGCTGGACGGGCAGCAAATCGGCCAGGGTGTAGCGATCCAGGCGAGCCAGAAAGTCGTGGCTGGCTTCCGCCAGGATGGTCTTGAGCGCGCAGCCCGGCATCAGGCGGCACGCGGATTCGCCCGGCCGGAAGCACTCGGCGATCTCGAACCCCGTCTCCATATCGCGCACCACATCGCCTATCCGGATCAGTTCGGGGCTGCGCGCCAGGCGGAAACCACCGCCCTTGCCGCGCGTCGTTTCGATGTAGCCCTTGAGACCCAGCTGGTGCACCACGTGCGTCAGGTGGTGGCGGGAAATGCCGTGCACGGCGGCCATCCCCGCCACCGTGGCCTGTGCGTCGGGATGGCGTCCCAGGTGGATCAGCACCCTCAGGGAGAAATCGGTGAAGCGGGTGAGCTGCATGGTGGCGGACTTTAGATGCAATTAAAAAACACATTATAAGCCCGATAAAATGGCATCCTGTGTTTATAATATGCATTCCATTTACATCTACAGGACGACTGCCATGAGTGCCCACCTCCATCTTCGCCAGGACAACGTCTACCCCTTCGACGCGCGCGGAATCGCCAAACGTTTCCGCCACGCGGCCATTTTCGGTGCGCTGGACGCGCTGAATTCGGGCGAGCGCATGCGCTTCGTCAACGATCACGACCCGTTGCCGCTGCTCGACCAGTTGCGCGCCCGCTATGGCGACGCCGTTGAAATCCAGTACCTGCTGCGCAACCCGGGGGAAATCGTGATCGACTTCATCCGCAGCTGAGCGCCAAGGTGTTGCCGGCGCTGGTGTTCATTGCACTGGTCGCGTTTGCCGCGGCCTTGCTGTGGGCGCCTCACGCCGGACGCCCCGCCGTCCTGCACCTGATTCTGGCGGTAGGGGCCATGCCGTTGATCTTCGGCGCCATGAGTCACTTCATCCCGGTGCTCACCCGCACCCGTGCCGCCGCCGCCGGACTGCACGGCATTCCCGTTCTGGCGCTGGCCGGCGGCGTGCTGGTAGTGGGCGCGTTCAGCATGCCGGACCTGTATTGGGGGCGTTATGCGGGCGCGCTGCTGGCGCTGACCGCAACTGGCGCGCTGCTCGCCTGGAGCCGGCGGCGGCGTGCCGGGATGCTGGGCCGGCCGCACCCCGGCCTGGCCTGGTACGACACCGCACTGGCCTGTCTCGTGCTGGCCCTGCTTGCCATCCTCGCGGGCGCGGTCTGGCCTCAACAGGCGATTGCCCTGCACCGCTTTCATCTGCATCTCAACACGCTCGGCTTCGTCGGGCTGACCGCCGTGAGCACCCTCGCGGTGCTGCTGCCGACCGTCGTCGGCAGACCCGACCCGCAAGTCGGCCCGCGGCTGCGCCGCGACCTGCCGTGGGCGACCGCCGGCACTCTGCTGGTCGCCATCGGCGCGGCCTGGTTCGGCCCGCTCGCCTGGATCGGCGGCGCCTTATGGGCGGTCCCGCTGGTGCGGCTGGGGACAAGCTGGCTGCGACTTTATCGCGCCGAGATCCTCGCCCTGCACGGCGCTGCACCGCTGCTCGCCGCCGCGCTGGCCGGACTCGCCCTCAGCATGATCTTTGGCGCCATGGCCCCGCTGGCTGCGGAGGGCGGGTTTCGCGCCACCCAACCGGCGCTGGCCTTCGTCGGCGGCTTCATGCTGCCGCTGGTGTCCGGCACGGCCAGCCAGTTATTGCCGGTCTGGCTGCGCCCGGGCATACAGAGCGACTGGCATGCCCGGCTGCGCGTCCGCCTGGGACGCTACGGCGGCGTCCGTGCCGTGCTATTTTTCCTGGGCGGAATCGCGGCCGGATTGGGCCGCGAGTGGGGCCTGCTGCTGGGTGCGGCCATGCTGATCTGGTTTCTGCTGCAGGCTGCCGCCGCGCTGCTGCAGGCTTTCGTCATTCAAAGAGGGAATCTGTCATGAGCTATCCGGAATTCTTTGCTGCCGTGCCCCGCCTCACCCTGCACGACGCTCTGGCCGAACTGCTCGGCACCGTCGAAAACGGCCGGATCGAGTACGGCTACACCGACGCGGTCAAACTCACCGGACATTCCTGCCCCACCGTGGCGGGTGCCTACCTCATGACCCTCAAGGCGCTGGCGAGGCTTTATCCGGACGGGCTTCCCGAGCGCGGCGGCATCCGGGTCGAACTAAATGCCGCGCAGGCGGATGGGGTTGCCGGCGTCACCGCCGCCGTGGCCAGCCTGCTCACCGGCGCAGCAGGCGACGGCGGGTTCAAGGGCCTGGCGGGCCGCTTCAGCCGCCGCAATCTGCTGGTATTCGGAGCCGCAATCGACGCCGAACTCTGCTTCACCCGGATCGATTCGGGCGCGCACGTGGCGGTCGCCTATCATCCTGATGTCGTGCCTGCGCCACCCGAACTATGGAAGCTGATGCAGAAACTGCTTGCCGACACGGCAAGCGCCGCAGAAGCAACCGAATTTGGCCGCCTCTGGCAGGTGCGGGTCAAGCGCATCCTGATCGACCATTTCGACGACCCGGCGCTGGTGGCGTTCCGGTAAATCCTGCTCAGGTAAGCGCCGGGACGAGTCCCAGCATGACCAGCAGCACCCACGCGATGAGGCCGAGCGCGGTGACGGTATAGGCGATATCGAAGGCGACCACGTCTTCCTCGACTTTCAGGATGCTCTCCACCCCGCGGAAGATCAGCACGACCGAAGCCGCCACGCCCAGCACGACCATGGCCACGATCAGGGCAATCTGGTCGGAGAAGAGCACCAGCGACGATAGCCAGAGCGGCACGGCCGCAACGGCGGCCAGCGTGAAGGCATCGAGGTAATTACAGGCGGTCCCCTTGCTGCCGGCCACTGACATGATCGCCCGGGCCATGAGCGGGACGGTAATCAGCTCGACAACGAGGAAGAAGAGCGCGGCCATGCTCCACGCCTGTGCGGCCGTGTTCGGGAACATGATGGCGCCAATATGATGGCCGGCATACTCCAGCATCAAGGGCGGAATCAGTGAAAATGGCACGGCCAGGAAAAAAAACAGTTTGAGTGGCGAGGCGTGCATGTGTGCCAGTTCATCCCATCCCTCGTCAGACGAAACGAACATTTTGTGAAGGCGCAGGATACTCATGTGAATCTCCTTTTCTCAATGTGGCGACCGTCCGCGACGGGCTTCAACCTGAACCGGCGTACTGCCGTGACTTATTTATATCACAACATGATATAAAAGCCAGTGAAAAACCAGCCGGCCAGCAACGGATAAATTATGCCCCTGCCTCCTGGCTTTGATTGGTTCGTTGAGCCGTCTCAATAGCGCGCTGTTCTTGATGGTTATTGATTCATTGATTCGGCCCACCTTGTCCGCACGCAAAGTGCGAGCATTCTGACCAAGGGCATAGCCAAAGAGAACGCGGTGCAGGCACCACCCTCATTTTCCGGCATCGACAAAGCAACCAGAACATGCCCCCCCTCCTGGGCAAGGCGTCCAGAAAACCCACCCCGGAGGCGTGTACCTATATGGATGAGTGGACGGCCGACCCGTACCGATCCATCGACAAGAAGTCGACGGGAATCGGCCTTAAGCCGCCATCAAACGCTGGGCCGCGCGCGCCAGGGGGGCGGGCAAACGGTGCAGCACGGCTTCGGGGTCGAGGGCGTCGAGCAGATTCTTGACGGTAAGGCCGAGCTCGGTGTCGCCCTCGCTCACCAGACGACGGCTGAAGAAAAGGGTGTCGGGATCTTCGCGGCGGCTGAGCAGCAGCAGGAAATCGCGGGCGCTGGCGCTGATGGTGAGGTCGGGCGCGCCGCCGTCCGGCGCGAAGCCGCGCTCGGTGACGGTGAAGCGGAGGCAGAGCCCAAGATCCTTGACGCGGATGGCGTAGCGCCGACCGACCAGCGCTTGCCAGTCGAGCGTTTTCAGTGCCGGCCACAGCAGACGGTTTGCCGCCACCGAAAATGCCAGGCTGGGCGGTGCGGCCGGAAGCCGGCTGACGACGTTGGCCAGCAGCGGGGGAAAGGCTAGGTTCACGATGATTGCTCCATGATTCAATGGGGGACCGCATTCAATTTGTTATTGCGGGCCAGCATGGCCTTTATTAAAACGCTGATTTGCCGCGTTCGCAATGACAAGGTCCGGGACTTATTCGGCACGTCCCTGACGAACAGCGTCGGCCCAGTTGTTGGGCGTTTCGTACAGGCGCACCCGTTGCAGCCGAAGCTGGTTGCCGTAGCTGTCGAGATAGGCCGCATCGAGGATACGGAACGCTTCGGCCGCCAGGTTTTCCACGGTGGGGATCATCGGCAGCACGACGGTCTTGTGTTCGGGCAACGACGCCAGAAATTCCACCACCGCGCGGTCGCCCTGGTACACCAGGAAGGCATGATCCCAGTGGTTGACCAGCACCGTGTTGGCGACGGCCTTGACGTCGGAAAAATCCATTACCATGCCCTGCTCCGCAGCGCCTTCGGTACGGATGATCTCGCCGGACAGCGTGATTTCAAGTGCGTAGCGATGGCCGTGCAGGTGACGGCACTGGCTGGCGTGGTGTGGGATGCGGTGGCCGGCGTCGAATTCCAGTCTGCGCGTGATTAACATATCAAGCGTATCCCGGCATGTCAGGTGTGGTTCTCCGCGCTGTGCTCGAGACCCGCGCGGCCATGCCAGTAACCGTCGACCGCCGGGCCCGGCATGACGCGCGCCAGCTTTTCTGCGGCGCCGGTTTCGCCCGCCAGCGCCGCCTGGAAGGCTTCGACCACGCGCCCCATGTGACGCGACTGCGGCGACAGGCGCAGACTGGCGATGCCGAGTTCGCGCAGAGCGGGCAATTCGCCGATCAGGCTGTAGACGCCGGCGGACTGCGTCTGGATGCCGTTCAGGGTGAGGAAGGCTTCGCCCTCGCGGGTCGTCAGCGCCAGCCCGTCGGGATGGTCGAGGCAGCGGAACTGGCAATCGTCCTTGGGCAGGTTGTAGTGGCGCGCGGTGAAGCAGCGCGCCGAATACGCCAGCGGCAGCCGGCCGTAGGCGAAAACTTCGGTTTCCATTCCGGCCGGGGCGCGTTCGAGCAGCGCGGCCAGGGTGGTGCGCGACATTTCCACCGGCGGCAGCCAGCGTTGCGCGCCCAGCCCGGCGAGCACGTCCAGCGTTTCCGGATTGTAGACATTGAGCGTGTGCCCGGCGACGAAGGGCACGCCGGCTCCGGACAGCAGCCGCACCGCGCCCCATTCGTTGGCCTCGACCCGGAAGCGGCCGTCGGCCACGATCCGGCGCAGCATCTTGAGATCGGATTCCGACTCGATCAGCGTCTGGCTGGAAAGCACCACTTCCTTACCGGCAGCGGCGAACTGTTCCGCCAGCGCCAGCCAGTCGGACAGGCGCAGCAGATGACGGCGCGAGCACACGCTCTCGCCCAGATACACGCGCGCCACGTCCCAGCTTTTCGCTTCTTCGTAGAAGGCGAGGACGTCGTCGCGCGACCAGTAATAAAGAAGGGGACCAAGAATCAGGTTCATGATGCGTGAGCCGTTAGGGGTAAGGGGTTAGGCGGGGACAGGCACGGGCCGAGGCTTTTCGCCTCACGCCTCACGCCTGACGCCTCTCGCAGGACACTCACTTCCATGGCCGGTGGTAGGCGCCCAGCGTATGGCTCTGCCCTTCCGACAACTTGTTGAGTTCGGCCTGCCAGGCGGGTTCCGGCTTGAAACCGGCGGCATTTTTCTTCACCGAATCGATGGCGGCGCGCCACACTTTCGTCACCTGCGCGACGTAGGCCGGGCTGCGCTGGCGACCTTCGATCTTGATGGCGGCGATGCCGATCTTCAGCATCTCCGGCAGCAGGTCGAGGGTGTTGAGGCTGGTCGGTTCCTCGATGGCGTAATAGGTTTCGCCGCCGACCGCGAAGCGGCCCTTGCACAGCGTCGGATAGCCGGCCTTTTCGTCCTTGCCGTAGCGGTCGAGCAGCACGCCGTTGAGGCGCGACTCCAGACCGGCCGGGGTGTCCGTCCACTGCACCGCTTTCGGCGGCGAGCACACGCCCGCCGTGTTGGGCGATTCGCCGGTGCAATACGACGACAGCAGGCAGCGCCCCTCGACCATCACGCACAGGCCGCCGAAGCCGAACAGCTCGATCTCGACGTCGGTGTGCTGCACCACGCTCTCCACCTGCGGCAGCGACAGCACGCGCGGCAGCACGGCGCGCTGGATGCCGAAGTGTTCGCGGTAGAAATTCACCGCCTCGTAGCTGGTGGCCGAGCCCTGCACCGACAGGTGCAGCCTGAGAGCCGGATGCTGCTTGACCGCGTAGCGCATCAGGCCGGCGTCGGCGAGGATCACCGCATCCATGCCGAGCTTCGCCGCACGGTCGATCGCGCCGGTCCAGCGGCTCCAGGTATCCGGCTGCGGATAGGTGTTGAGGGCGAGCAGCACACGGCGGCCGCGATCGTGCGCGTAGCGCAGCCCTTCGGCTGCCTGCGCCTCGTCGAAGTTGAGGCCGGGAAAGGCGCGCGCATTGGTGTTGTCGCGAAAGCCCATGTAGACCGCATCGGCGCCATTGTCGATGGCGGCCTTCAGGGACACCAGGCTGCCCGCCGGGCAGATCAGTTCAAGCGGCATGAGATTCCTCCTTCCAGGCTTGGCCCGCGCGCGAACCCTGGCGGCTGTCGCGCCGCGCCAGTTCGTCGGCGATGCCGTTGAGTACGTCCCACTTCTTCGCGCACCACGCAGGCGCCAGCAGAATGTCGGCCGGGGAGGTGCCGGTGACACGGTGGTAGATCACCTCCCACGGCGTGCGCTCGATCAGGTCGGCGGCGGTGCGCACGTAGTCCGCCTCGGCCAGCGGCGTGTATTCGCCGCGCTTCCATTCGATCGCCAGTTTGGTGTGTTTCACCACGTGCAAGGGATGCAGCTTGAGGCCGTCGACGCCGACCTCGAGCACGCGGTCGAGGCTGACATGGCTGTGGGAGGCGTCCTCGCCCGGCAGGCCGACGATGAGATGGCAGCACACCGGAATGCCGCGCGCGCGCGCCGCGCGGGTGGCGGTCTGGTATTCGGCGAAGCCGTGACCGCGGTTGACCCGCACCAGGGTGGCGTCGAAGGACGACTGCAGGCCGAGCTCCAGCCATACCTCGTGGCCACGGTCGCGGTATTCCGCCAGCAGATCCAGCACCGGCGGCGGCACGCAGTCGGGCCGCGTGCCGATCGCCAGCCCGATCACGTCGGGCGCGGCCAGCGCCGTGTCGTACAGCGCGCGCAGTTCGTCCACGTGCGCATAGGTGTTGGTGTAGGCCTGGAAATAGGCGAGGAAGCGCCGCGCCCCCGTGCCCCGCGCAATGCGGCCGCGCGCACGGTCGAACTGCGCGGCGAGCGGCGCCGGGTCGAGCGTGCCGGGGGCGAAGGATTTGTTGTTGCAGAAGGTGCAGCCGCCGATGCCCTTGCTGCCGTCGCGGTTGGGGCAGGTGAAGCCGGCATCGAGCGCGATCTTGTGCACCCGCTCGCCATGCCGCGCCAGCATGGCGCGGCCAAAGGTATGGATGCGGTCGGTGAGGATGCTCACGCTGCCGCGCCCCCGAAATCGGGTTTCATGCCGGTGAGCAGATAGTCGATCAACTCCTGCACGCTGCGGATCGCGCTGCTGAACGGCAGGCTCTCGCTGCCACGGAAGAACAGGCCCTTGTTGACCTCGCCCTTGAGCGCGGCGACCAGCTGCGAGTCGATGCAGAACTGCCCGGCTTTCTTGAGTCCGTCACGCAGGCCGCATTGGGTCAGGCAGTGCAGGCCGATGGCGCAGCGGTTCGGGTCGGCCTTCGCCACGGCCTGCAGCTTCGATTCGCGCTTGAGATAGTTGGCGAGCCACGGGGTCTTCACCGCGCGCGCCGGCAGCCCGGCAACGCTCATGAAGGTGACGATGTCCTCGGGTTTCGCATCGAGCAGCACGCGCTTGAAGTTGAGGTGGGCGTCGCCTTCCTCGGTGACGGCAAACGGCGTGCCGACCTGCACCGCGGCGGCGCCCAGCGCCAGCGCCGCCCGCACTTTTTCGTGGCTGTTGATGCCGCCGCCGACGATGATGGGAATCTGCTCGCGCGCGATGCCCATGTCGTCAAACACCCTGAAGATGCCGGGCAGCACTTCGGCCAGATCGAAGCGCGCGTTGGCGAGGTCGGCCGGGTTCGGCGCGCCGAGATGGCCGCCTGCGTACTGCGGATGCTCGATCACCATGGCATCCGGCAAGCGTCCCTTGCGCGCCAGCTTCTTCAGCACGATGGCGGCGCCGCGCGCATCCGACAGGATGGGGATCAGCGCAACCTCGGGATAGCCTTCGGTCAGTTCCGCCAGGTCGAGCGGTAGCCCCGCCCCCATCACGATGGCCTGCGCGCCCGAGTCGCAGGCCTGCCGCACATAGGCCGGATGCGCATCCACCGCCTTCATCACGTTGACCGCCACCAGCCCATGGCCCGCAGCGATGTCGAGCGCGGCTCCGATCTCGCGATCCAGCGCGATGAAATTCAGCCGGTTGAGCTCGTCCTTGTCGCGGCAGTGTTGCCCCTGTTCGGTCAGATCGGCGTGATGATGCCGCAGGTCGATGCTCGCAATCGTGCCCATCGCGCCGGCGCGCGCCACCGCACCGGCCAGCCGGTGCGCCGACACGCCCACCCCCATGCCGCCCTGGACGATGGGCAACAGGGCGTGGCCACGAATGGCAAATGATCTGGGCGTCGTCATGCCGATCCTGGAATCCTTGAAAAGCGATCATTATAGCAACCTGAAGACCCGCTTATCCCGATATGGCCGTCAGCCCGTGCCTGCCTGACGTGCGCCGGGGGCGCGGAATTGTCGATGCTTTAGCGTCTTGCGACCACGGCCCGCCCCTTGCGGGTATTCACCCGCCCAGCCTAAACGCCTACAATGCCGGGTCTTACTCGCTGGCCTCTTAACCGCATGTTCACCGGCATCATTCAATCCATCGGCCGCATCCACGAATTTGAAGCCCGCGGCGCCGACGCGCGCATGGTCATCACGGGCGGCGGGCTGGACTTCTCCGACGTCAGCCTGGGCGACAGCATCGCGGTCAACGGCGTCTGCCTGACCGCGGTGGCGCTGGCGCCCGACCGCTTCACCGTCGATGTCTCGGCCGAAACCCTGCGCGTCACCGCGGACTTCGTGCCCGGCGCCGAAGTCAACCTGGAAAAGGCGCTGCGCCTGGCCGACCGTCTCGGCGGCCATCTGGTCTCCGGGCATGTCGACGGCGTCGGCACGGCGCACCGATTCGCCCCGGTGGGCGAATCCCACCTGCTGGAAATCGACGCCCCAGCCGAACTCGCGCGCTACATCATCCGCAAGGGCTCGATCACGGTGAACGGCGTCTCGCTGACGGTCAATGCGGTCGCCGGCGCGCGCTTCGCGCTGAACCTCATCCCGCACACGCTGGACATGACCACGCTCAAGCACCTGCAGGCCGGCAGCCGCGTCAACCTCGAAGTCGACATGATCGCGCGCTACGTCGAGCGCATGATGCAATTCATCAACGCCACCGACAAAGACTAAGGAACAAGAACCAATGAGCCTCGCCCCCACCCTGGAAATTATCGAAGAACTCAAGGCCGGCCGCATGGTCGTGCTGGTTGACGAGGAAGACCGCGAAAACGAGGGCGATCTGGTGATGGCCGCCGAGCATGTCACCCCCGACGCGATCAACTTCATGACCAAGTACGGGCGCGGCCTGATCTGCCTGACGCTGACCGACGACCGCTGCCGCCAGCTCGGCCTCAAGCAGATGGTCTCCGACAACCAGACGCCGCACGGCACCGCGTTCACCATCTCGATCGAGGCCGCCGAGGGCGTGACCACCGGCATTTCGGCGGGCGACCGCGCGGTCACCATCCTGGCCGCGGTGAAGCGCGACGCCAAAGCCACCGACATCATCCAGCCCGGCCACATCTTCCCGCTGCGCGCGCAGCCCGGCGGCGTGCTGGTGCGCGCCGGACACACCGAAGCCGGCTGCGACCTGGCGGGGCTCGCAGGACTGGTGCCCGCCACGGTGATCTGTGAAATCCTCAAGGACGACGGCACCATGGCGCGCCTGCCCGACCTGGTACCGTTTGCGCAGGAACACGGCCTGAAAATCGGCGCCATCGCCGACCTCATCCACTATCGCAGCCAGACCGAAAGCCTGGTCGAGCGCGCCGCCGACCGCCTGATCCAGACCGTGTACGGCGCCTTCCGCCTGATCGCCTACCGCGACAAGTGCGCCGGCGAAACCCATCTGGCGCTGGTCAAGGGCGAAATCCATGCCGACAAGGAAACCCTGGTGCGCGTGCACGAACCGCTTTCGGTGATGGACTTTCTCGACGTCACCGGCGGCGGCCATTCGTGGCCGATCATGGGTGCGATGGAGCGCATCGCCGAATCGCAGTCCGGCGTCATCGTGCTGCTGCACCGCCCCGAGACCGCCAGCGCCCTGCTCGAACGCATCAACCCGGCCCCCGTTGCCAGCCACAAATACGACCTGCGCGACTACGGCATCGGCGCGCAAATCCTGCGCGACCTCGGCGTCGGAAAAATGAAGCTGCTGAGCAGCCCGCGCAAAATGCCCGCCATGGACGGTTTCGGGCTGGAAGTCACCGGCTATTCTGAAAAAGCCTAACCATTTAACGAAGGAAGCACCATGGGAACCACCAGCGAGATTTCCGAACTCGACCCGATCTACCAGGGCAAGGGCCTCAAAATCGGCATCGTCATGAGCCGCTTCAACAAGGACATCTGCGAGGGCCTCTTGTCGGCCTGTGAACTTGAACTGGCCAAGCTCGGCGTCGCCGCCGAAGACGTGCTGCTGGTCGACGTGCCCGGCGCGCTGGAGCACCCGCTGGTGCTGCAGAAAATGGCGCAATCCGAAAAGTTCGACGCCCTGATCGCCCTCGGCGCGGTGGTGCGCGGCGACACCTACCACTTTGAAGTGGTGTCGAACGAATCCTCGCGCGGCATTCTCGATGTGGAACTCGAAACCGGGGTGCCGATTGCCAACGCGATCCTGACCGTCGATACCGAGGAACAGGCGCACGTGCGCATGGCCGAAAAGGGCCGCGATGCCGCCCGCGTGGCGATCGAGATGGCCAACCTGCTGAAACGACTCTGAGATGGCCGGCTCCCGCAAAATCGCCCGCGAATTCACCCTGCAGGCCGTGTACGCCTGGCTGATCGGCGGCGGCGATGTCACCCTGATCATCGCCAACCTGAAGGATGACGAGCAGTTCAAGCGCGCCGACGAAACCTATTTCCGCACCCTGATCTACGGCGTGATCAAGGAGGAAGACATGCTGGGCGCACGCGTCGGTCCCCTGCTCGACCGACCGCTCGCCGAGCTCTCCCCCATCGAGCGCGGCATCCTGCTCATCGGCGCCTATGAACTGCTGCACTGCCCCGACGTGCCGTGGCGCGTCGCCATCAACGAAGGCGTCGAACTCGCCAAAAAATTCGGCGGCACCGACGGCCACAAGTACATCAACGGCGTGCTCGACAAACTGGCGCAGGACGTGCGCACAGTAGAAATTGCGGCGGCAAGGGGCAAGGGGTAAGGCGTAAGGCGCGAGGAAGGCGTGCTGGCGACCGCAGCATAACCTCACCCCTAACCCCTAACCCCTCACCTCTCACGCCCCATGGAATTCGACCTCATCGCCAAACACTTCACCCACGCTACGCCCGGCGCGGTACTGGGCGTGGGCGACGACTGCGCGCTGCTGGCGCCGACGCCGGGGATGCAGCTGGCGGTGTCGTCCGACATGTTGCTCGAAGGCCGCCATTTCTCGCCGCAGGCCAGTCCCGCCGATCTCGGCCACAAGTCGCTGGCGGTGAACCTGTCCGACCTCGCCGCGATGGGGGCGACGCCGCGCTGGGCCACGCTGTCGATCGCGCTGCCTGAAGCGGACGATGCCTGGCTCACCGCCTTCGCGCGCGGTTTTTTCCGCATGGCCGACCTGCACGGCATCGAGCTGGTCGGCGGCGACACCACGCGCGGCGCCTTGACGCTCGGCATCACGGTGATCGGCGAGGTGCCGCCGGGCCAGGCGCTGCGGCGCGACGGTGCGCAGCCCGACGACGACGTCTGGGTCTCCGGCACGATCGGCTCGGCGGCGCTGGCGCTCGCCTACCGCCAGGGCCGCCTGTCCATGACGCAGATCGACGCCGCCCGCGTGCTGCCCGCGCTCTACCTGCCGACACCGCGGGTGGAACTCGGCATCGCGCTGCGCGGCGTCGCCTCCAGCGCGATCGATATTTCGGACGGCCTCCTGGCCGACCTCGGCCACATTCTTGAGCGTTCGCAGGTCGGCGCCAGGCTCGAGTTCGCCGCCCTGCCGACGCTGCCGGTGGCGCAAGCCTATCTGCATGAAAAAGTGGCGCGCGACTGCGTGCTGGCGGGCGGCGACGACTACGAACTTTGCTTCACCGCGCCCGCCGAGCGGCGCGACGCGGTGGCGGCCGCCGCGCAATCAGCGGGCGTCGCGGTCACGCGCATCGGCCGCATCGGCGCCGAACCCGGACTTTCCGTCGTCGGGCCCGACGGCCAGCGGCTGCAATTCGACAAGGCCGGCTATGACCACTTTGCGACCTGATTTCAAGTTCCTGTTGGCGCATCCGGCGCACCTGATCGCGTTCGGCTTCGGCAGCGGGCTCGCGCCGAAAGCACCCGGCACCGTCGGCACCCTGCTCGGGCTGCCGCTGTACTGGCTGGTCGTCGCCGTCGCGCCCGACCTGCCGAACCGGATCATTCTGCTGGTCGCTGCCTTCCTTATCGGCGTCTGGGCCTGCGGCCGCAGCGGCCGCGCGCTCGGCGTCGCCGACCATGGCGGCATGGTGTGGGACGAAATCGTCGCCTTCGCGCTGGTGTTGCTGTTCGCCCCGGCCGGCTGGCTGTGGACTGCGCTGGCCTTTGCGCTGTTCCGCCTGTTCGATATCCTGAAACCCTGGCCGATCCGGCTCGCCGATACCCGCCTGAAAAACGGCTTCGGCGTCATGTTCGACGACCTGCTGGCGGCAGGTTACGCAATCGCCGCCCTGAAAGGACTGCAATGGCTCGTGTGAGCGATGAAGAACTGCACCA
Organism: Thiobacillus sp.; assembly: GCA_035530575.1. Lineage (GTDB taxonomy): Bacteria > Pseudomonadota > Gammaproteobacteria > Burkholderiales > Thiobacillaceae > Thiobacillus. Next base: position 56,638 of record DATKUP010000050.1, on the reverse strand, counting down.
GCTCGCCACCGAACTCGGCGGCAAGCTGCACGCACGCGGCTGGATGCTGGCCACCGCCGAGTCCTGCACCGGCGGCTGGGTCGGGCAACTGATCACCTCGCTGCCCGGCAGTTCGCAGTGGTACGAGCGCGGCTTCATCACCTACGCCAACGCCGCCAAGACCGAGATGCTCGGCGTGCCCGCCGAAGTCATCGGCGAACACGGCGCCGTCTCCGAGGAAACTGCCAGCGCGATGGCGGCCGGCGCGCTAACCCACAGCCACGCCCAGGCCACGCTCGCCATTTCAGGCATCGCCGGCCCCGCCGGCGGCACCCCGCAAAAGCCCGTCGGCCTGGTCTGCTACGGCTGGGCGCTGGCCGACGGCACGCTCATGTCGTCCACCTGCCGCCTCGACGGCGACCGCGAGGAAATCCGCTCGCGCGCGGTGGCCGCGGCCATGCGCGGTTTGATCGATCTGCTTGGTTAGTTACAAGTTACAAGCGGTAAGTTGCAAGTCACAAGTTTTAAAAAACGCAGCGTGAGCCACCCATTCCTTGCGACTTGATTCTTGTACCTTTAATTGAAAGCCCATGCCGCGAACGGCTCGATCTCGTCCCGGTTCAGCAGCATCAGCTGGTAGGCGTTCGGGTTCAGCGTATGGTCCGGCGTGGTGTCGACGCTCAGGCGCTTCAGCACGTAGCCGAGCAGGGCGCGCCGCACGTTCACCTCGATGTCCTCTCCATTCGCGCCGTAGTCCAGCAGCAGGCTCTCGCGCCTCGCCGCATCGAGGCCGGCATGGGGCGCGAGACGCACGCTAACCGTTTCTTCCCAGTCATCGTCGTATTGTTCGCCCGATTCAGCCGGAATAGTCAGACATTCCGCCTCAACAATCCGCGACAGCACAAAGTCCCTGAAATCGCAGGTGTCCTCGCTGTAGGCCCGCACATGCCAGCGCAGCCCGGTGTTCACCAGGGTATGCGGTTCCAGCACGCGTGCAGCGTTACTCTCGCGCCGGGACAGGGAGCGGTAGCCGACGCGCAGTTTGCGCCGGCCGTGGATGGCGCGGGTGATCTGCGCCAAGGTCTGCTGGCTGGGCAGGCGGGCCGGCAGCGGTAGCGACGCGGTCGGCAGGCCGTAGATCAGCTCGCTCCCGTATGGTCCGTTCGCCACCGCCAGGTTGGCCGCGATGATCGGCAGCACCGCGGCGGGCGCAAGGTCGGCAAAGACGGCACTGAAGCCCTCGCCCGGCACAAAGCCGAACACGCTGTGGTTGTAGACGAGGTTGCCGGGCGCCAGATCGCCGTAGAGCTTGAGATCCTTGGTCGCAGCCGGATCGGACAGGCCAAAGGCACGGGCGACGTCGCTGCGCGTGACCACGCCGGTGTACCAGGCCATGACCTCGATGTATTGCAGCCGCTGGCGTGTCGCCCACTTCACGTCCAGGCGCATTTTTTCTTTTGAAAACATATTCTTCGCTCCGGGCTGGCCGTTGTTGGGAAAATTATAGGGGCGGGATGGGCCAGATACAAACAATTACGTCATACATTTTATGTAGGTGATATTTTTTATTGACACAAACAAATATACAACCTAAAGTTCGCCCATTCCAACCCATTCAGGAGACGCACCATGACCACCCCCAGCACCATGACCGAAGACAAGATGAAGGCGCTCAGCGCCGCGCTGAGCCAGATCGACAAACAGTTCGGCAAGGGCTCGGTGATGCGCCTGGGCGACCACGACGTGTCGCGCGACATCCAGACCGTCTCCACCGGCTCGCTCGGCCTCGACATCGCGCTCGGCGTCGGCGGCCTGCCGCGCGGCCGCGTGGTCGAAATCTACGGTCCGGAATCGTCGGGCAAAACCACGCTGACCCTGCAGGTGATCGCCGAAATGCAGAAAATGGGCGGCACCGCGGCCTTCATCGACGCCGAACACGCGCTTGATCCCAACTACGCCGGCAAGCTCGGCGTCGACGTCGACAATCTGCTGGTGTCGCAGCCCGACACCGGCGAACAGGCACTGGAAATCGCCGATATGCTGGTGCGTTCCGGCTCGGTCGACGTGGTCGTCATCGACTCGGTCGCCGCACTGACGCCCAAGGCCGAAATCGAGGGCGAAATGGGCGACTCGCACATGGGCCTGCAAGCACGGTTGATGAGCCAGGCGCTGCGGAAGCTCACCGCCAACATCAAACGCACCAACACCCTGGTCATCTTCATCAACCAGATCCGCATGAAGATCGGCGTCATGTTCGGCAGCCCCGAAACCACCACCGGCGGCAACGCGCTCAAGTTCTACGCCAGCGTGCGCCTCGACATCCGCCGCATCGGCGCGATCAAGAAAGGCGACGAAATCATCGGCAACGAAACCAAGGTCAAGGTCGTCAAGAACAAGGTCGCGCCGCCGTTCAAGGAAGCCTTCTTCGACATCCTCTACGGCCAGGGCATCTCGCACGAAGGCGAAATCATCGAACTCGGCGTCGCCCACAAGTTCATCGACAAGTCCGGCGCCTGGTACGCCTACAACGGCGAAAAAATCGGCCAAGGCAAGGACAACGCGCGCGAATATCTGAAGGAGCATCCGGAAATCGCGCAGGAAATCGAAGCCAAGGTTCGTGACGCCGTCGGCGTCCCCAACCCGTCCGCCGAAAGTGAAGCCGCCGCCTGAACCCGGCGAGCTGCGCGAGCGCGCCCTGCGCCTGTTGGCGCGACGCGAGCACAGCCGCGCCGAACTCGCCCGCAAACTGGAACGCGCGGGCTTTGTCCGCGGCGACATCGCCCCCCTGCTCGACGCCTTCGAAGCGAAAAACTGGCTCTCCGACCGCCGCTTCGCCGAAAGCTACGTCGCCGACCACCGCGCCCGCGCAGGCAGCGTCAAGCTCGCCTACGACCTGCGCCAGCGCGGCGTCGGCGACAGCATCATCGAATCAGTACTGGGCGACAACCGCGACAGCGAACTCGACCGCGCGCGTGAAGTGTGGCGAAAGAAATTTGTCACCGCGCCCGCCGATGCGGCCGAAAAAGCCAAACAGATGCGCTTTCTGCAAAGCCGGGGCTTCACACCCGAGGTGATCCGCCGCGCGATTTCCGGCGGGAATGATTGACACAGGACCGACGTAAAAAATAGTGTTTAATTTCAACTAAGATATACTTGTATAGCATTATTTTAAGGAGCCATCATGTTAGCCATTCGCTTGCCGGAAGACATAGAAGCCAGACTGGATAATCTGGCAAAGCGTACGGGACGCAGCAAGACGTTTTATGCCCGCGAAGCCATTCTGGAATACCTGGAAGACATGGAAGACCTTTATCTCGCCGAACAGGTCGTGCGTCGCCTGGACAGTGGCGAGGAACGCACCCACCCTCTAGAGGAAGTGGAGGCGCGACTTGGTCTGGCGGATTGAGATTGCCGAAACTGCCGAAAAACAACTCGCCAAACTGGACAAGCCTGTCGCCCAGCGATTGCGCAGCTTTTTAGTCGAGCGCCTGGCCCCCCTGGACGACCCCAGAAGCATCGGGCAGGCGTTAAGGGGGAGCGAATTGGGTGAGTTCTGGAAATATCGGATAGGCGACTGGCGTCTCGTCTGCCAAATCAAGGATGCAAAAATACTGATCACCGTAATCCGCCTCGGCAACCGGCGCGAGGTTTATCGCTGACCCGGCAAAATGGGGCAGTTCACACCTTTTCCCTCCCGCTTCCTCGGCCTCCCAACCCCCTTCGACGACGCCCGCCTCTGCCCCAACGCCTCTATCGCATCCCTGAACAGCTCGCTGCCTAACGCCCAGCCCTTATGCGTGCAGTCACGGATTTCCGCCAGATCCCCCTGATCGATCGCCGAAACAAATAGCGCCCGGTAAGCCTCTTGCTTGGCCAAGTCATCCAGCCCCAACCGTATGTATTCCTCGTGCGGCGTCAGCCAGTCCGCATTCAGCCCGCCCTCGCCCAGCGCATTGCGCCCATAACTCGACCAGGGATAATCCTGCGGCGCGACCACCATGCCGGCACGCAGCGGATTCAACTCGATGTAGCGCATCAAGGTCAGCAGATAATGCTCGCTGTCCACCACCGTTGCCCGGTAGCGCCCCTCCCACAGCGTCCCGCTGCGTCTGTAGGTGTAATTGAAGTACTGCACATAACGCCGCCCCACCGACTGGAATGTCTTGCTGATGCTGTCTTCCAACGCAGGTGTCGCCAGCAGGTGGACGTGATTCGTCATCCACACATAGGCATGAATCGCCAGCCCGTACTTGCCCGCCGCCTCGACCAGCGCATCGCGAAAGAACTGGTAATCCGCCTCCGCGGCAAATATCGCCTGCCGGTTATTGCCGCGCTGGATGATGTGCTGCGGCTGGCCAGGAATCACGTAACGGGGGAGTCGCGCCATGAATGTTTACCGAGGCTGAAAACAAATCCATCATAGGACAAATATCGTGTCTGACCCCATTTATCCCATAGGACAAATATCGTGTCTGACCCCATTTATCCCATCGTGTCTGACCCCATTTATCCCATAGGACAAATATCGTGTCTGACCCCATTTATCCCATTTTACCCACCCTATTTGACCTCATGCAGTCACGAGCCTACAATGCCGGCACATGACTGCACAAAGGAGTGAATTATGGCCAATCTAAGCATCCGCAAACTGGACGACGACACCATCGCGCGTCTGCGCATCCGCGCCGCCCGTCACCGGGTATCGATGGAAGAAGAAGCCCGGCGCATCCTTCGCCAAGCGGTCACCCCATCCAAACAGCTGGGCGACCTTTCCAGGCAGTTCTTTGGCGCCGAATCCGGGATTGAATTGGAGCTCTCGCAACATGCGCCACACGACCCACTGAGTTTTGTCAGATGATCGTCGTTGATACCAATGTGATTTCTGAAGTCATGCGCCCACAACCTTCGCCGGTTGTTCTTGCTTGGCTGAATACCCAGAACAGCAATCTGCTATTCATCACCACGGTTACACTGGCCGAAATCGGGTACGGCCTGCGCGTTTTGCCAGATGGCCTGCGCCGTCGGCAGTTGCAAACCCGGTTTGAACAATTCATTGCACAGGCATTTGAAGAGCGGGTGCTCGACTTTACCGCACCTGCCGCCCACGCCTATGCCGAAATCATGGGGCATCGCAAGGAAGCAGGACGCGCCATGAGCCTGCCGGACGGGCAAATTGCCGGCATCGCCCTCGCCCACGGATTTGCCGTAGCCACCCGAAACATCAAGGACTTTAAGGATTGCGGCATCGAACTGATCAATCCATTTGTATAAACAGGGATGGAAATGGTGTCCGACCCCATTTATTGTGCCAGGGCGCACCCAAAAAAAAGCCTCCCGAAGGAGGCTTTTTCATGAACAAAGGGAAGCGTCCCCTTTGTTCCAAATTACAAATTACCAAATTCTTATCGGCAATTTGCAGGCAAATATTTCTGCAAGATTGTCGTTCCGGCCGCTGCGTTGCAAGCCCAGTTAATTTGGCCGGTGGCATTGACTGTCGGTTGGAGTACAAAGTTGCCCGCAGCACCTGAAATAGCGGAAGCCACAGTAATAACGCCGGTATCAGCTGCAACAGTTAGCCCAGATACGTATTGGGTGACTTGGTTAGTACACCCCGATTCTGCTTGAGTGGGGGGATAGGCATTCATTGACTGGTAGTACTCAGCAACAGAAGTTTTGCAGGCATCGCCTGCAACTGCTAATTCCGTCACTTTTGAGCGAATGATGTAATCTTGGTACGCCGGAATCGCAATCGCCGCCAAAATACCAATAATCGCCACCACGATCATCAGTTCGATCAGGGTAAAACCTTGTTGAACTTTACGCATTTCAAATCTCCTTAAGTTTGGGCAAATGGAACACGAGCCTCCCGTGTCTGGCTCATTAACGTGCAGACGCCGTGCCAACTTTAGATATCGCCGGGAAAAATTGCGCCGACAGGCCGGCACGCCTTGATTCTGTTGCTGTTTTGCCAATGCGGCCAGGAATCGCTGCAGCCCCGTCCCGTCCAATCGCCCTGCCCTTCTGCGGCATGGACTGACAATTTCCGTCACCCGGCCATCGGTAAACGGAAAATAAGGAATAAGGTGTCAAACCTCGCAGACACTGAATTGACCCTGACTTGCTGGAAGTAGGCCAATGGACTACACTCGGATCATGAATTTCGAATGGGATGAAGCGAAGAGTGAAACGTGCTTTCAGGAACGCGGGTTCGATTTTGCTTACGCCGCCAGAGCCTTCTTCGACCCGGATCGCATCATTCAAGCCGATACCCGGCACAGCTACGGCGAAGAGCGCTATCAACTGATGGGCAAGATCGAACAGCGCCTGTTCGTGGTGGTCTACACCCCCAAACATGGCACCATGCGCATCATCTCGGCACGCAAAGCCAACCAACGAGAGGTCAAGCACTATGAAGACAGTACGCGTGACAATTGATCCAGCCGTCCCGGCATCATTGGTATCTGGACGCATTGACCCTGCGCGCGTGGACGCCGCCAGCGAAGAAGACATTGCCAGACAAGCAGCTGCCGATGAAGCCGAAGCCATGCAAGATGCCGCCAAGTTCGCGCGACGGGTTCGCAAGCGCCTTGGATTGACCCAGGCCGAGTTCTCCGAACGAATCGACGTTTCGCTCGACACCATCCGCAACTGGGAGCAAGGCAAGCGCAGCCCCACAGGCGCGGCCAAGGCTTTGCTCAAGGTATTAGACAAGGCCCCCGAGGCAGCGCTCGCCGCCCTTCATTAGAGGGTCATAGTGGATAGAGAAAAATGTAAACAAAATGGGGTCAGACACTGACCCTTCCCCTAAAATCAATCTTGTAAAATAATAAGTTGCGGAGTAAAAAGGCAAAATGGAAAGGCAAAATGGGGTCAGACACCATATTCCGCGCCCGCTGTGTTTTCCAGCTTCAATTCGACCCATAGTGATAGCGGCACGCGATGACACGGATTTCTCCTTCCGTCGCCTCGTAAACCAACCGGTTCGCGTCGTCGATGCGCCGCGACCAAAAGCCGCTCAGATCGCCGCGCAGCGGTTCGGGCTTGCCGATACCGGTGAACGGATCGCGCGCGGCCGCTTCCAGCAACGCGTTGATACGCTTCAGCGTCTTCCTGTCCTGCCCCTGCCACCAGACATAATCCGACCACGCCGCCGGGGTGAACACGAAATGCCGCATCAGGCTTGCGCCAACGCTCGCTTCTTCGCCTTGCCGTCTCGAAGCTGCTTGATCGATTTCGCCAAGTGCGCGGCATTGGCGGGCGATTGCAGCAGGTGCAGGGTTTCCATGAGGCTGTTGTAGTGATCGAGTGACATGACGACGGCATCGCCCTCGGCGTCACGACGACTGATAACGGTCACGTCGGCGTCCCGAATCACATCGTCCAGGACATTCTTCAAGGTGTTGCGGGCGTAAGTGTAGGTCACAATGCGCATGGTGGGCTCCTTCCATACATGTTCAGTTAGCTGTACAACAATAACGCACAACGGGAGATCATGCAATTCAAACGAAGGGCAGAAACAAAAAACAAAATGGGGTCAGACACCATATCCTCCCTCACTTATCCGCCTTAATTCGGACTACAATCAGTCTTGTCGGCGCTCGACCCGCCAGGAGCCAAACCATGAAATTTTCAACTCAAGTCAAGCCAATCAGTTATCTCAAGAGCCACGCGGCTGAAATCATCAGGGATATCTCCGCGAGCCGGGAACCCATGCTGATTACCCAGAACGGAGAAGCCAAACTTGTGGTGATGGATGTCCGCTCATATGAGGAGCAGGAGGAGACCCTGGCGCTGCTCAAGCTGTTGGCTTTGGGCAACCGCGAGATTGAACAGGGACAGTTCCGCACCGCCGATGCGGTGTTCGCCGATATCGACAATGAGGAAGCCGCTCAATGAACGTTCAGGTCGTGCTCCTGAAGTCGGCGGAGCATGACCTGAAGGAATTGAGAGGCTACTTGGTCAAGAACTTCGGCGAGGACGCCTGGCAAGCCAGTTACGCGAAAATTAAAGACGCCGTGAACACCATCGGAACATTTCCGCTTGGCGGCGATGTTCCCGAAGAACTCGAACGCCTCAACCTCACGCAATACCGTCAGCTTGTCTCGGGCATGAACCGAATAATCTATGAAGTCCGACAGGAAATCTGCTACATCCACATCGTCTGTGACACGCGCAAAGACATGAAGTCGCTGCTCACCAGACGGCTTCTACGCATCGTCAGCACCTGATCTCCTCGATCGTCAGGCAATTTCGACCCGGCAGGAGAAAAGCAAAAAGCCACGGTTCCCCGTGGCTTTTTGCTTGATTCTGGTGGGCCGGCCGAGATTCGAACTCGGGACCAATGGATTAAAAGTCCACTGCTCTACCAGCTGAGCTACCGGCCCGTGGACGGGGCTGAAACCCTGTCCGCGAAAGCGCGAAATTATAGCCGATGCGGCGTGCCGCGGTAAAGTGCCATGACGCTTTTTTGAAGCGCCATACTTATCCTAGCCGCGCATCATCATGAAATACTGCACTTTCATGGTGGCCGCGCTGCCGATCACGATGGCGATGAAGGTGAGGATGGAGCCCAGTGCCAGGGTGGAGAAGCCGGTGATGCCCTGGCCGATGGTGCAGCCCATCGCCAGCACGCCGCCAAAGCCCATGAGGATCGCGCCGGCCAGGTGATTGACGAAGTCGCCGGCGGAAGCGAACCACTCGATGCGGAAGCTGCGCGAAATCAGCGACCACAGCAGGGAACCGGCGATGACGCCCGCCAGCGCCATGATGCCGAAGGTAAGCAGGGTGTGATCGAAGCCGCTCGCCGCATAGCCGAGGGTTTGCCCCATCGGGTTGATGAAGGTGAAGGATTGCGAGGCCAGCGGGCCAGCGGCGGCGGGTTTGACTGCATCGGCCGGCGCGTACATATCCCATTCCTGAACGTAGGTCTGCAGCGACATCATTTCGCCGTCGGCGTTCACTGCGATGTTGCTGGTGACATACCAGGCCGCGAGCACGGCAAGGCCGACCACGAGGCCGCCGAGGATATTGTCGAAGTTGCTGCGAAAATCGGCCGACTTGAAGGCCCATGCCAGCAAAAGAACGCCGACGATGCCCCCCATCGCCATCCGGCCAGTGGCGACGTTGTCGCTGAAGAGCATCGCGCCGAGGTCCTGGTGGGTGCTCAACGCAATCGCGGTCGGGTTTGTCCATGAATAAAACAGGACGGAATACAGGGTCTGGTCGCTGCCCGGGAAGGGGTTGATCATGAAGTAAGCGATGAGGGCGATGACCCCCAGCACCATGACCGATTTAAGGTTGCCGCCGCCGATGCGGATCAGCGTCTTGTTGCCGCAACCGGAGGCGAGCGTCATGCCGATGCCGAACAGCGCGCCGCCGAGCACGTTTTCGAGCCAGACCAGGTTGGTCTGGCGGTAGGGTGGGAAGGTGCTGGTGACGTTCACCAGACCGGCGGCCTCCAGTCCCATCACACCCAGCACGCCGACCGCGATGGCCAGCACCCAGGCGCGCAGGCGGCCGGTGTCGCCCATGTTGACCCAGTCGGAGACCGCGCCCATGGTGCAGAAATTGGTCTTGTTGACCACGGCGCCCATGACCAGCGCGACGACGAAGGTCGACCACAGGAAAAGCGATTGAGCGCTTGCGAAATTTTCGTGGATCATGGGTCTATCTCTCGTTTGGAAGGAGGGACGGCATGCACCGCGCGTACCCGGATGGCAGGCGGAATTTTAATGGTTCCGCCGCGAATGCAAACTGGATATTAAATACCATTACATCCGTGCCCCCGGACCCGTTTCAGGCCGCCTTGCTTTCAAATTCCAGCTGGCCGCAGGTCGGCAATACCTTGCCGACAATTACGCTTGGCCATGACGACGGGAAGATGTCCCGCCCTTGTATTGTGAAATAGTTGTTGTAGTACTCGGGTTTACCCGAGCGGGAAGACTGGATTGCCGCGCCGCGCGCGCAATGACCCGATCGAATTAACCCGCGTTCCTCAACCATACCGCGTCGGATCGGCAACGCCGGCCGCGCGAAACCCCTCGCGTCGCAGGCGACAGGCATCGCAGCGCCCGCAGGCCAAGCCTTCGGCATCGGCCTGGTAGCAGCTTACGGTTTGCGCGTAATCGACGCCGAGTTCGATGCCGCGCTGGATGATTTGCGCCTTGGACAGATGCTGCAGCGGCGCGTGGACGCGCAGCCGGGCGCCTTCGACGCCGGCGCGGGTGGCGAGGTTGGCCATCTGCTCGAACGCCGCGATGAATTCGGGCCGGCAGTCGGGGTAGCCGGAATAGTCGACGGCATTGACGCCGATGAAGAGGTCGCGTGAACCCAGCACTTCGGCCCAGGCGAGCGCCAGCGCCAGCATGACGGTGTTGCGCGCGGGCACGTAGGTGACCGGGATGCCCGCGGAGGGGCTTTCGGGTACGGCGATGGAGGCATCGGTGAGCGCCGAGCCGCCGATGTCGCCCAGTCCAATCCGGATCACCCGGCGCTCGACGGCGCCGAGACTTTTTGCCACGCGCGCGGCGGCGGCCAGCTCGGCCGTGTGGCGCTGACCGTAATCGAGGCTCAGCGCGTGGCAGGCGTACCCCGCCTCGCGCGCGATGGCGAGTACGGTGGCGGAGTCGAGGCCGCCGGAGAGCAGGACGACCGCTGGCTTCACTTGCCGGGGATGCTGCCCCACAGGAGCTTGTGCAGCTGTACCTGCAGGCGCACCGGCAGCCGGTCTTCGATGATCCACTCCGCCAGCTGCGCCGGCGGCAGTTCGTCCTGCACCGGCGAAAACAGGATCGGGCAGATTTTTGCGAGATTTTGCGCCCGCAGGACTTCGCGCGCCCACTCGTAGTCGGCGCGGTTGGCCAGCACGAACTTGATCTCGTCGTGCGGGGTGAGATGGGCGAGGTTCTGCCAACGGTTGCGCGCGGCCTCGCCGGACGCCGGCGGCTTGATGTCGACGATGCGCGACACTCGCGCATCGACCTTGCCGATGTCGAGCGCACCGCTGGTTTCCAGCGACACCGAATAGCCGGCGTCGCACAGCGCGGCCAGCAGCGGCAGGCAGCTCTTCTGCGCCAGCGGCTCGCCGCCGGTGACGCACACCGTCGGCACGCCATACGCCGCCACCCGCGCCAGCAGCGAACCCAGGGTGACGGTTTCGCCGCCCTGAAAACTGTAGGGCGTATCGCACCAGCGGCAACGCAGCGGACAGCCGGCCAGGCGGACGAACACCGTCGGCAAGCCGGCGCGGCTGGTTTCGCCCTGCAGGGAGTGGAAGACCTCGGTGATGCGGAGTGTTGCGGTTGACGCATACGACTCCATCCCGCGTTGCGGGACTTCAGCACATAGTGGATCGGAGTCCTTTAGGGCTTCAGCGCCTGACGGATCGGAATGCGTTCGTGGCGAGGACGCCGCGCCTGCAGAACCGGCCCCGATGGAGGGGCGCGTAATGGACGCTGACATGCTGCTTACTTGAGTGTGGCCAGCCGGCGCGCGGCAAGCGTGGCGGCGGGGGTGCCGGGGTATTGGGCCACCAGGCCTTCGAGCGTCTTGCGGGCGCCGTCGGGATTGTCCAGCGCAAGCTGGTTGGTGGCGATGTTGAGCAGCGCGTCGGGCACCTTGGCGCTGGCCGGATAGGCGGCCAACAGCTTCTGCTGATGCGCCAGCGCGGTTTTGTAGTCCTTCAGGGCGTAATACGAATAGCCGATCCAGTATTGCGCATTGGAGGCCAGCGTGCTGGCGGGGTAGGCCTTGAGAAAGCCGTTGAAGTCGGCAATGGCGCCCGCGTAATTGGCTTCGCGAAACTGCTTGAGCGCGGCTTCGTAGCTGCTCGATTCCGCCTGCGGGTCGGCTTGCGGCGGATCGCCCGCCGCCGCAGCCGGCGGGGTTGCGGGTTGCGCGGGCGCTGCCTGCGCAGCGGGTTGCGTCGCACCGACATCCGGCGCGGGCGGGACCGCCTTGGCGATATCTGCGATGCGCTGATCGAGGTCGGCATACAGGTCGTTCTGCCGCTTGCCCAGGGTGTCCATCTGATGGTTCTGGACGTCGGCCAGCCCGCGCAGTTTGGCGATTTCGGCCTTGAGCATTTCGATTTCGTTCAACAAGCCAAGCAGCTGCGGGCTTTGCTGAGTTGCGGCTTCCAGCCTGCCGAGGCGGCCGTCGAGTTCGCCCGTCAGCTGCTGCAAGGCCTGCACCTGGCGGGCGAGCTCGTCATTCGAAACTGCCCACGCCGACGGGGCCAGCGCAAACGTGCCAACCAGTATCAAGGCATAGCGTCGCATCAGGCTTTACTCGTCGCCATACACCACATCGGTGCGGCGGTTTTCAACGTATGCCGCTTCGGTGCTGGCCTCGTTGCGCGGCTTTTCCTCGCCGAAGCTGATCGCTTCCATTTGCGAATCGCTCACGCCCAGCACGGCCAGCGCACGGCGCACCGCTTCGGCGCGCTTCTGCCCCAGCGCCAGGTTGTATTCACGACTGCCGCGCTCGTCGGCGTTGCCCTGCAGGATCACGCGCGCATCGCGTTTCGACTGCAGGTAACCGGCATGCGCTTCGAGCATGGGACGGTATTCGGGTTTCACCACGTAGCTGTCGAAATCGAAAAAGACGCTGCGCCTGGACAAGGGGCTGGCCGGATCCTTGCGCGGATCGCCGGCATAGGGTTCGCCGGGCAGCGCGCTGCCCGCCACGCCGGCGCCGTCGAGGCCCGTGCTTTCCACGCCGCCCGCCGTGCCGGCAGTGGTCGCGGTCGCGCCGGTGCGGTCTTCAACCGTCGCTTGGGTATCGGGGGTGGTGCTGCATGCGGACAGGGTCAATGCAAGCAAAACTGGTAAAAAGATCTTGTTCATCTGTTTCTCCTTTGGTGATGATGAATAACAACGAATAAAGCACGTGCAACATGAACGGTTCAGCTTATGTAAATCTAACCGCCCCTTTCCATATTTTTATATGCCTCTGAACCATACGCAGGTGAGCATTACATTGCTTCACTTCCCCATTTTTCAAAGGGGGGGTAATCCACGCCCTGAGTAATGATGCGGTGGCACTTATTTTTATGGACCCCAAGCCGGCTCGCGGGCGTCCACACCCGGTTCCGACAGGCGGGTACGGGTTCTGCCGTCCAGGCTCACTGTGCCGAGAATACCGCGCCCGCCCTGCACGGTGGCATACAGCACGCCCTGGCCGTTCGGCGCGAAGCTGGGCGATTCGTCGCGCGCGGTATCGGTCAGTACGCTGGTCTGGCCCGAGGCCAGCTCGTGCAGCACCACGCTGAAACGGCCGTCTTCACGACTGATATAGGCCAGATTCCGGCCATCCGGGCTGATCGCGGGTGAAACATTGTAACTGCCGCTGAAGGTCACCCGCTGGGGCGCGCCGCCGCTGGCTGCCACGCGGTAAATCTGCGCGCTGCCGCCGCGGTCCGAGGTGAAAAAGAGGGTTTTGCCATCGGGCGAGAATACCGGCTCGGTGTCGAGATTGCCACCCCGCGTCAGCCGGGTGAGCCCGCTGCCATCGGCGTCGATCAGATAAATCTGCGAGGCCTGGTCACGCGTCAGCACCACCGCCAGACGCCGGCCGTCGGGCGCCCAGGCCGGCGCCGAGTTGGAGCCCTTGAATGCCGCGACCTTGCTGCGGCGGCCATCGCGCAGGGACTGCACATACACCACCGGTTTTCTGTCCTCGAACGACACATACGCCAGGCGCGTGCCGTCGGGCGAGAAGCGCGGCGAAATCACCGGCTCGTCGGAACGCACGACGGTGCGCGGGTTTTGCCCATCGGCATCGGCCACCCGCAGCTCGAAACGCTTGCCCTGTTTCTGCACATAGGCAATGCGGCTGCTGAACGCACCCGGAATGCCGATCAGCTTTTCGTACACGATGTCGGCAATCAGGTGGGCGGTGGCGCGCCATTGCGCCGCGGAAATGGTGTAGCTGAGGGCGGCAAGCTGGGTCTGCTTGATTACATCCAGCAAGTAGAAGCGGACTTCGAAACGGCCGCCGGGCAGTGTGGCCACCTGGCCGATCACCACGGCGTCCGCACCCTTGCCGCGCCAGACGCGGTAGTCGACCTGTGCCGGCGCGACAGGCTGCTGCATGCCGCTGGTGTCCACCCGCCTGAACTGGCCGCTGCGCTCGAGGTCGTCTCCCGCGATCGCGGTCAGTGCCGGCTCCGGCTGCCCCGGCATCGCCTGAAACGGTACCCATGCCACCGCAATCTTGCTGGCGGCCCCGCCGACCACCTGGATTTCCATCGCGGCGCGCGCGGAAAACGACGCGCTCAGCAAGGCCAGGCAAAGCAGGGGGAACAGCAGGACAGCGCGTAGCATGGAGTTGGGGGTCTCGATCAGAAGTGCTTGATTGGTGAGTGAGTTTAGCATGGTCGGCATGGTCGGTCGGCCGCCAGGGCCTCCCGCACACGCCCTCACTTTTTTTCATGGCGAGAAGTCCGCTTGCCGCGAATTGCCGTAGGTCGGAATACTTTGCCGACCATTGCCCGCCGGCCGCTACGCTCGATCCGGCCTCCCGACGGCTTGCCGCAACGTCTTTATTGATTCGGCCAGATGAAGTTTGAAGTGGCGTTAAGGAACCGCTGATTAATTTGTTCATTGCGAGGAGCGCCGCGACGTGGCATACGATTCCACATGGGCTTCAGCCCATAGTGGATCGGAGTCCTTTAGGGCAATCCAGAAATGCCCGCTTGATCGATACGCTGGATTGCTTCGCTGCGCTCGCAATGACGGCCATATCGAATTAATCAGTGCTTCCTTAAGGTTCAGCTTGCTCGGGTTGTGTGCGATAGCGAGGACGGCCGAATCAATAACCATCAAGGACAGCACTCTATTGAGACGGCCCTGCGAACCAATCAAAGCAAAATGCCGTGAAAATACTTTGTGACCTCAAACATCATCAGGCCGTCTCAATAGCTCACTCTTTGGGGCGATGAACGAAGGAAAGTTCCGGGACAAATGCGGCGCGCGCGTCGCGCTCGCCCGGCAAGGGTAGCGGCGAGGATTTCCAGATGCCGCGCACCACCGCCTCGTCGTACCCCGCGTTGCCGCTCGATTGCGTCACCCGCACGCTCTGGACTTCGCCGGTGGGGAGCAGCTTCACCAGGCAGCGCACCTGGGGGTTGCCGGCCAGGTTGTCGGGCAGGCGGGTGTTGCCGCGCACCTTGGCGCTGATAAGGTCGCGGTACTGCCCGACGATACTCGCCACCCCGGCCTGGCGCTTGCTGGCCGCCGCGGCCTCGGCCTGTTTGGCCTGCGCTTCGGCCTGTTTGGCCTGCATTTCAGCCAATTTGGCTTGGCGCATTTCGCTTGCCGCGACCTCGTCCGCCATCCGCCGCGTCAGGTCTTCTTCTTCCATCTGGCGCAGCAGTTCGCGTTTTTTCTGTTCGGCCAGCTGCTTTTCCTGCGCTTTCCTGGCGGCGTCGGCGCGGGCCTTTTCTTCGCTTAGTTGCATGGCTTGCAGTTTTTGCCGGCGTTCGGCCTCGACCTTCTTTTTTTCCAGCGCAATGTCGGGCGTCTTGGGCGGCGGCGGCTCGTCCACCACTGGCCGGGGGGCTGGCTTGGCTTTGACCGGCTTGGGCGTTTTCAGCGGTGCCCGCGTGGGTGGCCTGGCTGGCTTGGCCACGGAGGGGAGCGGCGGCAGCGCTTCCCACAAGTCGACCATCACCGGCGCAGGATGCTGGGTCTGCCACGACACACCGAACACCAGCAACAGCACGAAGACGACATGCACCCCCAGCGCCAGCGCGCCGGCGATAAGGTTGGAGCCGGGACGGGAGACGAAGGGTGCGTCTGCCGAAATGTTCATCCGAGGATCAAGGCGCCGGGCGCGCGAGCAGGCCGATACGGGTGATCTGCGCGTTCTGCAGCACGGTCATGGTGTTCATTACTTCTTCGTAGCGCACATTTTTGTCTGCTGCGATGACCACCGGCTGATCCGGCAAGGCGCGCTGCAGCGCAACAATTTCGGCCGCCAGCGCCGACTTTTCCACTACCCGTTCGGCGTCGCCGGCCGCACGGTTCTTCAGCAGGTATTCGCCCGATTCCTTGATGACGATTTCGAGCGGCTGCGCCGGCGTCTGCGAAGTCTTGCCGACGCTGGGCAGTTCGACCTGGGCGGGATTGATGAAGGGTGCGGTCACCATGAAGATGACGAGCAGCACCAGCATCACGTCGATCATCGGCACGACGTTGATCTGGGCGATCTGTTTACGGGTCCGTGCCACAGGCTTATTCCGACTTGGCCGTCACCTGCCGCTGCAGGATATTGGAAAACTCTTCCATGAAGCTTTCCATGCGGTTGGCCAGGCGGTCGATGTCATGGGTGTAGCGGTTGTAGCCGACCACGGCGGGGATGGCGGCGAACAGGCCCATGGCGGTGGCGATCAGCGCTTCGGCGATGCCGGGCGCGACCTGTGCCAGCGTGGCCTGGGCGACGCTCGACAGCCCCATGAAGGCGATCATGATGCCCCACACGGTGCCGAACAGGCCGACATAGGGCGACACCGACCCGACAGTGGCGAGAAACGACAGGTGCGATTCGAGGCTGTCGAGTTCGCGCTGGTAGGTGGCGCGCATGGCGCGGCGAGTGCCGTCGACGATGACATTGAGCGAAAGCCTCGTCTGTTGCCGCAGCTTCATGAATTCGCGGAACCCCGCCTCGAAGATGCGCGCCATTTCCCCCGCCTCGCTGCGCCCGGCGGCCACCTCCTTGTACATGGCGTTGATGTCACCGCCGCCCCAGAATTCGCGCTCGAAACGGTCGGCTTCGTGCAAGGCGCGCTTGAGGGAAAACAACTTGATGAAGATGAACCACCACGACATCAAGGACGCGCCCAGCAACAGCAGCATGACGAGCTGCACCGGCAATGAGGCATTAAGGACGAGGTGGAGGAGGGAGAGATCCTGGCTGAGTTCGGGGTTCACGTCGTGGGGCTCAGTGTATGAAGAATCGTTGCGGGCATTTTAACGGGTTTGAAATGGACCGCGTCAACGCAGGCCAGCTTGACTTCGGCTCTTGCCAGACAATCGGAACCCCGCATGAGTTTCTGCCGCACACTGAGACTGGCCCGCCCCATTTCATGCAGGCCGACCGATACGTCGAGCCGATCGTTGAAGCGCGCCGGCGACAGGTAGTCGATTGCCACCCGCCGCACCACGAACACCACCCCCGCCTCGTCGCGCAGCACGTCCTGCTCGAAACCGAATGCACGCAGCCATTCCGAACGCGCGCGCTCCATGAACTTGAGGTAGTTGGCGTAATACACCACGCCCCCGGCATCGGTGTCTTCCCAGTAGACGCGGACCGGCCAGTGAAACACCCTGCTCAAAACAGATCCGCGTTGGGTTCGGCGGGGGCGGCGAGGCCGAGGTGGCGATACGCCAGCGGCGTGGCGATACGGCCGCGCGGGGTGCGCTGCAGGTAGCCCTGCTGGATGAGATAGGGTTCGAGCACGTCCTCGATGGTATCGCGCTCCTCGCCGATGGCGGCGGCAAGGTTGTCCAGGCCGACCGGACCGCCCATGAATTTCTCGACCACCGCCGACAAGAGTTTGCGGTCCATCACGTCGAGCCCGGCACGGTCGACGTCGAGCATCACCAGCGCCGCATCCGCCACCGCGCAGGTAGCCTGCCCGCCCGCCTTGACTTCGGCGTAATCGCGCACCCGGCGCAGCAGGCGGTTGGCAATGCGCGGGGTGCCGCGCGAACGGCGGGCGATTTCCAGCGCGCCGGCTTCCTCCAGATTCATCTGCAGCAGGCCCGCCGAGCGATGGACGATGAAGCCCAGCTCTTCTGCCGAATAAAACTCCAGGCGCGCGACGATGCCGAAACGGTCGCGCAGCGGATTGGTGAGCATGCCGGCGCGCGTGGTCGCGCCAACCAGGGTGAACGGCGGCAGGTCGAGCTTGACCGAGCGCGCCGAGGGGCCTTCGCCGATCATGATGTCGATCTGGAAATCTTCCAGCGCGGGATACAGCACCTCCTCGACCACCGGACTCAGACGATGAATTTCGTCGATGAACAGCACGTCGTTCGGTTCCAGATTGGTGAGCAGCGCGGCCAGGTCGCCCGCCCGTTCGAGCACCGGGCCGGAAGTCTGGCGCAGGTTGACGCCCATCTCGCGCGCGATGATGTGCGCCAGCGTGGTCTTACCCAGCCCCGGCGGGCCGAACAGCAGCACATGATCGAGCGCCTCGCTGCGGTTCCTGGCAGCGTGAATGAAGATTTCGAGCTGCTCGCACGTCTTCGCCTGGCCGACGTATTCGGCCAGCGTGCGCGGCCGCAGCGCGCGCTCGACCTGCTCTTCCTGCGGACTGACGACAGCGGGGGCGATGAGGCGGTCGGTTTCGATCATGCCTGCATCTTACCCCTTGGACAGCAGCTTCAAGGCCTGCCGGATGGCATCGGACACCGGCAGATCGGCCGCCAGTTTCTGCATGACAGCGGTGGCCTCCTTGTCGTTATAGCCCAAGGCCAACAAAGCCTGGCGCACATCGTCGGACACGCTTATCTCGCCCGCCACCGCGGAAATCGCTCCGGCGAACACCGGCCGGCCCCTGAGTTCGAGCAGCAGGCGCTCGGCGGTCTTCTTGCCGATGCCGGGCACCTTGACGATGCGGCCGATTTCCTGCGCGGCAATCGCCGCCGACAGGTCGTTGACCGAGAGGCCGGACAGCACCGACAGGGCGGTCTTAGCACCGATTCCGGAGACTTTCAGCAGTTCGCGAAACGCCATGCGCTCGATTTCGCTGCCGAAGCCGTACAGCAGATGCGCGTCCTCGCGAATCGCCAGATGGGTGAGCAGACTGATTTTTTCGCCCAGCGCCGGCAGGTTATAGAAGGTGCTCATCGGCACGTCGATTTCGTAGCCGATGCCGTTGCAATCCACCAGCACCTGGGGCGGCTGCTTGGCGGCAAGCACGCCGGTAATTCTGCCTATCATCTGGAATCCCTGTTCATACGAGGCGCCCGCCCTTGACGCGATAGCCCGCGGTGGAGTGCGCGCCGAGGTGGCTACCGTGCGCGTGGGCGATGGCGCAGGCGAGCGCGTCTGCGGCGTCGGCTGTCGGCGCAACAGGCAGGCTCAGCAGGCGTTTCACCATTTCCTGCACCTGCTCCTTGGCCGCCTTGCCGTGGCCGACCACCGCCTGCTTGATCTGTAATGCGGTGTATTCCGCGACCAGCAGCTCCTGCGATACGGCGGCGCAGATCGCCGCGCCACGCGCCTGCCCGAGCAGCAGCGTGGATTGCGGATTGACGTTGACGAAGACGATTTCCACCGCGCAGGTATCGGGCTGCCAGGTAGCGATCACCTCGTTCAAGCCGGCGAACAGCACGCCCAGCCGCTGTGGCAGACTGCCCTCGCCGCTCCTGACGACGCCGCTGGCGACATAGGCCAGCTTCTGGCCGGTCTGCTCGATCACGCCGAAGCCGGTCAGCCGCAGGCCGGGGTCGATCCCAAGGATGCGGCTCAAGGCCACAACTCGACACACGTCGCGCCTGCTGCAAACGCTTCGTGAATAGTGTCCAGACGGTCAATCAATAAGCGCAGCACTTCTGACTTGTCGGGGTTATTGATGCGCAGCCACAGCACGACGGGCGGTGCGCCTCGGGTAAGGCTCAAATCATAAAAATCCGCATCGCGGGTAACCAGCACATAACCATGCTGGCCGGCGTGCTGCCACAATGCGAGATCGCTGGCCTGTTCCAGGCCCAGAAGAACAACCCGGCTCGACCCGGGATAGGCTTCCTGCAAAAAAGGCACAAGGCGTCTGGACAGGTTTTCGTCAAGCAGCAGCTTCATCCGTGCACCGAGGCAAGCTGACGCTCCCGGTCTGCCGCAAAGGCGAGACAAGCCAAAATATCGTCGGCATCGAGTTCAGGAAAGTCGGCAAGAATCGCTTCGTGGGTCTGCCCTGCCGCCAGCATTTCCAGCACATCGTAGACTGTGATTCTGAGCCCGCGAATACAAGGTTTGCCGCCGCGTTTGCCTGGCTCGGAAGTGATACGGCTGTGGTAATCCATGCGCGACCCCTTCTCTGGATTTGGCTTGCGATTTTACTCCGGCAGCACCGCGTTGGTGTAGACCTCCTGCACGTCGTCCAGCGACTCCAGCGCGTCGAGGATCTTCTGCATCTTCGCCGCGTCGTCGCCGGTCAGTTCGGTTTCAACTTCCGGGCGCATGGTGATCTCGGCGACCGCTGGCTTGAACCCGGCCTTTTCCAGCGCCTCCTTCACCGCCTCGAAGTCCCTGGGGTCGGGCGAGGTCAGCACCTCGATCGAGCCGTCCTCGTTGGGGATGACGTCCTCGGCGCCGGCGTCGAGCGCGGCTTCCATCACCGCCTCCTCGCTCGCGCCCGGCTCCAGGATGATCTGGCCGCAGTGCTTGAACTGGAACGCGACGCAGCCGTCGGTGCCCATATTGCCGCCGTGCTTGACGAAGGCGTGGCGCACGTCGGCGACGGTGCGTACCTTGTTGTCGGTGAGGCAATCGACCATCACCGCGACGCCGCCGATGCCGTAGCCCTCGTAGCGCACTTCCTCGTAGTTGACGCCTTCGAGCTGGCCGGTGCCGCGCTTGACCGCGTTCTCGATGTTGTCCTTCGGCATCGACTCGG
Organism: Thiobacillus sp.; assembly: GCA_035530575.1. GTDB lineage: Bacteria > Pseudomonadota > Gammaproteobacteria > Burkholderiales > Thiobacillaceae > Thiobacillus. The sequence continues at coordinate 36,036 of DATKUP010000050.1, read as the reverse complement.
CCTTGGCCTTGTCGATCGCCAGGCGCAGGCGCGGGTTCATGCCCGTGTCGCCGCCGCCCATTTTGGCCGCCACGGTGATTTCCTTGATAAGCTTGGTGAAGATCTTGCCGCGCTTGGCATCCTGGCGCCCCTTGCGGTGCTGGATGTTGGCCCACTTCGAATGTCCTGCCATGTCGATTCCAACGCAAAATTAATGCATGATTCTAGCATTTTGGCCGCTTCCCTCCGCCTCGGCATCGACCTTGGCGGCACCAAAATCGAGCTGATTGCACTCGACCCCGGCGGCCGGGAAATCCTGCGCCGCCGCATGCCGACCCCGCAGAACGATTATCTCGCCACGGTCGCTGCAGTCGCGGCGCTGGTCCATCAGGCCGAAAGCGAACTGGGCCGACACGGCAGTATCGGCATCGGCACCCCCGGCGCGCGCTCGCCCGCCAGCGGGCTTATGAAGAACTGCAACTCGACCTGCCTCAACGGCAAACCCTTGCAGCAGGACCTCGAACGCGCCCTGAACCGCGAAGTGCGGCTCGCCAACGACGCCAACTGCCTGGCGCTGTCGGAAGCCGTCGATGGTTCGGCCACCGGAGCCGAAACCGTGTTTGGCGTGATTCTCGGTACCGGTGTCGGCGGCGGCGTGGTGGTGCGCGGCCATGTACTCAACGGCGCCAATGCGATTGCGGGCGAATGGGGACACAGTCCGCTGCCCTATTTCCAGTTCGCCCACACCCAGGCCGACCGCGCCTCTACCGGCCAGCACCCCGCCACCGGCGAGGACATCCTGCACCCCTGGCCCCGCCCGCGCGAACTCGACGCTGCGCCCACCTGCTACTGCGGCAAGAAAGGCTGCATCGAAACCTGGCTGTCGGGCCCCGCGCTGACGGCCGACCACGTTCGCTATGGCGGCGAGGACCTGCCGGCGCATGAAATCGTGCAGCTGGCCAACGCGGGCTACGGCCCCTGCGGCGCCACGCTGGCGCGCTATGAGGAGCGACTGGCGCGTGCGCTGGCCGGGGTGATCAACCTGCTCGACCCGGACGTGATCGTATTGGGCGGCGGCCTGTCCAACATCGCCCGACTGTACGACACGGTGCCACGGTTATGGCCGCGCTATGTATTTTCCGACCGCATCGACACCCGGCTGGTGCCGCCCAAGTACGGCGACTCCAGCGGGGTGCGCGGCGCGGCCTGGCTGTGGGGCAAGGCCGTCGTCAAGGCAGCTTGATCGTCTTGAAAACCGGAAGGCCAGAAAGCGGGAGACGGCTCACCACTTGCCCTTCAGGGAAGTGCAGAAGAAATCAGAAGACTATGTCACTGTTGGTTGTTGAAGCCATGTCTTGCCCCCTCTGATGAAGCTTCCACCCTCCGGCAGGCCGCTCCTACGGCGCTGGCCAATACCAATAAACCCGGATTGTTCATTAGAGCGAGAGGCTTTGGGTAGGGTGCACTCTGTGCACCGATTGACACACCGAAGGTGCACGGAGTGCACCCTACGACGCTGACCAACACCAATAAATAACGATGACAGAGCCAATCAGAAAGCCCGGATGAGCTGGCTCATCCCGACCAGAATCAGCAGCCCGGCGCTGAGCGCCTCGATGCGCGGGCGCCAGGGGCCCAACTGCTCGCGCAGTCGAGCGCCGAAATAGGCGACGCCGAGGCCGTATACAAGTGAAGGCACGACGATGGCGCCGAGGCCGAAGCTGAGGCCGAGCAGAAATCCGCTGAGCGCATGACCCGAGGCGGCAGCCGAGAACAGCACCACACCCAGCGGTCCGCAGGGCGTTAGCGCCATGCCTGCGCCCATCAGGAACAGGCCGCCCGGCAATAGCGGTCGCGGTTCGGCGCCGAAGTCGACGCGGCGCAGGGGCTGAACGCCGGCAGCGGGCGCCGCCGCAACGGCGCATGCCGGCCGCCGCCAGAAGAGTGCGAGGCCGACCATCAGGGCGGCGGCGCCGACGAGCAGGTGCAGCAGCGGCGAGGCCACGGTGCTGTCCTTGACATAATGGCTGGCCCAGCCTGCTGCCGCGCCGAACGTCGAATAGCCCGCAAGGCGGCCGAGAGACAGGGGCAGCACAACGCGCCAGGAGCGGCGCCAACTGAAATCGCGGGCGAGAAACACCGGCCCCAGGTAAGGCAGACAGCTGACGAGGCATGGACCGAGGCCATAGACCAACCCCAGGGCCAGAGCCATCGGCAGGCCGACGATGGTTTCGACGGGCATCAGGAGGGCGGCGGAGTTTGGCATGAGCGCGTCAAGCATGGCCGGGTTTCTCCTGTCTCACTGGTTCAGGACGTTTCGGCGAAAAACTCGTTGCGCGCCAGAATGGCCGCGCCGAAAGCGGTGGTGGTCTGGGGATATTCCGGGACGACCAACTCGCGCCCCAGTTCGTCCTGGATGGCGGCAACCAGCCCCTTGTTCAGGGCTGGGCCGCCGTCGAAATAGACCCGATCCTCGATGCCGACGCGCTTTGCCAGCCTGACCGTGCGTTTGGCGATGGAGTAATGGATGCCGGCAATAATTTCTTCCTTGCCGTGGCCGTTCGCCAGCAGGCCGATGATCTCGGACTCGGCAAACACGGTGCAAGTGCTGTTGATGGTCAGCGGCGCCCCCTTGCCGTTGAAGTGGTATTCGCCCAGCTCCTCCAGGTCGATGTCGAGATTGCGCGCCGCCACATCCAGAAAGCGCCCGGTGCCGGCGGCGCATTTGTCGTTCATGGCGAAGTTGGACACGTTGCCGGTATCGTCGATCTGGATCGCCTTGGAATCCTGGCCGCCGATGTTGATGATGGTGCGCACGCCGCCGAATGCCTTGCCCGCTTCGTGGGCGCCGATGGCGTTGGCGGTGATCTCGCTGATGGAGTCGTCGGCCTCCTTGAACAGCTTGCGGCCGTAGCCGGTGGCGATCAGGTAGCGCACGTCGTCCTTGGCCACACCCTGCCGGGCCAGCAGGTTATGCAGTGCCTCCTTGGCGTTCTTGTGGAACAGACTGCCGGAGGACGAAACGTGGACGCCGACAATCTTGCCTTCCTCGTCCACCAGGGCCACCTTGATGGCGGTGGAGCCGATATCCAGGCCTGCGAAATAATTCATTTGCGGTTTCTCTTTCGGGTTTTCAGGGATTCCAGGAACGCCTCGATCCGGGTCGTAAGCTGGCCCATGTCGTCCGGGCTGTAGTCGGTTTCGATGTAGAGCATGGCGATGCCCGCCTTGTTGAGGGTTTCCGCCACGCTTTTCTGTTCCATCTCGTACACCTGGCAACCGGAGAAAGCCTGGTACACCACGCCATCCACGGCGAAGCTTTTGGCCAGTTCCATCAGGCGGCGGAGACGGTCATCGTTGTGGGTGAAGATCGGACAGGTGCAGGGCTTGAGGTACCTGTTCGCCAGACTGTCGACCATGTCGTTGACCCGCCACTCGTCCACGGCAGTCATGTCGTAGAGCATCCGGTTGGCCGAGCAGGTTTCGTCTGCCACCACCACGCCGCCGGATTCTTCGATCAACAGCGGCAGTTTGAGGTTGGGGAAGATCGGCGGCGAGCCGGTGAAAAGGATGCGCGGCGCCTTCTTTTGGGCGGCGCAAAACCCGTCTTGGTCGCGCTGGGCCAATTCGGCATTGAGCGTTTCCACCGCCTCGGTCCAGCGCTCGATGTCGTCGAAGAAATAGGCGTTGGTCACCAGGAACACGTCCTTGCCCAGAATCAGCGAGGGCGCCTTGCGGCGGAAATTGTGCAGGGTGCGGAAGGCGGCCTGGGCGCGGCTGGTCCTGGCCATGGCCGCCGTCAGGTTCTTGCGGGTGAGCTTCTTGCCGGTGAGCTGGCGCAATTGCTGGACGAACTCGCGCACCGACCGCTGCCAGTAAAGCCTGGCCTGCTCGCTTTCCTTGGCCGGGGGCAATTCCAGGTTGTAAACCTTGTGTCCCATGCTCGCCATCATGGCGCTGGCCTTCTTCTTCTGATCGCAGGTGGTGGGATTGACGATCAGGTCCAGCTTTCCGACCTTGGGAATCACGTTCTCGGAACTCAACATGCCGAGGGTGGCCTTGACCAGAGAACAGGACTTGGCCGGCATGAAATCGGCGCCGATCTGGTCGTAGTGGTAGGAGCCGTTGCACAGGCGCACCGGCGTTGCCCCCATCGCGTAGATCAATTCCTCCGGCGCATGAATGCAGGTGGTGCCCACCCGCACGCCCTCCCGTTCCAGGGATTCGCCCTGGCAATAGGCGCGCCGGAACAGGTCGTAGAAATAATCCATTGCCGCCGGGTTGTCGTCGAAATCGTCGGTAATGTGGTCGAGCATGGTCTCCGCCTCCCGCGCCTGGCGACTGCGGTTGTAGGGAATGGCGATCTTAGTGTTTGGGCTGTTCAAGGCCGATTCCCTTCTGGCTGCGTTTGATGAAACCGGCTTCGGTGGACTCGAAGAAGGTGACACTGGCGAAATTGACCTTCAATGCCCCCGGCTCGGGGCAGGCGGCAACACATTTCAGGCACAGGATGCAGTCGTCCATCATGATGTCCCGGGTCTTGATGTCGTCGGCGATTTCCTTGATCTCCATATCGCAGACGGTGTAGCAATCGCCGCAGCGGGTGCATTTGTCGCCATCCTTTTTGAGCTTGAGCAGCGCCGGCCTGGAAATCAGGTAGTGAAGCGCGCTCATTGGGCAGAAGAAGCAGAAAAAGCGCTTCTTGACGAATGCCCCGGCCAGAAACAGGCCGGTGATGCCCATTCCCAGCGCCGTCATGACAAGTGCCGTCTTGCTGGAGAAATCGATGGTGAACTGCGAAAAATCGCCGGTAAACATGGGCAGGATCATCCGCGCCGGACAGATCAGGCAAAAGGGCGTGCCCATGTCGCGGGAGAACCAGCCGCCGCCGATGCCGAGCGGGATCAGGATCATCAGGGCGAGCAGGAGGTACTTGATCCGGCTGAGCTGGCGAAACTGGCCCTGGGTGTAGCGGCTGTAACGCGCGCCGAGCCGGCGGCGCAGGGCCGTGATCCAGTCCTGGATGGTGCCCAGGGGACAGACATAGCCGCACCAGCCCTTGTTGAGCACAATGAACCAGAGAAAGAAGACGCTGAAACCGGTGAGAACGCTCATGCCCGCGAAGCCGAAAAGCTGCGGCCACGGTCGGCTCAGCTGATGCTGGAGCGGCAGCAGGTAGCAAATGCCGGCGCGGCCCTCCTCGTTGAAGCCGCAGGAGAACATCGGCAGGCGGGAACCCAGGTCGACGGCCAGGTAGCCCCCATAGACCAGCAGCGCGAACATCGCCAGCTGGAGCCAGAAGCGGAAGCGGTTGAGATCGACCCGATCGACGGCGTCCTTAAGCCTTTTCATCGAAACGCACCTCCTGGAAAGGCTTCAGCCGGCGGCGGCGGTAGAGATAGATGGCGGCGCTGCTGAACAGTAGTGCGAGCAGGCCCACGCCGAGACCCCAGGCATAGGAGCGGTAATCGTTGGGCGAGGGGGAATAGTTTCCGGCGAGGGTGGCCTGATAGCGCACGCTGGAATAGGACTGATCCTTGTGGCTGCCAGCCTCGCTGGCGGCGACCTCGGCAATCACGAGATAGTTGGCCTTGAATCGTTTCTGGAATGCGTTCCAGGGAGGGAAGTAGTCCCGCACCACCTGGAAGTTGACGCGCCCCTGCTCGTCGCTCGTTACCTCCTTGACCCAGCCCTGGTGGCTGACGAAGCGCACCCGAGCGTTCGCTACCGGCAGACCTTTCTGCAGGACGATGAAGGACTGGTCCATGCCCGACCTGATCTGGGAGAACGGCCCCTCTTTGTCCTGGCGTTCGCGGACGATCTCGATTGCGGCGTTCTCCAGTACCCGTGGAGCCGCCATGGCCCGCTTCTGCTCCTCCTCGTCGTCGCCATGGCCGAAGTTGCCCACTTCGGTCTTGGCGACGCTGACGTTCAGCGTATCCCCCTGTAGCTTGCGGGTCGTGACGTAAATGCGGTAGAAGCCCTGGGCCGGCATCTCGAAGACAAGCCCTTTATGACCCTCGGCCGGCGATGGCAGGGGTTCGCCCTCGGGCTTGCCGAGGGGGGTGACCAGCAGGGTTTCCACCGATGCATCCGCTTCCTGGTGGGCGAAAGCCGCCTTCTGGGGATCGGCGCCGGCGCGCAGCCACAGGCGTTTCATCGGCGGGCCGCCATGTTCACCGCCCATCGACATCCCGCCCATGCCACCACCGCGTCGCCCTCGGGAAGCCTCACCGCGCATCGGAGGCGTGTCGGCAAGCCAGAGCACGCCGCCGCTGCGCAGCCCCGTGCCGCCGGACCGGCCGCCGCCATCCCGGACGACTTCCCCGGGCTTGGTGCGTTCAGCGGCCCGTTTCTGCCGGGATGCGCGCTGTGCCTCCGGACGGGCACCTTCGGGTGGAGGCTGGCCGGCGTAGTCGCCCGCGGAAACCGGGCCACCCCGAACCTCGGCCAGCGGTTCACCGCCTTCACCCTGCGCCAGGGCGAGACCCGTCGCCAGAAGTGCCAGCAATGCCGGCACGAATCGATGTGCTATGCGGCTCATGGTCGGGTCATAACTTGTAGGCAACGCCAGCACGCACCGTCAGCGGGTTATAACCGTCGCTGATCACACGCTGATTGCTGAGTACCGTGACACGTTCAGCGTATTTGGTATCCAGCAGGTTCAGGGCATGCATCCAGAACGACCATGAGCCATCGGCATAGCTGGCGCGCAGGTTGTAAAGGGTGGGCCGGTTGTAAGTACCGCTGTTCTCATCGTCGATGTAGTAGCGGCTGATGTAATCCCCTTCCAGCTCGACCTTCCAGTTTACGGCCGGCCGCGTCGTCAGGCGCAGGTTGAGATGGTGGCGGGGGCTTGCCTTGTACGTCTTGTCGCTGTAGTCCACTCCCCTGCTTGTGTAATCTTCATAGGTATTGATGGCATAGGTATGCGAGAGACCGAGATCCAGCCATTTCGTTGTTGCCAGGGAAAGCCCGGTTTCCACCCCCTTGAACGATACCTTGCCGGCATTCTCATCTATTCCCGCATCATTTTTCACAACCATGTCTTCGACGGTGGTGTGATACACGGCCACATCGTAGCGGAGGCGCTGATCAGGCAGAAACCCCCGAAACCCCACTTCCTGGGTGAGCGACTCTTCCGGCAACAGGTTCAGGTTGCCGGCCGTTATCATGGTGCTCAGGGACGGCGCGAGAAAGCCTTCGGCGACGCTTGCCCAGAGCAGGTGGTTGCGGTTGAGGTCGTAGGTGGCGCCCACTTTCTTGACCAGCTTCCTGTAGGTCTTTTCACCATCAATGGTGCCTTTTCTATCATCGACTTCGTACTTGATTTCGTCGTTGCGGACGCCCAGGGTAAGGCGCAGCCGCTCGACCGGGGAGAGCTCATAGTTCAGGAACGGCGACAGGTGTTTTTCCTTGGACAGACTGCTGGCTTTTATGGCTCCGCGCAAAAACTGCCCTTGCGATCCCAATATGTCCGACAACGCGTTGGTATATTCGATGCTGTCTGTGGTGTTGGATATGTCGTCAAAACCCACGTGCAGCGTCGACTTGACCAAATCGAAATCATGCCGGTACATGGCCCGGCCATCTGTTTCGGACGCATCGGTGTCGTAGATGGCGTTGTAAAAATTGCCTGCGCCTCTACCGTAGGTTCTTGCATCGCCAAACATTGTCGAGTCCTTCTTGCGGTTCAGCAGGGACAGGGTCAGTTCGCCGCGTTCGCCGATGGCGCGCAGGTACTGCACCGAAGGCGTCATATAAGTAATCCAGGTGCGGCTATACACTGCCGGGCCAGCCGTGACTCCGGGGGCGCGCTGCTGCCAGTCGCTGTCGAACTGCTCCTGCGTCAGCTGGCCCGGCGCCTCGAAATCGTCATCGATATATTCAAGGCGGAAAGTCAGTTTCGACTGCCCGTCGGGGCGGCCGGACAGTTTGACGCTAGCCGTTTTCTTGCTTTGAGCCGTTTGCTCGCGCCAACCCGAATTTTCCAGCACGTTGGCATTGATGAGATAGCCAAAGCCATTCTCCAGCGTGCTGCCGCCCCCCAGACTGGTGCGATAGAAATCGTAAGCGCCGGCCTCCTGAGAAAGGCGTAGCTCGGGCGTTTTGGGTGCATCGCGGGTAATCACATTGATGGTGCCGCCATATGCATTACTGCCACTCAGCACCGAGCCGGGACCGGCGATGATCTCGACCCGTTCGATATCATCGGCGTTGACCGCGTCAAGAAAACTGGTCGTACCGGAATCTGCGGAGCGCATGCCGTCGATACGGGCTTCGGTGTAGTTCTTGCTGCCATCGGGGATGCGCATGTTGCGGATCTTGCTGACCCCAGGAACACGTGTCAGCAATTCGCGCAGGGAATCGACGAACTTCACGGTTTCCAGTTCATCCTGTGAAACGACCGTTCCCGCCAGTGGCGTGTACTCGTTCAGAGTGCCCAGCTCGGTGCGCTGCTGAATGGGCTTGTCCGTATCCGCTGAAACCGTCATTTCCTTCAGTTCGATTTCATTTTCCGCAGCGCCGACACTGCCGGCGCAGAACATGCCGAGGGCGGCCGCAATCGCGACAGACAGCGGGCGGTGGATGCCAACAGCGGCTGGGACATTGGATTTGCGACTCATCTTGCTCGACTCCATCTCTTGGTTGAATTGGGTTTCGTGTACGCCATTGGGGCGGCTATTTGGCTGCTTCGGTGACAAAAGCGATCTTCATCACACCCGCCCGCTGCGCCACGGCCAGGATGTCGGCCACCTTTTCATAGGGCGTGACCCGGTCGGCGCGCAGGTGAAGTTCCGGCTGCGACGGGGCCAGTTCGGCGAGGCGGGCCTGGACGCCCTCGCGGCTCGTCGGAACGCCGTCGAGAAACAGGCCGCCCTGGCCGTCCAGCGCCAGGTTGACGACAATGGGCTTGTCGTCGAGGCGGGTCGAGTCCACCTGGGGCAGGTCGATGGGCACCGCCTGATGGAACAGCGGCGCGGTGATGATGAAAATGACCAGCAGCACCAGCATCACGTCCACCAGGGGCGTGGTGTTGATCTCGGCCATGGGCTGGGTGGTGCCGCCACTTTCAAAGGAACCGAAGGCCATGTCCGCGCCTCAGGCCGCGACCGGAACCGGAACCGGGCGCGCCGGGGCGGCTTGTCCGGTGACGGCAGGCAGGTGCACGCCGGTGGTCAGGTAGGCATGCAGGTCGTGGGCGAAGCCGTCGAGCTGGGCGAAGATCAGCCGGTTGGCGCGGGTCAGCGCGTTGTAGGCCAGCACAGCGGGAATGGCGACGAACAGGCCGGCTGCGGTCATGATCAGCGCCTCGCCCACCGGGCCGGCCACCTTGTCGAGCACGACCTGGCTGGAACCGGACAAGGCGACCAGGGCGTGGTAAATCCCCCAGACAGTGCCGAAGAGCCCGATGAAAGGCGCGGTGGCGCCGACTGAGGCGAGGAAAGTCAATCCCGATTCGATGCCGACCTGGGAACGGACGATCTGGCTGCGCAGGGCGCGGGTGACCGTTTCGCTGAGGTTGACGCCGGCGCCGATGCCGCGTTCCGCATGGCGCTGGTGCGCCTGCGCTGCCTGAACACCCGCCTGCGCCAGCCCCGCGAACACGCCGGTCTTGTCTTCCCGCTCAATTTTGTCGAGGGCGACCCCAATGCTATCCGCTCCCCAGAATGAAGTGAAAACTCCGTCCATGGCGCGGTTAAAGCGCAGTTGCTGGAAAAAGCGGGTGATGGTCAGGGACCAACTGGCGATGGAAAGCGCCAGCAGCAGGATGGCGACGCTGTGGGTGACGATGTCGCCCTGTTGCCAGAAATGGGCTAATCCGAGATTGGATGGCATGGCGGTATCCTCAACTTTCATTGTCCAAACTAAATACGATGGGTACTACAACCCAGGCGGTCACAGCCTGTTCGCCGCGCCTTGCCGGCACGAAGCGCCAGCGGGCAACCGCCTTTTCGGCTGCCAGGTCGAGACGTTGGAAGCCGCTGGAGCGCTTCACTTCCACCTGTTTCGCGTCGCCTTCCGCACTGACGAAGACCCGCAACACCACCTTTCCTTCCTCGCCGAGACGGCGGGAAGCGTGGGGGTACAGCGGCTTGGGGTTGTCCAGATAATCGGCGTCGAAACGGGCGTCGACGAGGGCGGGCGCGGGTGCCGGCGCCGGGGCCGGTGCGGCAACGATGGCTGGTTCTGAAACAGGAGCGGGTGGCTGCGGTGCGACGGTGAAGGAAGCCGCAACCGGAGACTCAACCGGGCTGTCCACGGCGAGAATCGGCGGGGGGACCGAAACCGGCGTGGCCGGTTTCGGCCGGGGTGGCGGTGGTTTTGGTAGGGGCGGAGGCGGCGCCTCGGGCGCCAATTCGATCAGGCGCACCGCAATGGGGCGAGCCCGTTCCGCCAATCGCTCGGAGGGTACGGCAACCGCCAGCAGCCCGAGAATGGCGACGTGCGCCGCCGCTACCGCGGCAAAGAACAGTCGATGACCGCCAGTCCGGCTTGCGGGAACCCCGCAGTTGGGAAAGAAAATGCCCATTTGCGCCTACGCCAGGGGGAAGGCCTGGCAGCACTCGCGGGGGAATGCGCCGCAACAGGTAGCGGCGAGCTTGGTTTGCTGACTGTTTACAGATTTTGAATGTTTGTCGAACACCACTGACATCGACCTTTATTATTTTTTGTGCACGTGAAATAAATGCGCCTGACAACCAAAGTCTGGGCTGCCCGAAATATTTTGGGCGCGCGCAGAGAACATGCGAATACTAAAGGCCATGTTTGAAACAGGGAATTAGACAAATTGTCGCACCCCCCGGCGGCGAGGCACTTTCTTTGTCAATGCGCCAAATAAAATGCCCCAAGAACATACCCCCGCATCTCCGAAAACCGAGCCTGCCGGATGGGCGCCAAAGGGCTCGCCACGCGTTGGCAATGCTAGGGAAGCACTGAATTAATTCGATATGGCCGTCATGGCGAGCGCAGCGAAACAATCCAGCGATCGATCAAGCGGGCATTTCTGGATTGCCGCGTCGCGGCGCTCCTCGCAATGAAATTAATCAGCGGTTCCTTAGCATCCGCTTCTATTCTTTACCTGTACGCGTTGCCGTCGAACTCGATAGAATCCGCATATCGACAACTCAGGATGCGCCATGACCGAATCGCTGGTCGCCGGCGTCTATGACAAGGCGGTCGATCGCGAGTCCGCCCACGAAATCCTCAAGGCCCGCGCCGACCAGGCAAGCCAGGCGGCGGCCGAACAGCAGGCAAAGGCGCCCACAGCGCCCGCAAGCAACGGCGGATTCGGTGGCGTCCTGGGAGACATTCTGGGAGGAAGCGGCCGCCGCGAGGGCGCAGTCGAGGCGATGGCAAAATCCGCCGCCCGTTCCATCGGCAGCCAGATCGGCCGCAGCCTTAGCCGCGGCCTGCTCGGTAACCTGTTCGGAGGCAAGCGCTGACGCGCGCCACGGAGGCGCGCGCGGCAAGACTCAAGTGCACGTCGTCGAACCTGAAATTTCTTTCAAGCAAATAGCCGGGCAAGTTCGGCGCCCGGATCGGCAGCGCGCATGAACGCCTCGCCGACCAGAAATGCGTTGACCTGATGGCTGCGCATCTTCGCAACGTCTGCCGGCGCGAGAATGCCGGATTCGGTGATGACGATGCGCTCCTTGCCGATACGCGACAACAGCGCCAGCGTGGTGTCGAGACTGACCTCGAAGCTGCGCAGGTTGCGGTTGTTGATGCCCTGCAAGGGCGTTTGCAAGTGCAACGCGGCGTCGAGTTCTTCGGCATTGTGCGATTCAACCAGTACCGCCATCCCGAGCTCGAATGCCAGCGTTTCCAGCGCCTGCATGGCCGGCAATTTCAGCGCGGCGACGATCAACAAAATGCAGTCCGCCCCCATCGCGCGCGCCTCGTAGACCTGGTAGGGGTCGATGATGAAATCCTTGCGCAGCACCGGCAGTGCGCACGCGACGCGTGCCTCTCTCAAGTATTTGGCGCTGCCCTGGAAATAGTCGCGGTCGGTGAGTACAGACAGGCACGTGGCGCCGCCCTTTTCATAACTGGCGGCGATCTCGGCCGGTTTGAAGTCGGGGCGGATCACACCTTTCGACGGGCTGGCCTTCTTGATTTCGGCGATCACTGCCGGCTGCCCGGCAGCCAGCTTCGTGCGCAGCGCGCCGACAAAATCGCGTGGCGGCAATGCGGCGGCGGCACGCGCGCGCATCTCGGCCAGCGGCACCGTCGCGAGCCCCGCGGCAATTTCGTCGCGCTTGGTGGCGAGGATCTTTTCGAGGATGTCGGACATCGTGCCTACGCTTCCGTGCCGCGATGGGAGAACGCCACCAGCTGTCGCAGCTTTTCGCGCGCGGCACCGCTGCGGATGGCTTCGCGTGCCAGCTCGATGCCCTCGCCCAGGGTGTCGGCACGGTCGGCCACGTAGATGGCGGCACCGGCATTGAACAGCACGATGTCGCGCGCCGGCCCCGGCAAGTCGTCGAGCACGGACAGCAGCATGTGCTTGGCCTGCGTCGCGTCCCACACCCTCAACACCTCGCTGCCGCGGGTCTCCAGCCCGAACTCGCGCGGATGGATCGTGTATTCCCTGATCTCGCCATCTTTCAGTTCGCCGATCAGGGTCTCGCCACTCAGGGTGATCTCGTCCATGCCGTCGGAACCGTGCACGACCATGACGTGGCGGCTGCCGAGACGCTGCAGCACGCGTACCAGAATGCCGACCAGGTCCGGGTGGAACACCCCCAGCAACTGATGCGGCGCGCCCGCCGGGTTGGTCAGCGGGCCAAGGATATTGAACAGGGTGCGCACGCCCAGTTCACGCCGCGCCGGCGCGGCGTGCTTCATGGCGCCGTGGAAATTGGGTGCGAACATAAAACCGATGCCGACAACATCGATGCTCTCGCCCACCTGCTCGGGGGTCAGGTTGAGATTCACGTCCAGCGCCTCCAGCACGTCGGCACTGCCGCTGGTGGAGGAGACCGAGCGCCCGCCGTGCTTGGCGACGCGCGCGCCGGCCGCGGCGGCGACGAAGGCAGCGGCGGTGGAAATATTGAAGGTGTGGGCAGCGTCGCCTCCGGTGCCGCAGGTGTCGACCAGGTGTGTGCTGTTGCGTGCCGGCACCTGGGTGGCGAATTCACGCATCACCTGTGCCGCGGCAACGATCTCGCCGACGGTCTCCTTTTTCACCCTGAGGCCCGTGATGATGCCGGCGATCTGTACCGACGTGAGTTCGCCGCGCATGATCTGACGCATCAGCGACAGCATTTCGTCGTGGAAGATTTCGCGCTGTTCGACCAGCCGCGTGAGCGCCTGCTGCGGCGTGATCATGACGTACCTTTCAGAAAATTCGCGAGCATGGCATGGCCGTGTTCGGTGAGGATGGACTCGGGATGAAACTGCACGCCCTCGACCGCCAGCGTCGTGTGGCGCACCCCCATGATTTCGCCGTCGTCGGTCCAGGCGGTGATCTCCAGGCAGTCCGGCAGCGTCTCGCGCTCGATCACCAGCGAATGGTAGCGGGTGGCGCGGAAGGGGTTGGGCAGGCCCTTGAACACGCCGCTGTCGGTGTGATTGATCATCGAGGTCTTGCCGTGCATCAGTTCCTTTGCGCGCACGATGCGACCGCCGAAAGCCTGGCCGATGCTCTGGTGGCCAAGGCAGACGCCGAGGATGGGAATCCTGCCGGCGAATTCCCGGATCAGCGGCACCGACACGCCCGCCTCGTTGGGCGTGCAGGGACCGGGCGAGACGACGATGTGGTCGGGTTTCAGCGCGGCAATGCCGGCGAGGTCGATTTCATCGTTGCGGATCACCTTGACGTCCTCGCCCAGCTCGCCGAAATACTGCACGAGGTTGTAGGTGAAACTGTCGTAGTTGTCGATCATTAGCAGCATGGTGCCGGTATCCTTTTGACTTGCATGCTGCGCATCCCCGTCGGGGCAGCAAAGTCTGCGATTTTCGCCCAGATCGAAGATGCGGGAAAGCCCGCGATCGGCTCGATGAAAAAAGCCCGCGCGAGTGGCGGGCCCTCTCCTCCCGCCGCCCGCTTGAATCAGGGCGAGTTTCAGGATGCGACGCGGAACAGGCAGGCTACCCAAGCGCCACCTTGCCTCAGCAGGTAGGCACCAGCCCGCTATATTGGCTGATCGGAATGCAGGCAGTTTTGTCGCCGACATCCTGGCGATAGCCGCCGGGCCCGAAACGGGCGATCAGGTCGGCCTTGTAGGTTGTGAAGAAACGCTTGATGTAGGCCATTCCCATGATCCCGTCGGCGGACAGTTCGTCGCTGCCCGGGTCATAGACCAGACGAATCGGCATCAGGGGCATGGGGGCCGGTCCTATCACCACCTTGGCGCCATCGGCGGGATCGTACACGCTGCCATGCGCGCAGCACACGATCCTGCCGGACCCGCCTGCCAGTTCGCTGCCGCTGGCCGCATAGCGCAGATAGGACACCTTGGGTTGGGGATAGCTCATCTGGTGGGTACAGATGGCCACGAACGCTACGAACTGTCCCTTGGGACCTACGCCGCCCCGCCAGGGGTAATCACCCTCTTCATTTTTCAGGGCGATATTTGGCTTGGTAGGCCGATCTCCCAGATTGATCAGGAAACAAGGCACGCCCGCAAGCGGATAGGCAAATACCAGCGCCTCTTTGGTGGGGATGTCCGTGCCCTTGAGCGGGGCTCCGGCGTGATCGATCAGTTTCGCAACTGGAAACGTCTCGAAATCGGCAGCGACCGCCGTTCCGTTCCAGCTGGCCAAAGCCATCGCTGCGCTGCCCGCGCACACCTTCATGAATCCACGTCTGTGCATCTTGCTTTGCTCTCCCTCAGGAAAAACCGCCCCAAAGGGCGGCAGTATCGGTGACCGATGAACTCCGGCATGACGGATCAGGCGTTAAACATGTCGCGATAAATGCCACGCGCCCACTCCAGAGTGGCCTGACCTTTGGCCACGTCACGCGTCTCGAAGGTCTTGGTATCCTTGGAAAAGCCCGTGATGGCATCCTTCTCGGTGCTGTAGTCGTAACCGGCATCGACACTGATGGCTTCCATCGGGTGAGCATTCACCATCGAGTAGCAGATGGTGCGCGGACTGGTCCAGCTGATTTCCTTGCCCTGAGCCCTTGCCGCCAGCACCTTGGCGATGAAATGGCCTTCACTGTTGGAGGTATTGGCGCTCTTGGAATACGGATGTGGACGCGAGTCACCCGTGACATAGACATGCGGGTCGCCGATGATGTTGTAAAAGCGCGTGTCGATATCGGCTTCCTTCTGGTTGCTCTTGCTCGATGGCGCCATCAGGCCGAGCTGCTCGATCAGCGTGGAGCCGCGCACGTTGGCATAGATGGCTGCGTCGTCAAACTTGTATTCGTCGAATTCGGTCTTGATGATTCTCTTTTCGACGTCCACACCTGTCACGCCCTTGGACGGCAGCCACTCGATGTAGTCCTTGTACAACTCGTTGAAGGCCGCGTGGAAGCCGTCCTTCTTGATGGTGATTTCCGGGTTGGCGTCCAGTATCAGCACCTTGCCCTTGATCTTGTTTTTCTTGAAAGTAGAGGCCAGAAGGCAGGCACGCTCGTAAGGGGCGGGCAAGCAGCGGTAATTACCGGAAGGTACGGTCTGCACGAAAACACCGCCTTCGAATTCCTTGGTCTTGCGGTGAATGGTGGCATGCTCGGTAGGCGAAATGAAACCGCCGGGATACGTCTGGCGCAGGGCTGTCATCACCTCCACGTCGTTCACACCTATCTTGCTGTAGTCGTAGGAAATACCTGGGGCCATAACCAGGAAATCGTAGTGAATGTCGCCTTCACTGGTTACCAGTGTGCGGCTGGCGCGATCCAGGCCGGTAACCGTTGCGTTGAAGTAGACATAGCCGTTGTTGACGGCTGCATCCAGGAAGCTGTGGTCGGCCAGGAACTCCAGGTTGACGAGACCGGCGTACCACAGGTTGCTGGAAAAACAAGACGAATACATGTCGCGCTTTTCCACCAGGACCACGTCAAAATTCGGGTATTCCTTCTTGGCATGTTTGGCGATGGTCAGACCGGAGGTGCCGCCACCGACGATGACCAGACGCGGGCCTTTGGCTTTTGGAAGTGCCGCCATCATGTGGGTGGCAACCGCTGGCGCTGCGCTGGCCATGGTCGATCGAGATATGCCAGTAATACCGGCAGTACCCGCGGCAAGCACGACACCACTCATTTTCATGAAATTACGTCTGCTATTGCTCTCTTCCATTTTTGTCCCCTTTTATTACAACGCATGAATGCTCAGCGCCCAGACCCCGGAGCCAAGCTCGGCACAACTCCTTGTATTGAACAAGTGAATCCCGGCGGATCACCTGGTAGTTATTCGTTGCTTGCGAGGACCCTCCAAAATGCCAGGCAACATGGTCCCGCATAGAGGAAGGCCATTCGAGAATCCCGCATCAGGCCTGATCGGCTAATCAGTTCCCGGACGGCATGAATTAAGTCACTTAAGCTTTTTGACACCCAATAAACTGAGTACGTATTTTTCGTACAACGGCTCGGTCGAACCTTTTTTCATTTTCCGCATGAAGTATTTTTCGAACGCGATCTTGGCCAGATGCACCCACTTGCCTTCCTTGAACCAGTTGACGTTGCGCGGCGGAATCTGCGGCAGCGCCACGAAGGCCGCGCCGGTGTCGCCGAAGTCGGCCAGACAGATGGCGTTCCAGGTGGCTTTCTCGGTGGGTTCACGGCCATCGAGCACGGCGCGGATATTGTGCGAGGTGGCGGTGACCATGGATTCGATCATGTAGCCGGTCTTCGGCGTTCCGGTTGGCACCGGGGTGACCTCGACCGGCGGAATGGCGACACATACGCCCACCGAATAGACATTGGGGAATTTCGGGTTGCGCTGGAAGGCATCGATGGTGATGAAGCCGCGCGGGTTGGTCAGCCCCTCGACACCGAACACCGCGTCGATACCCTTGAATGCCGGCAGCATCATCGAGTAGGCAAACGGCAGTTCGTGCTCCTTGATGACTTCGCCCTTGTCGTTATGCTCGGCGACGAACATTTTGCCGGCTTCGACCTTGGTGACCTTGGCGTTGCAGATCCACTTGATATGGCGGTCGCGCATCGCCGATTCGAGCATGCCCTTGGAATCGCCGACGCCGCCCAGGCCCAGATGGCCGATATAGGGTTCAGCGGTGACGTAGGTCATCGGCACGCGGTCGCGGATCTTGCGCCGCCGCAGGTCGGTGTCCATGATCATTGCGAATTCATAGGCCGGACCGTAGCAGGAGGCGCCCTGCACTGCGCCGACCACGATGGGTCCCGGGTTCTTCACAAAATCGTCCCACGCGCGGCCCGAGTTCACTGCATGGTCCACGGTACAGACCGACTGGGTATGGCCTTCCGGTCCCAGCCCCGGCACCTCGTCGAACGCCAGTTTGGGTCCGGTCGCGATGATGAGAAAGTCGTAGTCCACGACCTGGCCGTCGGTAAGTTCCAGCTGATTCTTCTCGGGATGC
Source organism: Thiobacillus sp. (assembly GCA_035530575.1). Taxonomy (GTDB): domain Bacteria; phylum Pseudomonadota; class Gammaproteobacteria; order Burkholderiales; family Thiobacillaceae; genus Thiobacillus. The sequence goes on along the minus strand of DATKUP010000050.1, from coordinate 18,540 downwards.
ACGCGTGCCGCGCCGACCCCGATGAAGTCGATATTTTTCTTGTTCAGATAGGGCGCAGCGGGAATCGTGACGTCGTCGCGTTTGCGCCAGTTCACTGCAACCCAGGGGTTGGATGGGGTGAACTGGAAATACGAATTATTGGAAATCACGGTGACCTTGTCTTCGGGCCGTGCCGATTCGCGCATTTCATAGGCCATGGTCATGCCACCCACGCCTGCGCCGAGAATTACGATATGTGCCACTTGTCGTCTCCTGTTGATGGTTGCCAGATCATAATAAAGCAAGCGCCATGCCATCGCCCAACACGCCCAGGTCCGCACATTGGCGTAAGCACTCCCATTTGACATGACGATTGCGTCATGTCAAATTTCGGCCATGTCATGACGAAGGCTTGGCCATGCCCCAATTTGAACTGCAGGAACTCATCGACGCCAACGACCAGCCTTTTGTGGTGATCGATCGCGAATACCGCATCGTGGCGGCCAACCGGCGCTATGCCGAAACCTATGGCGCAACACCAGACGCCATCGTCGGCCAGTACTGCCATGTCGTGTCGCATCACTCGCCGCGGCCCTGCCACGAAAATGGCGAGCAGTGTCCGCACCAGGCCCTGTTCGAGCACGGTGAAGCGGTCGAGGTGCTGCACACGCATTTCCATGCGGACGACCAGCCCGAGCGTACCCGCATCCGCGGCCATGCGTTGCGCGGCATGAATGGCGAGCGCTACCTGGGCGAACAGCTCTATCCGCTGGAAGCCGAAGCAGGCAGCGATTGCGACGCCATGCAGATGGTGGGGAAATCCCCGGCGTTTCTGGCCTGCGTGGACAATCTCGCGCGCGTGGCCGACTGTGAGGCGCCGATCCTGCTGTTTGGCGAGAGCGGCGTGGGCAAGGAACTCGCCGCACGTTTCATTCATGCCCGCTCGCCGCGTACCGGCGGTGCCTTCATCGTGATCAACTGTGCCGCGGTGCCCGAAAGCCTGTTCGAAAGCGAGTTATTCGGCCATGAACGCGGCGCGTTCTCGGGCAGCAGCGGTCTGAAGAAGGGCCTGTTCGAACTGGCGGACGGCGGCACCCTATTTCTGGACGAAGTCGCCGAGATTCCGCTGGGCTTGCAGGCCAAGCTGTTGCGCGTGCTGGAAAGTGGCGAATTCAGACGCGTCGGCGGCACCAAGACGTTGAAGGCCGACGTGCGGCTGGTATCGGCCACCAATCGCCGACTGCTGGACGAAGTGGATGAGAAACGCTTCCGGCTCGACCTGTATTACCGGCTGGCGGGCATCGACGTCGACTTGCCGCCGCTACGCGAGCGGCGCGACGACCTGCCGCCGCTGGCAACGTTTCTGCTCAAGCGCCTGGCTGGCACTCGCCGTGCCTGCCGGCTGGATTCCGCTGCGCTGGCGATGCTGCAGGCGTACGACTTCCCGGGCAATGTGCGCGAACTGCGCAACCTGCTGCAGCGTGCGGTGCTGACCTGCCGTAATGGCGTGATCCGCGCCGCCGACCTGCGCCTGCCCACGGCAACGGCAACGGCAACGGCAACGGCAACGGCGTTGCCAGGCGCCCAACCGCTCGCCGAGGTTGAGCGCAGCCACATCCGCGCCCTGCTCGACGTGCACGCCGGCCACCGCAGCCGGGTGGCCACCGCGCTCGGCATCACCGAGCGCACGCTGTATCGCAAACTCAAGCGCTATGGCCTGAGCTAGCGATAGCCCCGGGTCATTCCGTCAGGGTGCCGAAGCGCGCCTGCGCCAGTTCGGCCGCGCGGATGACAGCGCGGGCCTTGTTCAGCGTCTCCACCCATTCGTTGTCGGGCACCGAGTCGGCGACGATACCGGCGCCGGCCTGGGCGTAGAGCCTGCCATCCTTGACCACCGCAGTGCGAATGGCGATGGCCAGGTCCATGTCGCCATTGAAGCCGAGATAGCCCACCGCACCGGCGTAGATGCCGCGCTTGGTCGGTTCGAGTTCGTCGATGATTTCCATCGCCCGCACCTTGGGCGCGCCCGACACGGTGCCTGCGGGAAAGCTGGCGCGCAGCACGTCGAGCGCGGACAAACCGGGTTTCAGCCGGCCCTCGACGTTGGAAACGATGTGCATCACGTGCGAGTAGCGCTCGATCTGCATACGCTCGGTCACCTTGACGCTGCCTGTGACCGCGACGCGTCCGGTGTCGTTGCGCCCCAGATCCAGCAGCTGCAGATGCTCGGCGCATTCCTTGGGATCGGCCAGCAGTTCCTCGGCCAGGCGCTGGTCGTCCTCACGCGTGAGTCCGCGCGGACGGGTGCCGGCGATAGGCCGCAGGGTGACGGTGTTACCCTCCAGCCGCACCAGGATCTCGGGTGAAGAACCGACGACGTGGAAGCCGCCGAAATCGTAATAGAACATGTAGGGCGACGGATTGAGGCCGCGCAGCGCGCGGTACAACGACAGCGGCGAGGCGTTGAAGGGCCGCGACATGCGCTGGCTCAGTACCACCTGCATGACATCGCCGGCCGCGATGTAATCCTTGGCCTTTTGCACCGCCGCCTTGAACTCGGCTTCGCCGAATTCCGACTGCGGCTCGTCCGCCGCCATCACCGGCTCGGTCGGCAGCTGCACCGGCGCTCGCAGCTGGTCGGCCAGCGCCCGCAGACGCAGGTGGCCCTGTGCGTAAGCATCCGGCTGCATCGGGTCGGCGTGGGTGATGAGATAGAGCTTGCCGGCAAGGTTGTCGAACACCGCCAGATCCTCGGTCAGCATCAGGAGAATGTCCGGCGTGTGCAGCACATCGTCCTTGTGCTTGTCGGCCAGCCGCTTTTCGATGTAGCGGATGGTGTCGTAACCGAAGTAGCCGGCCAGCCCGCCGGTGAAGCGCGGCAGCCCCGCCACCGGCGCGGCCTTGAAGCGCGCCTGGAATTCACCGATGAAGGCCAGTGGATCGGGCAGGCTGTGTTCTTCCACCACCTCGCCGTCGGTTTCCAGCGTCAGCCGATGCGCGCGCACACGAATGACGGTGCGCGCCGGCAGGCCGATGAAGGAGTAGCGGCCGAAGCGCTCGCCCCCCACCACCGATTCAAGCAGATAGGTGTAGGGCGCGTTGGCCAGCTTGAGGTACACCGACAACGGCGTTTCCAGGTCGCCGGGCATTTCCCGCACCAGCGGGATGCGGTTGTAGCCCTGGCGGGCGAGGTCGAAGAAGTCTTGTTCAGTCATTTTTTCACCACAGAGACACAGAGGGCACAGAGAAAATAAGCATCAACTATCGGCGGTTTTCACCATCGATCATGCATCGAAAATCTCTGTGTCTCTGTGCCTCTGTGGTTCATGCTTTTCGTACCATCTTTGCCGCTTCGGCCAGCGTCGGCACCACCGCGTCCAGGTCGAGCTCGGCGACCGGACGGCCACGGTTGTAGCCATAAGGCACGCAGAACACCGGGCAGCCCGCGGCGCGCGCAGCCTGGGTGTCGTTGAGCGAGTCGCCGATCAGCAGCAGTTCGGCAGGCGCGACCTTGAACACCTCGCAGGCATGCAGCAACGGCAGCGGGTCGGGCTTGCGCCTGGGCAGCGTGTCGCCGGACAGGATCAGCTCGAAATAATCGAACAGGCCAGTGTCCTTCAGCAGCGGATGAGTGAACGCTTCGGCCTTGTTGGTGATGCACGCGATATGCACGCCCATTGCCTTGAACGCGTCGAGCCCCTCGACCACGCCAGAAAAGACGCGCGAATGCAGCGAGACGTTCGCGCCATAATGCTTCTGGTACGCAGCGATGGCTTTTTCGAACAGTGCCGCATCGGGTTCGGCGTCCATCTCGCCGGTGAGCACGCGCTTGACCAGCCGCGACACACCGTTTCCGATGTAGGTGGAAATCGTTGCCAGCGACGGACAAGGCCGACCGAGGTCGGCCATCATCAGCTCGGCAGCGTGCGCCAGGTCCGGCGCGGTGTCGAGCAGGGTGCCGTCGAGATCGATGACGACGGCCTTGATGGGGAGGGGAAAACTTTTCATATTTGTTTTATCCGCGAAGGACGCGAAGGGTCGCGAAGAAAATCTTTACTTCGCGTTTCTTCGCGTCCTTCGCGGAGGAAAAATCAGACCTTCGCCAGCTCCGCGCGCATGGCGGCGATGACGCTGTTGTAGCGCTGCGGGTCGCTGTCCTTGGCGGCACCGAAAATGGCGGAGCCGGCGACAAAGGTGTCGACGCCTGCGCGCGCGACTTCGGCGATATTGGCCGGGCCGACGCCACCGTCGATCTCGATCTTCACGTCGAGGCCGCGGTCGTCGATCATCTTGCGCACGGCGCGCGCCTTGTCGAGCACGTAGGGGATGAACTTCTGGCCGCCGAAGCCAGGGTTGACCGACATCAGCAACACCATATCGAGCCTGTCCAGCGTGTACTCCAGTACGTCGAGCGGGGTCGCCGGGTTGAATACCAGGCCGGCCTTGCAGCCGTTTTCCTTGATCAGGCCGATGGTGCGGTCGATATGCTCGGAGGCTTCCGGATGGAAGGTGATGTAGGTGGCGCCGGCCTTGGCGAAGTCGGGGATGATGCGATCGACCGGCTTCACCATCAGATGAACGTCGATCGGCGCGATGACGCCGTGCTTGCGCAACGCCTCGCACACCAGCGGGCCGATGGTGAGATTGGGTACGTAGTGATTGTCCATCACGTCGAAGTGGACGATGTCGGCGCCGGCGGCGAGTACGTTGTCGACTTCCTCGCCAAGCCGGGCAAAGTTGGCGGACAGGATGGACGGGGCGATGCGGTAGGTCATGGGAAGCTCCGGAGGATTTGGGAAATCCTGGCATTTTAGCAGTCCGCCACACCATTGCGTTACACTTCGAGCATCCCAACCCATCGAGCAAAACCGTGGCCGAAGGCAAGAAATATCAGATCAGCATCAATGTCGATACGGCATATCTGGCCGAGCAGAGCGATCCCTCGGCGGACCGTTACGTGTTCACCTACACCATCACCATCACCAACAGCGGCACCGTGGCCGCGCAGCTGATTTCGCGCCACTGGATCATCACCGACGCCGAGGACGTTACCCAGGAAGTCAAGGGCCTCGGCGTGGTCGGCGAACAGCCCCTGCTGCGGCCGGGCGAGCACTTCGAATACACCAGCGGCACCGCGCTGGCCACCCCGGTCGGCACCATGCGCGGCACCTACCAGATGGTGGCGGAAGACGGCAACAAGTTCGACGCCGGGATCCCCCAGTTCACGCTGTCGATGCCCAGAGTTCTGCATTGATCGGGGGCAAGGGCGCAGCCGCTCATCCCCTTTGACTCCTGATCCCTGATCCCTATCCCCATTGCTATACTCGGGGCGTGTTTTTGCTGTGAGTCTTCTTTACCCGTGATGCTGTTACGCGCAAACCCGTGGCTGTTCGCCCTGTTGTTGTCAGCCTGCGCGGTGCGCCCGCCCGCGGAACCGCCTGTGGCCCTCCCCATCCCGACGCCCGTCCCGGCACCCGTACCCATGCCTGCACCGGTCCAGCAACCGGTGCCCGAGCCACCCGCCGCGCCGCCGGCGCTCATTCCCACGCCGGCGGCGGCCTACCCCACGCTCAAACCGGTGGGCTGGGCGGCAGTGGCCTTCTGGCAGGACGACACCGTCAGCGAAACCTGGAGCGCTTTTCTGCGCAGCTGTTCCACGCTGGCCAGGCGCACCGCGTGGCAGGCGGTCTGCAGCGAAGCGGCGGCGATGGGGACGCCCGACGACGCGGCGACGCGCGCCTTTTTCGAACGGCGCTTCCGGCCCTACCAGGCCACGCAGGACGACGGTAGCGCCGAGGGCATGGTGACCGGCTATTACGAGCCCCTGCTGAAAGGCGACCGCGTGCGCACCGAGCGGGCGCACTTTCCGCTCTACGCCGCCCCCGACGACCTCGTCTCGGTGGAACTGGCGGACGTCTACCCCGAACTGAAAAACCTGCGCCTGCGCGGGCGGCTGCTCGGCAACAAACTGGTGCCCTACCCCACCCGCAAGGAAATCGGGACGGCTGGCGACGACTTCAAGGGAAAACCCATCGCCTGGGCCGAAGACCCGGTCGACCTCTTCTTCCTGCAGGTTCAGGGCTCGGGACGCATCGAGCTGCCCGACGGCTCGCATATGCGGGTCGGCTACGCGGACCAGAACGGCCATCCTTACCAGTCGATCGGCAAACTGCTGGTCGAGCGCGGCGAGCTGAAACTCGAACAGGCCTCAATGCAGGGGATCAAGAACTGGGGCGCGAAGAACCCCGACAAGCTGCCGGATCTGCTCGCCAGCAACCCCAGCTTCGTCTTCTTCCGCGAGCTGCCCGACAACCTGCCCGGCCCGCTGGGCGCGCTCGGCGTGCCGCTGACCGGCGGCCGCTCGATCGCCGTCGACCCGCGCTTCATCCCGCTCGGCGCGCCCGTCTTCCTCGCCACCACCCAGCCCAATTCGACGCTGCCGCTGAACCGGCTGGTGATGGCGCAGGATACCGGCAGCGCCATTCGCGGCGGCGTGCGCGCCGATTTCTTCTGGGGCTTCGGCGACAAGGCCGGCGAACTCGCCGGCCGCATGAAGCAGCGCGGCCGCATGTGGGTGCTGCTGCCCAGGGACTATCCCCTGTTCAGCGTCCGCCGCTGAACAGGCATTTCTTGAATCTTGCTCCCGATCGGTAGCCATTGACGAACGCCACGTCCCCCTCCTCCCTCACGGTCGGCATCCAGGGCATGACCTGCGCCAGCTGCTCGGCGCGGGTGGAAAAAGTGCTCGGCCAACTGCCGGGCGTCACCGACGCTACGGTTAACCTGGCGACCGAGACCGCGACGGTTTCCGGCGAAACCGACGTGGTGTCGGTACAGCGTGCCATCGAAAAAGCCGGCTTCGGCATGCCGACCGAATCCTTCGTCTTCGACGTCACCGGCATGACCTGCGCCAGCTGCTCGGCGCGGGTGGAAAAAGCCTTGAACAAGGTGCCCGGCGTGCTCGAGGCCAGCGTTAATCTGGCCACCGAACAGGCCACGATCAAGGTGGCGCGGGGCGTCCCGGCGGCCGTGCTGATCGCGGCGGTGGAACGCGCCGGCTACGGTGCGCAGCTGCCGCAATCCGCCGGCGAGGCCGCAGCCGCGCCGGCGCGCGTGCTGCCCGACTGGTGGCCCGTGGCGCTGGCCATCGCACTGTCGCTGCCGCTGGTTGTCCCCATGCTCGGCAGCCCGTTTGGTGTGCACTGGATGCTGCCGGGCTGGCTGCAGCTGGCGCTCGCCACACCGGTGCAGTTCTGGCTCGGTGCGCGTTTTTATCGCGCCGGCTGGAAGGCACTGCGTGCCGGCAGCGGCAACATGGATCTGCTGGTGGCCGTGGGCACCAGCGCCGCCTATGGCCTGAGCCTGTACCTGCTGCTGACGCATGCCGGCGCCACGCACCTGTATTTCGAGGCCTCGGCGGTGGTGATCAGCCTGGTGCTGCTCGGCAAGTGGCTGGAAGCGCGTGCCAAGCGCCAGACCACCGAAGCCATCCGCGCCCTGCAGGCCTTGCGTCCGCTCACCGCACGGGTGCGCCTCGACGGTGTCGATCGCGACCTGCCGATCGACGCCATCCACGTCGGCGACCTGGTGGTGATCCGCCCCGGCGAGCGGGTGCCGGTGGACGGCGAAGTGATCGAAGGCGCAAGCCAGATCGACGAATCCATGCTCACCGGCGAATCGCTGCCGGTCGACAAGCAGGCGGGCGACGCGGTCACCGGCGGCGCGATCAACGCCCACGGCATGCTGGTCGCGCGCACCACGGCGGTGGGTGCCGAGACCACGCTGGCACGCATCATCCGCCTGGTGGAGAACGCACAGGCTGCCAAGGCGCCGATCCAGCGGCTGGTGGACAAGGTGAGCGCGGTGTTCGTGCCGGTGGTGATGGGCATCGCGCTGGTAACCTTCATCGCCTGGTGGACGCTCGGCGGCGACGCCGAAGTCGCCATCCTCAACGCGGTGGCGGTGCTGGTGATCGCCTGTCCGTGTGCGCTCGGCCTCGCCACCCCAACCGCGATCATGGCCGGCACTGGCGTCGCCGCGCGCCACGGCATCCTGATCAAGGACGCGGAGGCGCTGGAGCTGGCGCACAAGATCACCACCGTGGTGTTCGACAAGACCGGCACGCTGACCGACGGCACGCCGCAGGTGACGGCCTGCGTGGCCACGGACGGCATTGAGCGGAATGAAATCCTGGCGATCGCGGCCGGCCTGCAGGCGGGCAGCGAGCACCCGCTGGCGCGCGCGGTGCTGGCCGAAGCGGCTGCGGCAGGGGTCGCGCCCATTGCCGCGCGGGCACAGCAGGCGCTGCCGGGGCGCGGCCTCGCCGGCGAGACGGCGGGCGAACTGTATTGGCTGGGCAACCGCCGGCTGATGGTCGAGAACGGCGTCGACACCACCGCCCTCGATGCCGCCGCGGCTGAACAGGAAGCCGCGGGCCGCAGCGTGTCGTGGCTGGCGCGTGCGCGCGACCGCCGCGCGCTCGGCGTGCTGGCGTTCGGCGACGCGGTCAAGGCCACGGCCGCCGCCGGGATAGCGAACCTCAAGGCGCGCGGCATCGCCACCGTCATGCTCACCGGCGACAACCGCGGTGCGGCGCAGGCCGCAGCTACGGCGCTCGGCATCGACCGCGTGCTGGCCGAGGTGCTGCCGGCGGACAAGGAAGCCCAGGTGAGCCAGCTGAAGACTGCGGGCCAGACGGTGGCGATGGTCGGTGACGGCATCAACGACGCGCCTGCCTTGGCCACCGCCGATGTCGGCATCGCCATGAGCAGCGGCAGCGACGTCGCCATGCACACCGCCGGCATCACCCTGATGCGCGGCGACCCGGCACTGGTGGCCGACGCCATCGATATTTCCAAACGCACCTACGCCAAGATCCGGCAGAACCTGTTCTGGGCGTTTGTCTACAACGTGGTGGGTATTCCGCTGGCGGCGGCAGGCTTCCTGAACCCGGTGATCGCCGGCGCCGCAATGGCGTTCTCCAGCGTCAGCGTGGTGACCAACGCGCTCACCCTCAAACGCTGGCGGCCGGCCCGCCGCGTCGAATGAGCGCCGGCGTGGCCGCTTGAATCTTTAAGCCTTTGGCTCCCTGACGGGTCACCAACGACACAACTTGCAGGCGCGCCCGCAAGGGGCAGGCCGTGGTTGGTAAGGCCGTGAAGCGTCAACAACCACGCACGGCCCCCCCTCACCTCCGTATTAGCGCCGACCTTCCCAGTCGTACACCACCTCGATCATCACCAGCGCACGCACCGGACGGCCGCCCTTTTGCGCCGGCGCAAAGCGCGCAGCGCGAAATGCCTTGAGCGCCGATTCGTCGAATACGCCGGGGGGGCTGGCGCTGACGATTCCGATGTCGCTGACGCGGCCGTCGACTTCCAGTTTCAGCTGCAGGCGCACCTTGCCCGACAGCCGTCGGCGGTCGGCATCGAAGGGATAGTCCGGCACGATTTCACGCAGTGCGCGCGGTTGCACATCGAGATCGCGTGCAGTGTAAAAGGTGAGATCGACCGAACTGGTGATCGTCGCGACCGGCGCCGGCGCAGCCGGTGGAGCGGCAACGGGCGCCGGCCGGGAGTCAGCTGGGGCGACAGACGGCGCTTCGGCGACAGGTGATGCTTCAGCGGCAGGCGGCTCAGGCTCAGCGGGCGGCGGAGCAGGCGGCTCGGCCACCGGCAGCGCCTCGGGCGTCTCGCTCGGCGCGAGCAGCGGCACGGCCTTGGGGGGCTTTTCAGGCGCTTTCACTGCGGGCGCCGGGGGCGTCTCTGCAGCCGGCGGCGTATCCACAGCCGGCGGCGCGATGGGCGCCGACACCAGCCGCGCCTCGATCGCCGGCTCGCCCAGGCTCAGCGACGTCGGCGGCACCACCTGCACCAGCGCAATCAGTGCCGCATGCAAGCCCAGCGAAATCCACGCAGCAGCCAGCACTCGCCGCAGCCGGGGCGGAATCATCGGTTCCTCAATGGAAGCATTCACCGGCATTAATGCCCTTCAGGGTACTTTTTGACAGCGCAGGAAATCGGGGTGCCAGCCTGGAATGAGGGCCGGAAAAACGACAGGAGTAGATCATGAGAAGACTCGCCATTGCGGGCGCCATCTTAGCATCGGCGCTTGCCGCGCCGGCGTTGGCCAACGACATCGAACTCGTCAAGGCCACCATCAAGGCCGCCGACGGCTCCGAGGTGCCGGTCGAAATCGCCACACCGGCGGGCAAGGGCCCCTTCCCGCCGGTGTTGTTCATCCACGCCAAGCGCGGCCACGAAGGCGACGAACGCGCGCACGTGCGAGAACTTGCCGCCCAGGGCTTTCTCGTCGTCGCCCCCGACTGGCAGAGCGGCCGGTCGGCATCGTCGGCCTCTCGCGCGGCCCCTATTACGCGATTCGGCTGGCCGCCAAGCGCGGCGGCGATGTCGCCGCCATCGTCAGCTACTACGGCCACATGCAGAACCCCAACGCGCCCGAACCGGATCAGCTGTTCCGCGTCGCCCCGGAGATCATGCTGATCACCACGCCGATGCTTTATCTGATTGGTGATGCCGATTACGAACTGCGCCGCATGAATGGCGGACGCGCCTTCTATGCGCTGTGGGAGCGCGGGGTGCCGGTGGAATGGCAGGAGTACCCGATGGCGCGGCGTGCGTTCGACTTCCGTCCGGACCAGACGCCGGAGGAGAAGATTGCCACGCGGCATGCGCGGACGCGGACGAAAAACTGGTCGATGCAGTGGATGAGGCTGACGACGGAGATGAAGTGTCAGTGATGTAGTTGAATGGGGCGATGTGCTGGGGTTCGTTGGCCGGGGTAACCCGGTCAACGGTCAGCAGCTCCGTGAAGGCTCAACCGCCAAGCGTGCTCCGCGCGAAACAAAAGACTGGATTGCTTCGCTGCGCTCGCAATGACGAACGTCGTTTGTGCCCCGTTTTGATTCCATTTCCCCACCCCACGCACCACAACCGTTCACCCCAACTCACCTCACAGCAGCCAAAAATCAATATAAGCATTTGATAATTAACCACTCTCAGAGCTGGCACGACACCTGCTGCATCCCAACTGAGTGTCCAAACCGCAAGGCCCGGTTGCTCCATCAAAGGGTAGGCCGTGGTTGTCCCCGCAAGGGAGAGGCCGTGGTTGTAAGCTGCTGACGCGGCAACAACCACGCACAGGCAGTCTCCTCCGACTTTGCGGCCTCTCCGGAGACCGCCTTTTTTCGGTCGGGTAAAAACATTGAGACGAACATGCGTGTATTGATTGTCGAAAATCAGCCCGAACGGCTGGCAATGCTGGTGCCCGCCCTGGAAGCGGCGGGCTGCGTGGTCGCGGCCACGTTGAATTCCGCACGCTGTCTGGACGCGCAGATGCAGGCGCTGCGCCCGGACGTGGTGATCATTGCGCAGAACTCGCCCGATCGCGACACGCTGGAACACATCTGCGTGGCGAACCAGGATTGCCCGCGGCCGATCGTGATGTTCACCGGTGACGGCAGCGCGGAGTCGATCCGCGCGGCGACGCAGGCGGGGGTGACCTCCTATGTGGTCGACGGCCTCGACACGGCGCGCATCCGCCCGATTCTCGACGTGGCAGTGTCGCGCTTCGAAGCGTACCAGGCGCTGCACGGCCAACTGGAGCAGACGCGCCTTGAGCTGTCGGAACGCAAGCTGGTCGATCAGGCCAAGGCCTTGCTCATCAAGCAGACAGGCGCATCGGAACCCGAGGCATATCGCGAGATGCGCCGCGCGGCGATGGATCGCGGTCTGAAGCTGGCGGACATCGCGCGGCAAATTCTGCAAAAAACAGCAGTCCGATAAGTGCTGCACCGATTGGTGCATGGCACCACGAATACGCACCGCACGAGTGCGCAGCACAGGCTTCCAGACTTGTGCGCCGCAAGACAGATTCCACGCCAAGCCTTGCACTGCAAGACAATCAAGCATCTGGCACGGCGGTTGCTAATCCTCAACTGAACAGTCGCAACGATGTGGCTTTCAGCGTAACCGTCAACTCTTTCGCAACTGGACAAAGGCGTCCGCCCTCAAGGCGACGCCTTTTTATTTGGAGAACCACCGTGAGCGACACCCAGGACAAATCCCTCGTGCAGGATCCGGGCAAGCGTGACTTCATGAAAAAGACCACCGGACTTTCCGTCGCCGCCGCCCTAATGGCGCTGGTGCCTCCGGGCGTGCGCCAGGGCGCCTGGGCCGCCGGCTCCGACGCGCCGGAAAAACCCAGGCTCAGCATCGGCTTCATTCCGCTGACCGACTGCGCGTCGGTGGTAATGGCCTCGGTGAAGGGCTTCGACAAGAAGTACGGCCTCACCATCATGCCGAGCAAGGAAGCCTCGTGGGCGGCGGTGCGCGACAAGCTGGTCAACGGCGAGCTCGGCGCGGCGCACGTGCTGTACGGCCTGATCTACGGCGTGCAGCTCGGCATCGGCGGGTCGAAGAAGGACATGGCGGTGCTCGCCAGCATCAACCATAACGGTCAGGCGATCTCGCTGTCGAATCAGCTCAAGGCCAAGGGCGTGACCGACGGCGCCTCGCTCGCCAAGCTGGTGAAGGCCGAACCCCGCGAATACACCTTCGCCCAGACCTTCCCCACCGGCACCCACGCGATGTGGCTGTATTACTGGCTGGCCGCGTACGGCATCGATCCGTTCCGCGACGTGAAGAACATCGTGGTGCCGCCCCCGCAGATGGTCGCCAACATGCGGGTGGGCAACATGGACGGCTTCTGCGTGGGCGAGCCATGGAACGCGCGCACGATCCGCGACAACATCGGCTTCACCGCCGCGACGTCGCAGGAAATCTGGAAGGACCATCCGGAGAAGGTGCTCGGCGCCACCGCCGAATTCGTCGAGAAGTATCCGAACACCGCGCGCGCCATGGTGGCGGCCATTCTCGACGCGTCAAAGTACATCGACGACATGAAGAACCGCGCCGAGGTGGCCAAGGTCATCGCCGCCAAATCCTACGTCAACACCGACTTCGACTCGATCGTGGGCCGCATGCGTGGGGTGTACGACAACGGCATCGGCAAGAAGTGGAAAGACCCCGACTACATGAAGTTCTACAACGGCGGTACGGTGGGCTTCCCCTACCTGTCGGACGGCATGTGGTTCCTCACCCAGCACAAGCGCTGGGGCCTGCTGAAGAATCACCCCGACTACCTGGCGGTGGCGAAGAAGGTCAACCGTATCGACATCTACAAGGCCGCTGCGGCGATGACCAAGACGCCACTGCCGAAATCCGACATGCGTTCGAGCAAGCTGATCGACGGCGTGGTGTGGGACGGCAAGGACCCGGTGAAATATGCCGACAGTTTCAAAATCAAAGCCTGACCAAAATCAAGGTCTGATCACAGAAAGGATACGTCATGACACCCGAAAAAATCACACTGGTTCGCAGCAGCTGGCAGCAGGTGCTGCCGATCAAGGACAGCGCGGCCCAGCTGTTTTACGGCCAGCTGTTCGCGCTGGATCCGTCGCTGCGCAGCCTGTTCAGGGGCGACATGATCGAGCAGGGGCGCAAGCTGACGACCATGATCCACATGGTCGTCAGCAGCCTCGACAATCTGGCACCCCTTCTCGGCGCCGTCGAGGATCTGGGACGCCGTCACATCGCTTACGGCGTCACGGAAGCGCATTACGACACCGTGGGAAGCGCGCTGATCTGGACCCTGGCCAAGGGGCTGGGACAGCAGTTCACCCCGGCTGTCGAGGACGCCTGGGCGGAAGCCTATGACACGCTGGCATCCGCCATGAAACAGGCCGCCTACACCCCGGCATGAAAGCCTCGGCCGCCTGCCCGACAGGCACTGGCGGCCGCCAGGCGCCATTAACACTCAGGAGTGCGATATGAGCGCAATCAATGCAACACCCGAAAGTCTGAACGAAATCCTGTCGGGCGAGGATATCGCCCCGGCATCCAAAGCATCCGCTGGCGCAGCGCCCGTCCGGTGCACGCCCTATTTCGAAACCGAATCGGGCAAGCGCTTCGTCGAAGGCACGCGGACCCTGCTCAGGAATGCCATCCCGCCGCTGCTCGGCATGCTGCTGTTCGTGGCGCTGTGGGCGCTGGTCGCCAACAGCGGCGGGCAGATTCCGGGCCCCGGCGAAACCTGGGATGCCGCGGTGAAACTGTTTTCCGACCCGTTCTATGACAACGGCCCCAACGACCAGGGCATCGGCTGGAACATCCTCAACTCGCTGGGCCGGGTCGGCATCGGCTTCGGTTTTGCCGCCGCCGTCGGCATCCCGCTCGGCTTCATGATCGGCCGCTTCGACTTCCTCAACCGCATGCTCTCGCCGATCATCAGCATCCTGCGCCCGGTGTCGCCGCTGGCCTGGCTGCCGATCGGCCTCCTGGTGCTGCAACGGGCCGAACCGGCGTCGATCTGGGTGATTTTCATCTCCAGCATCTGGCCGATGGTGCTCAACACCGCCGCCGGCGTGCAGCGCATCCCGCAGGACTACATGAACGTTGCGCGCGTGCTCAACCTGTCCGAGTTCAAGGTGTTCACCAGGATCCTGTTCCCGGCGGTGCTGCCGTATGTGCTGACGGGTGTGAGGCTGGCGATCGGCGTCGCCTGGCTGGTGATCGTCGCCGCCGAAATGCTCACCGGCGGCGTCGGCATCGGCTTCTGGGTGTGGGACGAATGGAACAACCTCAACGTCGCCCACATCATCATCGCCATCTTCGTCGTCGGCATCGTCGGACTGCTGCTGGAGCAGATGCTGATGCTGATCGCGAAGCGGTTTAGTTACGAATAAGTGGTGAGCGGAGAGTCGAGAGCGGAGAGCAGGTAAGCCAGCTCTCGCTCACAAACTCTCGACTCACAGCTCTCGACTCTCCACTAAAGGAAAAACGATGCAAAGCTACGTCCAGATCGAAAACGTCTCGATGGTGTTCAGCACCAGAAAAGGCAAGTTCACCGCCCTCACCGGCATCGACCTCCACGTCAATCAGGGCGAGTTCATCGCGCTGATCGGCCACTCCGGCTGCGGCAAGTCGACGCTGCTGAATCTGGTGGCCGGACTGCTCGACGTCACCGACGGCGTTCTGCTGCTCGCCAACAAGGAGATCAAGGGGCCCGGGCCGGAACGCGGGGTGGTGTTCCAGAACCACTCATTGCTGCCCTGGCTCAGCGCGTTCGAGAACGTTTACCTCGCGGTGGAAAAAGTGTTTGGCCGCACGGAATCCGGAAAACAACTGAAGGCGCGCACCAACGCCGCGCTGGAACTGGTGGGGCTGACCCACGCAGCCGCCAAGCTGCCGGGCGAAATCTCCGGCGGGATGAAGCAGCGCGTCGGCATCGCCCGCGCGCTGGCGATGGAGCCGAAGGTGCTGCTGATGGACGAGCCCTTCGGCGCGCTCGACGCGCTGACCCGCGCGCACCTGCAGGACGAACTATTGAAAATCGTCGCGGCGACGCAAAGCACGGTCATCATGGTCACCCACGACGTCGACGAGGCGGTGCTGCTCTCCGACCGCATCGTGATGATGACCAACGGCCCGGCGGCCACCATCGGCGAGATCCTCACGGTGGACCTGCCGCGCCCGCGCGACCGCCTGCAACTGGCGCACGACCCGCACTATCACGGCCTGCGCAGCCAAGTGCTGGAATTCCTCTACAGCCGCCAGATGCGGCCGAAGGAGGCGGCCTGAGGCAAAAACAACGGGGCAATGCGCCTTGCCCCGCATAGCGGGTGCGGATAGACTCTCGGGGTTGCTTTCGATCGTCTGTTTCGTGAATTTCCATCCCCCTGCCCGCCATGCCGCGCCGACGTGAGCCCCGCCCCGCGCCCGCGCTGGAACTGAAAACCACGCGGCTCGCCGGGATACAAGTCATCCTCAACAGCGCCGAACATGCTGTGCTGGCCACCCACATCGGCACGCTGTTTGCCGCGACGCCGGACTTTTTCGGCGGTGAGGCGGCGGTGTTCGAGTGCGGCCGTTTGCCGGTCGACGCGGCCGCGCCCGACTGGGCTTGGCTGGCGCAGGAACTGAAAAGTCGCGGCCTGAATCCGTTCGCGGTGCAGAATGCATCAAACGAACTGGCCGCAGCCGCCGCCAGGGCGGGTCTGCTGGTGCTGAATGCCGCCGCGCCTGCGCCGGCTGCGGTCGAACTGGCGCCTGAACCCGAACCCGTGGCGGCGCCGGTTGAAGCACCCGCAGTATCCGCCGCTGTCCCCACCCGCATCATCGACAAGCCGCTGCGCTCGGGCCAGCGGGTCTATGCGGCGGGCGGCGACATCGTGGTGCTGGCCGCGGTCAATCCCGGCGCGGAAGTGATCGCCGACGGCAGCATCCATGTGTATGCACCGCTCAAGGGGCGGGCGCTCGCGGGCGCTCGCGGCGATGTCACGGCGCGGATTTTCACCACCCATCTCGAGGCCGAACTGGTCTCGATCGCGGGCGTGTATCGCACCTTCGACACGGCGCTGGATGCCGCCGTGGCGAAAAAGCCGGCGCAAATCCGCCTGGCCGACGCCAGCCAGCTCGTCATCGAACCTCTCTAACTCCACGCAAAAAAGGAAGCTCCGTGACCACCATCATTACTGTCACCTCCGGCAAGGGCGGCGTCGGCAAGACCACTACCAGCGCCTCGATCGCCAGCGGTCTCGCGCTGCGCGGCTACAAGACGGCCGTGATCGATTTCGACGTCGGCCTCAGGAATCTCGACCTCATCATGGGCTGCGAACGCCGCGTGGTGTACGACTTCGTCAACGTCATCCAGGGCGACGCCAACCTGCACCAGGCGCTGATCAAGGACAAGCACGCCGACAACCTGTTCGTGCTGCCCGCCTCGCAGACCCGTGACAAGGACGCGCTCACCGAGGAGGGCGTGGAAAAGGTGCTGCAGGAACTGGCGCATCAGGGATTCGACTACGTTGTCTGCGACTCGCCCGCCGGCATCGAACACGGCGCGGTGGTGGCGCTGACCTTCGCCGACGTGGCAATCGTCGTCACCAACCCGGAAGTCTCGTCGGTGCGTGACTCCGACCGCATCCTCGGCATCATCCAGTCGAAAAGCCGCCGTGCCATCGAAGGCCGCGAGCCGGTGAAGGAACACCTGCTGGTCACCCGCTACTCGCCCAAACGCGCGCACGAGGGCGAGATGCTGACCTACACCGACATCCAGGAACTGCTGCGTATTCCGCTGCTGGGCGTCATCCCCGAATCCGAAGCGGTGCTGCAGGCGTCCAACCAGGGTATCCCGGCAATCCACCAGAAAGACACGCCGGTCGCCGACGCCTACCAGGATACGATCGGCCGCTTTCTCGGCGAAGAACACCCGCTGCGTTTCGCCGAGTACGAGAAGCCGGGCCTGATCAAGCGTCTATTCGGAGGCAAGTGACATGTCCTGGCTCACCCTCATATTCGGCGAAAAGAAAGCCACTGCCTCGGTCGCCAAAGAGCGGCTTCAACTCATCATCGCTCGCGAGCGCGTGGGCCTGTCCGGCCCCGATTTCCTGCCCGATCTGCAGAAAGATCTGGTCGCAGTGATCTCGAAATATGTCAAGATCAACCCGGAAGACATCAAGGTCGGGCTGGAAAAACAGGGGAATTTCGAGGTGATCGAAGTCAACATCGTGCTGCCCGAGATGCGCTGATCTCGCACACGCATCCCTGAATTGCCCCGCGGGCGGTGGCTACGCCGCCGTCGATGTCCGACTGGAAAGCATCTTTCGCTTCGATCGATATACCTATATTGAATTGAGGTCGCGGGCGTCCGATCGGCACGCGCCGCGCAAGTCAAATCAAAACATGGAGAACGCACATGAACCGCCATCCAAAGGTTTTATCGCAACCCGGTTGCCGCCTGCCTGCGGCGTTCGCCCTCTTGGCGTTCGCCCTCACGCCGTTCACCGCCGCATCGGCTGCAGCGGAGGGTCGGGAAATCGCCCTGCTGGTTGGCGAAGGGGGCAGCGATTATGAAAGAGCGGGGCTTAGCCTGCGCTTCGGTCCAATGTGGTCCGCCGACTGGGGCAGCTGGAAGGCCTCGCTGCGCCCCGAACTTGAACTGAGCCACTTCAGGTTCACCGGCGCGGGTCCGGGGCCGGACAGCCTGAACCAGTTCGGTGGCATCGGCCGCCTCCACCTCCATTACGGCGAAGGCCGCCTGCGGCCCTATGCCGAAGCCGGACTCGGCGTCTCCCTGTTCAGCCGCGACACGCTGGGCAACAAGGATTTTTCCACCCGCTTCCAGTTCTCCCAGCACCTAGCCGTGGGCGTCGAGTTTGCCCAATGGGGATTCGCCGGCCTGCAGTATTCCCATTACTCCAATGCCGATATCGAGGAGCCGAACGACGGCATCGACCTGCACCAGATCGTACTTGGCGCGCGTTTCTAGGGAAGCACTGATTAATTCGATATGGCCGTCATTGCGAGCGCAGTGAAGCAATCCAGCGTATTTGATTAAGCGGGCATTTCTGGATTGCCGCGTCGCTGCGCTCCTCGCAATGAACTGTGCTTCTCGTCAAGCATATTCTGTCGAAAAAGGCGCATTGGTCGTTGCCACCGCGAAGGCCTGCCTCAACAATTTATGCGCAATTGCGACGTTGAT